>NZ_JBNCKJ010000005.1:177517-378666 GCF_049841475.1 Micromonospora sp. DT15
TTCGGGGCCGTTGTGGAGCTGGTCAACCCCCGGACCGGCCGCGAGCCGTCCTGGGTCGATGTGTTCTTTGTTTCGGGGGGGGGGGCGGGCTCGCCGCCCCCCGACCCCACCCGAGAATTAGCAGTACAGACGACGACATAGGGGACATAGTGCTCGACGTCAACTTCTTCGACGAGCTGCGCATTGGTCTCGCCACCGCCGACGACATCCGTCAGTGGTCGCACGGCGAGGTCAAGAAGCCTGAGACGATCAACTACCGCACCCTGAAGCCGGAAAAGGACGGGCTCTTCTGCGAGAAGATCTTCGGTCCGCAGCGGGACTGGGAGTGCTACTGCGGTAAGTACAAGCGCGTTCGGTTCAAGGGCATCATCTGTGAGCGCTGCGGCGTCGAGGTGACTCGCTCCAAGGTCCGCCGTGAGCGGATGGGGCACATCGAGCTCGCCGCTCCGGTGACCCACATCTGGTACTTCAAGGGCGTTCCGAGCCGGCTGGGTTACCTGCTGGACCTCGCTCCCAAGGACCTCGAGAAGATCATCTACTTCGCCTCGTACGTCGTGACGAGCGTGGACGCGGAGTCGCGTCACCGCGACCTCTCGACGATCGAGAACGAGATCCTGGCTGAGAAGCGGCAGTCCGAGAACAGCCGCGACTCGGAGATCGAGAAGCGGGCCGCCAAGCTCGAGGCCGACCTGGCCGAGCTGGAGGCCGAGGGTGCCAAGGCGGACGTCCGGCGCAAGGTCAAGGAGGGCGGAGAGCGCGAGATGCGCCAGATCCGCGACCGGGCCCAGCGCGAGATCGACCGCCTGGACGAGGTGCTGGACACCTTCCGCAAGCTGGAGCCGAAGCAGCTGGTCACCGACGAGCTGCTCTACCGCGAGCTGCGCGACCGGTTCGGTGAGTACTTCACCGGTTCCATGGGCGCCGAGGCGATCAAGGCGCTGGTCCAGAACATGGACCTCGACGCCGAGGCCGAGAGCCTGCGGGAGACCATCCGGTCCGGCAAGGGTCAGCGGAAGATCCGGGCGCTCAAGCGACTCAAGGTCGTCGCGGCGTTCCTGAACACCCGCAACTCCCCGCTCGGCATGGTGCTGGACTGCGTCCCGGTCATCCCGCCGGACCTGCGCCCGATGGTGCAGCTCGACGGTGGCCGCTTCGCGACCTCCGACCTGAACGACCTGTACCGCCGCGTGATCAACCGGAACAACCGCCTCAAGCGGCTGATCGACCTCGGCGCGCCCGAGATCATCGTCAACAACGAGAAGCGGATGCTCCAGGAGGCCGTCGACGCGCTGTTCGACAACGGCCGTCGCGGCCGGCCGGTCACCGGCCCGGGTAACCGCCCGCTCAAGTCGCTGTCTGACATGCTCAAGGGCAAGCAGGGCCGGTTCCGCCAGAACCTGCTGGGCAAGCGCGTCGACTACTCCGGCCGTTCGGTCATCGTGGTCGGCCCGAAGCTCAAGCTGCACCAGTGCGGTCTGCCCAAGCAGATGGCGCTGGAGCTGTTCAAGCCCTTCGTGATGAAGCGGCTGGTCGACCTCAACCACGCACAGAACATCAAGTCCGCCAAGCGGATGGTCGAGCGTCAGCGCCCGGTCGTGTGGGACGTGCTGGAAGAGGTCATCGGCGAGCACCCGGTGCTGCTCAACCGGGCGCCGACCCTGCACCGCCTGGGCATCCAGGCCTTCGAGCCGCAGCTGGTCGAGGGCAAGGCGATCCAGATCCACCCGCTGGTCTGCACCGCGTTCAACGCCGACTTCGACGGTGACCAGATGGCGGTGCACGTGCCGCTGTCCGCCGAGGCTCAGGCCGAGGCGCGGATCCTGATGCTGTCGTCGAACAACATCCTCAAGCCGGCCGACGGTAAGCCGGTCACCATGCCTACCCAGGACATGGTCATCGGTCTGTACCACCTCACCCACCTCACCGCCGGTGAGAAGGGCGAGGGCCGGGCGTTCAGCTCGGACGCCGAGGCGCGGATGGCCTTCGACAACGGCGAGCTGCACCTGCAGGCGCCGGTGAAGATCCGTCTGCGTGACGTGGTCGGGGTCGACAACGGCTCTGGTGCCGAGGCGTGGACCGCCCCGGAGGGCTGGGTCGAGGGTGACCCGCTGACCGTGGAGACCACCCTGGGCCGGGTGCTGTTCAACGAGACGCTGCCGCAGGGCTACCGCTTCGTGAACTACGAGATCCGCAAGGGTCAGCTCTCCGCGATCGTCAACGACCTCGCCGAGCGCTTCCCCAAGGTGGCGCTGGCCGCCACCCTGGACGGGCTCAAGGAGGCCGGTTTCCACTGGGCCACCTGGTCCGGCGTGACGATCGGCATGGAGGACGTCATCGCTCCGCCGCGTAAGGCGGAGATCCTGGCGAAGTACGAGAAGGACGCCGACCAGATCGACAAGCAGTACCAGCGTGGTCTGATGACCGCCGAGGAGCGTCGCGGCGAGCTCATCGAGATCTGGACCAAGGCGACCAACGAGGTCGCCAAGGAGATGGACACCGCGCTGCCGCAGGAGAACCCGCTGTGGAAGATGATCAACTCGGGTGCTCGCGGTAACCTGCTCCAGCTCCGGCAGATCGCGGCGATCCGTGGTCTGGTGGCCAACCCCAAGGGCGAGATCATCCCGCGGCCGATCAAGGCCAGCTACCGGGAGGGTCTGTCCGTGCTGGAGTACTTCATCTCCACGCACGGTGCCCGTAAGGGTCTTGCCGACACCGCGCTGCGGACCGCCGACTCGGGTTACCTGACCCGTCGTCTGGTGGACGTCTCGCAGGACGTCATCATCCGCGAAGAGGACTGCGGCACCGACCGGGCGATCCCGATGCAGATCGGCGAGAAGCTGGACGGCAAGCTCGTCGTCCACACCCACGCCGAGACCAGCGTGCACGCCCGTACGCTCGCGGACGACATCAAGGGGCCGGACGGCACCGTGGTGGCCGAGCGCGGTCAGGACATCAACTCCATCGGGGTCGACAAGATTGTCGCCGCTGGTGTGGAGACGGTCCGGGTGCGCAGCGTGCTCACCTGCGAGTCGAAGCTGGGCGTCTGCGCGGCCTGCTACGGCCGGTCGCTGCCGACCGGTAAGTCGGTCGACATCGGCGAGGCGGTCGGCATCATCGCCGCCCAGTCCATCGGTGAGCCCGGTACGCAGCTGACGATGCGTACCTTCCACACCGGTGGTGTCGCGGGTGAGGACATCACCCAGGGTCTGCCGCGTGTTCAGGAGATCTTCGAGGCTCGGGTCCCGAAGGGTAAGGCGCCCATCGCCGACACCCCCGGTCGGATCCGGATCGAGGACGGCGAGCGCTCGCGCAAGATCATCGTGGTGCCGGACGACGGCAGCGAAGAGATCGTCTACGACAAGATCTCGAAGCGGGTCAAGCTCCGTACCCACGACGGCGGTCACGTCGCGGTCGGCGAGAAGCTGACCGAGGGCACCATCGACCCGCACGAGCTGCTGCGGATCATGGGTCCGCGGGCGGTCCAGGTCCACCTGACCAGTGAGGTCCAGGAGGTCTACCGCTCGCAGGGTGTGCTCATCCACGACAAGCACATCGAGATCATCATCCGCCAGATGCTCAAGCGGGTGACGGTCATCGACTCCGGCTCGACCGAGTTCCTGCCGGGTGTGCTCGTCGACCGGGCGCTGTTCGAGTCGGAGAACCGCCGGCTCGTCTCGGAGGGCGGCGAGCCCGCCGCTGGTCGTCCGGTGCTGATGGGTATCACCAAGGCCTCGCTGGCCACCGACTCCTGGCTCTCGGCGGCCTCCTTCCAGGAGACCACCCGGGTGCTGACCGACGCTGCGATCAACTCGCGCAGCGACTCGCTGGTCGGCCTCAAGGAGAACGTGATCATCGGAAAGCTCATCCCGGCCGGTACCGGCATCAGCAAGTACCGCAACGTCCGGGTCGAGCCGACCGAGGAGGCCAAGGCCAAGGTCTACTCGATGACCGGTTACCCGGAGACCGACTACGGGTTCGGGCCGGCCGGCGGGCAGGCAGTGCCGCTGGACGACTTCGACTTCGGGTCGTACCGCTAAGCACCAGTCACACGACGAGGCCCCCGGTGAAAGCCGGGGGCCTCGTCGTGTCCGTGCCAACCCACCGCTTGCGCCGGGTTCGGCATGATGGGGGGATGACGACCGCACCCGGGCAGGTGTCCGTCGCCCAGCAGGGCGTGCGCCACCCGCTCGACCCGGACCCGGCCCGCGCCACGAAGGCACGGGCGGTCTTCGCGCTGGGCCTGCTCGGCATGCTGACCGGGTTGTTCATCGGTGGCGTGGTGCCGGCCACTGTGGCCCTGCAACTGGCCCGGCAGGCGCGCCGGGAGGCGTACGCCTCAGGGGGTTTCCTGACCGGTGGCGTCTGGCTGCGGCGCGGGGAGTGGATGGCCTGGACGGGCCTGGTGCTGGTCGCGGTCAGCGTCGTGGCCGCTGTGGTCATCGGGGTGGTCCGGTTGGCCGGCGCCCCGTTCGGCCACGACTACCCCGCGAACATGGACTGAGCCACCGGTGGCCGCGCCCGGCGCGGGCGGCGGTGCTGCCGGCGGTAGCCTGGCCGGTGTCCACCGTGTGACGGTGGCGGCCTTTCGACAGGAGGACCTCGTGACGGAACCGGCGCGGCCCCCTGCGGACGAACCGGCCGGCCCGCCGGACGTGCCGGCTCCGCCACCCGAGCCGAGCGACTGGGCGCGACCCGGCCCGAGCGACGAGACCCACCAGCCGGCGTCCAACCCGGGCCCGCAGCCCCCTGCGACGCCGCCTCCCGGTTCGGGTCCGAACGGCTGGGGCGCCACCACGACGCCCGGCTCCGACCAGCCGTACCCGGCCTCCAGCGCACCGACCTCGACGCCGCAGGTCTGGGGCCCGCCCACCTCCGGGCCGGGTGCGCCGCCCGGCTGGGGCCCGCCGCCGGCTGGTTCGGGAGTGCCGTACGGCTGGGGCCCGTCCTCGTCCGCACCGGCTGTGCCTCCAGGCTGGGGTCCGTACCCGTCTGCGCCGTCTGCGCCGCCCGGGTGGGGCCCGTCGCCGTCCGGGCCGTCTGCGCCGCCCGGCTGGGGCCCGCCGTCGTCCGGGCCGCCGCCCGGCTGGGGACCGCCGCCGCCGGGGCACGGTCCCGGGTGGGGTGGTGGCGCACCGGGGCGTTCCGTACCGCCGCCCACCGACGACCAACGCCGGCCGCCGAAGCGGGTGGAGGCGGTTTCGGGTACGCCGTTCGGCGTCGTGCACCTGGACGTGGCACCGGTCACCTCCGGGCTGGCCATCGGGGCGCTGGTTGCGGGGATCGCCTCACTTCTGGTCTCACTGCTGGTGATCTGCTTCGGAGTGGCTTTCAAGAACGACGGCGGGGCCTGGGCCTCTGGGGCTTTCGCCGCGCTGGGTGTGCTGGCCGGCGGGGCGGCGGTCATCATCGGGCTGCTCGGCCGGCGACAGATCCGGCGGCCGACCGCCCCCTCCGCGGTCCAGTTCACCGGTCGCGGGCTGGCGATGGCAGGGATCAGCTGCGGCGCGGCGGGGGCGCTGCTCAGCCTGCTGGGCCTGGGTCTTGCCCTGCTTCTCACACTGACGTGAGGGTGATCACCGACAGATCCGGCACCTGACGGCGGTTTTCCGCGGAAGGCTTCCGGTCACCCCGGGGGCGATGGGTGCTTCTGCGGGGAAGCCGGTACACTTGTATTCGTAGGTGCCCATCGCGGGCGACGGGGCAGGACGGGATCCGGCCGGCTGGTGTGAGACAGTCGCCGGGCCATTCCGTTTTGACCTGGGCGGTTGTGGTAGGTACTCTTTCCCCTTGTGCCCGGGCATGCCCGGGCAACTCGTGCGTGCGCTGTTTCCGGCTTACGGACGGCGGCACGACAAGCCAAGGATCCGGAGCGGGGCGACCCGCGCGCCGGTGACAAAACCCGGTACGAACGCGAGAGCGTCGCAACGGGGCCGTGACGAGGGCGACACGCCCGACCGCGGGTGCCGGGGTCTCCGCAAGGCGACCCTGGTCGGAATGTAGGAGAGCCGGTCATCAGGCCGGCTAACGAGCAGACGGCGCGGCCGCGGATGCGGCCGAAGGGAGCGGAGAAACCCGGTGCCCACGATCCAGCAGCTGGTCCGAAAGGGCCGCCAGGCGAAGACGACCAAGACCAAGACCCCGGCGCTGAAGGGTTCCCCTCAGCGGCGCGGCGTGTGCACCCGCGTGTACACCACCACCCCGAAGAAGCCGAACTCGGCGCTGCGCAAGGTCGCTCGCGTGAAGCTCAGCAGCCAGATCGAGGTGACCGCCTACATCCCCGGCGTCGGTCACAACCTGCAGGAGCACTCGATCGTGCTCGTTCGCGGCGGCCGGGTGAAGGACCTCCCCGGCGTGCGTTACAAGATCGTTCGCGGCTCGCTGGACACCCAGGGCGTCCGCAACCGCAAGCAGGCGCGCAGCCGTTACGGCGCGAAGAAGGAGAAGAGCTGACATGCCGCGTAAAGGACCCGCTCCGCGGCGGCCACTGGTCGCTGACCCGGTGTACAACTCGCCGCTGGTCACCCAGTTGGTGAACAAGATCCTGCTCCGCGGCAAGCGTCAGCTCGCCGAGACCATCGTGTACGCGGCCCTCGAGGGCTGCCGCGAGAAGTCCGGCACCGACCCGGTCGTCACCCTCAAGCGGGCGATGGACAACGTCAAGCCGACCCTCGAGGTGCGCAGCCGTCGTGTCGGTGGCGCCACCTACCAGGTGCCGGTCGAGGTCCGCCCGACCCGGGCGACCACGCTGGGCCTGCGCTGGCTGGTCACGTACTCCCGCGCCCGGCGCGAGAAGACGATGGTCGAGCGGCTGATGAACGAGCTGCTGGACGCGAGCAACGGCCTCGGTGCCGCCGTCAAGCGGCGCGAGGACACGCACAAGATGGCCGAGTCGAACAAGGCCTTCGCGCACTACCGCTGGTAACACCCTGGTTCCGGCGCCTCCGGGCGCCGGAACCGCCACCAGTTGTGTCGAGACGACGATAAGTAGGGATTGAAGTGGCCGCCGCAGACGCGCTCGCCAAGGTACGCAACATCGGCATCATGGCGCACATCGATGCCGGTAAGACCACGACCACCGAGCGAATCCTGTTCTACACCGGCATCACGTACAAGATCGGTGAGGTCCACGAGGGCGCTGCCGTCATGGACTGGATGGAGCAGGAGCAGGAGCGTGGTATCACCATCACCTCCGCTGCTACCAAGTGTGAGTGGAAAGACCACACGATCCAGATCATCGACACGCCCGGCCACGTCGACTTCACGGTCGAGGTCGAGCGGTCGCTGCGGGTCCTGGATGGTGCGGTAGCGGTATACGACGGTGTCGCCGGCGTGGAACCGCAGACGGAGAACGTCTGGCGGCAGGCCGACAAGTACAACGTCCCGCGTATGTGCTTCGTCAACAAGCTCGACCGGACCGGCGCCGACTTCTTCCGCTGCGTGCAGATGATGATCGACCGGTTGAACGCCACCCCGCTGGTGCTCCAGATCCCGATCGGGCTCGAGGGTGACCACATCGGTGTCGTCGACCTGATCGGCATGCGCGCGCTCACCTGGCGCGGGGAGACCCAAAAGGGTGAGGACTACGCGGTCGAGGAGATCCCGGCCGAGCTGGCCGACTCCGCTGCCGAGTGGCGCGAGAAGCTGATGGAGACCCTCGCCGACGTCGACGACGCGGTGATGGAGAAGTACCTGGAGGGCGACGAGATCTCCGTCGAGGAGATCAAGGCCGCTATCCGGCGTGCCACCATCGCCGGCAAGGCCAACCCGGTGCTCTGCGGCTCGGCGTTCAAGAACAAGGGCGTTCAGCCCATGCTCGACGCCGTTGTCGACTTCCTGCCGTCGCCGCTGGACGTTCCGGCGATCGAGGGTACGGCCACCGACGGCGAGACCCCGCTGCTGCGTAAGCCGTCCAACTCGGAGCCCTTCTCCGGCCTGGCCTTCAAGATCCAGACGGACAAGCACCTGGGCAAGCTCACCTACGTGCGGGTCTACTCCGGCACGCTCGATTCCGGTTCCCAGGTGGTCAACTCCACCAAGGACCGCAAGGAGCGCATCGGCAAGATCTACCAGATGCACGCCAACAAGCGGGAAGAGCGTCCGTCGGCGCAGGCCGGCGACATCATCGCCGTGCAGGGTCTCAAGCAGACCACCACCGGCGACACTCTCTCCGACCCGGCGAACCCGGTCATCCTGGAGTCGATGACCTTCCCGGAGCCGGTCATCTCGGTGGCGATCGAGCCGAAGACCAAGTCCGACCAGGAGAAGCTGGGCACGGCCATCCAGCGCCTGGCCGAGGAAGACCCGACCTTCCGCGTCCAGTTGGACGAGGAGACCGGTCAGACGGTCATCTCCGGCATGGGTGAGCTTCACCTGGACATCCTGGTCGACCGGATGCGCCGCGAGTTCAACGTCGAGGCCAACGTCGGCAAGCCGCAGGTGGCGTACCGCGAGACCATCCGCCGCAAGGTGGACAAGGTCGAGTACACCCACAAGAAGCAGACCGGTGGTTCCGGCCAGTACGCCCGCGTGATCGTGAGCGTCGAGCCGCTTCCGCTGGACAACGACTCGCCGACCTACGAGTTCGCCAACGCCGTCAGCGGCGGCCGCATCCCCCGGGAGTTCATCCCCTCGGTGGACGCCGGTGCGCAGGACGCGCTGCAGTACGGCATCCTGGCGGGCTTCCCGCTGGTCGGCGTGAAGCTGACCCTGCTGGATGGCCAGTACCACGAGGTCGACTCGTCGGAAATGGCATTCAAGATCGCCGGCTCGATGGTGATGAAGGACGCGGCCCGCAAGGCCGATCCGGCACTGCTCGAGCCGATGATGGCCGTTGAAGTCACCACTCCTGAGGAGAACATGGGTGACGTCATCGGTGACCTCAACTCCCGCCGCGGCATCATCCAGGCGATGGAGGAGCGCAGCGGCGCCCGCATCGTCCGGGCCCTGGTGCCGTTGTCGGAGATGTTCGGCTACGTCGGCGACCTGCGGTCGAAGACCCAGGGCCGGGCTAGCTACAGCATGCAGTTCGACTCCTACGCCGAGGTTCCGCAGAGCGTCGCGAAGGAGATCATCGCCAAGGCAACGGGCGAGTAGCGCTCTGAGCAGGTGATTCGTGGTTGGTCGCGGGAGGGTTAACCCGCCCGCGGCCACCACGATCGGATCGCGTGAGACCGGGCCTGTAGGCTTCATCGCCGCAGAACCCACAAAGGCTCTCCGGCCTCCGGGCCGGAAAGGCTGTCGACAGAGTCCTAAGCGCCGACCGGCGCGCCGGGCGTACGAACCAAGAAGTCCACAGGAGGACACCAGTGGCGAAGGCTAAGTTCGAGCGGACTAAGCCGCACGTCAACATCGGCACCATTGGTCACATCGACCACGGTAAGACGACGCTGACGGCGGCCATCACCAAGGTCCTGCACGACCAGTACCCGGACCTGAACCCCTACACGCCGTTCGACGAGATCGACAAGGCGCCGGAGGAGAAGGCCCGCGGTATCACGATCTCGATCGCGCACGTCGAGTACCAGACCGAGTCGCGGCACTACGCGCACGTCGACTGCCCTGGGCACGCCGACTACATCAAGAACATGATCACCGGTGCCGCGCAGATGGACGGCGCGATCCTGGTGGTCGCGGCGACCGACGGCCCGATGCCGCAGACCCGCGAGCACGTGCTGCTGGCCCGTCAGGTCGGTGTGCCGTACATCGTCGTGGCGCTCAACAAGAGCGACATGGTCGATGACGAGGAGCTCCTGGAGCTCGTCGAGCTCGAGGTCCGTGAGCTGCTCTCCTCGCAGGAGTACCCGGGTGACGACCTGCCGGTCGTTCGGGTTTCGGCGCTGAAGGCCCTCGAGGGTGACCCCGAGTGGACCGGCAAGCTGCTGGACCTGATGACCGCTGTCGACACCTCGATCCCGCAGCCGGAGCGCGAGGTTGACAAGCCGTTCCTGATGCCCGTTGAGGACGTCTTCACGATCACCGGTCGTGGCACCGTCGTCACCGGTCGCGTGGAGCGCGGCGTTCTCCTGCCGAACGAGGATGTTGAGCTCGTCGGTATCAAGGAGAAGAGCTTCAAGACCAAGGTCACCGCGATCGAGATGTTCCGGAAGACCCTGGACGACGCCCGCGCAGGTGAGAACGTCGGCCTGCTGCTGCGTGGTACCAAGCGCGACGAGGTCGAGCGCGGCATGGTCGTCGTGAAGCCGGGCTCGAACACCCCGCACACGGAGTTCGAGGCGACGGTCTACATCCTCTCCAAGGAGGAGGGTGGCCGTCACACCCCGTTCTTCCAGAACTACCGTCCCCAGTTCTACTTCCGGACCACGGACGTCACCGGTGTCGTCACCCTCCCCGAGGGCACCGAGATGGTCATGCCGGGTGACAACACGTCCATGTCGGTGAAGCTGATCCAGCCCATCGCCATGGAGGAGAACCTCAAGTTCGCGATCCGCGAGGGTGGCCGCACCGTCGGCGCCGGGTTCGTCACCAAGATTAACAAGTGAACTAGGTAACCCCGATTAGACCCGCCGCCGGTCGTGCGGCATACTAGTCAGGTTGCGTAACGACAGTTCGTCGCCTGTGTTCGGCTTTCGCTGAACCTCCGGGTGGCGAGGCAGTCGAGCGTAGGGTGGTTGGCGGCCCAGTCGCCAACCACCCTCGCGCGGCGTTCAGGTCGCGGTAGTGCGATCGGCGCCTTGACCCCCAGTGCGGTCAGCACCACTCCGGTACGTAGGGGCGGAGCTCGGCCCGAGGGCGCGACACGCCCGACCGCGGGGGTCGGCGAAGTGGGCCTGTACCAGCCGGTACAGGCGCCCGCAACACAGCGGCATCGAGAGAAGGAACAGAAGCCACCATGGCGGGACAGAAGATCCGCATCCGGCTCAAGGCCTATGACCACGAGGTCGTCGACTCCTCGGCTCGGAAGATCGTCGAGACGGTGACGCGCACCGGGGCGCAGGTCGCGGGCCCGGTGCCGCTGCCCACGGAGATCAACCGTTTCTGCGTTATCCGCTCGCCGCACAAGTACAAGGACTCGCGCGAGCACTTCGAGATGCGCACTCACAAGCGGCTGATCGACATCATCGACCCGACCCCGAAGACGGTCGACTCGCTCATGCGCCTCGACCTGCCGGCTGGCGTCGACATCGAGATCAAGCTGTAGGGACCGGACAAATGGACAGGCAAGTCAAGGGGATCCTGGGCGCCAAGCTCGGCATGACCCAGGTCTGGGAGAACAACCGCGTTGTTCCCGTGACCGTGGTCGAGGCCGGCCCGTGCGTCATCAGCCAGGTTCGTAGCGCCGAGAAGGACGGTTACTCCGCGGTCCAGCTCGCGTACGGCACCATCGACCCGCGCAAGGTCAAGAAGCCGGTCAGCGGGCACTACGCCAAGGCGGACGTGGCGCCGCGCCGGCACATCGTCGAGCTGCGCACCACTGACGCCGGGGAATACTCGCTCGGGCAGGAAGTCACTGTCGAGGAGTTCCCGGCCGGCGTCACCATCGACGTCACCGGCAAGACCAAGGGCAAGGGCTACGCCGGCCCGATGAAGCGGCACGGCTTCCACGGCCTGGGCGCCGGTCACGGCGTCGAGCGCAAGCACCGCTCGCCCGGCTCCATCGGCGCCTGCGCCACTCCGGGGCGTGTCTTCAAGGGCACCCGGATGGCCGGCCGTATGGGTGGCGTTCGGTACACCGTGCAGAACCTCACCGTCCAGGCGGTCGACACCGAGAACAACCTGCTGCTCGTCCGGGGTGCCATTCCTGGTCCCAAGGGCGCGCTCGTTCTGGTCCGTACCGCGGCCAAGAGCAAGGTGAAGAAGGGCGGTGCGGCCAAGTGACCACCGTTGACGTGCGCACCGTCGAAGGCACCACCAGCGGCTCCGTGGAGCTGCCGGAGGACATCTTCGACGTGCAGGCCAACGTCGCGCTGATGCACCAGGTCGTGGTGGCCCAGCTCGCGGCGGCCCGACAGGGCACGCACAAGGCCAAGACCCGCGGCGAGGTCGCCGGTGGCGGCAAGAAGCCGTACAAGCAGAAGGGCACCGGTCGCGCCCGGCAGGGCTCGATCCGCGCGCCGCAGTTCGCCGGCGGTGGCGTCGTGCACGGTCCCGTGCCGCGCGACTACAGCCAGCGGACCCCGAAGAAGATGAAGGCCGCCGCTCTGCGGGGTGCCCTCTCCGACCGGGCCCGCGCCGGGCAGGTGCACGTCGTCGAGGCGTTCGTCTCGGGCGAGAAGCCGTCGACCAAGGCGGCCCTGGCCACGCTGACCAAGCTCACCGAGGCCCGTCGGGTCCTGGTCGTGCTGAGCAGCACCGACGAGCTGAACTGGGTGTCGCTGCGCAATGAGCCGCGCGTGCACCTGATCGAGTCCGGCCAGCTGAACACGTACGACGTGCTCGTGGCCGACGACGTGGTCTTCACCAAGGACGCCCTGGACGAGTTCCTGGGCGTGCCCGCCGAGACCACCGAGGAGGGTGGCAAGTGAGCACGATCGCCGACCCGCGCGACATCATCGTGGCGCCGGTCGTCTCGGAGAAGAGCTACAGCGAGCTGAACCGGAACTGGTACACCTTCCTGGTGCACCCGGACGCGAACAAGACCGAGATCAAGATCGCTATCCAGCAGATCTTCAACGTCCGCGTCCTGACGGTCAACACGCTCAACCGCCAGGGTAAGCGCAAGCGCACCAAGACCGGCTTCGGTCAGCGCAAGGCGACCAAGCGGGCGATCGTGAAGCTGGCTGACGGTGACCGTATCGAGGCCTTCGGCGGCCCGGTCAGCTGAGGGGTGTAGACAATGGCTATCCGTAAGTACAAGCCGACGACGCCGGGCCGACGTGGCTCGAGTGTCGCGGACTTCGCCGAGATCACCCGGTCCACGCCGGAGAAGTCGCTGCTGGCTCCGTTGCCGAAGAAGGGCGGGCGTAACGCCCACGGCCGGATCACCACGCGGCACCACGGTGGCGGTCACAAGCGTCAGTACCGTCTGATCGACTTCAAGCGGGTCGACAAGGACGGCGTGCCGGCGAAGGTCGCTCACATCGAGTACGACCCGAACCGCACGGCGCGCATCGCGCTGCTGCACTACGCCGACGGCGAGAAGCGCTACATCCTCGCGCCGAAGGACATGAAGCAGGGCGACCGCGTCGAGTCCGGTCCGGGCGCCGACATCAAGCCGGGTAACAACCTGCCGCTGCGCAACATCCCGGTCGGTACCACGATCCACAACGTGGAGCTGCGTCCGGGTGGCGGGGCCAAGCTGGCCCGTTCCGCCGGCGTCGGCATCCAGCTGCTCGGCCGCGAGGGCGCGTACGCGACACTGCGTATGCCGTCCGGCGAGATCCGGCGGGTGGACGTGCGCTGCCGCGCCAGCGTCGGCGAGATCGGCAACGCCGATCAGTCGAACATCAACTGGGGCAAGGCCGGCCGTATGCGGTGGAAGGGCAAGCGCCCGACCGTCCGTGGTGTCGCCATGAACCCGGTCGACCACCCGCACGGTGGTGGTGAGGGTAAGACCTCCGGTGGTCGCCACCCGGTCAACCCGCAGGGTAAGCCCGAGGGCCGCACCCGCCGTAAGGGCCAGCCGAGTGACCGGCTGATCGTCCGCCGTCGCTACGCCACGCGTAAGCGCGGCTGAGGGAGATAAGACATGCCTCGCAGCCTGAAGAAGGGCCCGTTCGTCGACGACCACCTGCTCAAGAAGGTGGAAGTTCAGAACGACAAGGGCTCCAAGAACGTGATCAAGACCTGGTCGCGGCGCTCGACGATCATCCCCGAGATGCTGGGGCACACGATCGCCGTGCACGACGGACGCAAGCACGTCCCGGTGTTCGTGACCGAGGCGATGGTCGGGCACAAGCTCGGCGAGTTCGCGCTGACCCGCACGTTCAAGGGTCACGAGAAGGACGACCGGAAGAGCCGTCGGCGCTGACGCCGCCAGGCATACGGATAGAGGGAACAAGGGGTTACAGCGATGCCAGGAAAGGGCGACGCTCCGGTGCTTCCGGGCGCGCGGGCGGTTGCGCGGCACGTGCGCATCTCGCCGATGAAGGCGCGCCGGGTGGTCAACCTCGTCCGCGGCCTGCCCGCGAAGGAGGCGCTCACGGTGCTGCAGTTCGCGCCGCAGGCTGCGAGCGAGCAGGTGTACAAGGTGCTCGCTAGCGCGATCGCCAACGCGGAGAACAACGAGCGGCTGGACCCCGACGCGCTGCTCGTCAGTGAGGCCTTCGTGGACGAGGGCCCGACGATGAAGCGGTTCCAGCCGCGGGCCCAGGGTCGGGCCTACCGCATCCGCAAGCGCACGTGCCACATCACCGTGGCGGTCGAAGCGGTCGCGCCGGCAGCACCGAGGAAGGCCGCGGCTAAGAAGGCCGCCCCGGCCACGGAGGCCGCACCGGCCGAAGCGCAGAGCAAGACGGAGGACGCCGAGTAATGGGTCAGAAGGTTCACCCCACTGGGTTCCGGCTCGGCATCTCGACCGACTGGAAGTCCCGCTGGTTCGCGGACAAGCTCTACAAGGACTACATCGGCGAGGATGTCAAGATCCGCCGCATGATGTCCAAGGGCCTCGAGCGTGCCGGGATTTCCAAGGTCGACATCGAGCGCACCCGCGACCGGGTCCGGGTCGACATCCACACCGCCCGGCCGGGCATCGTCATCGGCCGTAAGGGTGCGGAGGCCGACCGGATTCGCGGCGAGCTTGAGAAGCTCACCGGCAAGCAGGTTCAGCTGAACATCATCGAGGTGAAGAACCCCGAGTCGGACGCTCAGCTGGTCGCGCAGGGCGTGGCCGAGCAGCTGTCCAGCCGGGTCAGCTTCCGTCGGGCGATGCGCAAGGCCATGCAGTCGGCGATGAAGAACCCGGTCTGCAAGGGCATCCGGGTTCAGGTCTCGGGTCGCCTCGGCGGCGCCGAGATGAGCCGGACCGAGTTCTACCGTGAGGGCCGGGTTCCGCTGCACACGCTGCGGGCCAACATCGAGTACGGCTTCTTCGAGGCCCGTACCACGTTCGGTCGGATCGGTGTGAAGGTCTGGATCTACAAGGGCGACGCCGTCCCGGGCCGGGAAGCTCCGGCCGAGGCCGGTCCGTCCCGCCCGCGTCGTGGTGAGCGCGGCGACCGTCCCGAGCGTCCGCGCCGTGGCCGGTCGGGTTCGTCCGGCACCACGGCTGGTGGCACCGAGGCCGGTCGGGCTGCTGCGACCACCATCGCGCAGCAGGCCGAGACGCCGAGCGGCGAGCCGGTCGACAGCGCAGCTGTCGCCGCCACTGCTGCTCCGGCAGAAACGCAGCAGGAGGGCTGACAGATGCTGATGCCGCGCAAGCCCCCGAAGGGCTTCCGCAAGCCGCACCACCCGGACCGCAGTGGCGCGTCCAAGGGTGGTAACCGGGTGGTGTTCGGCGAGTTCGGGATCCAGGCTCTCGAGCCGGCGTACGTGACGAACCGGCAGATCGAGTCGGCACGTATCGCGATGACTCGCCACATCAAGCGTGGTGGCAAGGTCTGGATCACGATCTTCCCGGACCAGGCCCTCACCAAGAAGCCTGCCGAGACCCGGATGGGTTCCGGTAAGGGTTCGCCCGAGTGGTGGGTTGCCAACGTCAAGCCGGGGCGGGTTCTCTTCGAGATGTCCTTCCCCAACGAGCAGACCGCGCGAGAGGCCATGCGTCGCGCGATCCACAAGCTCCCGATGAAGTGCCGCATTGTTACGCGCGAAGTGGGTGAATCCTGATGGCAGCGGGCGTTAAGGCGACCGAGCTGCGTGAGCTCTCCGAAGAGGAGCTGGTCACGAAGCTGCGGGAGGCCAAGGCGGAGCTGTTCAACCTCCGCGTGCAGGCCGCAACCGGGCAGCTGGACAACAACCGGCGGTTGCAGGTCATCCGTCGGGAGATCGCCCGGATCTACACGATCATGCGCGAGCGCGAGCTGGGGCTCTCGGCCGCGCCGACTGAGGTGACTGCATCATGACCGAAGACACCGCCACCGCCACCGCGCGGTCCCGCCGCAAGGTCCGTGAGGGCCTGGTGGTCAGCGACAAGATGGACAAGACCGTCGTGGTCGAGGTCGAGGACCGGGTTCGGCACGCTCTGTACGGCAAGATCATGCGCCGTACGAGCAAGCTGAAGGTGCACGACGAGCAGAACGCCGCTGGCACCGGTGACCGGGTTCTCATCATGGAGACCCGGCCGCTGAGCGCCACCAAGCGTTGGCGGATCGTGGAGATCCTGGAAAAGGCCAAGTAGCGAAGGCTCGAGCTCGCCCGGCGTTGCGTCGGGCGTTGGTTCCGCCAGGCTCCGGCCGCTACGGCGGCCGGAGAACCGGCAGACATAGGAGATAGACGTGATTCAGCAGGAGTCGCGACTGCGCGTCGCCGACAACACGGGTGCTCGGGAGATCCTGTGCATCCGGGTTCTCGGTGGCTCGGGTCGGCGCTACGCGAGTATCGGCGACGTCATCGTGGCCACCGTCAAGGACGCGATCCCGGGTGCCGGTGTGAAGAAGGGCGACGTCGTCAAGGCTGTCGTCGTTCGCACGGCCAAGGAGAGGCGGCGTCCGGACGGCTCGTACATCCGCTTCGACGAGAACGCCGCCGTCATCATCAAGGACGGCGGGGACCCGCGTGGAACCCGTATCTTCGGCCCGGTGGGCCGGGAGCTGCGGGACAAGCGGTTCATGAAGATTATTTCCCTCGCGCCGGAGGTGTTGTGACCGTGAAGGTCAAGAAGGGCGACACGGTCGTCGTCATCGCCGGCAAGGACAAGGGTGCCAAGGGCAAGGTCATTCAGGCCTACCCGCGGCAGGACAAGGTCCTGGTCGAGGGCGTGAACCGGGTCAAGAAGCACACCCGCATCAGCACCACCCAGCGTGGCGCCAAGACCGGCGGCATCGTCACTCAGGAGGCCCCGATCCACGTCTCGAACGTGCAGGTCCTGGACTCCGACGGCAAGCCGACCCGCGTCGGTTACCGGATCGACGACAACGGCCAGAAGGTCCGCATCGCGCGTAGCACCGGTAAGGACCTGTGATGACCACGGCTACCGAAAAGACCCTGCCGCGCCTCAAGGAGCGGTACCGCAACGAGATCGTGGCCCAGCTGCGTGAGCAGCGCAGCTACGGCAACCCCATGCAGGTGCCGCGGCTGGTCAAGATCGTCGTCAACATGGGTGTCGGCGAGGCTGCTCGCGACGCCAAGCTGATCGACGGCGCGGTCCGCGACCTCGCCACGATCACCGGCCAGAAGCCGCAGGTGCGGCGGGCGACCAAGTCCATCGCGCAGTTCAAGCTCCGCGAGGGCATGCCGATCGGCGCGAAGGTCACCCTTCGCGGCGACCGGATGTGGGAGTTCATGGACCGGCTGCTCTCCATCGCGCTGCCGCGTATCCGCGACTTCCGCGGTCTGGACGGGCGCAAGCTGGACGGGCACGGCAACTACACGTTCGGTCTGACCGAGCAGTCGGTGTTCCACGAGATCGACCAGGACCGGATCGATCGCCAGCGGGGCATGGACATCACGGTGGTCACGACCGCCACGACCGACGACGAGGGCCGGGCGCTGCTCAAGCTCCTGGGCTTCCCGTTCAAGGAGAACTGAGATGGCCAAGAAGGCGCTGATCATCAAGGCGGCCGCGAAGCCGAAGTTCTCGGTTCGCGCGTACACCCGCTGCCAGCGGTGCGGGCGTCCGAAGGCGGTCTACCGCAAGTTCGGGCTCTGCCGGGTCTGCATCCGGGAGATGGCTCACCGCGGTGAGCTGCCGGGCGTGTCCAAGGCTTCCTGGTAAGGGCGACCGCGTCCCGGCCGTCGGCCGGGAACTCCTGCACCGATTAGGTATTGCTCTTCGCCGTAGGCCCGGGGCTGATGCCCCGGGAACCCCGGCGAGAAAGGCTGACGAAATCCATGACGATGACCGACCCGATCGCAGACATGCTCACGCGTCTGCGTAACGCCAACCAGGCGTACCACGATCAGGTGAAGATGCCCTACTCCAAGATCAAGGCGAACATCGCCGAGGTCTTGAAGGCCGAGGGTTACATCGCCACCTGGTCGGTCGAGGAGCCCGAGGAGGGCGCCGTCGGCAAGCGACTGGTCGTCGAGCTGAAGTATGGCCAGAACCGCGAGCGGAGCCTGGCCGGCATCAAGCGCGTGTCCAAGCCCGGTCTCCGGGTGTACGCCAAGTCGGACGGGCTCCCGCGGGTGCTCGGTGGGCTGGGCGTGGCGATCATTTCGACGTCCCAGGGGCTGCTGACCGACCGGCAGGCCCGCAAGCGGAGTGTTGGCGGGGAAGTCCTCGCCTTCGTCTGGTAACGGGAGACAGGTAGAAATGTCGCGAATTGGACGTAAGTCGATCCCGGTACCAGCCGGCGTCGACATCACGATCGACGGGCAGACCATCAAGGTCAAGGGCCCCAAGGGCCAGCTCCAGCACACCCTCGCCGAGCCGATCACGGTCGAGCGGGCCGAGGATGGGCAGCTGAGCGTCAACCGGCCGAACGACGAGCGCAAGGCCAAGGAACTCCACGGCCTGAGCCGTACGCTGGTTGCCAACATGATCGTCGGGGTCACCGAGGGCTACCGCAAGAGCCTGGAGATCGCCGGCACCGGTTACCGGGTCACCGCCAAGGGTTCGGACCTCGAGTTCGCGCTCGGGTTCTCGCACCCGGTGGTCGTCCCCGCCCCGGCGGGCATCACCTTCACGGTGGAGCGGCCGACCCTGTTCCACGTGGCTGGCATCGACAAGCAGCAGGTCGGTGAGGTCGCCGCCAACATCCGGAAGATCCGCCCGCCGGAGCCCTACAAGGGCAAGGGCGTCAAGTACCAGGGCGAGGTCATCCGCCGCAAGGCTGGAAAGGCAGGTAAGAAGTGAGCGCCACGCTGCTCAAGCGCCGCCGCGGTGTCGCCGCCAAGCGCGCCGTTGGGCGTGCGCGTCGACACTTCCGCGTCCGCAAGAACGTCAGCGGTACGGCCGAGCGTCCGCGCCTGGTCGTCACCCGCTCGCTGCGGCACATGGTCGCCCAGATCGTCGACGACACCAAGGGTCACACCCTGGCGTCGGCGTCGACCCTGGACGCCTCGCTGCGCGGTGCGGAGGGCGACAAGAGCGCCCTGGCTGGCAAGGTGGGCGCGCTGCTCGCCGAGCGGGCCAAGGCCGCCGGCGTCTCCAAGGTCGTCTTCGACCGCGGCGGCAACCGGTACGCGGGGCGAGTCGCCGCGCTTGCCGACGCCGCCCGCGAAGCCGGGCTCGAGTTCTAACAACCCCGTCACGAGAGAGAAGGAAGGCTGCTGATGCCAGGTCAACAGCGCCGTGGCGGCGGGTCCGGTGGCAACGAGGGTGGTCGCCGCGACAACCGCCGTGAGGGCGGCCGCGGAAACGCGCCCGTCGAGAAGACCCCGCACCTTGAGCGGGTCGTCGCGATCAACCGCGTCGCCAAGGTCGTGAAGGGTGGTCGTCGCTTCAGCTTCACCGCCCTGGTGATCGTGGGCGACGGCGACGGCACGGTCGGCGTGGGCTACGGAAAGGCCAAGGAGGTGCCCGCGGCCATCGCCAAGGGTGTCGAGGAGGCCAAGAAGCACTTCTTCAAGGTCCCGCGGATCGGTCAGTCGATCCCGCACCCGGTGACGGGTGAGGACGCCGCTGGTGTGGTGCTGCTCAAGCCGGCCTCGGCCGGTACGGGTGTCATCGCCGGTGGACCGGTGCGTGCCGTGCTGGAGTGCGCTGGGATCCACGACGTGCTCTCCAAGAGCCTCGGTTCGTCGAACCCGATCAACATCGTGCACGCCACCGTGGCGGCCCTGAAGGGGCTTGAGTCCCCCGAGCAGGTCGCGGCGCGTCGTGGTCTGCCGGTGGAGGACGTCGCGCCGGCCGCCATGCTGGCGTCGCGTGCGGGGGTGGCGAACTGATGGCACGCCTGAAGGTCACCCAGCTCCGGTCCGGTATCGGGACCAAGCACAACCAGCGTGAGTCGCTGCGTTCGCTCGGTCTCAAGCGGATCAACGACGTGGTGGTCAAGGAGGACCGGCCCGAGATCCGCGGCATGATCTTCACTGTGAGCCACCTCGTGAAGGTCGAGGAGGTCGAGTAATGACGATCAAGGTGCATCACCTGCGCCCGGCGCCCGGTTCCAAGACCGCGAAGACCCGTGTGGGTCGCGGTGAGGGTTCCAAGGGCAAGACCGCTGGTCGCGGTACCAAGGGCTCCAAGGCCCGCAAGAACATCTCGGCGGCGTTCGAGGGTGGGCAGATGCCCATCCACATGCGCCTGCCGAAGATGAAGGGCTTCAAGAACAAGTTCAAGGTGGTCTTCCAGGTTGTCAACCTGGACCGACTCGCTGAGCTGTTCCCGAATGGTGGTCAGGTCGGCCCGCTGGAGCTCGTTGAGTCCGGCGCGGTCCGCAAGGGTCACCCGGTCAAGGTCCTCGGTACCGGGGATCTCGGCGGTGTGGCGCTCCAGGTGTCCGCGCACGCGTTCAGTGCGTCGGCCAAGGAGAAGATCGCTGCCGCCGGTGGCTCCGTCACCGAGCTGTAAGGCGTACGACCATGGCGCCCGTCCAGTTGAGAGCAACTGGCGGGCGCCATGGTCTGCCTGGGCCGTGAGCGCCCGGTAACATCGGAATCGATTTATGTAGTCGGGCACATCTGCCCGGACCGGGGTGAGGCTGTTAGAGTCCCATCCCAGCCATGGATTGCGGGCACTCGCCCGTGATCCACCCCGACCCGCCAGGGATCACCGGCGGCCCGCCTCGCGCAGGAGGAAGAAGTTGCTGTCCGCCTTTCTCAGTGCGTTCCGTACGCCTGACCTGCGCAAGAAGCTGCTGTTCACAGTAGGCATCATCGCGGTCTACCGGCTGGGTGCAACGCTCCCCAGCCCGGGCGTCTCGTACGGCAACGTGCAGAAGTGCCTCGACACCATCCAGGGTGACACCACCGGGGTGGTGAACCTTCTCAACCTCTTCTCCGGCGGAGCGCTGCTGCAGCTCTCGGTCTTCGCGCTGGGCATCATGCCCTACATCACCGCGTCGATCATCCTGCAGCTGCTGACCGTCGTGATCCCCCGCCTGGAGCAGCTCCGCAAGGAGGGCCAGGCCGGTCAGGCGAAGATCACCCAGTACACCCGCTACCTGACCCTCGGCCTCGGTGTGCTTCAGGCCTCGGCGTTCGTGGCGCTGGCCCGCTCGGGCCAGCTGTTCCAGAACCGCTGCGACCAGTTCCCGATCATCCCCACCGGCACCGGCATCCCGGACTGGCTGACCCTGACCATCCTGGTGATGACGATGACCGCCGGCACCGGCATGGTCATGTGGCTCGGTGAGCTGATCACCGACCGCGGCGTCGGCAACGGCATGTCCGTCCTGATCTTCACCTCGATCGCGGCGCGGCTGCCCAGCGAGGGCTGGCAGATCAAGACCAGCAAGGGCTGGGACATGTTCGCCCTGGTCATCGCGCTGGTCCTGGTGGTCATCACCGCTGTCACCTTCATCGAGCAGTCGCAGCGCCGGATCCCGGTTCAGTACGCCAAGCGGATGATCGGCCGGCGGATGTACGGCGGCACCTCGACCTACATCCCGCTCAAGGTCAACCAGGCGGGTGTGATCCCGGTCATCTTCGGGTCGTCGCTGCTCTACCTGCCGCAGTTGGCGCTGCAGTTCTTCGACCAGACCGACCCGGGCAAGACCCAGTCGTGGATCCAGAACAACCTGGTCAACCCGAGCAGCCCGATCTACATCGCGGTCTACTTCCTGCTGATCATCTTCTTCACGTACTTCTACGTCTCGATCACGTTCAACCCGACCGAGGTCGCGGACAACATGAAGAAGTACGGCGGGTTCGTGCCGGGTATCCGCCCGGGCAAGCCGACCGCCGACTACCTGGACTTCATCCTCAGCCGGATCACCCTGCCGGGCGCGCTCTACCTCGGCATCATCTCGATCCTGCCGAACTTCTTCTTCATCTGGCTGGACAACCAGCAGTACCAGAACTTCCCGTTCGGCGGCACCGCTGTGCTCATCATGGTCGGCGTCGGTCTGGAGACCGTGAAGCAGATCGAGAGCCAACTCATGCAGCGGAACTACGAAGGGTTCCTGCGGTAGATGAGACTCGTTCTGGTTGGCCCGCCGGGCGCGGGCAAGGGCACGCAGGCCGAGTTCATCGCCGCGCACCTCTCGGTGCCGAAGATTTCGACCGGAGACATCTTCCGGTCGAACGTCACCCAGGGCACGCCGCTCGGTGTCGAGGCGAAGCGGTACATGGATGCGGGCGAGCTGGTTCCGGACGAGGTCACCATCAACATGGTCCGGGACCGGCTGGCCGAGCCCGACGCCAGCGAGGGTTTCCTGCTCGACGGCTTCCCGCGGACGACTCCGCAGGCTGCCGCTCTGGACAAGCTCCTGGCCGATCTGGGCACCGCCCTGGATCTGGTCCTGGAGCTGGTCGTCGACGACGACGAGGTGATCCGGCGGCTCTCCGGCAGGCGCACCTGCCGGGGCTGCGGCAAGATCTGGCACGTCGAGTTCGACGCCACCACCCGGCCTGGCATCTGTGACCGCTGCGGCGCCGAGCTGTTCCAGCGCGACGACGACAAGCCGGAGACGATCGCCACGCGGCTCCGCGAATACAGCGAGAAGACCGCACCCCTGGTCGACTACTACGGCGCCCAGGGCAAGCTGGTCGGGATCGACGCCACCGGGCCGGTGGAGGACGTCACCACCCGGGCCATCGACGCGCTGCGGTCGTACGGCGGCTGAGGTCCGGCCGGGCCACGGCGGATAGAGTGCGAACAGCGGGGTACGCGTTATGTGCCCCGCTGTTCGGCAACGAAAGGTAACCGCTCCATGCGTCGTCCCCAGCTGGACATCCAGCTGAAGACCCCTGACCAGATCGAGAAGATGCGGGCCGCCGGGCTGGTGGTGGCCGAGGCGTTGCGTCGTATGCGGGAGGCTGTCGCCCCCGGTGTGAGCACCGCCGATCTGGACGCCATCGCGGAGGCGACCATCCGTGAGGCGGGCGGTGTTCCGTCGTTCAAGGGCTACCACGGCTTTCCGGCGTCGATCTGCTCCTCGGTCAACGAGCAGATCGTGCACGCCATCCCGTCGCCCAAGCAGGTGCTCCAGGCCGGTGACCTGATCTCCATCGACTGCGGCGCGGTGCTGGACGGGTGGCACGGCGACTCCGCGATCACGGTCGGGGTCGGTGACGTCGACCCGGCGCTGCTGAAGATGGCCGAGGTCGCTGAGGACGCCATGTGGGCCGGTATCGCCGCCGCTGCGCGTGGTGCGGCCAGCGGCAAGGGACGCCTCACCGACATCTCGCACGCTGTGGAGACCGCTGTCCGCAAGGGCGGCCGGTACGGCATCGTCGACGGCTACGGCGGGCACGGCATCGGCACCGAGATGCACCAGGACCCGCACGTGCTCAATCACGGTCGGCCGGGCAAGGGTCCGCGACTGGTCACCGGGATGGCCCTGGCCATCGAGCCGATGATCACCATGGCGTCCCCGCGTACCGTCGAGTTGGCCGACGGGTGGACGGTCGTCACCCGGGACGGCTCTGTCGCCGCGCACGTCGAGCACTCGATGGCGCTGCTGCCGGACGGCGTCTGGGTGCTCACCGCGTTCGACGGTGGCCGGGCCCGCCTGGGCGACCTGGTGACCGCCCGCCAACCCGCGGCCACAAAGACTCTCTAGTCCGATCCCGGCCCCGCGTCGCGCCGTTGATCATGAAGTTTCAGCTCCGACACGCCGGTGGGGCGGGCAACAACTTCATGATCGACCGCTGTCGGGGGCGGGCGGGAGTGGCGCGACGGTGGCATGCTTGCCGGCATGGACGGGCGCGACGGGATGCGAGCCGCGGACGCGGACCGTGCGGCGGTGGCTGACCGGTTGCGGGTCGCCCTCGACGAGGGCCGACTGGATCTGCACGAGTACGACGAGCGGTTGCAGCAGGCCTACGCGGCACGCACGTACGCCGACCTCGAGGGCCTGCTGACCGATCTGCCGCCGGTGACGCCGGCGCAGCGGTCGGGCCTGGCGCCGGTCGCCGGGTCGACGATGAGCCCGCTGGGTGACCAGCTCGATCCGGCCGTCAGCAGGGGCGTGACCGCCCGCTGGCTGGCCGAGGTGTGGTTCCCGTACCTGCGGGTGATCGCCGTCGTGGTGACCATCTGGGCGGTGACGTCGTTGCTCAGCAAGCACCTGCTCTACTTCTGGCCGGCCTGGGTCGCCGGGCCGTGGGGCGCGGTGCTGGTGGTCCGCACGGTCAGCGGGCTGGCTGCGAAGGAGCCCCAGCGCCAGGCCGTCAAGCGCCAACGCCGCCGGGAGCGCAGGCAGGCAAAGCGCGCCCTCAAAACCGACAACGACGAACCAACCCCCTGAACCCCACCAACCCCAACCCGCGGCCGAACTCGCCGCGATTCGTTGATCATGAAGTTGTTGCCGCCGAGTACGGCGTGTCGTGACAACAACTTCATGATCAACAGGGTCTGGGGGTGGGTTCGGAGGGACTCGCGCGGGTTGGTGGGTGGTCGGTTTGGCGGGGGACCGCAGGCCGGCGTACACTTTCAGATCGGCGCACAGCGTCCACTCCGGCATGCCCACCCTGCGCTTCGGTGGGAGCTGGAGCCGCGGCTGGCGCGGGCTTCTGATTCTGATCAGATTTCCGTGTAAGACGTTGTGGGCCGCCCGGTGCAATCGACGTCAGGACAGCGGAGGACATGCCGAAAAAAGACGGAGCCATTGAGATCGAGGGTCGGGTCATCGAGCCCCTGCCGAACGCCATGTTCCGGGTGGAGCTCGCGAACGGCCACAAGGTGTTGGCTCACATCAGCGGGAAGATGCGGCAGCACTACATCCGTATCCTTCCGGAGGACCGGGTCGTCGTCGAACTTTCGCCGTACGACCTGACCCGCGGGCGCATCGTCTACCGCTACAAGTAGTCCTGACGACGGCCGGGAAGTCCCGTGTCCGTCTTCGACGTCCGGTGCCGCGCAGAGCGCGTAACCGGGCCAGATGGGAAGTAAGGCAACCGTGAAGGTCAAGCCGAGCGTCAAGAGGATCTGCAACAAGTGCCGGGTTATCCGCCGGCACGGCCGGGTCATGGTCATCTGCAGCGACCCGCGCCACAAGCAGCGCCAGGGCTGACTCAGCCCGTCCGGCCGGAGCACGGCCGGGTGGCGTTGGTCCAGGCAGATCCCCAGCGACACACACATCACACATGCTCGTCCCAGCCGCGAGCGGTACGCCAGACGTACCTCTGCGTGGCTGACCCCCGGTCGGAGGCCGGGGCCCGCTCGGGCAGCGACCGATCCCGGTCGCCGGCGCTCATCGCGTCGGAAAGACGGGACGGCCGGTAGCGGGGTGGGACGGGTCCACACCTCCGCCACACATCACGAGGAGTACGCCCGCACATGGCACGTCTAGTCGGCGTGGATCTCCCCCGCGAAAAGCGGTTGGAGATCGCGCTCACCTACATCTTCGGGGTCGGTCGCACCCGCGCCCTGGAGACACTCGCCGCCACCGGCATCTCGCCGGACAAGCGCGCTCGGGACCTCACGGACGAGGAGCTCGTGCAGCTCCGCGACCACATCGAGGGCAACTACAAGGTTGAAGGCGACCTGCGCCGCGAGGTCGCCGCTGACATCCGCCGCAAGGTTGAGATCGGCTGCTACGCCGGCATCCGGCACCGCCGGGGCCTGCCCGTGCGTGGCCAGCGGACCAAGACCAACGCCCGGACCCGCAAGGGCCCGAAGCGGACCGTCGCCGGCAAGAAGAAGCCCGGCAAGAAGTAGTTCTTAACCGGATGACGGGATCGGCCGCCGCCGAGGCGGGTCAGGTCGCAACCCAGTCCGGAAAGTCAACTAGGAGCGCACAGACTTATGCCACCGAAGGCTCGTGCCGGAGCCGCTGTAAAGAAGGTCCGGCGCAAGGAACGCAAGAACGTCGCCCACGGGCAGGCGCACATCAAGAGCACGTTCAACAACACCATCGTGTCCATCACGGACCCGACCGGTGCGGTCATCTCCTGGGCCTCCGCTGGCCAGGTCGGCTTCAAGGGCTCCCGCAAGTCGACTCCGTTCGCTGCGCAGCTGGCCGCCGAGGCTGCCGCGCGTCGCGCCATGGAGCACGGCATGCGCAAGGTCGACGTGTTCGTCAAGGGCCCCGGCTCCGGCCGGGAAACCGCCATCCGTTCGCTGCAGGCAGTGGGCCTCGAGGTCGGGCAGATCGCCGACGTCACCCCGCAGCCGCACAACGGGTGCCGTCCGCCGAAGCGTCGCCGGGTCTGAGAGGTAGAGAGAGATGGCTCGTTACACCGGTGCAGACTGCCGCCGTTGCCGGCGGGAGAAGATGAAGCTGTTCCTCAAGGGCAGCAAGTGCGATGGTCCGAAGTGCCCGTTCGAGTCCCGGCCGTTCCCGCCCGGGCAGCACGGCCGCGGCCGCACGAAGGAGACGGAGTACCTGCTCCAGCTCCGCGAGAAGCAGAAGGCCCGTCGGGTTTACGGCGTGCTGGAGAAGCAGTTCCGCGGTTACTACGAGGAAGCCGTTGGCAAGCAGGCCAAGACCGGTGAGGTCCTCCTGCAGATCCTCGAGTCGCGGCTGGACAACGTCGTTTACCGGGCCGGCTTCGCCCACTCGCGGGACATGGCCCGCCAGCTGGTCAAGCACGGTCACTTCACGGTGAACGGCAAGAAGGTCGACATCCCGTCGTACCGCGTCAAGGAGCACGACATCATCGAGGTTCGGGGCAAGAGCAAGGAGCTCACCCCGTTCATCGTCGCGCAGGCTCAGGCCGGCTCGAAGACGGTTCCGGCGTGGCTTGAGGCCATCCCGAGCCAGATGAAGGTGCTCGTGCACTCCCTCCCGGCCCGGCAGGTCATCGACACGCAGGTCCAGGAGCAGTTGATCGTCGAGCTCTACTCCAAGTAGTCCGAGCTCGTTCGGTGGCCCGCCCTTCGGGGCGGGCCACCGGAACAGTTTGTGTCGTGGGCGTCAAATAGCGGGCGTCCCGGAAGAGAAGAGAAAAGATGCTCATCAGCCAGCGACCCTCCCTCTCCGAGGAGTCGATCAACGAGACCCGTTCCCGGTTCGCCATCGAGCCGTTGGAGCCGGGCTTCGGCTACACCCTGGGTAACTCGCTGCGGCGTACGCTGCTGTCGTCGATCCCGGGCGCGGCCGTCACCTCGATCAAGATCGACGGTGTGCTGCACGAGTTCACCACGATCCCCGGTGTCAAGGAGGACGTGGTCGAGCTCGTCATGAACATCAAGGAGCTGTGCGTCAGCTCCGAGCACGACGAGCCGGTCAGCATGTACCTGCGTAAGCAGGGCCCGGGCGACGTGACCGCGGGCGACATCCAGCCCCCGGCCGGCGTCTCGGTGCACAACCCGGATCTCAAGCTCGCCACCCTGAACGGCAAGGGCCGGCTCGACATGGAGCTGACCGTCGAGCGGGGCCGGGGCTACGTGACGGCGGCGCAGAACAAGCAGTCCGGCGCGGAGATCGGCCGGATCCCGGTCGACTCGATCTACTCGCCGGTGCTGAAGGTGACCTACCGCGTCGAGGCGACCCGTGTCGAGCAGCGCACCGACTTCGACCGGCTGATCATCGACGTCGAGACCAAGCCGTCGATGGGTCCGCGTACCGCGCTGGCCTCCGCCGGTTCGACGCTGGTGGAGCTGTTCGGGCTCGCCCGGGAGCTGGACGAGACCGCCGAGGGCATCGACATCGGGCCGTCCCCGCAGGACGCCCAGCTGGCGGCGGACCTCGCTCTGCCGATCGAGGAGCTGGACCTCACCGTCCGCTCCTACAACTGCCTCAAGCGCGAGGGCATCAACTCCGTTGGTGAGCTCATCGGGCGTACCGAGGCCGACCTCCTCGACATTCGCAACTTCGGTCAGAAGTCGATCGACGAGGTCAAGATGAAGCTCGCCGGGATGGGTCTCGGGCTGAAGGACTCGGCTCCGAACTTCGACCCGGCGCACGTCGTGGACACCTTCGGCGAGGCCGACTACGACACCGACGACTACCGCGAGACCGAGCAGCTCTAGTCCGCGCTGCCGCCACAACTGAGGAGCACCAAAAATGCCCACGCCCACCAAGGGCCCCCGCCTCGGCGGCAGCCCCTCGCACGAGCGGCTGATGCTGGCCAACCTGGCGACCGCGCTGTTCCAGCACGGGAAGATCCAGACCACCGAGACGAAGGCCCGGCGGCTGCGCCCGCTGGCCGAGCAGCTCATCACCAAGGCCAAGCGCGGTGACCTCGCCTCGCGGCGTCGGGTGCTGGGTGTCGTCAAGGACAAGGACGTGGTCTACGCCCTGTTCGACCAGATCGCGCCCCGGTACTCCAACCGCCCCGGCGGTTACACCCGGATCGTGAAGACCGGTCCGCGCAAGGGTGACAACGCGCCGATGGCCATCATCGAGCTGGTGGAGGAGCTTCAGGTCGCCGAGCCGAAGGCGAACAAGAAGACCGCCGCCCGCAAGGCCGCGCAGCAGGACAAGGTCGAGGCGCTCGCCCCGGCCGACGAGGCCCCGAAGTCGGCTCCGGCCGACCAGGACTCCGAGGCGCCGGTGTCGGCGTCCGGTGACACCGACGCCGCCCGCGAGGACAGCGACGAGGCCACCGAGAACAAGGCCTGATCAAGGGCATCGTCGGGCCCGGCACCCCATCGGGGTGCCGGGCCCGACCCGTAACAGGAGGTACGAGGTGGACGAGCGGATCCGGCTGCGGCTGGACGTCTCGTACGACGGCACCGACTTTTCCGGCTGGGCAGCCCAGCCGACCAGGCGCACCGTCGCGGGGGTGCTCGTCGAGACTCTGGACCTGGTCATCGGCGTCGGTACCGCCACCGGGCTGACGGTCGCCGGGCGGACCGACGCGGGAGTGCACGCCACCGGTCAGGTGTGCCACGTGGACCTGCCCGTGGAGGTGTGGCGGGAGCACGAGGGGCGGCTGCTGCGTCGTCTGGCCCGGCTGCTCCCCACCGACGTGCGGGTACGGGCGATGACCGAGGTGCCGGCCGACTTCGACGCCCGGTTCTCGGCCACCTTCCGGCGCTACGAGTACCGGGTCACCGACGCGCCCTTCGGCGCCGAGCCGTTGCGCCGCCACGAGGTGCTGGCCTGGCCGAAGCCGTTGGACCTGGCCGCGCTGAACGCCGCCGCCACCGGGCTGGTGGGGGAGCACGACTTCGCCGCGTACTGCCGGCGCAAGGAGCACGCCACCACACTGCGCGAGGTGACCCGGCTGGACTGGCGTCGTGACCCGGACGGCATCCTGGTCGCCACCGTGCAGGCGGACGCGTTCTGTCAGGCGATGGTGCGCAGCCTGGTGGGAGCCATGCTGGTGGCCGGCGACGGCCGCCGCCCGGTCGAGTGGCCGGGAACTCTGCTCACCCAGCGGGAGCGGTCCAGCGAGGTGACGGTGGCCCCCGCGCGCGGGCTGACCCTGGTCGCCGTCGGCTACCCGGCAGATCCGTCCGAGTACGCCCAGCGGGCTACCCTCACCCGCCGGTTGCGGGTCCCGATCGAGGGTTGACCGTCCGCAGGATCAGTCGCCGGGCAGATCGCCCTGGTTGGCGTTGCTGCCGGTAGGTGCCGCCGTCGGTTGCGAGGCGGTGCCACCGTCGGCCCGGCTCTGGAGTACACCCCGGCTGAGGTGCAACTCGATCATGTCGAACAGGATCTCGCGGACCTTGGCGTCTCCCGCCTTGACCGCTGTGCCGTCCTTGCGGACCACCAGCGCGTACGCCAGGTAGTGGCCACGGACCTGCCAGCCGACGCGTGCCGGGGCGTTGGCCAGGACATCAGTGCCGTCGCCGTCGTTCCCGGTGAGGCCACGGAAACGGCCCTGCCGCTCGTCGAGAAGTTGCCGGAGCCGATCTCGGGCTCGTTCCGCGCTGACCTTGTCGGTGAGGTTGAACAGGCCGGCGGTGACCAGGTGGCTGTCGTCGGGCGTACTCAGGGTGGCCCGGACGATCTGGTTGCAGCCGAGCCGGACCAGCAGGTCGGCGACCTCGTCGGTGGCGGCGACGGCGCAACTGCCGCTGGACTGTGTCTTGAGCACCTGGTAGCTCGGCTGGCTGTCGGTGAGCTTCAGCTCCTTGCCGGGGAAGAGTTCCTTGGCGGTGAGCGGGGCCTGGTCGGTGTCCCGGGAGTCGAGGGCCAGCCGTTCCGCCGACGCCGACGTCGGGGCGGCGTTCGGCTGGTTCGTCGGGTTGCTCTGCGGCTGCTCGCCGCGGTCGATGAGCAGCGCGGCGGCACCGAGGCCGCAGAGGGCGAGCAGCACCAGGACGGCTGCGCCGCCGATCAGCGCCTGCCACAGTCGACCGCCGCCGCGCCGGGCGGGCGGCTCCGCCGCCGTCGCCGAGGTGTAGATCTGGCTGCGCGGCGGTGCGGGCGGGATGTCGGCGCGTGTCGGCACTGCCTGTGGCGCATCGGCGTGCGCGGCCGGCCCGAGCTGTTGCACCTCGGTACGAGCCGGTGCCGGCTGCGACGAGGGCAGCGAGAGCTGGTTCGGGCGGGGCAGCGACGGCGTGGGGAAGCGTGACGGAGAGGGCCCGGCCGGCGGGGGCGGACCGGCGCCGAGCACCGACAGGTCGGACCCGGGCTCCGGGTACTCCTCGAAAGCGTCCTCATCGGACTGGTACCGATACACCATGTCGCCCAGAGTAGGAGTCATTGTCCCTTTAGGTGGTAATTTCAGGGAAATGTACGTGCGGGCCGTGTCAGGTCCGCCCCGGACCGGTGCGAGAATTGTCGGGTGACCGGCGACCACTACTTCACCGCTCAGCCCACCAGCGACGCCCCGGCGCGCGAGGTCGAGTTCACCGTCGCCGACCGCGACTACCGGCTCACCTCGGCCGGCGGGGTGTTCTCCGCCAGCCGGCTCGACCCGGGCACCGCGGTGCTGCTGCGCAAGGCCGAGCTGCCCGCCGACGACACCACCGGTGACCTGCTCGACCTCGGCTGCGGGTTCGGGCCGATCAGCTGCGTGCTGGCCGACCTCGCGCCCAGCAGCACCATCTGGGCCGTCGACGTCAACGCCCGGGCCCGCGAACTGACCGCCGCCAACGCGGCTCGGGTCGGTGCCGCCGACCGGGTCCGGGTCAGCGCGCCGGACGACGTTCCGGACGACATCCGCTTCGCCCAGATCTGGTCGAACCCGCCCATCCGGATCGGCAAGGACGGGCTGCACGACCTGTTGCTGCGCTGGCTGCCCCGACTCGCCCCGGACGGCGTCGGCTGGTTGGTCGTCGCCCGACACCTCGGCGGCGACTCGCTGCAACGCTGGCTCACCGAGCAGAGCTGGCAGGTCGAGCGGTACGCCAGCCAGAAAGGCTTCCGGGTGCTGCGCGTCACCCGGTAATTGGATGTACCCCCCGACCCACACTGGGGCAGGATCCCGGCGTGGGATACGTGGACGTGGCAGCGGTCGGGCACATCCTGCCCGACGGTCGGGAACTCTTCGCCGACGTGTCGTTCCGGGTCGGGGAGGGCAGCAAGGTCGCCCTGGTCGGGCCGAACGGCGCGGGAAAGACGACGCTGCTGAGGATGGTCGCCGGCGACCTGCCGGTGCGCAGCGGCGTCGTCGCGCGGGCCGGCGGGCTGGGTGTGATGCGCCAGTTCATCGGCATGATCGGCGACGAGTCGACCCTCGCCGACCTGGCGTTGTCGCTGGCCCCGCCGGCGCTTCGCGACGCCGGCCGGCGGCTCGGCGAGACCGAGGCGGCCATGCGGGCGGCCGAGGCCCACGGCAAGTTCAGCAACGCCGCGGGCAAGGCCCAGCTGGCGTACGCCGATGCGCTCGGCGCTTGGGGCGAGGCCGGCGGGTACGACGCCGAAGTGCTCTTCGACACCGTCGCGACCATCGTGCTCGGTAAGCCGTGGGACGCCGTACGGGACCGTCCGGTGCGAACCCTCTCCGGCGGCCAGCAGAAGCGCTTCGCCCTGGAGTTGCTGCTGCGCGGCCCGGACGAGGTGCTGCTGCTCGACGAACCCGACAACTTCCTCGACGTGCCCGGCAAGCGCTGGCTGGAGGCGCGACTGCGCGAGTCGACGAAGTCGGTGCTCTACGTCTCGCACGACCGCGAGTTGCTGGCCCAGAGCGCCGACCGGGTGGTCGCCGTCGAGGGTGGCAGTGCCTGGGTGCACCCGGGCGGCTTCGCCAGCTGGTACGAGGCTCGGGTGGCTCGGCACGCCCGCCTCGACGAGCTGCGCCGGCGCTGGGACGAGGAGCACCAGAAGCTGCGCGAGCTGATGCTGATGTACAAGCAGAAGGCCGCGTACAACGACGGGTTGGCCTCGCGTTACCAGGCCGCGCAGACCCGGTTGCGCAAGTTCGAGGAGGCCGGGCCGCCGCCCGTACCCCCGAAGGACCAGGACATCCGGATGCGGCTCAGCGGCGGGCGGACCGGCAAGCGCGCGGTGGTCTGCGAGCAGCTGGAGCTCGACGGCCTGACATTCCCCTTCGACCTGGAGATCTGGTACGGCGACCGGGTGGCGGTGCTCGGTGCCAACGGCACCGGCAAGTCGCACTTCCTGCGGCTGCTGGCCCGCGGCGGCACCGACCCGGACCCGGCGAACGGCCCGGTCGACGGCGCGGGCGCGCTCGCTCCGGTGATGCACGAGGGGTCGGCCCGCCTCGGTGCCCGGGTCCGCCCCGGGCACTTCTCCCAGACTCACGACCGGCCGGAGCTGATGTCGAAGACGCTTGTCGAGATCCTCTGGCGGGGCGACGAGCACCGCACCGGGATGGACCGGCACGCGGCGATGGGTGTGCTCAGCCGCTACGAGCTGGCCGCGCAGGGCGACCAGCGCTTCGGGACGCTCTCCGGCGGGCAGCAGGCCCGGTTCCTGGTGCTGCTGTTGGAGCTGTCCGGGGCGACCCTGCTGCTGCTCGACGAGCCCACCGACAACCTCGACCTGGCCAGCGCGGAAGCTCTCGAAACGGGCCTGAACGCCTTCGAGGGAACGGTGATCGCTGTCACCCACGACCGTTGGTTCACCCGCTCCTTCGACAGGTTCGTGCTGTTCCGAGGCGACAGCGAGGTGGTGGAGACCCCGGAACCGGTCTGGGATGTCGGGTGATCCCCAGCGACCTGCCCGACCGCCTGTGCGCCGTCGAGGGGGTGGTGGCCGTGGCGCTCGGCGGCAGCCGGGCGCGCGGCGAGCAGCGCCCGGACTCCGACTGGGACCTGGGTCTCTACTACCGGGGTGAGCTGGACCTGCCGGCGCTGCGTGCGGTGGCCGCGACGGTCGCCGACACCGCCGTCGCGCTCACCGCCCCCGGTGGTTGGGGGCCCTGGGTGGACGGGGGTGGTTGGCTGCGGATCGGCGGGGTCGCCGTGGACTGGATCTACCGGGACCTCGACCGGGTGCACAGCGCCTGGGCGGACTGCCGGGCCGGCCGGTACGAGGTCGGGGTGCAGGCCGGGCACCCGCTCGGGTTCTACTCGTCCGCCTACGTCGGCGAGGTGGCGTTGTGCCAGGTGCTGGCGGACCCGACCGGCCAGCTGACCGCGCTGAAGGAGCAGGCCCGGGACTATCCGCCCGCGTTGGCCGACGCGCTCGTGGCCGGCGGCTGGGAGGCCGGGTTCCTGTTGGCCGGCGCGGCCAAGGCCGCCGCAGGCGGGGGCAGCGGGTACGTCGCCGGCTGCCTGTTCCGGGCGGTCGGAGTGCTCGCCCAGGTGCTGCACGCCCGGGCTGGCCACTGGTTGATCAACGAGAAGGGGATGATCGCCGCAGCGGGCCGGCTGCCGGGGGCGCCTCCGCGTTTCGCGCAGCGGGCGCAGGCACTGCTCGGTGGCGTCGGCCGCAGTCCGGCCGAGCTGGCCGCGACCATCAACGCCGCCCGTGAGCTGGTCACCGAGGTGGTCGGCTGAGCCGCCGCCGAGGTGGCCCGCACCGAGCCGGCATAGGGTGGATCGCGTGACTGACATGACCTATCGCCGGCTGGGCGACTCCGGGCTCGTGGTGTCCGTGGTCGGCATCGGCTGCAACAACTTCGGCCGCAAGTTGGACCTCGACGGCACCCGGGCGGTGGTGGACGCGGCCCTGGACGCCGGGATCACCCTGTTCGACACCGCCGACATCTACGGCGAGCCGCAGGGCGGCTCCGAGGAACTGCTCGGGCAGGCGCTCAAGGGCCGCCGGGACGACGTGGTGGTGGCCACCAAGTTCGGCATGGACATGAACGGTCTCAACGGACCGGACTACGGCGCGCGGGGTGCGCGGCGCTACATCGCCCGCGCGGTGGAGGCGTCGCTGCGCCGGCTCGGCACCGACCACATCGACCTGTACCAGATGCACGAGCCCGACCCGGGCACCCCGATCGACGAGACCCTCGCCGCCCTGGACGACCTGGTCCGTGACGGCAAGGTGCGCTACCTGGGCAACTCCAACTTCGCCGGCTGGCAGATCGCCGACGCGGACTGGGTCGCCTCGTCCAACGGCCGGTCCCGGTTCATCAGCGCGCAGAACCACTACAGCCTGGTGGAGCGGTCCGTGGAGGCCGAAGTGATCCCGGCGTGTGAGCGGTTCGGCCTCGGCATGCTGCCGTTCTTCCCGCTCGCCAACGGCCTGCTCACCGGCAAGTACAAGCGGGAGGCTCAGCCGCCGGCCGGCAGCCGGCTCTCCGGTGGTGGCCGGTACGCGGAGCGGCTCGCCGCGGCCGACTGGGACACCATCGAGGCGATCGAGGCGTACGCGGCCGAGCGGGGTCTGACGATGCTCCAGGTGGCGATCGGCGGACTGGCCGCCCAGCCGGCGGTGACCTCGGTGATCGCCGGTGCCACCACGCCCGAGCAGGTGCGTGCCAACGCCGCCGCCGGCGTCTGGGAGCCCAGCGACGACGATCTGGCGGCGCTGCGCGCCATCCTCTGACGGCGCGCTGTCGCTGATCCACCCGCGTTCCGTGAAGGCGGGGCATCTGCGGTCTGCGGAAGCCCCGACTTCACGGAAGCCCCGACTTCACGGAAGCCGAGACGACACAGGGCCGGGCCGCTCGTCGCGGCCCGGCCCTGTCATGCACTGCTTTGGTCAGGTGGTGCGTCGGCGGCCGAACAGCATGGCCACCCCCATCGCGACGGCGACGAGCACGAGACCGGCCGCCGCGAGCGGCCACCAGGCGGCGCTGCCGGCGTCATCCGTCGGCGTGGTCACCGCGACCGGCGCGGGCGCCGGCGGCGACTGTGCCGCCTTCGCCTGCACCGTGGCGGTGGCCTTGCCCGCCAGGGGAGCGGGGGAGTTCACCGACACTTTCCACGTGCCGGTGGAGAGCACCGGGCCGCTGCTGTAGAAACCCTGCCCCTCGGGCTGCGGTTCCAGCTGCACCGGCCCGACCCGCTGCCCGTCCGGACCGGTGGCGGTGAGGACCAGCCGCACCACCTGTTCCAGCCGGCGGCCATCGGCGTAGGTGGCCTGGATGGTGACGCCCTGAGCCCCGTCGCCGGCCACAGTGAGTTTGAGCTTGTCGGCCTGCGCCGCCGGGGCGGCCTGCGCTGCTTGCGCCGCCTGCGCCGCCGGGGCGGCCTGAGCGGCCTGCGCCGCCGGGGCGGCGGCGGACAGGGTCAGGGCCAGCCCGACGAACACGGCGGCCAACGCCTTGCGGATACCGGTCACGGACATCTCCCTTCCTACCGATGAGGGAGGCCCCTCCCCGACGCCGCAGCGCCGAGGAGGGGCCTCGTCGGATCAGAGCTGGCGACCGGGTGCCAGCCGGGTGGCGTCGCCACCGAGCCGTCCGGTGCCCTTGACCGAGTCACCGTCGTTCGCCTTGACCCCGGCCTTGCTGGCCGCGCCGCCGAGCCGAACGATCATGGCGTCGGCGTCCCGGATCAGGACGTCCCGGACCTCCGCCTCGCCCACCAGCGCGGTGTCGGAGGCGAGCGTCCGGAACGCGGTCAGCTGCCGGACAGCCGCCTTGTCGTCGCCGGCCGCCTCGGACGCACGGACAGCGTCGAGCTTGTTCGACAGCTGCTTGTGCGCCTTGGTCGAGAGCCGCCCCGTCGCCTTGAACCGGTCCAGCAGACTCTGCATGTCCCGGAACGAGGTGGTGACGAAGAACCGGACCGTCGAGGTGGTCTTGTTGCCCGCCTTGTCGGTCGCGGTCACGGTCAGCTCGTGCAGGCCGAGCGACAGGTCGTACATGGCCTGCAGGGTGCCACTGGTGTACGCCTGGCCGTCGAGCTGACCGACCACGCTCGCGATGCCCGAGCTCGGGTCAACGGCCTGCCAGGCCACCCGGACGTCCTGGCTGTCGCCGTAGAGCTGGCCGTCGGCCAGCCCGGACACCAGCAGCGTCGGCTTGGTGCCGTCGATGCGCAGCACCGCCGACTTCAGCGTCTCGACGTTGCCCGCCTTGTCCGCCGAGCGGAACAGCAGCTCGTGCTGCCCGTCGCCGGTCACCTCGATCGGCGTCGAGTACGGCGCCCACGCGCCACCGTCAAGCGACCACTCCACCGTCTTGACACCGGAACCGGCGTCGGTGGCGGCCAGCACGACCGGGATGGTCCCGTTGTGCCAACCGGCGTCGTTCGCCGGAGCGAACGTCGCCGAGGTCACCGGCGCGGTGGCGTCGATCTTGACCGAGACGGTCTTGGTCGCCTCCACGTTGCCGGCCTTGTCCGTCGAGCGGAACCGGAGCTCGTGCTCGCCGTCCCCGCTGACCGCCACCGGAGCGGTGTACGCCGTCCAGGTGGTGGACCCGTCCAGCTGGTACTCCGTGCTGCCGAGCCCGCTACCGCCGGCCTCGTCGGCACCGGTGAGCGTGATCGTCACCGGCCCGGTGTACCACCCGTCGGTCGGGGTGCCGGAAACCGCCGCAGTGGTCACCGGTGCCGTCTCGTCGGCCACCTCCGTGCTGAGCCGGAAGTAGTCGAACGAGGCGGTCTTCGACGCCGTCTGGTTGGCGCCGAGGGTGAACAGCCCGACCTTCGGGGTTGCCCCGACCGCGCTGTTGGTCAGCGCCTCCAACGCGGTCCAGGTCGTGCCGTCGGCCGAGTACGACGCGGTGAACGTGTCGCCCGTGCGGGCCAGCCGCAGGTGCCACACCGCCGAGGTCAGGTTGCCCGCCTCGGGCTGCGGGTTCTGGACCGCCCCGGCGATCTCGCTGCGGAACTCGATCCGCCGCGTCACCGCCTGGCCGGCCTGGTTGTCCGCGATGAAGTCGAGCTTCAGGTAGTTGTCGTCGTCGGCCTGCACGAGCAGACCGGCCTGCTGGTACTGCTCGTTCAGCAGACTGCCGTCGACCTTCGTCTCCAGGGTCCAGTCGCCTGACGGCGCGGTCTGGAGGATGAAGTTCTTCGGCCCGGTGTTGTCGGTGCCGTAGATGTCACCGTTGGGCACGTCGATGCGCAACGAGCCATCGGTGACCCGGTAACCGTTCGGGTCCTCCCGAAGGATCGCGTCCCACCGGCACTTGTCGAGCGTGCTGCCGGTGAACTCGTCCGACGGGTCGACCGGCCCGGCCGGGGCGTCCGGCGTCACCTGGAACGAGTCGAAGGCCGCGTCGACAACAGGTGCCTCAGTGCCACCGTTGAGCGCGAAGACCCCGATCCGCGGGTTGGTGATGCCGGCGAGCGCCGCCGAACGGCCCACCGGGGTGAACGTCTGACCGTCGCCCGAGGCGGACGCGGTCAGGTTCGTCCCGTCGCTGGTGATCCGCAGGTACACGGTGTCACCGGCAGGTGCGTTGGTGGCGTCGGCGGCCTCGTTGCGAGGAGTCGCCGCCGTCTCCCGGATGAACTCCACCCGACGACTGCCGTTGTACAGCAGGTCCACCTTGGCGTAGTTGTCGTCGTCGCCGTACACCAGCAGACCTGCCTGCTGGTAGTTGGCCGTCACCGGCAGGGTGACCTTGGTGGTCATCTCCCACGCGCCGGTCGGGGCCGCCTGGAGCACCAGGTTCGTGGCGTCGTTGCGAGCGCCGTAGAGGTCACCAACGCCAGTGGGCAGCCGGAGCGCGCCGCCACTGAGCGAGTAGAGCTGGTTCTCCCGGATCACGCTGGTCCAGCGGGCCTTGTCGAGGCTGTTGCCGTTGAAGTCGTCCGAACGCGCCCCGAAGCAGGACGTGTCCGGAGCGTCGACCCGCACCGGCACCGTGGCGTACGACTTGGCGCCCTTGCTGTCGGTCACCGTGAGGGTGGCCGTGAAGGTGCCCGCGGTGGTGTAGGTGTGGCTGGCGTCCACTGTGGTCGCCGTGCCTCCGTCACCGAAGTCCCAGGCGTACGTCAGCGGGGTGTCGCCCTCGGCGTCGGTGGCCGTGCCGTCGAAGGCGACGGTGACCGGTGCGGTGCCGGTGCCCGGGGTGGCGGTGGCGCTGACCACCGGCGGCCCGTTCTCGGTGACACCGCGGCCGACGAAGTCCATCCAGTTGACGTTGAACAGCGAACCACTTCCGCCGCTCGGATCGCGCGCCAGGAAGTACAGCGAGCCGCTCGCGGCACCGGTGACCGGCGCGCTCACGTCCGTGTACGTCTGCCACGCCCCGGTCGACGGTACGACGGCCGTGGCGACCACCGGTCCGTCGACAGCACCGGCGCGCACCTCGATCCGACCGCCAGCGGCGGCGGAGGCGGCGCGGAACCGGATCTCGGTGATGTTGGTCAGGTTCGCCGGGGCGACCGACCACCAGTCACCGTCCTCGATGAAGGCGATACTCTGGCCGCCACCGGCGGTGTCGGCGCCGGCCTCGCGCTGCACGCCGGGGTCTCCACCACCGGTGCTCACCGGGGCGCGCCCGGTGGCGGTGAAGTACTCGGCCTGCTTCTGCTTCGGCTGGAGGACCTCGATCTGCCGGCCGGTCAGGGCACCGGAGCCACCGGCACCACCCTCGTCGGTGTAGGTGGCCTCGAAGACCGCGAAGACGTTCGCCTCGGCGCCGTGCCCGGAGGCGAGCGACGTCTGGACGGTGCCGGTGCAGCCGGTGTGCTGCTCCAGCGGGTGGGCGTGCTCGTCGTGACCGAGCAGCACCTGCAGCCCGACCCGGGCGCAGTCGATCTCCCCGTCCTCGGGGTCGGTCACCTTGATGGTGTACCGGACCTGGTCACCCCAGTTGAAGAACCCGCCGTCCGGCGGGAACTCGATGGTGACCGTCGGCGCGGTGTTGCCGACCGTCACCGGCACGTTCGCTACCGCGGTCCGACCCTTGGGGTTGGTGACGGTGAGCTGGGCGGTGTAGTTGCCCGCCGTGGCGTACGTGTGGGTCGGGTTGGCCTCGGTCGAGGTCTGCCCGTCGCCGAACGTCCAGGCGTAGGTGAGCGTGCCACCGTCCGGGTCCCGGGAGCCGGCGCTGGAGAACGTGACGGCCAACGGCGCCGGACCCGAGGTCGGGTTGGCGGACGCCGCCGCGATGGGCGCACGGTCACCGGCGGTGTAGTCGATCCGGTAGACGCCGGAGTTGTCGTTGTTGCCACCGAAGCCGCTGCCCCACTCGATCAGGTACAGCGCGCCGTCCGGGCCGAACTCGAAGTCCATCGGCCGGATCATGCTCATGCCGGTGAGCAACTGGTTGATGTCCACCAACGACTTGCCGTCGGGGGTCACCTGCATGGTGTACATCTTGTTCTGGTTCCACTCACCGAGCAGAGCCTTGCCGTCGTAGTACGCCGGCCACTTGCGGTTCGAGTTCAGGTCGGCGTCGTAACGGTAGACCGGGCCACCCATCGGGGCGCCGCCGCCGCCGATCTCCGGGTAGCGCGCGTCACCGGCGTACCCGTAGTCGACGGTCGCCGGGACCACCGGCGGGAGGTTGGTCAGGCCGGTGTTGTTCGGCGAGTTGTTGACCGGTGCGGCACAGTCGAACTTCGGGCCACTCGGACCGGACGGGAACGTGTAGTCGTTGTACGCCTCGTTCGTGCCCGTGCAGTACGGCCAGCCGTAGTTGCCCGGGGTGACGATGTTCCACTCGACCAGACCGCGGGGGCCACGGTTCGGGTTGTCGGTGTTGGCGTCCGGCCCGTAGTCGCCGACGTACAGCGTGTTGGTCTTCGGGTCGGTGCCGATCCGGAACGGGTTGCGGAAGCCCATCGCGTAGATCTCGGGACGGGTCTTCTCGGTGCCCGCCGCGAAGAGGTTGCCGGCCGGGACCGTGTAGGTGCCGTCGTCCTCCGGGTGGATCCGGATCACCTTGCCGCGCAGGTCGTTGGTGTTCGCGGAGGTGCGCTGCGCGTCGTAGTCCTGGCGGCCCGCCCGCTCGTCGAGCGGCGAGTATGAGTTCGACTCGAACGGGTTGGTGTTGTCACCGGTGGCCAGGTAGAGGTTGCCGTCGCCGTCGAAGGTCATGCTGCCGCCGGCGTGGCAGCAGGTGTTGCGCTGGGTGTCGACCCGGAGCACCTGCTTCTCGCTGGCCAGGCTGATGGTGTCGCCGGTGACCGTGAAGCGGGACAGCAGGTTGCGGGTGACCCCGTCGTTCGGGGCGTAGTACAGGTACACCCAGTTGTTCGTGGCGAAGTCCGGGTCGAGCCGGATGCCGATGAGACCGTCCTCGTTGCCGGTGAAGACGTCCAGGTCGACGGCGGTGACGGTGTTGCCGGTGTCCGGCTTCACAATCTGCACGCGACCGTCACGCTCGATGTAGAAGACCCGCCCGTCGGGGGCGATGTCCAGCTCCATCGGGTTGCTGGTGTTGCTGTCCAGCGTGACCTTCTCGAAGTTCGAGGTCTTCGAGGCGCCACAGTCGGCGTTCTCGACGCCGGCCGCGGTGCGGATGCCGCCGAGCAGGTGGGACAGGAACTCGGGCTCGGCGTACGACTCCCGGGTGTGGCCCAAACCGGTGTACCAGGAGCGGCCACCGTCGTAGTCCTGACACCAGGCGACCGGGTGGTCCGCACCCATCGCGCCGGCGCCCGGGGTGTAGCTCTTCTCGTCCAGGCTGGCCAGCACGTGCACGTCCGGCCGGGGGTTGCTCTGGTAGTTGTACCACTCGTCGAACCGGGACCACCGGTCCGGCAACCCGGCCGTGGACGGGTGGGCGTGGTCCTCCACCTTGACGGTGGCCGTCTGGTTCTGCGGGTGGTTGGCGAAGTACGCGCCGACCAGGTCGCCGTACCAGGCCCAGCTGTACTCGGTGTCCGACGCGGCGTGGATGCCGACGTAGCCGCCGCCGGCCTTCACGTAGCGCTCGAACGCCGCCTGCTGGTCGGCGTTGAGCACGTCACCGGTGGTGGAGAGCCAGATCACCGCCTTGTACTTCGCCAGGTTGGCGTCGTTGAATGCCGCGCCGTCCTCGGAGTTGTCCACTGTGAATCCGTTGGCGGCGCCGAGCTGCTGGATGGCGGCGACGCCGGTGGGGATCGAGTCGTGCCGGAAGCCGGCGGTCTTGGAGAAGATCAGGACGGAGAAGGGATCGGCCGCTGCCTTTGGCGCCTTCGGCGCCACCTGGCTGACCGGGGCTGCGGCTTTCGCATCCCGTGGGGGAACCTGGGCGGCCGCCTGCGCGGGCGCGCCGAACAGGGTGGTCGAGGCCATGGCCAGGGAGATCAGGGTTGCGGTGATTGGTACGCGGGCACGACGAGAACGGGACACGCCGCCTCCTGTGTCGTAGTGACAGAGCTCGCGGGAGTCGGCTCGCCGAAGGCCGTCCCTGATGGAGCCGGTGGTCACACCGTGCCAGGGTGCCCCCACCGACATTTTGTCGAATCGCTGAACAAATTAATTCGGCTGGCTCGATGTCGGGCAAGATGCAGACGGGTAACGGTTCTGCAACGGGGGGCGACATTCCGAACAGGACCGTATGAAGTGCCCCATTGGATCTAGCTCGTTTTCACGCCGCCGGCCCGGCCGGCCACCGCCCACCCCGCGCCTTGGCAGGCCGGCGGATCTGTCGTACGGTGACACGCAAGTAACCCACGGGAGCCCGGTGTACCGGGCTGAGAGGGGGGCTGACAGCCCCCGACCGTCGAACCTGATCCGGATAATGCCGGCGCAGGGAGGAGCGTTGCCGTGCCGTCCCTGGGGCGATTGCATCTCATCACCGACACCCGACCCGGTCGTGACCCACTCGCCGTGGTCCGCGCCGCCCTCACCGTGGCCCACGCCGACCTGGTGGTGCAGGTCCGGGTCGAGGATTCCGCCACCGACCGCGAGGCGTACGACCTGACCGGGCGGGTGTTGGCGCTCTGCGCGCCGTACCGGGCGACCTGCCTGGTCAACGACCGGTTGCACGTGGCGCTGGCGCTCGGCGCGGCAGGTGGGCACGTCGGCGCCGACGACCTGCCGGTCGCCGCCGCCCGCCGGGTGCTCGGCCCCACCGGTGTGCTGGGCGCAACCGCTCGCGCGCCGGGCCCGGCGGCCGAGGCCGTCGCGGCGGGCGCCAGTTACCTGGGCGTCGGTCCGTGTCACACCACCAGCACCAAGACCGGCCTGCCGGACCCCATCGGGCCCGCCGGAGTACGCGCCGTCGTCGACGCCGTCGACGTTCCGGTCATCGCGATCGGCGGAGTGACCGCGGCCCGGGTGCCGGCGCTGCGGGCCGCCGGGGCGTACGGGGTGGCGGTGGTCGGCGCCGTCTCCTCCGCCGCCGATCCGGCACGGGCAACCGCCGAGCTGATCGAGGCTCTGACGTGCTGACCGGCCGGTCCCCGTCACCGCTGTCGAGCGACCGGGTCCGGCCGGACGTGGCAGTGGTGGGGGCGGGGCCGATCGGGCTGGCCATCGCCTGGCGTTGCGCCGCTCGCGGGCTGCGGGTGGTGGTGCACGATCCGGCACCCGGCTCGGGGGCGTCGGCGGTGGCCGCCGGCATGCTCTCTCCGGTCGCCGAGGCGTACTTCGGTGAGCGGCAGCTGACCGGGTTGCTTTTGGCATCCGCTGCCCGCTGGCCAGCGTTCGCCGCCGAGTTGACCGAGGCGACCGGGATCGAGATCGGCTACCGGACCGAGGGCACCCTGATGGTCGGGCTCACCGGCGACGACCTCGCCGAGGCGCGCCGGCTGTGGGCGTACCAGCAGGGGTTGGGCCTGCCCGTGACGCCGCTGCGCCCCAGCGAACTGCGCGACAGCGAACCGGCGCTCGCCCCACGGGTGCGCGGCGGTGCGCTCGCGCCCACCGACCATCAGGTCGACCCCCGGCTGCTGGTGCCGGCGCTGCGCACGGCCGCGCAGCGGGCCGGCGCGGTGCTCGTGCCGCAGCCGGTCCGGGGGTTGTCCGATGTGCACGCATCGGTCACCGTTGTCGCCGCCGGCTGCGGGGCCACAGCGCTCACCGGCCTGCCCGTGCGGCCGGTGAAAGGTCAGATCCTCCGGCTCCGCGCGCCCGACGGCGTCGCGCCGGGCTTCCGGCACGTGATCCGGGGGTACGCCGACGGCGAGCACGTCTACCTGGTGCCCCGCGCCGACGGTGAGGTGGTGCTCGGCGCGACGGTCGAGGAGCGCTCGGACACCACTGTCACCGCCGGTGCTGTGCAACGGCTGCTGCGCGCCGGGGTCGACCTGCTGCCCGAGCTGGCCGAGTACGACCTGGTCGAGGCGGTCGCCGGGCTGCGCCCGGGCACCCCGGACAACGCGCCGATCCTCGGGCCGCTGCCCGACCGACCGGACGTCCTGGTCGCCACCGGGCACCACCGGCACGGCATCGTGCTCACCCCGATCACCGCCGACCTGATCGCCGACCTGGTGCTGGGTGGCGTACCCGACCCGCTGCTCGCGCCCTTCCGCGCCGACCGCTTCGGCGGTGCCACGGTGGCCGCGTCGGGCCGACCTGAACCGCGTGTGGAGGGGGACCTGTGGAGTTGACAGTGAACGGGGCCGGGCGCAGCGTCGCCGCGGGCGCGTCAGTGGCGGACCTGGTCCGCGACGTCGTGGCGCACCCACGTGGGGTGGCGGTCGCGGTCAACGGCGAGGTGGTGCCCCGGACCGGCTGGCCGGCCCGGGCACTGCGCGACGGTGACCGGGTCGAGGTGCTCACCGCGGCGCAGGGCGGGTGAGCGGCGTGCCGTTCGAGCTGGGTGGGGAGACCTTCACCTCACGGCTGATCCTCGGCACCGGCGGTGCAGCGAACCTGTACGTCCTGGAGCAGGCGATCCGGGCGTCCGGCACCGAGCTGGTCACAGTGGCGCTGCGCCGGGTGGGCACGGCACCGGGCTCGACGGGTGGGCTGTTGGAGCTGCTGGACCGGTGCGGCGTACGCCTGCTGCCGAACACCGCCGGCTGCCACACCGCGACCGAGGCGGTGAAGGTGGCCCGGTTGGCCCGGGACGCGTTCGACACCGACTGGGTCAAGCTGGAGGTGATCGGCGACGAGCGGACGCTCCTGCCCGACGGGGTGGAGCTGCTCCGCGCCGCCGAGGAGTTGGTAGCCGACGGTTTCACAGTGCTGCCGTACACGAGCGACGACCCGGTGCTCGCCCGCCGCCTCGCCGACGTGGGCTGTGCCGCGGTGATGCCGGCCGGCTCCCCGATCGGCTCGGGGCTCGGCATCGGCAACCCGCACCACATTCGACTCATCCGGCAGGGTGTGGACGTGCCGGTGATCCTCGACGCCGGCATCGGCACCGCGTCCGACGCGGCGCTGGCGATGGAGCTGGGCTGTGACGGGGTGCTGCTGGCGAGCGCTGTCACCCGGGCGGCCGACCCGGTGGCGATGGCCACCGCGATGCGGTACGCCGTCGAGGCGGGCCGACTGGCGGCCCAGGCCGGCCGGATCGAGCGCCGCTTCCACGCGCTCGCCTCCACCCCCGACGAGGGAAGACCCGAGCTGTGACACCGCCGTCCGGGGTTGTCCTGTTGACCGACCGGCGCGTCGCGCGGGAAGGGCTCGACCGGGTCGTGGCGGGAGCCGTGGCCGGGGGAGTGCGCTGGGTGGTGCTGCGGGAGAAGGACCTGCCCCGCGCCGAACGCGCCGCCCTCGCCGCCGACCTGCGCGCGATCCTCGCCGACGTCGGCGGAACCCTCATCGTGGCCGGCCCCGACCCGCTCGGCGGCGACGCCGTGCACCTGCCCGCCGCCGGCCCGTACCCGCCGCCAGCCCACCCGCTGGTGGGCCGCTCCTGCCACGACCGCAGCGAGCTGGACCGCTTGACCACCGAGCACTACGCGACCATCTCCCCGGTCCACCCCACCAGGACAAAACCGGGTTACGGCCCACCCCTGGGCACCGACGGCCTACGCAAGCTGGTCGAGGCCAGCCCGGTACCCGTGCTGGCCCTCGGCGGAATCGAAACCCCAGAACAGGTGACCGCCTGCGTCCAATCAGGAGCCACCGGAGTAGCAGTACTAGGGGCCCTCATGCGAGCAGAGAACGCCACCGAAACAGCCGCCACCCTCACCAGGGCTTTTCAAGAGGCGGTCACCCCTGAGCTCTCACCACCCGAAGCGGGGTCACCCAGGTCTCCACGACGGGGGCTGCGGCCGACAGTGCCCACGCAGGGATCAAGCCTGACCGCCCGGAGTGGGCACTGTCGGCCGCAGCCCCAAACCGCAACTAAAGAGGGCAAATGACCCCGCGAACACTACTGACTATCGCCGGCTCGGACTCCGGCGGCGGCGCCGGCATCCAGGCCGACCTCAAGGTCTTCGCCGCGCTGGGCGCGTACGGCACCAGCGTCCTCACGGCGGTCACCGCGCAGAACACCCGGGGTGTCGACGCGGTGCTGCCGCTGCCCCCGCGCACCGTCACCGAGCAGTTGGACAGCGTGCTCACCGATTTCACCGTCTGCGCCGTGAAGACGGGGATGCTCGGCACCCCGGCGATCGCCGACGTGGTGGCCGAGGCCGCCCGGGACAACCGGCTGCCCCACCTCGTCGTCGACCCGGTGCTCGTCGCCACGAGCGGTCACCGGCTCGGCGTGGTGGGTGCGGTGGAGCGGCTGCTGCCGTACGCCACCGTGGCGACCCCGAACTGCGCGGAGGCTGCGGCGATCACCGGACGCCCGGTGGACGACGTGGCCGCGATGGTCGTGGCCGCCGAGGCCCTGGTGGCCGGCGGCCCGGAGTACGTGGTGGTCACCGGAGGTGACCTGGACGGGGGCGAGGCGGTCGACGTGCTGCACGGCGGCGGCGTCACCACCGTGTTGCGCGCACCCCGGGTGACCACCCGGCACACCCACGGCACCGGGTGCTCGTTCTCGGCGGCGATCGCGGTGCGGCTCGGTCTGGGCGATCCGGTGCCGGCCGCCGTGGGGGCCGCCAAGGAGTACGTGCTCCGTGCGCTGACCGGCGCGCGGGGCTGGGAGCTGGGCGCGGGGCGCGGGCCGCTGAACCACTTCGGCTGGTCCGCTTGATCACCAGGGAGGCTGTCATGCACGCACGAGGCAAGGTGTACGTCGAGGGTTCACGGCCGGATGTCCGGGTGCCGTTCGCGGAGGTGGGGCTGACCGGTGACCTGCCGCCGGTGCGGCTCTACGACACGTCCGGCCCGGGGTCGGACCCGGAGGTGGGGCTGCCCGCACTGCGGGGCCCGTGGATCGCCGAGCGGGGTGACGTGGCGCCCGTACGGGGTGCGGGTACCCCGCTGGCCGGGGTGGGCAATCGCCGGCCCACCCAGTTGGCGTACGCGCGGGCCGGTGTGGTGACGCCGGAGATGGAGTTCGTGGCGATCCGGGAGAACGTCGAACCGGAACTCGTGCGGGCCGAGATCGCCGCCGGCCGGGCGGTGCTCCCGCTCAACGTCAACCACCCGGAGTGCGAACCGGCGATCATCGGTAAGGCGTTCCTGGTCAAGGTGAACGCCAACATCGGCACCTCGGCGGTCAGCTCGTCGGTCGCGGAGGAGGTGGAGAAACTGACCTGGGCCACCCGCTGGGGCGCGGACACCGTGATGGACCTGTCCACGGGTAAGCGGATCCACGAGACCCGGGAGGCGATCGTACGGAACTCGCCGGTGCCGATCGGGACGGTGCCGATCTACCAGGCGTTGGAGAAGGTCGGCGGCGACCCGGTGAAGTTGAGCTGGGAGGTGTTCCGGGAGACCGTGATCGAACAGGCCGAGCAGGGCGTGGACTACATGACTGTGCACGCCGGGGTGCTCCTGCCGTACGTGCCGCTGGCCGTGGACCGGGTGACCGGGATCGTGTCCCGAGGCGGTTCGATCATGGCGGCGTGGTGCCTGGCGCACCACGAGGAGAACTTCCTCTACACCAACTTCGAGGAGCTGTGCGCGCTGCTCGCGCGCTACGACGTGACGTTCTCCCTCGGCGACGGGCTGCGCCCCGGGTCGATCGCTGACGCCAACGACGAGGCACAGTTCGCCGAGCTACGCACCCTCGGTGAGCTGACGAAGATCGCCTGGGCGTACGACGTCCAGGTGATGATCGAGGGCCCCGGTCACGTACCGATGCACAAGATCAAGGAGAACGTGGACCTTCAGCAGGAGTGGTGCCACGAGGCGCCCTTCTACACGCTCGGTCCGCTGACCACCGACATCGCGCCCGCGTACGACCACATCACCTCGGCGATCGGCGCCGCGATGATCGGCATGTTCGGCACCGCGATGCTCTGCTACGTCACGCCGAAGGAGCACCTCGGCCTGCCGGACCGCGACGACGTGAAGGCGGGCGTGATCGCGTACAAGATCGCGGCACACGCGGCGGACCTGGCCAAGGGGCACCCGGGCGCGCAGGCCTGGGACGACGCCCTGTCGAAGGCGCGGTTCGAGTTCCGCTGGGAGGATCAGTTCAACCTCTCGCTGGATCCGGAGACCGCGCGCTCGTACCACGACGCGACCCTGCCGGCGGAGCCGGCGAAGACCGCACACTTCTGCTCGATGTGTGGCCCGAAGTTCTGCTCCATGAAGATCACCCAAGAGCTCAAGGAGTACGCGGCGCGCGGCATGAAGGACAAGTCGGAGGAGTTCGTCTCCGGCGGGAGCCGGGTCTACCTGCCGCTCGCTTGATCTGCCCGTTGCCGGGCCGTCCTGCGGGGCGCGCGGAGTCGCCCTGCCCGGTCCGGCGCGGGTGCCGTCGCTTGATCGACTCGGGTTCACGGATGTCGGGGCGTCCCGGTGAGTGGGTTGGCCCGGTATCAATGAACCCGAGTCGATCAAGCGGTTGGGCGGTGGATCTGAGCGCCGCGTGACGCAGGTCGGTTGCGGCAGATCGGTCGGGGTGGGTCAGTCGCGGTGGTGTCGACCGGTGGAGCGCAGTGATCGGCGGTCGTTCTCTTGCGCGGGCTCGTTGTCCGTCACCGGCTTGCTCAGACCGGCCACCCAGTCGACGAACTCCTCGTCCTGGGTCGCCAGCGGCTCCGCCTCGTCCGACGTCTTGGGGCTCTCCTCGGCGGCGCGGGACCGGTTGCGGCGGAACAGCCCGCCGAGCCGCCCGCGTCGGGAGGGCTGCTCTGCCACCTTCGGCGCCGTCGACGCTGCGGACGCGCCGTCGGCAGGTGCCGGATCGGCGGTGTCGGCGGGGGCGCTCGCGGCGTTCGCGGGCGCACCGGTCAGGCCCGGACGTTCGGCCGGAGCGGTCGTCTCGCTGGCCTCGGTGGGCGCCGTGGGTGCCGGCGAACTGTCCGGCGATCCTGCCGACCTGCCCCGCCGGGAGGTGTCGAATGCGTTCCAGGTGCCGGCCCGGCTCAGGTCCGGCAACGGTGCCCGATGCCGGGGCCTCGGCGTCGGCCCGGTCGGCGCGTCAGCACTGCTCGATCCCTCCGATGCCGTTGCCCCCGGCTCGGATGCCTGCGGTGGCACCGTCCACGTCGAGGTGACCGGCCAGGCCGACGGCGCGGGCGTCCACCGCCCCGTGTCCGGGTCGTCGGCGGCGGTGGCCGCGAACAACCCGGCGGTGGGAACGTCCTCGGCGGCGGACCGCGCGCTGTCGGTGCCACGAGCCCCGGCGATCGCGGAATCGCTGGTCGCGTCGGCCGCTGCTGCCTTGCTGTCCGTGCCGGCTTTCGGGACGCGCGGTGTGGCTTTCGCGCCAACCTGGCCGGCAGTGGTGGTCGGTGCTGGTGTCGCCCCGGTCCCGGTGGGCGGGGTCTGTGTGGCGTCGGTCGGCGTGCTGGGGGACTCCGGGTTGGCCGGCACCTGCGTCGCGCCGGTTTCGGCGGTCGTGGACGCGGCCGGTGCTCGCTTCGAGCCGGTGCCGGAGGTGGCAGGTGCTCGCTTCGCGCCGGTAGCGGTGGTCCGGGCTGCGGCCGTGCCGGAGGCAGCCGCTGAGGCGACCTCGGAGGTCGAACTCGACACCTCACCAGGGCTTTCCTGGCGGAGCGCCGGAGTGTCGGTGGCCGTGCTGTCGGCGGACCTGCCCGGCCGGGTGCCCTTCGTGGCGCGGCCGGTGGTCGTCGCGTCGGTGGTCGTCCCGCTTGCGGTAGTCGCGCGAGCGGTCGTCTTGCTTGCGGTCGTCTCGCTTGTGGTCGTCGCGTCGGCGGTCGTCTCGCTGGGTGTTGCCGAACCGGCAGAGGACGTGTCGTCGGCCACGTCGGAGGCGGTGGCGTCCGGGTTGGCTTTCGACTTGCGGCTGCGTCGCGGCTTGATCGTCGGCGGCGCCTCGGGCGTGCCGTGGTCGAGCGTGCCAGCGGTGCTCGGGGTTGGCCCCGTGCCCGTCGATGCCGTGGCGTCGGGACCGGAAGCCTCAGTGCCCGGCGATGCCGTGCTGGTCGCCTCGGTGCCGCTGCCCGCGCTGGTCGGGCTGGAACCAGGTGCGCCCGTGGCGCTCGACGTGTCGGCGGACTTGCGGGTGGTGCGCCCACCGGTCGGCCTGCCACTGGTCGCCGTGCTGCCGCTCGGGTCCGTCGCCGTGCTGCCGCTCGGGTCCGTCGCTGTGCTGCCGGTCGGCTCGTCGACAGCCCGGCCGCCCGCCGGGGTCGCGGCGTCGGCGCGGCCGGCCGTCGTGCCGGTCGCGGTGGCGTCGGTGACGATGCTGACGTCCGCGCCGGCCGAGGGCTCGGTAGTGGCCAGGACATCATCCTGACGCGGCGGCGTCTGCCCAGCGGCGGTGAACTCACCGGTCGGCGCGGTCAGCCAGGCCGCGGGCTGAGCCGGTGCGGCGGGAGTAGCAGTGGCGGGAGCCGGACCGTGCTGTCCGCTCGCTGTGGTCGCCGGCCAGTCCCAGTGGGCCGGGACGGTGCGTACGGCATCGGAATCGCCCGCCGCCCACGGACCCGCAACGACGCCGGCGGGCTTCGTGCGGGTGGCCAGCTCCGTGTCGGTGCCCCCGGCGCTGTCCGTGTCGTTCGGCGCGCTGTCTCCGCCGTTCGCCGCGCTGTCAGTGTCGTTCGACGCGCTGGTCAGCGCCGGGCCGGTGGACAGCGGGCGCAGGATGGCGGTGGGCTCGATCGCCTGCGGATCGGTGGTACGGGTGCCCATCGGCCAGCGCAGCAGCGCGGCGGCGGCCGCGCCGAGCGCTCCGGCGAGGATCGCGATCAACGAGCCGTAGTAGGGGGCGGTCTGGTAGCGGTCCACCGCGTCGCCGGGACCGGCGGTCAGGTAGGCGAACGCCACCAGCACCGGACCGGCCACCCCGGTGGCTCCGCTGACCAGTGGAGCCTGACCCCGCGAGCGAGCCAGCCCGGCGGTCGCCGCGCCGGCCAGCAGCGCCACGATGGGCAGCAGGAGCATCGCCAGTCGCTGTGCGGCGGCGTCGTCGAGCCAACTCGGCTCCAGTACGCCGAGCCGGACGGTCGGCAGTGGGCCGGCCGTGCCGAGCGACGGTAGGACGGAGATCAGCGCCAGCAGCCAGACCGTGCCGGCCACGGCCGCCATGTTCCACCCCAGCTCGGGCCGGAACAGGACGGCGATCGCCGCGCCCGCCCCGATCACCGCACCGACCATGGCGCAGATGCCCACCGCCCAGACCGGGTCAACGGAGATCAGCTCCGCAGCGCGGGCGGGCTGCATGCAGAGCGGAGCGATGACTGTGGCACCGAGCGCTGCCGCGCCACCGACCGCCAACTGCCGGCCGGTGCTGGCCGCCGGAGCGTCACGGCGAGCGAGGCGTCCGGTCAGGACGGCGCCGGCGACGGCTGCGTTGGCGGCGAACCAGCCCACCCAGACCAACTGGGCCGGCCACTGGTTGACAGTCGTACCGGTGAATGCGCCGGTCAGGCGGACGATGCCGAAACCGTACGCGACGCCGAGCTGGCCGGCTCCGGCCAGCACGCTCACCCCGAGCGCCGTGAGCAGCAGTCTGCCCCAGGTCCGAAAGGCCATGTCCGGCACGTTACGCACCCGGTACACCCGATAGCCAACGGCGCGCCGCGCGGCACGCCGGTGGCCATCGGCGGGTCTACTTGAGTTCGACCAGCCGAGCCAGGTAAGTCGTATCCCCGACATTGGTCAGCATGTGCACCGCGCCCGGGTCCCGGTAGACGACTCCACCGGTGGGCTCGTCGGCGTCGATCAGGGTGCCGTCGATGGTCTGTACGACGTTCTTGGCGCCCTCGATCGCCACCACCAGGTAGGGGTGGTCGTGCCGGTGCAGCGGTTGCCGCTCGCCCGGCTCGAGGCGGATGTGCCAGACCCGGACCCGGTCGTTCTCGTACACGATCTCCTGGCCCACCGGTCCGAGTTCGGTTCCGTCGATCACGTCGGTCATCGTGCTCCGTCCAGTTGGGGCAGCACCTCGGCGGCGATCAGCTCAAGGTGGTCGAGATCGTCAAAGTCGATCAGGCGCAGGTGTACCCGGGTGGTACCGATCGCGGCGAACTCGCCGAGCCGCTGCGCGAGCTGCGCGGGGGAGCCGACCACCGGGTCCTCCGGTGGCAGAGCGCTCTTCTCGTGCAGAGGGGCGGCCCGACGCTGGGCCTCCGCGTCGGTCCGGCCGATGGCGACGACGATCCCGGCGGACAGCACCAACGGGGCGCGCCCGGACTCCGTCCGTCCGGTGCGCTCACACGTCTCGCGCACCCGGTCGTACGCCTCGGCGGTGGCGGCCACGGACTTGAACGGCATGTTGAACTCGTCGGCGTACCGGGCAGCCAGTTCGGGTGTGCGCTTGGGGCCACGCCCGCCCACGATGATCGGCGGGCCGGGCACCTGCACCGGCTTGGGCAGGGCGGGAGCGTCCACCAGCCGGTAGTGGTCGCCGGTGAAGCTGTAGGTCTCGCCGAGTGGCGTTCCCCACAGCCCGGTGATCACCTCAAGCTGCTCGGCCAGCCGGTCGAAACGCTCCCCGACCGCCGGGAACGGGATGCCGTACGAAGTGTGCTCGCGCTCGTACCAGCCGGCGCCGATGCCGAGGTCGACCCGGCCACCGCTCATCTGGTCGACCTGCGCGACCATCACCGCGAGGGGGCCGGGCAGGCGGAACGTGGCCGACGTCACCAGGGTGCCGAGTCGGATCCGCTCGGTCTCCCGGGCCAGCGCGGCGAGGGTCAGCCAGGCGTCGGTGGGGCCGGGCAGGCCCGGGTCGGCGCCCATCGACTGGTAGTGGTCGGCGCGGAGGAAACCTTCGTAGCCGCAGGCCTCGACCAGCCGGGCGAACCGGAGCTGGGTGTCGTAGCTGGCGCCACGGTTCGGCTCGGTGAAGACCGACACCCGCATCGTCAGTGTCCTTCCGCGCCGGCGGTGGCCGGCTGTTCGCGTTCCATCAGCAGTTCGTGCAGGTCGGCGCTGACCTGGGCGACGTCGGCCAGGTGGGCGTTGCGGCCCAGGGTGCGGGGCCGGGGGATGTTCACGTCGACGACCTTGCGGATCCGGCCGGGGCGCGGGCTCAGCACGACCACCCGGTCGGCGAGCAGCACCGCCTCGTCGATCGAGTGGGTGACGAAGACGATGGTCGGCTTGTTCTCCATGTGCACCCGCTGGAGTTCGCCGGAGAGTTCCTCGCGGGTGAGCGCGTCCAGTGCGGAGAACGGCTCGTCCATCAGCATCACCCGGGGCTCACCGATCAACGACCGGCACAGCGACACCCGCTGCTGCATTCCGCCGGAGAGTTCGTGCGGCAGCCGCTTCTCGAAGCCGGCCAACCCGGCCACGTCGAGCAACTGCCGGGCCCGCTCCCGGTGCTTGGCGCGGCTCCAGCCGAAGATCTCCACCGGCAGCAGGACGTTGTCCAGCACGGTGCGCCAGGGCAGCAGCGCCGGCTTCTGGAACAGCATGGCGATGTCCTGGCGGGGGCGGGCGATCGGCGTACCGGCGACGGTGATCTCACCGGCGCTCAGCGGGAGCAGCCCGGCGATCAGCCGCAGCAGTGTGGACTTGCCACAGCCGGAGCGGCCGAGTACGGCGACGAACTCGCCCTCGGCGACGTCGAGGTTGATACCGCGCAGCGCCTCCACCCGGCCGGATCGGCCCTCGAAGGTACGGGACACCCCGGACAGTCGGATCATCTCCGGCGTACCTCCGCTGAGTGGACGGTCAGGAATCCGACAAAGGCTAGCCGCCCTGTCGAGGTATCGCACCGGCTGGGGTGGTCGTCAGGTTGTTTCCGTTCCGCAACCCGATACGCCTGGCGTCGCAACTGTGGGTTTCTCGTACGCTGTGCCCGCGAAGAGTCCCCCCACGACGGCGGCGTCCGGCTTCCACCCCTCCCGCCGGCCCGTCACGACAACCCCCTCCGGTGGCCTGCCGGCCCCGGTCGGAAAGGACATGGTGCACTGATGAGAAGGCTGACCCGTACGGTCGCTACGGCCGCGCTGGCCACCACCCTCGCCCTTGTCTCCGCCTGCAGCAGCGGGTCGGATTCGGCCGACGACGCCAAGGGCGGCGACGGGACGACGCTGACGAAGGTGACCTACCTCACCTCGTTCGGTAACTTCGGCCGTGACTCCTACGCCTGGGTGGCGAAGGACAAGGGCTTCTTCAAGGACGCCGGTTTCGACGTCGAGATCAAGGCCGGTCAGGGCACCGGTGGTGTGATCCAGACCGTCGTCGGCGGCCAGGCCGACTTCGGCCCGATCGACCTCACCGGCGGCCTGCTCCAGCTCGGCAACGGCCAGGCGAAGGACTTCACCGCGGTGGCCGCGATCCAGCAGCGCACCATGGCGGGCATCGCCACCGTCGAGGGCAAGAACATCAGCTCGCCGAAGGACCTGGAGGGCAAGAAGCTCGCCGACACCCCCGGCTCCGTGGTCCGCAACCTGTTCCCGACGTACGCCCGGCTCGCCGGTGTGGACGCGACCAAGGTGACCTGGGTCAACGGTGAGGCGCAGAACCTGATCGGCACGCTGGCCGCGGGCTCGGTCGACGGCATCGGTCAGTTCGTCGTCGGTCAGCCGACCATCGAGGCGGTGGCCAAGAAGAAGGCCGTCATGCTGCCGTACAGCAACGTGATGCAGGACCTCTACGGCAACGTGCTGATCACCTCCTCGAAGATCGCCAAAGAGAAGCCCGAGATGGTGAAGAAGTTCACCGCGGCGCTGCTCAAGGGCCTGGAGTACAGCCTGGCGAACTCCAAGGAGGCCGCCGACATCCTGAAGAAGAACGTCGACGCCACCAACCCGGTCTCCGCCGCCGCCGAGCTGGAGCTGATGGCCGCGTACGTCCGTTCCGGCAACACCGGCACCGCGATCGGCACCCTGGACAGCGGTCGGGTCGCCAAGAGCATCGCCATCCTGCAGGGCGCTGGCGCGCTGAAGCAGAACATCACCCCCGAGCAGATCATCGACTTCAGCCTCGCGCCGAAGGCCTGATCGTCCGGTCGTCATCAGGGGGTACGTCCCGCCGATCCCGGTGGGGCGTACCCCCGTCGCTCGTCGGCCCCCGGCGGGCCGTGGGATTTCGAGGAGGACAGAGATGACCGACGTCCGGTCAGCGGACCCGGCGGTGGCGGAACCTCCGCCCCCGAGTGCCGGCCCCGAGGTGGGGCGCGCGGGTCGAGGTGCCGGTCTGCGGGCCGGGGCCGAGGCGGTGCTGCCCGCGGTCGGCATCCTGGTCGCGCTGGCGGCGTGGTGGCTGGTCGCCCGGCTGGAGCTGGTCCACCCCGCAGCCCTGCCCCCACCCGGCGACGTGCTCACCGCGTTCGTCGACAAGCCGGCGCAGCTGCTGGAGCACACCTGGGACACCACGTTGGAGATCCTGACCGGGTTCGCCCTCTCGGTGGCCGCCGGTGTGCTGATCGGCCTCTCGCTGGCCAGTTCCCGCACTGTGGAGCGGATGTTCACGCCACTGCTGGTCGCTGTGAACGCGGTGCCGAAGATCACGCTGGGTCCGCTGCTGGTGGTCGCGCTCGGCTGGGGTCAGAAGCCGATCCTGACAATGGTGTTCCTGCTCTGCTTCTTCCCGATCGTGCTGTCCACCGCGACCGGGTTGACCACCACGCCGGCCGACCTGGCCGAACTGGTGCGGTCCTGGAACGCCTCCCGCTGGCAGGCGTTCCGCAAGGTGCGCTTCCCGGCCGCGTTGCCGCAGATCTTCGTCGGGCTCAAGGTGGCCATGCCACTGGCCGCGATCGGCGCGGTGATCGGTGAGTTCCAGGCCGGCGAGAGTGGCCTCGGCTACGTCATCACGCAGTACGCCGGCGTCGGCGACACCGCCACCGCCTGGGCGGCGATCATGCTGGTGGCGCTGGTGAGCATCCTGCTCTACTCGGCGCTCCTGCTGATCGAGCGGTTCGCCCTGCCCTGGGTGCGAGAAACCACAAGCAGCCGCTAACCAACAGAAGAGATCACAGAGCAGCACCAAGACACAGATCAAGATCAACATTAAGAAACGCGAAGGGCCGGCCTCCCTCTCAGGAGGCCGGCCCGTCTTGTCGACGCTGCTGGCGCAAAGGGTGTGGCCTACCGTGCCCGGCGGAGGGATCAAGCCTGACCGCCCGGAGCCGGGCACGGTAGGCCACACCCCCCACCCGGCACTCGACGAAGAGCGCCGGGCCAAAGAACATGAGGCCCGAGCGTCTACCCAGCCAACCGCCAGCGCCCGTTGCGGGCGACCAGCGTGGTGAGCGCCTGCGGCATCAGGCCGCTGTGGTTGTCCGGCGTCATGCGGATCGGGCCGGAGAGGCCGTCCATCTGGGACGTCTCCAGCACGTCCCGGATGCCGTTGCGGTCCACCTTCCCGATCTCACCACCGGCGCGCAGTTCGGCGTCGGCGATGAGCTGGACGGCGTCCGCGGCGAACGACGAGGACCCGTTGTAGCCACCGAAGCGGGCGGTGTAGTCCTGGAACCACTGCCGCCGCGCCGCCTTGGCCGGCGTGGTCGCGATCACGTCATCGATCACCATCGTCTGGGTGAAGATCAGCGTGGCCTTCTCGGTCGCCTTGGCCGCCGCGCCGAGGAAGAGGTCCCCGGCCGCTCCCGCGTCGAAGTAGATCGACCCACGGAAGATGGTCTGCTGGACGGTGGTGGCTGCCAGTGTCGCCTGCTCCGGCGGGGTCCAGAAGACCATCGCGTCCGGCTTGCCCGACGCGAGCTGCTGGACCTGCTGGCTGACGTCGGTGTCGGTGGTCTTGACCCGCTGCTGTCGGAGCGTGATCTTGGCCTTGTCGAGCTCACTCTTGAGCGCCGTCGCGCCCTCCTGGCCGTAGTCGTCGTCGCTGACCAGCATCCCCACCTTGCGGATGTTGTTGCGGCGCAGTTCGGTGGTCAGTGCGGCGGCGCTGTCCGGGGCGTTGGGGCCCAGCTTGAACACGTAGCGCCGTTCAGCGGCCGGCGCGGCGATCGCGCCGGAAGCGGCTAGCGCAATGGTGGGAATCCGCTTCTCGTTGATGGTCCCGACGGCTCCGACCGCGCATTCGTTGCAGCCGCCCATGATGATGGCGCTGACCTTCGAATCGCTGCTGAAGTCGACGATGTTGCGAAGTGACTCGGCCGAGTCGGAACGGTTGTCCTTCACCTTCAGGTCGATCCTCCGGCCGTTCAGTGCTCCGGAGGCGTTCAACTGATCGACCTTGAGTTCGAGGGCGCGCTGGTATGTCCGGCCAACTGTGGCGGCGGCGCCGGACAGTTCGAGATCGGCGGCGATCACGATCGGACTCGTGTCCTTCTCCGCCTCACCAAACTGGCAGCCGGTGAGCGTGGTGGCCACTACGGCCGATGCGAGCGCCGCGATGGTCGCGGAGCGGATGGGGCTCAACTCAGTCCTCCAGGTGCGGGCGCGGGCGCTGCCCGGTCACCGCCGCTAATCCGTCCTCAGTGGAGGACGGGATCTCCTCTGCCGTACGGTGTGCGCGAAGCCTGCAAAACCTTGCCAATGGCCGGCGCTGTGGTCAAGCGCGGACCCCGGCAGCATTTTCGGGACGGCCATCCCACATGCTGGGGTAACGCAATGTTTGCAAAAGCTCACTTTGCATGCACGCGTGACCACTCTGGAGTTACATGCCCTGTTCAGGGGCTTGCGGAAATGAAGGTATCAGTTGCCCGGATCACGGGATGCGCTCCGTCCGACCGTTTCCTACCTCACTGCGGCTTCCCAAACACGATCATCTCTGATGAAATCGCGGCCGTGCCGCGCGTGGTCCCCTCCGCTTACGGCATGGCTCGGCGGCTCAGGCGGGGAAGAAACGACGGAGGCGATGTCGTGAGCACCGGACCGACGACCCTGCCCGCGCTCGGCGATAGCGGTCGGCCTGCGCGCCGACGGATGCCGAGACTGCGTGACGCCCGGATCCGGTCCAAGTTGGCGTTGATTCTGGTCGTCCCGGTGGCGGCGGTGATCGCGCTGGCCACGGTCCGCCTGATCTCCGTCGGCGAGGGCGCGTTCGACGCCACCCAAGCCCGGTCACTGACGGCCCTCTCCGTCGACGTCAGCGCCCTCACCCAGGACCTCCAGTCCGAACGGATGGCGGCGGCCGCCTACCTCGCCGCTCCGCAGCAGCCGGCTGACGCGTACAACCTGCGGGTCCGCCAGACGCAGCAGCGGGTGGACGAGTACCGCGCCGAGCGGGGCCGGATCGGCGACGTGCCGGCCGCCCTGCGGGACCGGCTGGCCGCCATCGACGACCACCTGGCCACCTTGGACGGCACCCGTCAGGAGGTGTTGGACCGCCGGCAGATGGCAGTCGCCGAGGCGGTGCTCCGCTACGGAGTCATCCTCACCGACCTGGTCTCGTACGGTGACGGTCTGGCCCAGCTGCCCGGCTCGGAGAGCCTGGCGGACAGCCGCCGCGCGGTCGCCGCCTTCGCCCGCGCCAAGGCCTCCGTCGCCGAGGAAGAGGCCGTCGCCTTCACCGCGCTGACGGCCGGCCAGCTCGACTCGGAGCAGTTCTCCTCCTTCGTGGCAACGTTGACCGGTCAGCAGGAGGCCCTGGTCGCCTTCTCGCTGGCCGCCGACCCGGTGCAGCGCGCCCTGGTCGACAGCACCGTGTCCGGCGACGCCGTCGGCCTGGCCGACCGGGTGGCCACCGACATCACCCGCTCGGTCGGGCAGCGCTCACTGGTCACCGCCCAGGACGCCACCGCGGCGATCGGCGCCGTGAACGACCTGATGCGCTGGGCTGAGGTCCAACTGCAGGACCGACTGCTCCAGCAGGCCGACCAGGCCCGCTCGGACGTCATCCGGCAGGCAGTGGTCGAGTCGATCCTGGTGCTGTTGACCCTGATCATCGCCGTGTCGCTGGCCGTGGTGCTGGCCCGCTCGCTCAACCACTCGCTGCGCCGACTGCGCGAGGGCGCGCTTTCGGTGGCCAACCACGACCTGCCCGACGCCGTGCAGCGGTTGCAGAACATGGGCAGCGTGGGTGACGGCGGGGTGGACGAGATCGTCCGCCAGGTCCGGGACCCGATCCAGTTGAACAGCCGCGACGAGGTCGGTCAGGTGGCGCTGGCCTTCAACGTCGTACACCGGGAGGCGGTGCGGGTCGCCGCCGAGCAGGCGGCACTGCGTACCAGCGTCTCGGCGATGTTCCTCAACCTGGCCCGCCGCAGTCAGACCCTGGTCGACCGGATGATCGGCGAGCTGGACGCGATCGAGCGCGGCGAGGAGGACCCGAAGCGGCTCGCGCAGCTCTTCGAACTGGACCACCTGGCCACTCGAATGCGCCGCAACGACGAGAACCTGCTCGTCCTGGCCGGTGCCGACTCCGCCGCACCGCGTCACGACGACGCGCTGGTGGTGGACGTGCTGCGCGCCGCCCAGTCCGAGGTCGAGCTCTACAACCGCATCGAGTTCGGCACCGTGGACACCGACATCTCGGTGGCCGCGCACGCGGTGAACGACGTGGTACGCCTCGTCGCCGAGCTGCTCGACAACGCCACCCGGTTCTCACCGCCGAACACCACTGTGGTCGCCGACGGTCGCCGGATCCGTGACTACGTGCTGATCCAGATCGAGGACCGCGGGCTCGGCCTCACCGACGACCAGCTCGACTCGCTCAACCGGCGGCTCGCCGCCCCGCCGAGCGTGGACGTCGCCGCGTTCCGACTGATGGGTCTGGCCGTGGTGAGCCGGCTCGCCTCCCGCTACGGCATCCGGGTGGAGTTGCGCCGTAACGTCGAGGGCGGCACCGTCGCCCAGGTGACGTTGCCCGCCGCCACCGTGGTGCTGCCCAGCAACAGGGGCCGCGAGCAGGTGCTTACCCGGCCGCGTCAGCCGATGGCAGTGGAGCAGGCCCCGCTCTCCTCGGCCGGCCACGCCGAGCAGTTCGCCGGTGCTGCCACGACGGCGGCGACGCTGCCCGACCAGTGGCGGACCAGCTCGCCGGCGCCCGCCCAGTGGCAGTCGCCGCTGGATTCGCGGGACACCACCCCGGCCGTGCAGGCCGGTGGCTACACCGGTCCGCGCTCGACGATGCCGCCGGCACCCGCGGCCCCGGCACCCGCCGCCCCGGCACCCGCCGCCCCGCTGCCGCCGGCCCGGCCGGCCTACAGCAGCGGTGCGGGCGCCTCGCTGGGCAGCCCGACAGTGGCGTACCCGACGGTCGACCCACTGCCTCGGCGTGGCTCCGCCCCGGACACCGCGGATGGGCGTGGCGCCCAGGGCCTCCCGGTCGGGCCGGTCGCCGGGCCGGGCGCGGTGGCACCGCCAGCCGTTCCGTCGGTGCCCGCCGCGCCGGTCAGCACCCGGCCGGACTTCCCGGCCGAGGCTCCGATCTTCCGGGAGATGGAGGCGGTCTGGTTCCGGTCGCACGGCGACGACGCCACCGCGATCTTCACCCGGCCCAACTTCGACGAGCCGCCCGCGCCCGCCACCACCGCAACGGCCGACACCGGCCTGCGCACCGGCAACGGCGGCCAGCCGAGCGCCGCGACGGTGCCGGCCGCGTCGCCGGCCCGACCGAAACTGCCGACCCGTACCCCGGGCGGCACCGACGGCACAGCCAGCCTGGGCGACGGCCCCGGCGCCACAATGGACGGCTTCGCGGCGCGACCGTCGGCGCCGCCGACGTACGCCCCGCCCCCGGCCGCCCCGACGGCTCCGCCCGCGCCCGCCCCCGACCCGGCAGCATGGCGTACGGCGGCCGACGAGGGCTGGTCCCGGGCCAGCCGGGCTGCCGAGCCGGCTCCCGCCGGCACCACCCGCTCCGGCTTGCCCAAGCGGGTGCCGCAGCAACAGCTCGTGCCGGGTGGCATCGAACCGAAGAGCGGCCGGGACCGCAGCCGGCGGACCCCGGACGAAGTACGTGGTCTGCTGTCGGCCTACCACCGCGGTGTGCAGCGCGGTCGGACGGCCGGAACGGACCTGAACAGCACCTCGACCAAGGAGAGCCGATGAACAGGCCAGCTGCCATGCAGGACATGGGTTGGCTGCTCACCAACTTCGCCGACAGCGTGGCGGGCATCGCCCACGTGGTGGCGGTGTCCGCAGACGGGCTGTTGCTCGCGTCCTCCCGGGATCTGCCGGGGGACCGGGCCGACCAGCTCGCCGCGATCACCTCCGGGGTGGTGAGCCTGACCGAGGGCGCGGCCCGGATGTTCAGCGCGGGCGGGGTGTTGCAGACAGTCATCGAGATGGACAGCGGGTATCTCTTCCTGATGTCGATCAGCGACGGGTCCTCGATGGCCGTGCTGGCCGCGCGCAGCTGCGACGTGGGCCAGGTGGGCTACGAGATGGCGCTGCTGGTCGAGCGGGTGGGTGCCGCGCTGGTGCCGCTGCCGCGCGACGCGGTGCGCTCTTAGCACCGGAAGGCGGCGCTCGTTCCGAGCGCCGGACCAGGGACGAGAGGCGGCACAGTCCGGCTCAGCAGGGGACGAGGAGGTGATCGGGAATGGACCAACGACGCGCTGACCCGCGTGGCGCGCTGGTGCGTCCGTACGCGGTCACCCGTGGTCGTACCGAGCCCCGGCAGGACATCGCCCTCGAGGCCGTCCTGACCGCCTCTCCGACCCAGGTCGCCGAGTCCCGCTTCGCCGGGCACGACAAGCACCGCATCGCCACGGTCTGTGAGGGCCGAGCACAGTCGCTGGCGGAGATCGCCGCGTATACCCGGATGCCGCTGGGCGTCGCCCGGGTGTTGGTCGCCGACATGGTGGCCGAGAGCCTGCTGACGTTACACACTGCTGCTCCCGCCGAGGGGTTCGAGGAGCGGATGGAACTGCTTGGAAGGGTGCTAAGTGGACTTCGCAGGCTATGACCCCGCAGGGGGGCGGCCGGGCCGGGGAATCGTCTCCGCGAAGATCGTCGTCGCGGGCGGATTCGGCGTCGGTAAGACGACACTGGTCGGGGCGATCTCCGAGATCACACCGCTGACCACCGAGGCGTTGATGACAGCGGCGGGTGTCGGCATCGACGACCCGTCCAAGGTGCCGGGCAAGGAGACCACAACGGTCGCCATGGACTTCGGCCGGATCACAATGGCCCAGGACCTGATCCTGTACCTCTTCGGTACACCGGGTCAGACTCGGTTCTGGTTCATGTGGGACGAGATCATCCGTGGGGCGGTGGGTGCCGCCGTGCTGGTGGACACCCGCCGGATCACCGACGCCTTCGCCCCGCTGGACTACTTCGAGAACCGCAACCTGCCGTACGTGGTGGCGCTGAACAAGTTCGACGGCGCACCGCAGTACGAGGCCGAGGAGGTCCGCGAAGCGCTGGCCATCTCGCCGCAGGTGCCGCTGGTGATGACCGACGCCCGGCAGCGGGACTCGGTCAAGCAGGTGCTGGTGACGGTGGTCGAGCACGCCATGCTCCGGCTCCAGTCCGAGCACGGGCGGGGCTTCCCGACGCCGGTGGGCTGAAACGTCGCGTCACGGCCGGCACGCTACGGGCCGGCCGTGACGTGTTCAGGGCGTGTGGCAGTGCCCTCGGCCCGACCGGGGACTCCGCACGTCCTAGTCGACCCGCAGCCGGTAGCCGCGCTTCACCACTGTCTGCACCACGCGGGGCGCGCGCAGCCCGGCCCGGAGCCGGGCGACGGCCATCTCGACGGCGTGCTCGTCCGCGCCCCGGGGCAGGGTCCTCAGCAACGCCGTGCGGGACAACACCCGACCCGGGGTCTGGGCCAGGGCCCGCAGCACCGCCATCGGCGCGGGCGCGAGCGGCCGCAGCTCGCCGTCGATCACCGCGGCGTGCCCGCGCAACGTGAGCAGGTGCCCGCCGGCCTTGAACGTCACGGTCCGGCGGGGCAGCTCGTCGACGATGGTCCGCACCAGTGCGCCCAACCGGGCCCGGCCCGGCGCGCTCACCGGCACCCCGTGCCGCAGCAGCGGCTCGGCGGTCACCGCCCCGACGCAGCTGGCCAGCACGTCGCCGCGCAACGCCGACAGCACCGCGTCGGTACGGTCGCCGGCGGCCCGCAGCAACGCCTCGGCCGCCGGTGCCGAGGTGAACGTCACCGCGTCCACCAGCCGACCGGCGATCAGGTCGATCAGCCGGTGCAGCGGCGCCGGATCGGTCGGCGGCGCCCAGCGGTAGACCGGCACCTCGATGACAGTGGCGCCCGCCGCCTCCAGCGCGAGCGTGCACTCGGGCTGCCGCTCGCCGTGCAGCTGCATGGCGATGACCTGCCCGGCGACGCCACGCCGGCGCAGGTGCTCGACCACCTCGTCGCAGCTCTCCGAGGCGGGTGACCACTGGTCGTGCAGCCCGGCCGCCCGGATCGCGCCGCGTGCCTTCGGGCCGCGCGCCACCACGTACGAGCTGGCCAGCACGGAGCGCAGTGGCTCGGCCAGCCCCCAGCCCTCGGCCGCCTCCAACCAGCCGCGCATGCCGATGCCGGTGTTGGCCATCAGGATGTCCGGTGGTTGGTCGAGGCAGGCGCGGGTCGCCTCGCGCAGCTCGGTGTCGTCGGACAGCGGCACTATCCGCAGCGCCGGGGCGAGCACCACCCGGGCGCCCCGTCGTTCGAGCAGCGCGGCCAACTCGTCGCGCCGCCGGTCGGCGGTCACCCCGATGGTGAAGCCCGCCAGTTCTTCGCGCATCAACCCTCCTGTCGCAGCCGCACCTCGACCAGCCCGTCGCGGCACCGTGCGTCGTGCCGAGCCACCGCCACCCCGGGCAGGTCGAGGCAGTCCCCGCTGCGCAGGTCGTACACCTGCTTGTGCAGCGGTGACGCGACGGTCGGCACTCCGCCGCGACTGCCGACGATGCCCCGGGACAGCACGTACGCGCCGGAGACCGGATCGCGGTTGTCGATCGCGAACAGCTCGTCGGCGGTCCGGAAAAGAGCGATCTGCACCCCGTCGACCAGGGCGGCGACGCCCCGGTCCGGTTCCAACCGGTCGAGCAGGCAGACGGTGGTCCAGGTCAGCGTGAGTGTCTGGGTCATCGCCGTACCTCCGGTAGGCCGAGGGTGACCGGTTGCCGACGGTGACCATTGGTCGCCTCGGATCCGGTCGGAGACTGGTCGCGTACGGGAACCGGCTGGCCGCGTTCCCGGATGAAGGTGATCGACGGGTCGGGTACGTCGGGGGCGTTGACGAAGGAGGTGTAGCGGCGCAGCCGATCCGGGTCGTCCAGGACGTCGCGCCACTCGTCGGAGTACGACGAGACGTGTCGGGCCATCGCCGCGTCGAGGTCCTCGCAGAGCCCGAGCGAGTCGTCCACGATCACCGAGCGCAGGTGGTCCAGGCCACCGTCCATCGCCTCGATCCAGCCGGCGGTGCGTTGCAGCCGGTCGGCGGTGCGGATGTAGTAGATGAGGAACCTGTCGATCAGCCTGATCAGGGCGTCAGTGGTCAGGTCGGTGGCGAACAGGTCGGCGTGCCGGGGTCGGAAACCGCCGTTGCCGCCGACGTAGAGATTCCAGCCGGTCTCGGTGGCGATGATGCCGAAGTCCTTGCTGCGCGCCTCCGCGCACTCCCGAGCGCAACCGGAGACCGCCGACTTCAGCTTGTGCGGAGCACGCAGCCCGCGATAGCGCAGCTCCAGCGCGACGGCCAGCCCCACCGAGTCCTGCACCCCGTACCGGCACCAGGTCTCGCCCACGCACGACTTCACAGTGCGCAGCGCCTTGCCGTACGCGTGCCCGGACTCGAAGCCGGCGTCGACCAGCCGCCGCCAGATCTGCGGCAGCTGCTCGACCCGCGCCCCGAACAGGTCGATCCGCTGCCCGCCGGTGATCTTCGTGTAGAGCTGGAAGTCCCGGGCGACCTCGCCGATCACGATCAGCTTCTCCGGGGTGATCTCGCCGCCCGGTATCCGGGGCACCACCGAGTAGCTGCCGTCGCGTTGCAGGTTGGCCAGGAAGTGGTCGTTGGTGTCCTGCAACGACGCCTGTTCGCCGTCGAGCACGTGCCCGCTGCCCAGCGAGGCGAGGATGGACGCCACCACCGGCTTGCAGATGTCGCAGCCGCGGCCCCGACCGTGCTCGGCGACCAGCCGGGAGAAGGTGCGGATGCCGCGGACGCGGACGATCTCGAACAGCTCCCGCCGGCTGACGTCGAAGTGCTCGCAGAGCGCGCTGGACTGCGCCACCCCGGCCGCGTCCAGGAGCTGCTTCAGCATCGGCACGCAGGAGCCGCAGCTGGTGCCGGCCCGGGTGCACGCCTTCAACGCCGGTACGTCCGCGCAACCGTCGGCGATGGCGGCGTCCACGTCGCCCCGGGTCACCGCGTTGCAGGAGCAGACCTGCGAGGCGGCGGGCAGCGCCCCGGCGTCCGCGCCGCCGCCGTCCGGGGCGAGCAGCGCCAACGGCGCGGCCGGCAGCGGGCCGCCCACGCTGGCCCGCAGCGTCGGGTACGCGCTGGCGTCACCCACCAGCACCCCGCCGAGCAGTGTGTGCGCGTCGTCGGAGAGGACGAGCTTCGCGTAGACCCGGGTGGCCGGGTCGGTGAACGTGACGTCCAGGCAGCCCTCGGTCGCGCCGTGGGCGTCGCCGAACGAGGCCACGTCGACCCCGAGCAGCTTGAGCTTGGTGGCGGTGTCCGCGCCGGGGAAGGTCGCCGCGCCGCCGACCAGCCGATCGGCCACCACCTCGGCCGTCGCATACCCCGGCGCGACCAGACCGTGGCAGGTGCCGTCGACCGCCGCGCACTCTCCGACGGCCCAGATCCGCTCGTCGGCGGTACGACAGGTCTCGTCGACAAGCACCCCGCCGCGCGGGCCCAGCGGCAGACCGGCGTCCCGGGCCAACTGGTCCCGGGGCCGGATGCCGGCGGCCACCACCACCAGCTCGGCGTCGAGGGCGGTGCCGTCGGACAGTTCCAGGGCCGCGACGCCGCCGTCCGGGCCGGGCCGGATCGCTGTGGTCGCCACCCCGAGATGGGTCCGTACGCCCAGGTCGTCGACGTAGCGGCGGAGCATCGCGCCGCCGGCCTGGTCCACCTGCACCGGCATCAGCCGGGGCGCGAACTCGACCACGTCGGTGCTCAGGCCGAGCAGCCGCAGGGCATTGGCGGCCTCCAGGCCGAGCAGCCCACCACCGATGACCGCGCCGACCCGTCGACCCCGCGCGTACGCCCGAATCGCCGTCAGGTCGTCCAGGGTCCGGTAGACGAAGACCCCGGGCAGCTCCGTGCCGGCCACCGGCGGCACGAACGCGTACGACCCGGTGGCGAGCACCAGCGCGTCGTAGCGGTATTCGCCGACGGCGGTGGTCACCACCTGGCGGTCCCGGTCGACGGCGGTGGCCGGCTCGCCGAGGCGCAGCCGCACCCCGTCGTGTGGGGTGTGCAGGTTGAGCTCGCTCTCACTGACCCCGTCGAAGTACGCCGAGAGCCGCACCCGGTCGTACGCCGGGCGTCCCTCCTCGGCCAGCACCGTCACCCGCCAGTCGCCCTGTGGGTCACGGGCGCGCAGCGCGTCCACGAAACGCTGCCCGACCATGCCGTTGCCGATGACGATCAGTTCGCCGCCGCTCATCGCGTCACCTCCACCGATTCCGCCTGGCTCAGCCAGTCGACGATGCCGCTCACCGCGTCCCGGCATCCGCCGCACCCGGTGCCGGCCCGGGTCGCGGCCACCACCGCATCGACGGTCCGGGCGCCGGAGCGCCAGCTTCTGACCAGTGCGCCCTTGCTCACCGTGTTGCACTGACAGACCGTGGCCGCGTCCGGCATCAGCGCCGGTGAGGCGGCCGGCGTCGCGCCGACCGTGCCGAGTGCCCGGCCGAGCAGCAGCGCCCGGCGGTCACTCGGCACCGGCTGGGCGCGGTCGAAGAGTTGGATCACCGTGCCGACCGCCGGGTTGTCGCCGAGCAGGATCGCGCCGATCAGCCGCTCGTCCCGGATCCGCAACCGGGCGTAGGTGCCCCGGGTCGGGTCGGCGAACGTCAACTCCTCGCCCGGTCCGCCACTGGCCGCGTCACCCATCGAGGCCAGGTCGATCCCGGCGGCCTTCAGCCGGGTCACCACCGGCCGGGGCCGGTACCGGGCCAGTGGGTCCGTGCCGCTCAGCACGTCCGCGAGCACCTGGGCCTGGGCCCAGGCGGGCGCGACCAGCCCGGTGAGCACGCCGTCGTGCTCGGCGCAGTCGCCGATCGCCGAGATGGACCGGTCGCTGGTGCGCAGCCGGTCGTCCACCACCACGCCGCGCCGCACGTTCAGGCCGGCGGCCTGCGCGAGTGTGGTGTCCGGGCGTACGCCACAGGAGAGCACCAGCAGGTCGGCGCGGAGCGTCCGGCCGTCGGCGAGGTCGAGGCGGACGCCGCTGGCGTCCGCGACCACGCCGGTCGCCGAAACCCCCAGTTGGACGGTGACGCCGAAACCGGCGAGCGTGCCCGCGAGCACCGCCCCGGCGGTAGGGTCCAGTTGCCGTTCCATCAGGTGTTCTCGCGGGTGCACGACAGTGGTGGCCAGCCCTCTGGTGGCCAGCCCTCGGGCCGCTTCCAGGCCGAGCAACCCGCCGCCGAGCACCAGCGCGCTGCGGGCGCCGTCCGCCGCGGCGAGGATCCGCCGGCAGTCGTCCAGGGTCCGGAAGGGCACCACCCGCTCCGGCAGGTTCGCCGGGTCGAGGCCGGGCAGTGGCGGCACCACCGCACGGGCGCCGGTGGCGAGCACCAGGTGGTCGTATCCGATGCGTTCGCCGTCGTCGGTGCGGACCTCCCGGGCGGACCTGTCGACGGCGGTCACCGGTACGCCGCTGCGCAGGTCGACGCCGTGCCCGGCGGCTTCGGTCAGCTCCACGTCCGGCTCGTCGATCCGGCCGGCCAGCAGGGTGGAGAGCAGGATCCGGTTGTACGCGCGGTGCGGCTCGGCCCCGAGCACTGTGACCTTCCGGTCTCCCTCCCGGGCGTGCAGCTCACCGGCGAGGCGTGCGCCCGCCATCCCGTTGCCGACGATGACCACCCGCGCGGTCATGCCTTCTCCACCCGGACCGCGCAGATCTTGAACTCGGGCATCCCGGAGATCGGGTCCACCGCGTCGTTCGTCACCGAGTTGGCGCGTCCCGCCCCCGCGTAGTGGAACGGGGCGAACACGGTGTCGGGTCGGATCCCGGCGCTGAGCCGGGCCGGCGCGCGGAACTCACCCCGTCGTGAGGTGACCCGCACCGGGTCGCCGTCGTCGATGCCCAGCCGGGTGGCCAGGTCGGGGTGCAGTTCGACGAACGCCTCCGGGGCGGCGCGGCGGAGCGCCGCAACCCGTCGGGTCTGGGTGCCCGACTGGTACTGCGCCAGCACCCGACCGGTGGTGAAGTGCAGCGGGTACGTGGCGCAGACCTCCTCGGCGGCCGGCCGATGGTCGACGGGGTGGAAGCGGGCCCGGCCGTCCGGGGTGGCGAACCTCTTGGCGAAGAGTCGGGGCGTGTCCTGCCCTTCTTCGGTCGGGCAGGGCCAGTAGACCCCGTCGTCGGCGTCGATCCGGTCCCAGCTGATGCCGGCGTAGTCGGCGGCCCCGCCGGCGGAGGCGCGGCGCAGCTCGGCGAAGACGACAGCCGGGTCGGCCGGGAACCGAGCCGCCGCCACGGCTTCCGGTCGCGTCTCGGCGGCTGCCAGCCGCACCGCCAGGTCGGAGATGATGGCGAGGTCGGTGCGGACGCCCGGCGGGGGCGGCCGTAGCGCGCGCCGACGTAGCACCCGACCTTCCAGGTTGGTCATGGTGCCGTCCTCCTCGGCCCACTGCGCGGTGGGCAGCACCACGTCCGCCAGCGCGGCCGTCTCGGAGAGCAGAAGGTCCGCGACGACAAGCAGGTCGAGGTCGCGCAGCCGGCCCTCGATGCGGGCCGCCCGGGGTGCCGAGACCACCGGGTTCGACCCGAACACCAGCAACGCGCGCGGGCCACCAGGGGTGCCGAGCGAGTCGAGCAGTTTGTAGGCGGGCACTCCCGGGCCGGGCAGTTCGTCGGCCCGCACGCCCCAGACCCCGGCCACGTGCTCGCGGGCCGCCGGGTCGTCGATCCGCCGGTAGCCGGGGAGCTGGTCAGCCTTCTGCCCGTGCTCCCGCCCGCCCTGGCCGTTGCCCTGGCCGGTGAGGCAGCCGTACCCCGAACCGTCGCGGCCGGGCAGACCGAGGGCGAGAGCGAGATTGACGTACGCGGTGACGGTGTCCACCCCCTTGGCGTGCTGCTCGGCGCCGCGCGCAGTCAGGATGATCACGCGACCGCCGGTGCCCAGCGCTCGGGCGGTCGCCTCCAGGTCGGCCACCGGCACCCCGGAGAGCTGTTCCGCGCGGGCCGGCCACCAGGCGGCGACGCCTCGGCGGACCGCGTCGAATCCGGTGGTGCGGTCGGCCACGTAGGCCCGGTCGACCCAACCTTCGGTGAGAGCGATGTGCAGCAGCGCGTTGGCCACCGCGAGGTCGGTGCCGGGCAGCGGTTGCAGGTGCAGGTCTGCCTGGCGGGCGGTGGCGGTGACCCGGGGGTCGACGACGATCAGTTTCCCGCCGTTGCGGCGCTGCTCGGTGAGCCAGCGCACCAGCGGCGGCATGGTCTCCGCCGGGTTCGCTCCGACCAGCAGCAGGGTGTCGGCCCGACCCAGGTCGGCGAGGGGGAACGGCAGCCCGCGGTCGATGCCGAAGGCCCGCATCCCGGCGGCCGCCGCCGAGGACATGCAGAACCGTCCGTTGTAGTCGATGTGCCTGGTGCGCAGCCCGATCCGGGCGAACTTCCCCAAGGCGTACGCCTTCTCGTTGGTCAGGCCACCACCGCCGAAGACGGCGACCGCGTCCCGGCCGGCGTCGTTTTGAACGGCGCGGATGCCGGCGACCACCCGGTCGAGTGCGGTGTCCCAGCTCGCCGGGTGCAGTTCGCCGGTGGCCGCGTCGCGCACCAGCGGAGTGGTCAGCCGATCCGGGTGATCGAGTAGTTCGGCGGCGGTCCACCCCTTCTGGCAGAGCCCGCCCCGGTTGGTGGGGAACTGGCGCGGGTGGACCGTCACACCGGTGTCGTCAGCGCGCAGTGTCATCCCGCACTGCAGTGCGCAGTACGGGCAGTGCGTCGCCACTTCCCGGGGCGTCAGCCCCGGTGGAGTCGCCGACCGTGCACCGTCTGTCATGTCGGGAAAGCGTGCCGCCGGGCGGTTTCCGGTCCGGGTCCCTTCTGTTTCGGTCCTGTCAAGTGGGGCTCACACCGCACAGGGGCAGCGAGCGCGTTGGAGGGTGCGGGTCGGAGGGTGCGAGTCGGAGCCTGTGGAGCTGAATCGCTGACGACATCGGCGGTCGATTCGTTTGCGACATCAGCTCCACAGCGACAGCGCACCTCACCCCGCGGAGCCGTCAACGCAGGTCGGCGCGGTGTGGTCGCCGGGTCACTGGCAGCCAGCCCAGGAACCGGGCGTGAAGTGCTCGTGGGTCCGGGCGAACGCCCAGGGAGTACAGGTCGTCGAACGCGTCTTGCATGTTCGCTGCCAGGTAGAGCGCCAGGGCGATCGAGTGACCGTAGAACTCGGTCGTGAGGTGAAGCTGAGCCGGCGCACACGGCCAGGCAGCCGCGCAGTTACGGCAGAGCCACGCCGGGCGCATCGGCTGGTGCGGGCGAGGTCGGCGGCTCATCCGACCCTCACCGGACCGCGCCTGACGGGCGTGCGGGTGGTCGGGCGACGGGTCGGCGGGGCGGGCGAGCCCGGCCAGATCAGGCCCGCGGACATCACGAACAGCGACCGGCGCGCGACCGCGTCACCATTCGCGGCCAGCTCGTAACCGTCGATCCACAGCCACCCGTCGTACGTCGGCCAGTCGAGAACGCGAATCACGCGGACGAAGATCGGACGCGAGAACTGCACACTCGCGGCGCGGGTCAGGTGCAGGACCTCACCCGTGTGCGGCTTCCGCCGTGTGGGCCTCGGCGTGGGTCTCCGATCCGGCGGCTCGTCCAGCACGATGCTCTCCCCTTGGTCGTCACTGTGGGAAGGGGCCGCCCCGTGGTGCTCACCCGTCGAGATCTTGGACAGTTTCCGTCACGTCATGACGGAAACTGTCCAAGATCTGCGGCAGGCCGAGGGGCGGCCCCACACGAACGCGCCCGCCGGGTCTCAGGTCCCTACCAGCCGCGCCGTCTGCCGGTTACATTGCCGAGAGCGATGGGATCAGTACACGACGTAGCTCTATTCCCAGGGACGTTCGGGATGTTCCTCTTGGAGGCAGGATGAACCATGCACTTCAAGTGGCCATGGCCGAAGCTGGCGAGACAGCCGAAAGCCTGGCAGCTCAGACTGGCGTTGATCCGAAAACGGCAGCGCGGTGGATAAGCCCGGGACGCGTGCCGCAGCCCCGTCGGCGCGCGAAGTTGGCCGCGCTCCTCGGAAGGGACGTTGGGGACCTCTGGCCGGATGTCCTCAAACGGCGCGAGCCGCAATGGCTGCGCGAGTGGGTTGACTGGGAACGCGAAGCCCTCGCGATTCGTTGGTTCGAGCACACCTGGGTGCCCGGCCTTTTGCAGACGGACGCGTACGCGCGGGCGACACTGGCAGGCGAAGCGTTGACGCTGGGCGAAGTTGACGACGTGGTCGCCTCCCGCATCGATCGACAGGCCGTCCTTCGCCGTGAACGTCCACCCCTTCTGGTCGCAGTCGTCCACGAACTGGTCCTGTATCAATCGGCGTATGGCGACCGATCATTGATGCGTGAGCAGGTCGCACACCTTGCGCAGTGCGCGGCACTGCCCGCCGTGCAGGTGCTCGTGGTGCCGCAGGACGTCGGGATGTATCCGGGCCTTGGCGGGGGGTTCATCGTGGCCGAGTTGCCCGACGGCGGCCAGGTCGCACATATCGACAGCCAGGTGCGGGCGCAGATCCTTAATGGAGCTGCGGACGTTGCTACGCTCAATCGCAGGTGGGAACGCATCAGAAGCGAAGCTCTTTCCCGTCAACAGTCCCTCGACCTGATCAGGAAAGCAGCAGAATCATGGACCTGACCGGCGCGCAGTGGCGTAAGAGCACGAAGAGCGGAAACAACGGAGGCTCGTGCGTCGAGGTTGCTGACAACCTTCCCGGCGTCGTCCTCGTCCGCGATACCAAAGACCGCGATGGCGGGATGTTGACCTTCGGACCGGCGGCGTGGACCGGTTTCCTGCACCTGGCGAAGGCCATCGGCCCCGTCGGCTGACCAACGCAGCACCAACTGCCCCCGGCGTCCTGGACATCACGGAACCGGGGGCCATTCGTGTGTCCAGGATGAGGTCCGCTCACCCCCGCGGTGCTTATAATGTGGGAAAATCGTCTCGCATGATGGGAGACCGCGATGAGCGTGACGGACGTCTTCGACGCCGTGGCCGGCACGTACGACGAGGCGCGCAGGCGGCTGGTGCCGTGCTTCGACAGCTTCTACGGCACCGCCGTCCAGGTGGCCGCGCCGCCGTTGCGGGCCGCGCTCGCCGCCGGGCGTACCCCCCAGGTTCTGGACCTGGGCGCGGGCACCGGCCTGCTCTCGTTGCTGCTCGCCGCGGCGGTGCCCGGAGTCCGGCTGACCCTGGTGGACGGAGCGCCGGCGATGCTCGCCCGCGCCACCGACCAGTTGGACGCACGGTCCGTGCCACACCGAACGGTCCACGCCGACCTGGCCGACGAACTGCCGCCGGCCCGGTACGACGCGGTGGTCAGCGCGCTGGCGATCCACCACCTGGACGACGCCGGCAAGCGCGCGCTCTACCGGCGGGCCGCCGCCGCGTTGGCACCGGGTGGGGTGTTCGTCAACGCCGAGCAGGTGGCCGGCCCGACGCCGGAACTGGACCGGCGCTACGACGAGGTGTGGATGCAACGGATCACCGAGCTGGGTGCGTCCCCCGACGAGATCGCTGCTTCCCGGGAGCGGATGCGCCACGACCGCCCGGCGACAGTGGCCGACCAGTGTCGGTGGCTCGCCGAGGCGGGCCTGGTCGACGTCGACTGCTACTTCAAGGAGTGGCGCTTCGCGGTGTTCGGCGGCCGGGCCGGGTGAGCCCGGCGGAATGTGCGTTTCGCCGCCCGGGGACGAGCCGGTGAGCGCGGGGATGACTGTCGGTCATACCTCTGGGTAATCTGCTCGGCATGACTGCCAAGGTGACTCTCTCGTTCACGGACGAGACCATCGAGGAGGCGCGGCGGTTCGCCAAGCGCGAAGGGCTGTCGCTCTCCGCATGGATGGACCAGGCCGCCCGGGAGAAGGCGCTGCGCGAGGTCTTCACCGCGCACGCCGCCGCCGTGGGCCGCGCCAGCCTGGATCTGGAGTCTGCCGCGCTCGCCGACGCCCGCGAGGTCGGCATGGTCAACGACCTGTTCTCCGGCGGACGGCCGCGTGCTGCGTAGGGGTGAGATCTGGCGCATCGAAGGCGCCCGGGAACGCCTCGGCCTCGTGATCAGCTCGGACGTCTACAACTCCACCGACGTGCCCATCGTGATCGTGGTCGAGGTGGTCGAGGAATCACTCCTGCGGGACTCGCCGCTCGCCGTGTCGATGGGCCGGTACGTGGTGATGCCCGACCGGATCTCCTCGCCCATGAAGAAGTGGTTCACCGCGTGCGTGGACGTCGCCGACACCGACACCATGCTCCGGGTCGGTCGGGCGCTGCGCATCCTCCAACAGCTCTGATCGGAAGGGCAGCCCTGCGCACGCCGCCCCCGGTGGCGTGCTCACCATCGCCGCCGGCCCGTGGTGCGATCCCCGTTTCCGGCCCGACCCGCGACGGGCACTGCCAGGTAACCGGCCGTTCCTAGCGTTTCTGCTCGTCACACCGACGAGGAGGAGCCGCCGTGAGCACGCTCACCAGCACCGTAGTCACCGCCGAGCCGCCCGCCGTCACCGGTCGTCGGCAGCCGCTGCACGACTGGCGCCCCGAGGACCCGGACTTCTGGCAGGCCACCGGCGCGCCGATCGCCCGGCGCAACCTCTGGGTCTCCATCTTCGCGGAGCACGTCGGCTTCTCGGTGTGGAGTCTCTGGTCGGTCACGGTGCTCTTCCTCGGCCCCGCGTACGGCATCGATCCGGCCGGGAAATTCCTGCTCACCGCCGTGCCGGCCGCCCTGGGCGCGGTGCTGCGGCTGCCGTACACGCTGGCGGTGGCCCGCTTCGGCGGACGACGCTGGACGATCATCAGCGCACTGCTGTTGCTGGTGCCCGCGGTCCCGATGACGGTGCTGCTGGAACCCGGCGTGTCTTACACCACCCTGATGGTGCTCGCCTGCCTCACCGGGGTCGGCGGGGGCAACTTCGCCTCCTCGATGGCGAACATCAACCTGTTCTACCCACAGCGGCTCAAGGGGCGGGCGCTCGGGCTCAACGCCGGTGGCGGCAACCTGGGCGTACCCGCCGTGCAGCTCGTCGGCCTGGCCGTCCTCGCCACCGCTGGTGCCGCGTACCCCCGGTTGGTGCCGGCGGTCTACCTGCCGCTGATCGTGCTGGCCGCGCTGGCGGCGGCCCGCTGGTTGGACACCGTGCCCGGGGCGCGCAACGAGCCGGGCGCGTTGCGGGAGGCGGCCCGCGACCCGCACACGTGGGTGATGTCGCTGCTCTACATCGGCACCTTCGGCTCGTTCATCGGCTTCGGTTTCGCCTTCGGGCAGGTGCTCCAGCTCCAGTTCGCCGAGCGGTTCCCGACCCCGGTCGACGCCGCCTGGCTGACGTTCCTGGGCCCGCTGGTCGGCTCGCTGATCCGGCCGCTGGGTGGGCACCTCGCCGACCGGTTGGGCGGGGCACGGGTGACCTTCTGGAACTTCGTGGCGATGGCGGCCGGCGCGAGCACAGTGCTGTACGCGGCCCGGGAGCGTTCGTTCGGGCTCTACCTCGCGGGGTTCCTCGCCCTCTTCGTCTTCTCCGGCGTCGGCAACGGCTCCACGTACAAGATGATTCCGGCGATCTTCCGGGCCCGGTCGGCGGACTCGGTGGCCACGGGTCAGCGTGATCCGGAGGCCGCCGCGCGGTGGGCGCGGCGGATGACCGGCGCGTTGATCGGCATCGCGGGTGCGATCGGCGCCTTCGGCGGGGTGCTGGTCAACATCGCGTTCCGCCAGTCGTTCCTCAGCTCGGGCAATGCCGACGCCGCCTACCTGGCCTTCATCAGCTGGTACGCGTTGTGCTTCGCGGTCACCTGGGTGGTCTACCGCCGTCCGAGGGCCGGTCGACTCACCAACGTGTGAGCTGAGACACCCTCGGCGCGTCGCCGCGCGGGACCGCACCCCCGTTTTGACCTGCGGACCGGGCGCCGGGTATCGTTGCCTGCTGTTGTACGACATCCAGAGGCGTGCCCCTTCAGGTACGCTTGGTCGTTCGTGCGCGCTGGTCCGGCCTGCTAGATCTGGTCACCTCGGCGCGCGACCCCAGACCGACGACGAGACAAGGTAGACCTGTGCGTACGTACAGCCCGAAGCCGGGTGAGATCGAGCGTCAGTGGCACGTCATCGACGCCTCTGATGTCGTGCTGGGCCGCCTGGCCACCCACGCCGCCACGTTGCTGCGTGGTAAGCACAAGCCGACTTTCGCGCCGCACGTCGACACGGGCGACTTTGTCGTCATCGTGAACGCGGGCAAGGTTGCGTTGACCGGCAACAAGCGCCAGACCAAGGTCGCTTACCGCCACTCCGGTTACCCGGGTGGTCTGAAGCAGATCGGCTACGACGAGCTGCTGACCAAGCGTCCCGAGCGGGCCATCGAGCTGGCTGTGAAGGGGATGCTCCCGCACAACAAGCTCGGCCGTCAGCTGATCAAGAAGCTGAAGGTCTACGCCGGTGCCGAGCACCCGCACCTCGCGCAGCAGCCGGTGCCGTTCGAGATCAAGCAGATCGCGCAGTGAGCGCGGGCGAAGGAAGCAGCATGACCGACATCATCGAGACCGAGGTCGCCCCGGAAGCCCCCGAGGCCACCGAGGCGCCGGCGCCCGTCGCCCGCGCGCCTCGTGGTGACCGGCCGATCCAGACCGTGGGCCGCCGCAAGGAGGCCATCGTCCGGGTCCGCATCGTCCCGGGCACCGGCAAGATCACCTGCAACGGCCAGGACCTCGAGGCCTACTTCCCGAGCAAGGTGCACCAGCAGCTCATCAAGGACCCGCTGGTCACCGCCGAGAAGCTCGAGCAGTTCGACGTGATCGCCAACCTGCGTGGCGGCGGCACCACCGGCCAGGCCGGTGCGCTCCGGCTGGGCATCGCCCGCGCGTTGATCATCAACGAGCCGGACGACCGCCCGGCCCTCAAGAAGGCCGGCTTCCTCACCCGTGACGCCCGGGTCAAGGAGAGCAAGAAGTACGGCCTCAAGAAGGCCCGTAAGGCTCCCCAGTACTCGAAGCGCTGATCTTTCCCAGCGCGTTGTACTTCTGACGGACGGCCGGTCCGCCTCCCCCTTGTCGGGGGGAGGTGGGTCGGCCGTTCCGCTTTCTCCTCACTGGCAGTGCACTTTCGGAGGTTGGCGGGTATGGGTCGGTTGTTCGGCACGGACGGCGTACGCGGGCGGGCGAACGCGGATCTCACCCCGGAATTGGCGCTGGCGCTCGCGGTGGCCGCCGCGCACACACTCGCCGAGACGGACCGCAGCCATCCGCCGCTCGCCGTCGTCGGTCGCGACACCCGCGCCAGCGGCGAGATGCTGGAGGCCGCCGTGGTCGCCGGGCTGACCAGCGCCGGTGCCAACGTTGTGCGGGTCGGCGTGCTGCCCACCCCGGCGGTGGCGTTCCTCACCGCCGAGGCCAAGGCCGACCTGGGTGTGATGCTTTCCGCGTCGCACAACCCGATGCCGGACAACGGCATCAAGCTCTTCGCCGCCGGCGGGCACAAGTTGCCCGACGAGATCGAGCTGCAGATCGAGGCGGCCGTCGAGACGAACGCCACCACCGCCTGGGACCGGCCGATCGGTGCCGGCGTCGGCCGTGTGCACGACCTGCTCGACGGTGCCGACCACTACGTCCAGCACCTGGTGGGCACCGTTCCGCACCGGCTGGAGGGGATCAAGGTCGTGGTCGACTGCGCCAACGGCGCAGCCGCCGAGGTCGCCCCCGTCGCCTACCGGGAGGCCGGCGCGGAGGTCATCGCCATCCACGCGGAGCCCGACGGGCTGAACATCAACGACGACTGTGGCTCCAACCACATCGAGGCGCTGCGCGCCGCAGTGGTCGAGCACGGCGCTCACCTGGGCATCGCCCACGACGGCGACGCCGACCGCTGCCTGGCGGTCACCGCCGACGGCGACGAGGTGGACGGCGACCAGGTCATGGCGATCCTCGCGCTGGCCATGCGGGACGCCGGCACGCTCACCCAGGACACCCTGGTGGCCACCGTGATGAGCAACCTCGGGCTGCGGCTCGCGATGTCCGCGCAGGGCATCCGCCTGATCGAGACCAAGGTCGGTGACCGGTACGTGCTGGAGGAGCTGCGCGCCTCCGGGCTGGCGCTCGGCGGTGAGCAGAGCGGCCACATCGTGATGCCCGCGCACGCCACCACCGGCGACGGGGTGCTGACCGGTCTGCACCTGATGGCTCGGATGGCGGCCACCGGCCAGTCCCTCGCCGAGTTGGCCTCGGTGGTCACCAAGCTGCCCCAGGTGCTGATCAACGTGCCGGTCGGCGACCGGACCGTCGGCGCCGCCGCACCCGCGGTACGCGCCGAGGTCGAGCGGGCCGAGGCGGAGCTGGGGGAGACCGGCCGGGTGCTGCTGCGCCCGTCGGGCACCGAACTGCTGGTCCGGGTGATGGTCGAAGCGGCCACCGAGGCGACCGCCCGTGAGGTCGCCGAGCGGATCGCCGAGTTGGTCCGCACCGCGAGCCCGGTCGACTGAGGCCACCTCGGGCGGCGTCACAACCGCAGTCGGGCCGCCCGCTCGTACGTGTCGGCGGGGTCCTCGCCGTCGGTGAGGTCGAGGTCCTCGGTGACGCGTCCGTCGGTCAGTCGGACCAGTCGGTCGCAGCGGGCAGCGATGGCCTGTTCGTGGGTGGCGAGCAGGATGGTCATGCCGTGCCGGTCACGGAGGTCGAGCAGCAGGTCGAGGATCTGCCCGCCGGTGGTGGAGTCGAGGTTGCCGGTGGGCTCGTCGGCCAGCAGCAGGCCCGGCGCCCCCATCAGGGCGCGGGCGATGGCGACCCGTTGCTGCTGACCACCGGAGAGCTGCGCGGGCAGGGCGCGCTCCCGCCCGGCCAGGCCGACCGCGTCGAGCAACTCGCGGGCTCGGGTCGCGTGGTCGGCCCGGCCCCGCCGGGGAAGGACCGGCGCGATCACGTTGTCCAGCACGCTGAGTGCGGGCAGCAGGTGGTAGCGCTGGAACACGAACCCGACCCGTTGCCGGTAGCGGGCCAGTGCGGCCCGGCGCAGGTCGCTGACCACCACGTCGTCGACGGTCACGGTGCCCTCGTCGGGCTGCTCGATCGCGCCGATGAGATGCAGCAGCGTCGACTTGCCCGACCCGCTCGGCCCGGTCAACGCCACCACCGAACCGGCCGCGACGGACACTGACACGTCGTCGACAGCGGTCAGCTGGTCCGCCCCGGTGCCGAATCGTCGGGTCAGGTGGTCGACCGAGATCGCGCTACCGATCTGCTCGCTCATGACTGCTACTCCTCTGCCAGAAGTCGGGCGGGTCGTAGGCGCGGCAACAGGGCGGCGGGCACCAGCGCGGCGACGGCGCTCACCAGCGTGCCCGCCAGCGCGACCAGTGCGGCCACCAGGACCAGCGCGCCGGGAAGGGCGCCGATCAGCCAGCCCGCGCTGACCAGGCCGATCACCGCGCCGGTCGTCGAACCGACGAGCCCCAGCGCCAGCCCTTCGTAGCCGACCAGCCGGCCGAGTGCGGCGTCGGTCCAGCCGATCGCCCGCAGGGTGGCCAACTCGGCGGCCCGGTCGCGGATGTTCAGGTAGAGCACGTCCCCCACCGCAGCGGCACCGAGCAGCACGGTGGCCGCAGCGGCCGCGGTGTCCGCGCCGCGCACGCTCAGCGAGACCACGTCGCCGAGCACGCTGCCGACGATCGCGCCCCGGAACGCCCACGCGGCGGCGGTGACCAGCGTCAGCGCGGCCACCCCGATGGCCAGCGCGCCGGCGCCGAGGAACGTGCGCCCGGGGGTGCGGGCCAGATTCACCAGCGCCAAGCCGAAGAGGGTGCGTGGCCGGCGTACCCAGCGGGCCGGAGCGACGATCGGGCGGAGGGCGGCGGCCGGGTGGGTGCGCGCGGCCCGCAGCGCCGGCACCAGGCCCGCGGCCACCGCGAGCAGCAGGGCCACGGGTACGGCCAGGGCGGACCGCCGCCAGTCGACGTCGATGCCGAGCGCGATTCCGAGCGGGATCGCGAGGATCAGCGAGAGCAGACCCGCGATGAGCCCGAGCAGGGCGACCTCGCCCAGGATCAGCGCCGCGATGCGGCGGACCGGCCAGCCGAGACAGGACAGCACCGCCAACTCGGAACGCCGGTCCCGGACGGCGGCGCTGACCGCGTTGCCGAGGAAGAGCACGCAGACCACCAGCACCAGCACGAAGAGCACCAGGCTCTTACGGTCCACCGCCTGGGTGATGATCGAGGCCACACCGAGCGCCGACCAGTTTTCGGTCAGCCGCAGCATCGGCCGGCCGAACGAGCCGGCGGGTAGCTCCACTGTCTGCGGCGCCCCCGACGAGCCGAGGGTGATGTCGACGTCCAGCCCGGTGCGTGCCGCGATCTGCTCGGCGACCAGTCGGACCCGCTCGGCCGACCGCTCGCTGTAGCCGTCCACGTCGGCCACCCGTACCCGGACAGCGCTGATCGGGGCCTTGGCCTGTGGCCCGCCGCCACCCTCCAGGATCTTCGGCACGCTGCCGAGGTTGGTGAGCAGCAGCGGCGGCGCGGAGAGATAGCCGGCGGGATTGCCGCTGGGTGCCAGCGGTTGACCGCCCAGCGCTGCCCGGCTGCGGTCGTCGGCACCCTCTGCCGTCGGTGCCTGGTAGGTCTCCAGCGGCAGTTGGCCGAGGTCACTGAACCCGGCCAGCCGGCCCGGGTCGAAGACACCGACAGCCCGCCAGAAACGGTTGGCGGTGTTCGCGCTCACAGCTAGCGGCAGCGCCCGTATCGATCGGGATCCGGTGTCGTCGGCGAGCCAGGGCCGGGGCAGCGGGTTGTACGTCTCCAACTTGCCGTACACCTCGGGGTCGCCGGGCGGTTGCTGACGGGCCCGCAGGCTGCCGTCGGGTAGCGGGTCGTACTGCACCTCGGTCGACTGCACGACCGTCTGGAGTTGACCGTGGCAGCACCCGGCCATGGAGAGTTCCTCGGTGAGCATCGCCTGGTGCCCGGCGGTGAGGTCGTACCGAGCGGACCCGGCGGGAGTCCCCCCGGGGCGGCTCAGGGTCTTCTCCAGGTCGATCGCCTCCACCCCGGCGGGGCTGATCGCGAGCCGGGTGAACCTGGCCGCCAGCGACTCGTCGATGAAGGGTCGGTTGGTGACGAGGACCGGGACCTCGTGGTTGTCCGCCGAGCCCCGGCGGTTGACGGCGACCTTGTCGTCCGTGCGGACGGCTCGACCGGTGACCACTGCATCGTCGAGCCCGACGAGTTGTTCCTCGGCCGCCGGGTCCACAGCGGCCAGAAGGAACGGCACTGTCAGGTCGTACGCCATCACCAGCCGGTCGGTGGGTGTGGCGGAGCCGTCCCGGTCGGTGGCGAGGACGTAGGCGTCGGCTTGGAACCGGCCGTCGGGCAGCAGTTGGACGGCATGCAGGGACCAGTCCTCGCGCTCGGAGTAGGTGCCCGGGTTGCCCAGCAGCGCGTATCCCGGATCGCAGACGGGAAGGCTGCGCCCGTCCGGCTGCACCTCGCGGGGGACCGGCCCGCAGGTGTCCGACCAGGGGTAGGACCGCCCATCGGAGTACGGCACGGCGTCACCGAGGGTCTCCCAGTCGATCCGGGGGTAGATCAACGGCTTCGTGGTCACGTACACATACCGGGGTTTGCCCGGCGCGCTGGAGAGACCACGTTCGGCGTGGAAGGTCGGGTCGACCCGGATGAGCTGCTGGTCCAGCGAGCGGTCGACGGCACCGGTGAGGTCGATCGGCGTCGGTAGCAGGGTGGTGGAATAACCGAGCATCGCGATCGGGGCCGCCACCTCGATGCCGGGGACCGTCGTCACCTGCTCGTACTGCTCGGTGGTAATGCCACCGAAGAGCCCGGAGAGATAGTTGGGGCGGACCAGCCCGCGCTCGGCTTCGAGCGGCGTGCGGGTCCCCTTGGGACGGACGAGGATGTCGTAGGCGACCTGGGTGTTGCGCTCGACCGTGCCGGTGACGTCCAGACGAGAGGTGGTGGTGGCGCCGGTCAGGACCACGAAGCCGGTGGTGGCCACCAGCACGCCGACCAGCAGCGCCACCGACCGCCCCGCACGGCCGCGCAGCTGTCTCCAGATGAAGCCGAGCATCGCGCCTCCCCGTGTGCTGACTCCCACTCTGCGCGATACATTGTGACAATGCAAGACCCGTACCGGAGGTGACATGGCGATCCAGCACGCTGTCCTCGCCCTGCTCGCTGGTGGCCCGAGCCACGGCTACCAGCTCAAGGGCGCGTTCGAAGCCGCCGTCGGCCCGCAGTGGGGGCCGCTGAACATCGGCCACCTCTACCAGATCCTCGACCGGCTCTCCCGGGACGACCTGGTCGTCGCCGAACGGCAACCGCAACCGATCAAGCCGGATCGGGTCGTCTACGAGATCACCCCTGCCGGCCGCGCGGAGCTGGCGCGGTGGCTGACGGAGCCGAGCCCGCGCAGCGGCGGATTCCGGGACGACTTCTTCCTCAAGGTCACCGCCGCCGCCCGGTCCGGCTCCGCGGCCACGGTTCGCGCGGTGCTGAGCAACCAGCGTGGCCACCTGCTGCGCGAGCTGCGCAATCTGGACGGCCTACGGCGGGCCGCCGAGGACCCGGTGGTCGGGTTGCTGCTCACCGCGGCCAGCCGGCACGTGAGCGCGGACCTGTCGTTCGTGGACGACGCCGAGGCGGTGCTGCTCGGTGACGACGGTCAACTGCTCACCCGACTCGCGACGTCGACAGCCGATCAGTCGGCGACCGACCCGGGACCGACCGGCTCCGGGCGGGTCAGCGGCTCGGGGCGGGTCAGCGGCTCCGGCCCAGAGCGTGCAGCCGGCTGACCGCCTCGGTCAGCACCTCCGGGCGCTTGCAGAAGGCGAACCTGACCAGCCGCCGGCCCGCGTCGACGTCGTCGTAGAAGACCTGGGTGGGCACCGCCACCACACCGCAGCGCTCCGGCAACGAGCGGCAGAACTCCACCCCGTCCCGGCCGCCGAGGGCGGTGATGTCGGCGGTGACGAAGTACGTCCCCTCCGAGTCGAGCACCTCGAAACCGGCGTCGGTCAGACCACCGACGAGCTGGTCCCGCCGCTGCTGGAGACCGTCCCGGAAGCCGGTGTAGTAGGCGTCCGGCAGGGCCAGCGCCACTGCCACCGCCGGTTGCAGCGGCGCGGCGTTGACATAGGTGAGGAACTGCTTCACCCGGAGCAGCGCCGAGACCAGCGCCGCCGGGCCGCTCGCCCAGCCGACCTTCCACCCCGTGCAGGAGAACGTCTTGCCGGCCGACGAGATGCGCAGCGTCCGCTCCCGCATCCCGGGCAGGCTGGCCAGCGGCACGTGCGGGCTGGACGCGTCGGTGAAGACCAGGTGCTCGTACACCTCGTCGGTGACCGCGTACGCGCCGAACTCCTGACACAAGTCGGCGACCTGCGCCAACTCGGCCGGGGTGAAGACCTTGCCGGTCGGGTTGTGCGGCGAGTTCAGCAGCACCAGCCGGGTGCGCGGGCCGAACGCCGCACGCAGCGCCGCCGGGTCGAAGGCGTACCGGCCGTCGGCCGAGGGGCGCAACGTCACCGGCCGGCGGACCGCGCCGGCCAACGCGATCGAGGCGGCGTACGAGTCGTAGTACGGCTCGAAGCACACCACCTCGTCGCCCGGTTCGCAGAGCGCGAGGATGCTCGCCGCGACCGCCTCGGTCGCACCCGCCGTGATCACGATCTCGCTGTCCGGGTCGTACGCCAGGTCGTAGAACCGCCGCTGATGCGCCGTTACGGCCGCGCGCAGGGCGGGGATCCCCGGGCCGGGCGGGTACTGGTTCTGCCCGTTGCGCAGCGCCTCGGCGGCGGCGGCCAGCATCTCCGGCGGGCCGTCGGTGTCGGGAAACCCCTGGCCGAGGTTGACCGCGCCGGTGCGTACGGCGAGGGCGGACATCTCGGCGAAGATCGTCGTGCCGAACGGCCGCATCCGGGCCACCAGCGGGTCGACATCGGTGCTCGTCGTCACCTGCGCCAGCCTACGGCCATACCCGGCTCGGACCCCAGCCTCACTCGGGCGTGCAACTGGTCGCCCAGTACCCGCGGATCTTCTTGACGACCGGCTTGCCGGCGCCGGTGACCGTGACGGTGCAGTCGAGTGGTCTCTCACCCTCGTCGTCGGCCCATCTGGCCTCCACCATCACCCTGGTCTTGCCGTTGGTACGGATGGTGGTGCTCCAGGGCAGTTTCTGGCCGTCGACGTGGATGAGATCGCTCTCGGCGTCGAAGTACGCCAGGTCGACGACACCCGACCCGCTGAGCTGGTAGACCACCGTCACGGGTGCCGGTCCTGAGGTCGGTCGGGTGACCGGCTTCTTGCTGGGGGTGGGGGACATGGTGGGCGGCTGCGGGGCGGTGGGTCGCTCCGGAATGATCGGCCCGGTGGTGGGCTCCGTCCAGCCGTCGTCGTCGGGGACGACCCACGGCTCCTCGGCGACCGGGTCCGGGTCTGTCTGGTCGAGCCACAGGCCAGCCACGCAGAGACAGCCACACACCAGCAGGACGAGTGCCACGACGGCCGCGACGACGATCCCGACGATCCGCCCGCTGCTCGTGGTCGTCTTGCCGGGGCCCTGCGGATACCCGGGGTAGGCGTAGGGCGGCGGATAACCGGGCGGCGGCCAGCCGGTGCCGGGGGGCGGATAGCCGGGCGGCGGATAGCCGGTGCCGGGCGGCGGCCAGCCAGCGGTCTGCGGCTGCCCGTCGGGCGTGGGCCACCCCGCCGGCGGTGGCGATCCGGCCGACGGCGGGCCTGCGGGGTCGGGCGACCACGGGGGTGTCTGCGGGTCGGGCGACCACGGCGTCGCGGACGGTTGTGGCGTCCACTGGGCGGCGGGCGGCGACGGCGTCCACGGTGCGGCCGGCGGGGGTGGCTCCCAGGGGGCCTGCGGGGCCCACGGTTGGCCCGGCGCCAGCGGGTCGGGGGCCGGAGACGAAGCCGTGGACGGCGGCGCCGTCGGGTCCGGCGGAAGTGCCTGGGAAGCCGGGTCCGGAGCGGACGAGGGGGTCGGGTCGGGCGGCGGCGCGTCGGACATGGCTGCTCCGGGCGGGAGTGGGTATGGGACGAACGGGCCGTGGACGGGAGCGCCAAACCCGCCGAGAGACTTCCGCACCCGAAGGCGTGTCGCAACCCCGCCCTGCGGAGCGGGGCGCGAGGGGCCTGTGACGCTCGTCCCGTTGCGGCCGCGTAGGCACTGATCGCTCAGATTCCGTGATTGATAACCCGACTTTCGAGCACCCAACGTGAGTGAAACTGGGTTAGGCTGCGGGCCATGTGTGGAATCGTGGGATACGCGGGCGCGCGCCCCGCACTCGGCATCGTCCTCGACGGGCTGCGGCGGCTGGAATACCGTGGCTACGACTCGGCAGGCGTCGCGATCGTCTGTGACGATCAGCTGCTGACCGAGAAGAAGGCTGGCAAGCTGGCCAACCTGGAGAAGGTGCTGTCCGAGCGGGCCGCCGACGACCCGACCTCCTGCGCGGCCAGCCCGATCGGCATCGGTGACGGCACCACCGGCATCGGGCACACCCGGTGGGCCACCCACGGCGGCCCGACCGACCGCAACGCCCACCCACACGTCGCCCCCGACGGGCGGGTCGCGGTGATCCACAACGGCATCATCGAGAACTTCGCCAAGCTCCGCGCCGAGCTGGAGGCCGACGGCGTCCAGTTCACCAGCGACACCGACACCGAGTGCGCCGCGCACCTGCTCGCCGCCGCGCTGGCCGACCTGCGCGCCGCCGGCCAGCCGGACAGCCCGCAACTGCTCGCCGCCGGCATGCGCGTGGTCTGCCAGCGCCTGGAGGGCGCGTTCACACTGCTCGCCGTGGACGCCTCCGTGCCCGGTGCGGTCGTCGGCGCCCGGCGCAACTCGCCGCTGGTGGTCGGCCGAGGCGACGGGGAAAACTACCTGGCCAGCGACGTGGCCGCGTTCATCGAGCACACCCGGGAAGCGGTCGAGCTGGGCCAGGACCAGATCGTGCTGATCACCGGTGACAGCATCGAGATCACCGACTTCGAGGGCCAGCCCGCCGCCGGCCAGGATTTCCACATCGACTGGGACTCCTCGGCCGCGGAGAAGGGCGGTTACGACTGGTTCATGCTCAAGGAGATCGAGGAGCAGCCGCAGGCCATCGCCGACACGCTGCTGGGCCGGCTCACCGAGAGCGGTGAGATCGCCCTCGACGAGGTCCGCCTCAGCGACCAGGATCTGCGCGACGTCGACAAGATCTTCATCGTGGCCTGCGGCACCGCGTACCACGCCGGCATGGTCGCCAAGTACGCCATCGAGCACTGGACCCGGATCCCGTGCGAGGTGGAGCTGGCCAGCGAGTTCCGCTACCGCGACCCGGTGCTCGACCGGTCCACGCTCATCGTGGTCATCTCGCAGTCCGGCGAGACCATGGACACCCTGATGGCGCTGCGCCACGCCAAGGAGCAGAAGGCCCGGGTGCTGGCGATCTGCAACACCAACGGCTCGACCATCCCCCGCGAGTCCGACGCTGTCCTCTACACCCACGGTGGGCCGGAGATCGCCGTCGCCTCCACCAAGGCGTTCCTCACCCAGGTCGTCGCCTGCTATCTCATCGGCCTGCACCTGGCCCAGGTGCGCGGCATCAAGTTCGCTGACGAGGTGGGCGCGGTGGTCGCGCAGTTGCAGGAGATCCCCGGCAAGCTGCGTGAGCTGCTCGACCGGATCGAGCCCGTCCGCGACCTGGCCCGGGAGCTGAAGTCCGAGCCGACGGTGCTGTTCATCGGCCGGCACGTCGGCTACCCGGTGGCCCTGGAGGGCGCGCTGAAGCTCAAGGAGTTGGCGTACATGCACGCCGAGGGCTTCGCCGCCGGTGAGCTGAAGCACGGCCCGATCGCCCTGATCGACAAGGGCACCCCGGTCATCTGCGTGGTGCCCTCGCCGGTGGGCCGGGGCATGCTGCACGACAAGGTCGTCTCCAACATCCAGGAGGTACGGGCGCGGGGCGCGCGGACCATCGTGATCGCGGAGGAGGGTGACGAGGCGGTCGTCCGGTACGCCGACCACCTGATCTACGTGCCGCGTACGCCCACCCTGCTGGCCCCGCTCGTCACCACTGTCCCGTTGCAGGTGCTCGCCGCCGAGATCGCCGCCGCCCGGGGACACGACGTGGACCAGCCCCGCAACCTGGCCAAGTCGGTCACCGTCGAGTAGGCACCCCGCACCTCCGGAACCCCGGTCGCCGCGCCCCGCGGCGGCCGGGGTTTCGTCGTCACCGGCCCAGCACGACACGGGCCATCCCGTCCAGCGCCGGGTTTCCCGCCTCCCAGTAGCCGGTGTGCCCGCCGCGGCCGCTGGGGAGCACCCGCCCGCCGAAGCCGGGATCGGCCGGGTCGTGACCGAACCACAGCTCGTGCCCCGTCCGGCCGGGCCAGCCCAGCACGGCGGCGAGTGGTGCCGCGCCGAACAGGGCCCGCCGGCCCAGCTCGTCGGGTGACCGGGCCGCCCGGATCACGTCGTCGGGGGCGCTGCTCGCCCAGACCTCGCCGGGCGGCACGCCCAGCTCGGTGGCGTGCGACGCGCCGACACCGGGGGAGCCGACGAAGACCAGCGCGTCGGCGGCCAGGCCGTGCTCCCGGGCGGCAACACCCACCACCAGCGACCCGTAGCTGTGCCCGAGCACCGTCTGCCGGGCCGGCGGCCCGTCGTGGCTGACACGCAGCCCCTCCTGGAAGCGGTGCAACGCCGGGCCGGCGTCCCGGGCCTGACCCGCCGAGGCGGCCTCGGTCAGCAGATCCGGAGCGTCGTAGTCCAACCAGAGCACCGCCGCGCTGCGCTCATCCGGGGCGAGCGCGGCGCACCGCTCCAGCACTCGGGCCGCCCTGCCCAGCTCGCCGGAGGCGTCGTCCAGGCCGGCCGTCATCCCCGGCACGTAGGTCAGCACCCGGTCGGCGTGGTCCGGGTCGCCGAGCGCCACCACCGCCCGGCCCTCACCCGCCGGATCCAACCCGAGCAGGTACGCCCGCGGCGCCTCGCCGGCCGCCAGCCGGCCGACCAGCGCGTCCAGACCGGCCAACCGTCCGGCTACCCCGCGCAACCGGATCAACTGGAGCGGCCCCGACGGCACCTGGGACAGCAGCCGTCGCCGCTCGGCCAGCAACTCCGTACGCCAGGCGTCGAGCCGTAACCGGTTGGCCTGGTCCCGGGCGGCCACCGGCAGCCCGTCCAACCGGCCCACCAGGGCCGGCTCGCGAACGATCAGCCACCGTCGCTGCGCCGGCGTCAACCCGGCCCACCAGGCGCCGACCAGCGTGGGCGCGGCACCGAGGGCCGGTCGGCCCGGCGGGGGCGGGGACGCCCAACCGGTGCCGGCGGCCCTGGCCAGCTCATCCAACCGGTCCGCGGCGACCCGGTCCGCAGCGGCTGCCCCGTCGAGCGCGGCCCGCAGGGCCGCGGCCACTCCAGCCGCGGCGACCCCGGCCCGCTCGGTAGGTCGATACCGGGCCGGATCGACCCGCACCGCACCCGAGCGGTCCACCAGCAGGCCCGCCGCATCGGCCTGGGCGACCGCCTGGGAGAGCCGCGCCTTCGCCACCGCCAGCCCACCGGACAACTCCGCCAGCACCTGGTCGACCTCGATCAGCGCTGGTGCGATCGAGGCCAGCTCGTCACGCAGGCCGTTGAGGCGAGTGTCCGCCGCCGTGGCTGCCGTACCCGACCAACCGTCCCGCAACCGCCCGGTGGCCGCCCGCAGCTCGCCGAGGCGCCGATCGAGTGGCCTCGCCAACCCCGCCCACGCCACCCCGGCGGCCCTCCACGCACCAGGATCGACAGCCCACAGCTGTCGGTAACCGACGCTGCTCACCGAGGTAGGGAGGCGAACCGGCCGGCGGCCCGGTCGTCTACCGTCTCGTACGCGTCGGCCGACGCCCGGACGTCGCCGGAGGTCGCCGCGACCCGGTCACCCAGCCGGCAGAACCAGGCGTGCACGGCCGCCTCCAACCCGGCCAGCGCCGCGCCGGCTCGCCATTCGGGCGCCGCCACCACCAGCCCGGGCAACCCCGCGAGGCCCAACGCCAACCGGTGCGCCTCGTCGTCGAGCAGGCCGGCGACCGCCCGCAACTCCTCCGGCTGAACGGCGAACGGCTCGTCGGTCATGACCACACCCCCGTGGACGATCGGCATCGACGCGCTCACGCTAGGCACGTGCCGGAGCCCGCGCGGTGCCCTGTGGACAGCCGACGTCGAGGCGTACCCCGGGGTGTCCACAGGCGTTGCCCAGCGCGAGCCCGACGGCTAATCTGCGGCCTCGACCGCCGGTAGGGTGGTGTGGTGATCGTCGCTGTCGGCATCGACGTGGTCCTGGTCGACCGGTTCGCCCGGGCCCTGGCACGGACGCCGCTGCTCGCCGACCGGCTCTTCACCAAGGCCGAGCGGCACACCCGCTCCGGCAGCCCGCGCTCGCCCGAGTCGCTCGCCGCCCGGTTCGCCGCCAAGGAGGCGGTGGCCAAGGCCCTCGGCGCCCCGGCCGGGCTCAACTGGCACGACTGCGAGATCGTGCCCGACCCGGCCGGCCGCCCCTGGCTGGCCGTCTCCGGCACTGTCGCGGCGGTGGCCGACGCGCGCGGGGTCAACCACTGGCATCTCTCGTTGTCGCACGACGGCGGGATCGCGTCGGCGATGGTGGTCGCGGAACGATGACGTCGGCCGGGAGGGCCGGTCAGGTCCGCCCGCTAACTGAATGGGACACGGTGGCATGAGAGCGGTGTGGCGGGTGGCCGACGTACGGGCGGCCGAGGCGGGGTTGATGGGCACGCTGCCGGAGGGGACGCTGATGCAGCGGGCCGCCGCCGGCCTGGCCCGCCGGGCCGCGCTCCTGCTCGCCGAGCGGGGCGGAGTCTACGGGGGCCGGGTGCTGCTGCTGGTCGGCTCCGGTGACAACGGCGGCGACGCGCTGTACGCGGGGGAGCGGTTGGCCCGGCGAGGTGTCCACGTGTCCGCCCTGCTGCTCACCCCCGGGCGGGCGCACGCCGCCGGCCTGGCCGCGCTGCGAGCCGCTGGCGGTCGGCTGGTCCGAGACCCGGCCGGCCCGATCGACCTGGTCGTCGACGGCATCGTCGGCATCGGTGGCACCGGTGGGCTACGGGCGAACGCGGACGAGGTGGTCCAGCGCCTCGGCGAGCTGCGCGGACGCGACGGGGGACGGGCCACGGTGCTGGCGGTCGACGTGCCCAGCGGGGTCGCGGTCGACACCGGCCACGTGCCGCTGTCCGCGTCCGGCCGGCCCACAGCGGTCCGCGCCGACGTGACGGTGGCCTTCGGCGCGCTGAAGCCCGCCCTGGTGGTCGGCCCGGCCGCCGCGCTGGCCGGGCAGGTCGAGCTGGTCGACATCGGGCTGCGGCCGTGGCTGCGCGGCACCCCGGCGCTGCGGGTCACCGAATGGTCCGACCTGGTCGACTGGTGGCCTCAGCTGGGCGCGGCGTCGGAGAAGTACACCCGGGGCGTGGTGGGGGTGTCGACCGGTTCGGCGACCTACCCCGGTGCGGCGGTGCTCTCCGTGGGCGGCGCCCTGGCCGGGCCCACCGGCCTGGTCCGCTACGCCGGCAGCGCCCGAGCCGAGGTGCTGCACCAGCACCCTTCAGTGATCGCCAGCGGGCGGGTCGCCGACGCGGGCCGGGTGCAGGCCTGGGTCTGCGGCTCCGGGCTGGGCACCGGCACCGACGCGGCGGCCGAGCTGCGCGCCGTACTGGCCGCCCCGGTGCCGGTGGTGCTCGACGCCGACGCTCTGACCCTGCTGGTGGACGGCTCGCTCGCCGACCGGCTGCGGGGTCGGGACGCACCCATCGTGGTCACCCCGCACGACCGCGAGTTCACCCGTCTCTGCGGGGAGGAGCCGGGCGCCGACCGGGTCGGCGCCGCGCTGCGGCTGGCCGCCTGGATGAACGCGGTGGTGCTGCTCAAGGGCGATCGCACGGTGATCGGCACGCCGGACGGTCGGGCGTACGTCAACCCGACCGGCACCCCGGCGCTGGCCACCGGCGGCACCGGCGACGTGTTGGCCGGGCTGCTCGGCTCGCTGCTGGCGGCCGGGGTACCCGCCGATCGGGCCGCCGCCTCGGCCGCGTACCTGCATGGGCTCGCCGGGCGGGAGGCGGCCCGGGGTGGCCCGGTGACCGCGCCCGACGTGGCGACCGCGCTGCGTCCGGTGCTGGCCCGGCTGGGCTGAACGGGGCGGTTCCGGGCGCGCTGACCGGATCGCCGCGTCGGGACGTGCGTCGCCGCCCGCGGTGATCACGGCGGAAAGTAGGCTGGGTGCATGTGGCAGGCCGAGGTACGCGTCGATCTTGACGCCATCCGCGAGAACGTGAGCAGGCTCCGATCCGGCACCACCGCCGAGTTAATGGCAGTGGTCAAGGCCGACGGGTACGGCCACGGCATGCTTCCGGCCGCCCGCGCGGCGCTCGACGCCGGCGCTGACTGGCTCGGCGTCTGCACCCTCGACGAGGCCCTCACCCTGCGGCGGGCCGGGGTGACAGTGCCGGTGCTGGCCTGGCTGCTCGCCCCCGGGTTGCCGCTGCACGAGGGGGTCAGTGCCGGGGTGGACCTGGGCGCGGCCAGCCTGACGCAACTGGACGAGATGATCGAGGCGAGTCGCCTCGCCGGGCGTCCCGCCCGCCTGCACCTCAAGATCGATACAGGGCTGTCCCGGGGCGGTGCGACAGTCGCCGACTGGCCCGCGCTGCTGGACGCCGCGGCGAAGGCGCAGGCCGACGGCCTGGTCGAGGTGGTCGGCGTGTGGAGCCACTTCGTGTACGCGGACTCGCCCGGCCACCCCACCACCGACCGCCAACTGGCCGTCTTCCACGAAGCGCTGGCCATGGTCGAGCGGGCCGGGCTGCGACCGCGCTGGCGGCACCTCGCCAACTCGGCCGCCACCCTCACCCGCCCGGACACCCACTTCGACCTGGTCCGGCCCGGCCTGGCCATCTACGGCCTGTCACCGGTGGCCGGCGAGACGTACGGGTTGCGGCCGGCGATGACCGCCCGCGCCCGGGTGATGCTCACCAAGCGGGTGCCCGCCGGCAGCGGTATCTCCTACGGGCACGCCTACACCACGCAGGCCGACGCGAACCTGGCCGTGGTGCCGCTCGGGTACGCCGACGGGGTTCCCCGACACGCTTCCAACACCGGCCCGGTCCAGCTCGGCGGCGTACGCCGGACGATATCGGGCCGGGTCTGCATGGACCAGTTCGTGCTCGACTGCGGGGACGACCCGGTGGCCGACGGCGACGTGGCGACGCTCTTCGGCAGCGGCGTCGACGGCGAACCGACGGCGGACGACTGGGCCGAGGCGGTCGGCACGATCAACTACGAGATCGTGACGCGGTTCGGCGGCACGCGGGTGCCCCGGGTCTACGACGGCGAGAAACCATGAGTTATCGCATTCCGCGTCCGCGGACGGCTGCGGGCCGGGTAGCGGGGATCGTCGGCGCGGCGGTCGGGGTGGCCGCGGCAGGCCTGGCGGCCGGCGTCGCGACCGAGCGGACCCTGGTCCGTCGGCTCAAGGCCGATCCGGCCGACCGCTACGCGCACGAGACGTTCGACAAGCAGCGGTACGACGAGGCGTTCCGCCTGGAGTTGCCGGACGGCACCGACATCCACGTCGAGGTGGTCGAGCCCACCCGGCCGGTGCCGGGGCACCCGACTGTGGTGCTGGTGCACGGTTTCTGCCTGGACATGGGGACGTTCCACTTCCAGCGCCAGATGCTCGCCGCCCGCGGTGACTACCGGATCGTGGCGTACGACCAGCCCGGTCACGGCCGGTCCGGACGGCTGGAGACCGGGGAGTACGACCTCGCCGTGCTCGGCCGAACGCTGCGTCAGGTGATCGACCGAACCGCCCCGGACGGGCCGCTGGTGCTGGTCGGCCACTCGATGGGCGGCATGACGATCATGGCGTTCGCCGAGTTGTTCGGAGAGCTGTTCGGTGACCGGGTGGTGGGCACCGTTCTGATGGCCACGTCGGGCGGGCTCATCGCGGAGACCAAGCTGGTCGCGCCCGCGCTGCTCGGCCGGGTCGGCGGTCCGATGCTCTACATGGTCAGCAACGCCACCCGGTACGGCGGGCCGGTGATCGACAAGGCCCGCAAGTCGACGTCGAACGTGGCCTGGTTACTGACCCGCAAGTACGGCTTCGGCACCCGCAAGCCCAGCCCGTCGCTGGTGTCCTACGTGGAGACGATGAACTCCCGGACGTCGGCCGACACGGTGACCCGCTACCTGCGGACCCTGGCCACCCACTCGCGCTTCCCGGCGCTGGCGGCGCTGGCGGCGACTCCGGTGCTCGTGGTGGTCGGCGACAAGGACATGATCACGCCGGTGACCCACTCCGAGGAGATCGTCCGCCGGTTGCCGCACGCCGAGTTCGTGAAGATCAAGGACAGCGGTCACGTGGTGATGTTGGAGCACGCGGACGAGGTCAACGCCGCCCTGGCGCGGTTCCTGGAGTCATTGCAGAGCGTGGAGGAACGGTGAGTCACGTCGTCAAGCTGCCGACCGTCGAAGACACTCGGGACTTCGGCCGGCGGCTGGCCGGGCTGCTGCGCGCCGGCGACCTGGTGCTGTTGACCGGCCCGTTGGGTGCCGGCAAGACCGCGCTCACCCAGGGCGTCGGGGCCGGGCTCGGTGTCCTCGGGGACATCACCTCGCCGACCTTCGTGATCGCCCGGGTGCACCGCCCCGATCCGGCCCGGGGCGGCCGGGTGGCGCTCGTGCACGCCGACGCGTACCGGTTGGGTGACGCCACCGACCCGCGCGCCGAGATCGACGACCTGGACCTCGACGCCTCGGTGGACGACTCGGTGACAGTGGTGGAGTGGGGCGAGGGCCTGGTGGAGCAGTTGGTGGACGCGCACCTACGGGTTCGCATCGACCGCCGCGACGACGACACCCGCGTCGTCGAGCTGGACCCGATCGGCGGTGACTGGGCCCGGCGGCTCGCCGACCTGGGCTAGGTCGGTGGCTGTCGTACCCGATGCCTAGAGTGCGGGGGACCGACCCGCGCTGTGAGAGGTTCCCGATGCCCGACGACGCCCCCGCCCTGGATCTGCTGGCCCTGCTGCCGGAGCAGTGGCGCACAGTGCTCACCCCGCACCTCGACCCGGCACGCACCGCAGCGCTCGGCGAGTTCGTCGCCCGGGAATACGCGACGCAGACGGTCTTTCCGCCGCAGGAGGATCTGTTCTCGGCATACCGGCTGTGCCCGCCGCAGGGCACCCGGGTGCTCATCCTCGGGCAGGATCCCTACCACCGGGCCGGGCAGGCTCATGGGTTGAGCTTCAGCGTCCGCGACGGTGTGACGGTGCCGCCGTCGTTGCGCAATGTCTTCAAGGAGCTGGGCGAGGACGTGGGCGTCCCCAAGCCGCGCAGCGGCAACCTCGACGGGTGGGCCGCCCAGGGGGTTCTGCTGCTCAACGCGGTGCTGACCGTCCGGCAGGCCACCCCGGGCTCGCACGCCAACGCCGGCTGGGAAGAGTTCACCGACGCGACGATCCGGGCACTGGACGCGGCACCGGACCGGGTGGTCTTCCTGCTCTGGGGCGGCTACGCCCGCAAGAAGGCCGCGCTGGTCACCAACCCGCAGCACGTGGTGCTGGAGGCGGGTCACCCCAGCCCGATGAACCCGCGCGGCTTCCTCGGCAGCCGCCCGTTCAGCGCCGCCAACAAGGCACTCGCCGACGCCGGCCTGCCCACCATCGATTGGGAGCGCACCGCCGGCTGAGCCGCTCGTCGACGTTGCACCGCCGGGCCGGCAGCTGACTCAGCTGTCGCTGGCCAACTGCCGGTTGCGGTAGCGGCGTAACAGTCCGGCGGCGCGCGGCTCGCTGAGTTCCAGCTCGACGAGCGGCACCACCTGGTAGATCCTTTCGCCGTGGCGCACCTCGATCGTCTCGGGCAGCTCGTCGCACATCGTGGCCCTGATCTCCCCGTACCGGGTCGACCACCGGTGTTCGCCCGGCTCCTCGGGCTCCAACCACACCCCGCCGAACTCACCCCAGCGGTCGTTCCACCGCTGCCCGTAGTTCGTTTCCAGCCAGCGGGTGAACGGTTTGGAGTCCTGCCAGCGCAGGGCGATCTCCAGCGCGTCGACCGGCACCGGCGCGCCCTGTAGCAACGCCGCTGTGCAACCGGTGATCACCTGTGGGAAGTCGGTGAGCCGGTCCAGCAGCCGATCCAGCCCCAACCCGTCGATCCGTTCGGCGATCGGCCGGGCGGCCAAGCCGTCGATCTGGGCGTCGAGGTGCGCGTCCAACGGCTCGACTCCGACGACCAACTGCACGTCCATCGCGGCAAACAGCCGTTCCAGCACCGGGATGGTCGGCGCTCGCTCACCACGTTCGAACCGGGCCACCGCGGCCTGGTCGACCTCGGCCAACGCGGCCAACTGACGTTGGCTCAGGTCGCGCAGCTGTCGTTGCTGCCGCGCGGCAGCACCGAGCAGGGCGACAAGGCGAGTCGATGACATCCCGGCATCGTGGACCACGGGTGAGATGCCCGCGATCCCGCTGCGGCAGGTCGGCGGCTTGCGGCGCGATCCGCGCGCCCTGATACGCCGAGCGCATGACCTGGCGGGCCTCACTCCGATGAGCGTGATGTCTGTGAGTCATCACGATGACTCACAGACATCAGGCTGATTAGCGGGTGTGGTTCCAGCCCTCATCCCTGGCTAGCCGTTGGGCCGGCGGCCAACGGCGGCAGGGCGGTCCGCGGCGGGGCGGTCCGCGGCGGGGCGGCAGGGGCGGCGCGAGGCGGGGCGGGGTGAGGCGGAGTGGGGCGCGAGGCGGCCTGGGGCGGCGTGGGGCGGTGTGGGGCGACGTGAGACGAAGGGCGAACGCGGGTGGCCGGGGGCAAGGTCCGGGCGAGAGCGGGCGAGAGCGGCCGAGAGCGGGGGGAGGGGCGAAGGCGGGTGGCGGGGCGTGACCGGGAGGGCTGGGCGGGGCGGCTAGGCTGGCTTACCGTGCTCGTACTCGTGGTGGACAGCTCGACCCCCGCGGTCACCGCGGCGCTGGTGGAGATCTCGGCAGACGGCGTGGCGTCGCGGGCGCACCGGTGCACGGTCGATGCTCGCGCGCACGGTGAGCTGCTCGCGCCCCAGGTGGATGCGGTCCTCGCCGACGCTGACGCGCGCCCGCGTGACCTGGCGGCCATCGTCGCCGGGCTCGGCCCGGGTCCGTTCACCGGGCTACGGGTCGGCCTGGTCACCGCCGCGACAATGGGTCAGGTGCTGGGGATCCCCACGTACGGTGTCTGTTCGCTGGACGCCATCGGTTACCCGGCGGCGTCCGGCACGCCGGTCCTGGCCGCCAGCGACGCCCGGCGCAAGGAGCTCTACTGGGCCGTCTACGACGGCGCCGGCCAGCGGATCGTCGGGCCCGAGGTGTCCGCGCCGGCGGTCGCCGCCGCGCGGGCCCGCGAACTGGGCGCGACGATCGCGGTCGGTGACGGGGCGCACCGGTACGCAGACGTCCTGGACCTGCCCGTCCGGGTCGAACCGCGCTATCCGGACGCGACAGTGCTGGCGTTGCTCGCCGCCGAGCGGATCCGGGCGGGGGCGTCCAGTGAGCGGCTCACTCCGCTCTACCTGCGACGCCCCGACGCGGTGGCGGCGACCGGCCGCAAACCGGTCCTGCCATGACCGCGGTACGGCTCGAACCGTTCCGCTGGTGGCACATCGACGACGTGCTGCCGATCGAGGCGGACCTCTTCGGCGCTGAGAAGTGGTCGCCCGCCATGTTCTGGAGCGAGCTCGCCAACGGGCACCACTACCGGGTCGCCGTCGACGCGGACGGTTCAGTGCTCGGCTACGCCGGGCTCGCCGGCGTTCCGCCGGACGAGGTGTGGGTACAGAACATCGCCGTCCGCCGGGACGCCCAGCGGCGCGGCGTAGGCCGTGCCCTGCTGGAGGAGTTGCTCGCCGAGGCGGTCCGGCGCGACGCCAGCAGCACCCTGCTGGAGGTCGCCGTGGACAACGCCGCAGCTCAGCGGCTCTACGCGACGTACGGTTTCGAGCCGATCGGGGTGCGGCGCGGCTACTACCAACCGAGCAACACAGACGCGCTGGTCATGCGGCGCGACGCCGAGCCGACCGGGAACGGACCACACGACAATGGCTGACGAACCACTGATCCTGGGTATCGAGACCTCCTGCGACGAGACCGGTGTCGGCATCGTGCGGGGGCACACCCTGCTGGCCGACGCGCTCGCCTCCAGCGTCGAGGAACACGCCCGGTTCGGAGGTGTGGTACCGGAGGTGGCCAGCCGGGCCCACCTGGAGGCCATCGTGCCGACCATGGACCGGGCCCTGACCGAGGCCGGCGTCACGCTGGCCGACATCGACGCGATCGCTGTCACCTCGGGGCCGGGGCTGGCCGGTGCGTTGCTGGTCGGCGTCGCTGCCGCCAAGGGGTACGCGGTCGCCGCCGAGAAGCCCATCTACGGCGTCAACCACCTCGCCGCCCACGTCGCGGTGGACACCCTTGAGCACGGCCCACTGCCCGAACCCGCCATCGCGCTCCTGGTGTCCGGCGGCCACTCGTCCCTCCTGCTCGTGGACGACCTGGCCCGGGGTGTCACCCCGCTCGGCGCCACCATCGACGACGCGGCCGGGGAAGCGTTCGACAAGGTCGCCCGGCTGCTCGGGTTGCCGTTCCCGGGAGGTCCGCCCATCGACAGGGAGGCCCGGGCCGGCGATGCCGCCTCGATCGCCTTCCCCCGCGGTCTGACCGCCGCGAAGGATCTCGCCGCCCACCGGTACGACTTCTCGTTCTCGGGCCTGAAGACGGCTGTGGCCCGGTGGGTCGAGGCCCGCCAGCGTGCCGGTGAGCCGGTTCCGGTGGCCGACGTGGCCGCGTCCTTCCAGGAGGCGGTCTGTGACGTCCTGACCAGCAAGGCGCTCGCCGCCTGCCGGGCGCAGGGCATCGAGACCCTGGTCATCGGCGGGGGAGTGGCGGCGAACTCGCGGCTGCGGGCGATGGCCGAGCAGCGAGCCGAGAAGTACGGCATCCGGGTCCGGGTACCCCGGCCGAAGCTGTGCACCGACAACGGCGCGATGGTGGCCGCGCTCGGTTCGCACCTGGTCGCCGCCGGGGTCGCTCCGAGCCGACTGGACCTGCCAGCCGATTCGGCGCTGCCGTTGACCACGGTCAGCGTGTGACGGGGGCGGCGGACATGATCGTGCGGATGTGGGAGGCGCGCGCCGAGGCGTACGGAGTCGCCGACCTGATCACCTGGGTGTGCGACACCGCCCTGCCCGAGTTGGAGCACGACCCGCTCCACGTCTCCAGCGAGGTCTTCTCCTCCACCGACCACCGGGTGGTGGTGATCTCCAAGTGGCGCAGCAGCCCCCGCCCGCTGCCGGACCCGCCAGCCCTGCTGGTGGCCCGCGCCCCGCACTCCTGGGACTTCACCCAGGTGGACCGGTAACGCGAGCCACCATCCAGGCAGCTGGCTGATCGGTCAGCTGCGGCGCAACATCCGGTAGGTGGCGATTCCGCCGGTGCCCAGCGCGGCGAGGAAGACCAGCCAGACGACGGTGCTGCTGACACCGACCTGCGGGCCGGAGTTGGCCGAGGCGGCGGCCAGGAGCCCGTCCTCGCCCGGGGCGGGCAGCGCGGCCGGCGGCAGCTCCGGCCACCGAACCAGTCCGGTTGACTCCAGCATCTGCATGTGATGCGTGACGAAGGCGGTGGCGTCCTCGCAGAGCTTGCGGACGGTGGCGTCCCGGGTGCTGGCCCGTACTGCGCTGATCACCGGGAGAATGCCGCCGTGAGCGACCCGGAGGCGGGTCACGAAGATCTGGTCGAACCGGGCGCCGGAGGCGTTCTTCATCTCCGTCAGCCAGCCCTTTTGTTGGGCCGTCGGCTCGCTCGGGATGGTCGCGCCCAGCTTGTTGGCCGCCTCGACCACGAGTTCATCGAGCTTCTGGTGCTCGCCGGCGATGCCGGCGCCGATCTCCCGTACCTTGGCCGACTGTCCCTTCTCGGCGGCCATCTGGCCGGCCGGCATCTCCCACAGCCCGGCCAACCGCACCCCGTTGAGCAGCGTCATGTCGGCGGCGTTGAGCTGTCGCCCGCCGGCGGGGGCGGCGATGGCCGCGCCGGGCAGGACACCGACCCCCGCGATGATCGCGATGAGCAGCATCGCCGCTCGGTGGGTCCGGGTGCCCAGTCGGCGATGGGCGGATCTGAGCGGTGCCATGTCTGTGGTGCCTCCTCGGTCCGGACCGAACGCGTCTGGACCGGGCAGCCGCGCCTTGCCGGTTGCCCGTCCGCCCACTGGTACGGGCTGATCGCGCGATCAGTTCATCGCTGAGCGACCCGGATCCGCGGGTCACAGCGAGCAACTCCAGATCCACGCCGGACAGCGTACGGATCAGCCCACGTCGAGGGGGTCGGCGAGGAGTCGTTCGAAGGCCAGCTCGGCGGCGCCGATCAGGGGCGCGTCCGTACCCAGTTTCGGCGTACGCAGCCGGACGTGCTCCAGGCAGGCGCCGAGCGCGTTGGAGTTGAGCCGGCTGCGGATCTGCGCCGCCGCCGCGAGGTAGAGGTCACGCATGGTGCCGCCGAAGATGACCATCTCGGGGTTGAAGACGTTCACCAGGTTGGCCACCCCGAAGCCGAGCCAGTCGCCGGCCTGGCGGACCGCCGTCTGGGCCCGGGCGTCCCCGCGGTCGGCCGCGTCGAAGACCTCCAGCAGCGCGTCGCGGCCCCGGGCGTCGGAGCGTCCGGCGGCACGCAACAGGCCGTGCTCGCCGATCTCGGTCTCCCAGCAACCCCGGGACCCGCACTCACAGGGTTTGCCGTCGCGGACCACCTTCATGTGGCCGACCTCGCCGCCGTACCCGCCGTGCCCGGTCAGCCGGCGCCCACCGGCGATGATGCCGGCACCCACGCCGACGTCGCCGTACAGGTAGAGAACGTTGTCACAGCCCGCAGCCACACCTCGTGCGTGCTCGGCGAACGCGGCGACGTCGGCCACGTTGCCCACTGTGACCGGTACGTCGATGCCCAACTCGTCGGCGAGGGCAGCGCCGATCGGCTCGTCCACCCAACCGGTGGTGGGGCCGAGTCGGACCAGGCCGTCGTCCCGGCGGACCATGCCGCAGACCGCGACGCCGGCGCCGACGCAGATCGCGTCCGCCGGCACCAGTTGCTGCATCTCCTTGACCGCGCCGGCCAGCAGCGGCGCGGCCTCCGCGGCCAGCAGCCCGCGCGGCCGGTCCAGATCCCGGCGGTCCAGGACCGCGCCACCCAACCCGATCCGGGCGGCGCGCAGCCGGTCCACCTCCACCGAGTACGCGTACGCGTAGACCCGGGTCGACTCGGGCCGGACGACCAGTGACGGTCGTCCGGCCCGGCCGGTTTCCTTCGGTGCGCCTTCGCTGACCAGCCCCACCGCGGACAGGTCGGCGGTGAGCGCGCCGATGGTGCTGCGGTTGAGGCCCAGCGTGGTGGTCAGCTCGGCACGCGTGGTCGCCCCGTTGACGTGCACGTGCCGCAGCAGGGCCCCGAGGTTCTGCCGTCGGACGTCATCCTGGCTCGGTCCTGGGCGCATGCTGGTGCTACCTCCCGCGCGGTCAGCGGGTGCCGGTGGCTGCCGCGCGGCGGCGGGAGAGCGCGTCGACGCTGGCGGCGAGCAGCAGCACGACGCCCGTGACCACGTACTTGACTCCCGCGTCGTACCCCATCAGGCCCATTCCGTTTTCGATGACCGCGACCACCGCGCCGCCGAGTACGGCGTCGAGGACGCGGCCCTTGCCACCGAAGAGGCTGGTGCCACCGATCACCGCTGCGCCGACCGCGTAGAGCAGTACGTTACTGCCCCCGGTGTTCGGGTCGACCGAGTTGGCCCGGCTGGCCGCCACGATGCCACCGATGGCGGCCATCGAGGAGCAGATCACGAAGACCGAGACCCGGATCCGGTCGACGCCGATGCCGGCCCGGCGGGCAGCTTCGCGGTTGCCGCCCACGGCGTAGATGTGCCGGCCGTAGCTGGTGCGTTGGAGCACGAAGGTCCAGATGATCAGCAGCACCGCGATGATCGGCACCACGATCGGCACGCCCTTGAGTGAGCTGATCAGGACGTTGCGGCTGCGCTCCAGGTTGAGCACGTACACCGCGGTGCCGAGGATGACGGCGAGCCCGCCGATCCGCAGCGCCACCACCGCGAGCGGGTCGGTGATCAGGCCGCGGGCCACCCGGGTGCGGTGGCGCAGCAGTTGCACCGCCGCGTAGCCGATGACCGCGAGGGCGGTCAGCCCCCAGCCCAGCGTGGGGGCGAGGTTGCGGTTGGCGATGGCGACCAGCACGTCGTCGCGGACGGAGATGTTGGTGCCCTCTTTGACGAGCAGCAGCACGACGCCCTGGAAGGCGAGGAAGCCGGCGAGGGTGACCACGAAGGACGGAATGCCGATCTTCGCCACGAGCATGCCGAGCGTGGTGCCGATGACCACACCGGTGGCGACGGCGGCGAGCACGGCGACCCACCAGGGGTAGCCGAGCACTGTGACCACATTGGCCAGCACCGCAGCGCAGACGCCGCTGGCGAAGCCGGCGGAGAGGTCGATCTCGCCGAGCAGCAGCACGAAGACCAGGCCCATCGCGATCAGCGTTACCGCCGCGCCCTGGGTGAAGAGGTTGGCGAAGTTGCCGGCCGACAGGAACGACGACGGCCGCATGATCGCGAAGACCGTGCAGAGCACGATCAGGCCGAGGACGGCTGGTAGCGCGCCGACGTCGCCACCGCGTACCCGGCTCAGGTAGTTGCGGAAGTGACGGCCGATGGTCGGCGTCGGTGTGACGGCGGCGGGGCCGTCCTTCCGCACGGCGGTGGTGGTCATCGGGCGCCTCCTGAGATCGAGTCGGCCGCCTGCGGGCCGTCGCCGTTGCTGCCCGGGTCGGTGGCGAGGCCGAGCCCGCCCGAGCGCCCGGCGGTGATCAGCTCGACCACCTGGGCGTGGGTGATGTCGGTGGTCTTCACCTGGGCGACCATCTGGCCGAGGTACAGCGCGGCGATCCGGTCGGAGACGGCGAAGACGTCGTTCATGTTGTGCGAGATGAGCACCACGGCCAGGCCGTTGTCGGCGAGGCGTCGGACCAGTTCGAGCACCTGGGCGGTCTGTGCCACGCCGAGCGCCGCGGTCGGCTCGTCCAGGATGACGAGCTTGCTGTTCCAGAGCACCGCCTTGGCGATGGCAACGGTCTGTCGTTGACCGCCGGAGAGGCTGGACACGTGCTGCCGGAGTGAGGTGACGGTGCGGATGGAGAGCCCCGCCAGGGTTTCGGCGGCGAGCTGTTCCATGGTCGGCTCGTCGAGGACGATGCCGCTGCGCTTCTCCCGGCCGAGGAACATGTTCTGCACGATGTCCAGGTTGTCGCAGAGCGCGAGGTCCTGGTAGACGACCTCGATGCCGAGCGTGGCAGCGTCGCGGGGGCTGCCGATGTGCACCGGTTCACCGTTGAACAGGAACTCTCCGGCGTCGGTGGGGTGGATGCCGCTGATGCACTTCACCAGGGTCGACTTGCCGGCGCCGTTGTCGCCGACCAGTGCGGTCACTTCACCCGGGTGGACGGTCAGGGCGACGTCGCGGAGCACCTGGACGGGACCGAAGCTCTTGTCGATCCCGCGGAGTTCCAGCAGGGGGGTCGCGGACACGGGGGTCTCCTTCTTAAGGGAGGGTCGGGGCCCGTCCGGCGGGCGCCGCCCGGCACGGGAGGGGTGCTCCCGTGCCGGGCGGCGATGGTCGTTCCGGCGGGTACTGCGGCGTCGGTCAGCTGATGCCGGCTTCGGCGCAGAACTTGGTGTACGCCGCGGTGCAGACCTCTTCCTTGGTCACGTAGCCGTCGGCGATGACGTCCTTGACGCTCTCCTTGTAGATGGCCTTCGGGGTGAGCAGCACCGAGGGCACGTCCCGGTCACCGTCCTTGACCGTCTGGCCGGTGTCCTTCTTCTCACCCTTGGCGAGGGCGATGGCCAGGTCGGAGGCCGCCTTGGCCTCTTCCCGGACCGCCTTGTAGACGGTCATGCACTGGTCACCGGCGAGGATGTTCTGCAGGCCCTCGGTGCTGGCGTCCTGCCCGGTCACCGGCACCTTGCCGTTGAGCTTGTTCTTCTTCAGGATCGAGATGGCCGCGTTGCCGAGACCGTCGTTGGCGGCCAGCACACCGTCGATCTTGCCGTTGGCCGTCGTGAGCTGCTGCTCGAAGATCGTCGCGGCCTGCGCGTTGTCCCACGCCGGCACCGCGTCCTCAGGGCCCTTGACGTATTCCTTGGAGTCGAACTTCGGCTTGAGCACCGAGTCGTAGCCAGCCTTGAACAGGGTGGCGTTGTTGTCGGTGGGGGAGCCGTTCAGGTACGCCACGACGGGGTTCTTGGCGCCCTTCTCGGTCAGGCACTTCGACAGACCCTCGCCCTGGAGCTTGCCGACGGTCTCGTTGTCGAAGCTGACGTAGTACTGGGCGGAGCCGCCGAGGGTGAGCCGGTCGTAGTCGATGGTGGCGACGCCCTGCGACTTGGCCTTGTCGAGCACTGCCTTGCCGGTGCCGGAGTCCAGGTTGACGATCATCAGAGCGGTCACGCCGCTGGTGATCATCTGGTCGGCGATGGTCTGGAAGGCGGTCTTGTCGTTCTGGGCGTTCTGGATGTCGTACTGGACGCCGGCGGCCTTGAACGCCTCCTCCAGGAACCGGCGGTCCGCGGTCTCCCAGCGGGCCGAGGACTTGCTGTCCGGGAGGATCACGCCGATCTTGGGGGTCTTGGCGGAGGCGGCCTTGTCGCCGGAGTCGTCGCCACAGGCGGTCAAGCCGCCGGTCGTGAGCAGGCCCACGGCGGCGATGGTGAGGATCCCCTTACGCATGTGCAGGGTCCTTTCGGAGGTGGGGGAGGTGTTGTTTTGTTGTGTCCGGCAACGTATTTCGCGTCACACCGGCTCCACAAGACCGCGCAGGTGCATAGTTTGTTGGGAGCGATAACAATTCAGCAACGCGACTGTTACTCCGCGGGTATCCCACGGGGGTGTCGACGTAACGACTGTCGTCAGTGGGTCTGCAACGGCGCGCTACGGGCGTCGGTCAGCGCCACCAGATCCGCCGCGGCCAGTTCGAGTTGCAGACCACGCCGACCAGCCGAGACGTAGATCGTCGGGAGATCCAGCGCGGATTCGTCCAGCACTGTGGGCAACCGTCGACGCTGCCCGAGCGGGCTGATCCCACCGCGTACGTAGCCGGTGGCCCGCTCGGCGACCGCCCGGTCGGCCAACGCCGCCCGCTTGCCGCCGACCGCAGCCGCGAGAGCCTTCAGATCCAACTCGCCGGTGACCGGAACGACCGCCACGGTGAGCGCGCCGTCGACGTCGGTCACCAGAGTCTTGAACACGCGCTCCGGTGCCACGCCGAGCGCCACCGCCACCAACGCGCCGTAGTTCGGGGCGTCCGGCGCCACCCGGTACGGATGGGTGCGATGCGCGATGCCCCGCTTGACCAAGAGTGCCGTTGCCGGCGTGCCCTGTCCCGCCACAGCGAAGACGCTAGTCGAGACGGCGCTAGTCGACCGGCCGGCCGATCAGCACCGTCGGTGCGCCGCCGACCCGGGTGAGCACCAGACTCGCCGCCGCGTCCCCGGCCAGCCGCAGGTCCCGCCGGAGCTGCTCCGGGGTGAGCGCCGAACCCCGCTTCAGGATCTCCACCCGGCCCACCCGGCGCTCCCGCAGCAGCGCCCGCAGGCGCTTGAGCGAGAACGGCAACACGTCGGTGATCTCCAGGCAGCGCGCGTACGGGGTGCGGACCGGCTGGTCGGCGTAGAGGTAGGCGATGCTCGGATCGCCCAGGTTGGCGTCCAGTTCGCTGGCCAGTTCGGCCACGAGGTGCGCGCGCACCACCGCCGGGTCCGGGTCGTACAGGTAGCGACGCGGCGGCCCGACCGGCGCCTCGGCGGCACCCGAGCCGGTGAGCTGGTGGCTGCGGGCCTCGGCGCCCCGTTGGCGGTAGAGGGTGGCGCGACGGGGCACCTCCGCCAGCTCACCGCACCAGAGCGCGGCCTCGACCAGGTCGCCGTCCACGCTGACCCACTCGGCCTCCGCCCCGGCCGGGATGAGCGCGTGGTCCAGGCCCGGCGCGACCTTCACCACAGTGCGCGGCACCCGCTCGGCCAACCCGGTGACGAAGTCCCACGGTGGCGAGTAGGCGCGCGGGTCGAAGATCCGCCGCCCGGTGCCGGTGGCGCGGCGGGCCGGGTCGCAGAAGACCCCGTCGACCCTTGCCACGTCGAACCCGGTCGCGTCGCCGCACTCGACGGTGAACAGCTCGGCCAGGCCGGCCGCCTCGGCGTTGGCGGCGGCCATCGCCGCGGTCACCGGGTCAGCCTCCACCCCGTACACCCGGATGCCGGCGCGGGCGGCGGCCAGCGCGTCGGCCCCGAGCCCGCACCCGAGATCGGCCAGGGTCCGCACGCCGGCCGCGTGCAACCGGGCGGCTCGACGGTCGGCGACCACCCGGCGGGTGGCCTGCTCCAGGCCGGGGCGGGTGAGGAACATCCCAGCGGCGGCCGAGCCGAACTTGCCCACCGCCCGGTGGCGCAGCTCGGCCTGGGTCAACGCCGCCGCGGCCAACGTCGGCGGCACCCCGGTCGCGCGCAGGGCCGACGCCGCGACCAGTGGATCACCGCCGGCCAGGTCGGCCGCCGCGGTGAGCGCGGCCGACCCCTCAGGGGTACGTAGCGCCGCCAACTGATCGAGATCCACCCGGCCATTGTCCCGTCCGACTCGGAAAACTTGGCTGGCGGGGCGCGACGCGCTGGCACTCTCCTTGACGGAGTGCTAGCCACGGAATAACCTGCGATTAGCACTCTCACCCTGAGGGTGCCAGCTTCCGGGTCTCGCGACCCGGGTGCGCACGCCAGGCGGACCGGCACCCGCGACGACGGCACCGCCCGGTGGCATGAGGCAGATTGACGCTGGTCAGCCCCGCTGGCCAGCAACGAAACCAGTACCCCAGGAGGGTATGCCCGTGACTACCGCGACCAAGGTTGCGATCAAGCCGCTCGAGGACCGCATCGTGGTCCAGGCGAACGAGGCTGAGACCACCACGGCGTCGGGCATCGTGATCCCCGACACCGCCAAGGAGAAGCCGCAGGAGGGCACCGTCCTCGCTGTGGGCCCGGGGCGCGTCGACGACAACGGCAACCGGGTTCCGGTTGACGTGCAGGTCGGCGACACCGTCCTTTACTCGAAGTACGGCGGCACCGAGGTCAAGTACGCCGGCGAGGAGTACCTGGTGCTCTCCGCCCGCGACGTCCTCGCGGTCATCGAGAAGTAAGCAACCGATCAGTGCCACTGCCCCGGTCCGGCTCGCCGGGCCGGGGCAATGGCGCTTCGAAGGGACATTAATGGCGAAGATCCTGAGCTTCTCGGACGACGCCCGGCACCTGCTGGAGCACGGTGTCAACGCCCTCGCGGACGCGGTCAAGGTCACCCTCGGCCCGCGCGGGCGCAACGTCGTCCTGGACAAGAAATTCGGTGCGCCGACGATCACCAACGATGGTGTGACCATCGCCAAGGAGATCGAGCTCACCAACCCGTACGAGAACCTTGGCGCGCAGCTGGTCAAGGAGGTGGCGACCAAGACCAACGACGTCGCCGGCGACGGCACCACCACCGCGACCGTGCTGGCCCAGGCGATGGTTCGCGAGGGTCTGCGCAACGTGACCGCCGGGACCAACCCGGCCGGTCTCAAGCGGGGCATCGACGCGGCGGCCATGAAGGTCTCCGAGGCGCTGCTCGGCAAGGCCGCCGAGGTCACCAGCAAGGAGTCGATCGCGAACGTGGCGACGATCTCCGCGCAGGACTCCACGATCGGCGATCTGATCGCCGAGGCGATGGAGCGCGTCGGCCGCGACGGTGTCATCACCGTCGAGGAAGGCTCGATGCTCACCACCGAACTGGACGTGACCGAAGGTCTCCAGTTCGACAAGGGCTTCATCTCGCCGAACTTCGTCACCGACCTGGAGGGTCAGGAGTCCGTCCTTGAGGACGCGTACATCCTGGTCACCACCCAGAAGATCTCGGCGATCGAGGAGCTGCTGCCGCTGCTGGAGAAGGTCCTGCAGAACAGCAAGCCCCTGCTGATCATCGCCGAGGACGTGGACGGCCAGGCGCTCTCCACCCTGGTGGTCAACTCGCTGCGTAAGACCCTCAAGGTCTGCGCGGTCAAGGCCCCCGGCTTCGGTGACCGGCGCAAGGCAATGCTCCAGGACATCGCGATCTCCACGGGCGCCGAGCTGGTCGCCCCGGAGCTGGGCTACAAGCTCGACCAGGTCGGCCTGGAGGTGCTTGGCACCGCCCGGCGCGTCGTGGTCGACAAGGAGAACACCACGATCGTCGACGGCGGTGGCCAGAAGGCCGACGTCACCGACCGGGTCTCCCAGATCCGCAAGGAGATCGAGGCCTCCGACTCCGACTGGGACCGGGAGAAGCTGGCCGAGCGGCTGGCGAAGCTCTCCGGTGGCATCGCCGTCATCAAGGCCGGCGCGGCGACCGAGGTCGAGATGAAGGAGCGCAAGCACCGCATCGAGGACGCCATCGCGGCGACCAAGGCTGCGGTCGAGGAGGGCACCGTGCCCGGCGGCGGCGCCGCCCTGGTGCAGATCCTCTCGGTGCTCGACGACGACCTGGGCTTCACCGGTGACGAGAAGGTCGGCGTCTCGGTCGTGCGCAAGGCGCTCGTCGAGCCCCTGCGCTGGATCGCCCAGAACGCCGGTCACGACGGCTACGTCGTGACGCAGAAGGTCGCCGACCTCACGTGGGGCAACGGCCTCGACGCCGCCAAGGGCGAGTACGTCGACCTGGTCAAGGCCGGCATCATCGACCCGGTGAAGGTGACCCGCAACGCGGTCACCAACGCCGCCTCGATCGCCGGTCTGCTGCTCACCACGGAGAGCCTCGTGGTGGACAAGCCGGAGCAGGCCGAGCCGGCCGCCGCCGGCGGGCACGGCCACGGCCACCAGCACGGCCCGGGCTTCTGATCCGGTAGCGACACCCGTTCCGGGGCGCACCGCCGTCAGGCGATGCGCCCCGGCTCGTTCCTGTGGGCTGCCAGGTCATTACCGAACGCTGACGTTGTTGGCGACCGGGCGAGATGATCGCGCACACTGGGCCGATGAGCACCACGTCACGGCGGTACGCCGCGTTGGCCGGAATAACCGCCGCCGCCGTCGCGATCGGGATCGCCGAACCGGTCGCGGTGTTGACCGGCCCCCGGTCGGCGCCCCTGGTCGCGGTCGGCGGGGTCGTCGTCGACGCCGTCCCCGAATCGCTGAAGCAACTCGCCATCGACCTCTTCGGCACCGCCGACAAGATCGCGCTGCTGGTCGGCACGGCCGTGTTGCTGGGAGGCTTCGCCGCCGTCTTCGGCGTACTGGCGGTCCGCCGACTGGCGTTCGGCCTGGCCGGCATCGCCGCGTTCGGCGCCATCGGCGTGGCAGCCGCGTTGACCCGCTCCGGTGCTGACCTCGCCGACGCGCTGCCATCCCTGGTCGGCGCCGGTCTCGGTGCCCTGGTGCTCTGGCTGTTCATCGGCGGACCGTTCGAGCTGGACCCCTGGTCCTGGTCACCACCCACGCCGCCCGCTGGTCCGGTGTCGCAGGCTGGTCCGGTGTCGTCCGCTGGTCCCGGGTCGCAGGCTGGCCCGGGGTTGTCTGCGGGTCTCGGGGCGGGGGCTGGTTCGGGGTCGGGGTCGCCCGGAGAGTCGGTGCCGGTGTCCCCGGCAGGGCCGGTGCCGGTGACCCCCGCCGGGCCGACGACGGCGGTCGAAGCGGTCGGGCCTGCCGAAGTGGACCCGGAGTCGCGGCGACGGTTCCTCACCGGCAGCGGAGTGCTACTAGGCACGGCCGTGGTGGCCGGCCTCGGTGGGCGGTGGCTGGCAGGGCGGCGCGGCGTGTCCGCAGCCCGCGACGCGATCCGCCTGCCCGCGCCGGTCGCCCCCGCACCGGCCGTACCGGTGGGCGCGGACCTCTCACTGACGCAGCTCGCGCCATACGTCACCCCGAACTTCGGGTTCTACCGGATCGACACCGCGCTGGTGGTGCCCCAGGTCGACCCGGACACCTGGCGGCTGCGGATCCACGGACGGGTCGGCAGGGAACGCACCTACAGCTACGCGGATCTGCTGGCCCGACCACTGGTCGAGCGGTATGTCACGTTGGCCTGCGTCTCCAACGAGGTGGGCGGGGACCTGATCGGCAATGCCCTGTGGCTCGGCGTACCCCTGCGGGAACTGCTGGACGAGGTCGAGCCGGACGACGACGCCGACCAGGTCGTCGGCAGGTCGGTCGACGGCTGGACCTGCGGCACCCCCACCGCCGCGCTGCGCGACGGACGGGACGCGCTGCTGGCCGTCGGGATGAACGGCGAGCCACTGCCGGTCGAGCACGGCTTCCCGGTCCGAGTGGTGGTGCCGGGCCTCTACGGCTACGTGTCGGCCTGCAAATGGGTGACCGAACTGGAGCTGACCCGGTTCGCCGACTTCGACGCGTACTGGGTGCCGCGCGGCTGGTCCCCCCAGGGGCCGATCAAGACCCAGTCCCGGATCGACACGCCCAGGGGACGTAACCGGCTGACCGCCGGCCCGGTGACCGTCGCCGGGGTGGCCTGGGCGCAGCACCGGGGCATCCGCCGAGTCGAGGTACGCGTCGACGACGGCCCGTGGCAGGAAGCCGCGCTGGCCCCCACCGTGTCGGTGGACACCTGGGTGCAATGGTCCTGGCGCTGGGACGCCACACCTGGCGAGCACCGACTCCAGGTCCGCGCGACCGACGCGACAGGCGAAACCCAGACCGAACGTACGCAGGACGTCGTCCCGGATGGTGCCACCGGCTGGCACACGGTCACCGTCACCGTCCGCTGATCCCGGCACGACGTCGCCCGCGCGGGTGCGCCACCGAATCGGCGGGCTGTGTTGGCGGCGTGTGCTGTGCGGTCGGCGGGCTGCGTCCGTGTTCTGGCCTGCGGGTTGGTGGGCTGTGTCTGCGGCCTGCACTGCGCGTCGGTGGCTGTGTCTGCGGTCTGGCCTGCGGGTCGGTGGCTGTGTCCGCGGCCTGGCCTACGGGTCGGCGGGCTGTGTCTGCGGCCTGCGCTGCGCGTCGGTGGCTGTGTCCGCGGCTGCCTGCCGGCTCCCGAGACTGCCCATGGGCCGGCGGGCCCGCCGACTGACCGGTCATACCCGGAAGCGCGTGCAGATCTTGGACAGTTTCCGTCAGCACGGAACGGAAAGTGTCCAAGATCTGCGGGGCCAAGTCGGTTGGTCGACGCCAGTTGTCTCCGTGGGGCCAGTTCGGCACTCTCCGGCCCCGGCCCCTGACCGGGCTTCCTCAGCCGCCTGCGGCGGCTTCCTCAGAGGCAGCGGCCTGCGGCCGGCGCTCCTGGCGGCTGCACCCATCGCCGGGGGCCGGTGGTTTGGGTATGGCGGTCAGCGTCAGCGTCAGCGTCAGCGGCCGCAGGGCGGTGGTCGGCGGCCGTGGGGTGGCGGTCGGCGATCGGTGACAGCAGGAAGGCCGCTGGCCGGCACCCCGGGTTGCGGGTGCCGGCCAGCGGTCGGTGTGGTGCTGTTCTGCGGTGGTGCGGGTCAGCTGTTCCAGTGCTGGGCGACCAGGTCGGTGGCCTGCTGCTCCCACTGGGCGTAGGCGTCCGGGTAAGCCGACACCTGCACCGTCTGCGCCGCGTCGGTCAGCGGCATGTCCTGCCACCCGTCAACCTGCTTGAGACCCTTCAGGAACGCCGTCGTGGAGTACTCGGGGTTGGTGATCTGCTCGGGTGTGCCCCAACCGCTGGTCGGGCGCTGCTGGAACAGGCCCAGCGAGTCGTGGTCATTCTTCTCGCCGAGGTGGCCCAGGTTCTCCAGCTTGGACTCCTGCAGGCTCGTCGCGATCGAGATGACCGCGGCCCGCTCGGGCAGACCGGCCTTCTTCGTGGCGGCGATGATCGCCTTCACGTTGGCGGTCTGCTCGTCGTTGAGGGCGATCCGGGACTGGTCGCCCTGCGGCTTCGGCGCCGACGACTGCACGGCCACCGCGACGGGCTTGGCGTCGACCGGGTTGGCGTGGGCGGCGATCGGACCGGCGAACACACCACCGGCGAACGCGAGACCAGCAACAGACAACATGCTCTTACGAATGATCGTGTTCATGGGGGTAGCTCCTTCGGGGGTAGAACACCCACACCGTCAAAGGGGGGACGGCGGTGAGGGTGTGAGCACCTCGTCCGGCGCTGCACTTCACAAAGGGGGAAAGTCTGGGGGGTGACGCCTGGTTGGGCGTCGGGGTCGGCGGCCTGGCGAGCGGGGGCTCGTGGCGCCGGGTCCATGTGTAACGACCGGGGGGCCGGGGTCATTCCGGGGTTGGCCCATCCATCGGCACCCTCATTGAGGCGGTGCTCGTTCGGTCGTTCGTGGGAACTGTAACGACCGGGCGGAGGTCGGCATTCCAACCTGCGCGACCTGCATCCCACACCCCTGAGGGTCAGGCGGCTGGTCGGTGGTGCTGCGATCGTCAGGGTGTGTAACGACCCCGGCCCAGCCATGATTCCGCCCCACGAGTGTGCCCCGTCACAGCACAGAGGTCGCATAACTCGCAGAAGCCCACGCCCCGCGTCAAGCCCCGAATGCCCCGGACCGGGCAAACCTCCCAGGCTGGCCGTCTCGGCTAGCCCTTTGGGCCGCGCACTCCGCTTGATCCACTCGGCATCGTCGAAAACGCGGTGTCCAGCTAGGCAGGATGCCCCGACATCAAGGAACCCGTGTTGATCAACACGGCCGTCACTCCGAACCCCTGCCGCAGCCGCGATGGCAGGGCGCAGGGGCAGGGCGGGACCCTGACCACGCGAAACCGCGGAAACCGCCTGAAACGCGCGAACCGCGCCTCCGGGACGGAGGCGCGGTTCGCGGATGTCGGGGACGTGTGCCGGGTCAGGCGACGTTGCGTTGGGCCGGGACGGTCGACTTGTGCGGGCGACCCAGGCGGGCCTCCAGTCGTGCGACGTCGACCCGAGCGTGCCGGCGGTCTGCCAGGTCCTCCCAGCCGACGGCGAGCAGTCGCAGGCGCTCCGACTCGCTGAAGCCGCCCCACACGCCGTACGGCTCTCGTACCGACAGGGCGTGAGCGGCGCACTCGGCGCGTACCGGGCAGGCGCGGCAGACCGACTTGGCAGTGGACTCGCGACGCAGCCGGGAAGAACCACGCTCACCGTCGGGGTGGAAGAACTGGGCGCTGTCGCGCCCTCGGCAGGCACCGAGTCGCTGCCAGTCCCAGAGATCGACGATGGGTCCGGGCAGTCTACGTACGTTCGACATCAGCACCCCTCCTCCCGCGCGGCTCCGCGAGAATCCTTATGGCCGGCATCCGGGCGGCGGGCCGCGCAGGCGCACCGTTCCCGGCCTGGATCTCCCGGTACCCGGGCTGTCGTCAACTCACACGTGTGTGATCGAAAACGTCCGAGAAATTGCGGCTTTTGCCCCATCTGTCGGAAAAGTTCGAAGGATTGCCGGGAACCCCCTCCCCAGCCGACCGCGTCATGGTCTGCTCGTTGGCGGAGAGGAGACCACAGTGCGTACCGTTCTTGTGTGCGTTCGGACACCACTCGCGGCCCAGCACCTTACTTCTGCTGCCGCGCGGCTGGGGTTGTCCGCGATCGTTCGTACCGCCGTCTCTGATCCCGAGGTGATGCTGCGGCTGGCCGAGCGACCGGCCGACGTGGTGCTGGCCGACACGGCCCTCACCCGGCCGGACAGCGCCGGCTTCGTCCGCCGGGTGTTGGCGCGTGCGCCGCAGGCGGCGGTGCTGCTGCTCGGCACCGAGGAGTCCGAGGCCGCGGCGGCCACCATCAGCGCCGGCGCCCGAGGGCTCATCCAGAATGTCGATCATGATCTGACCAGCGCGGTGGCGAAGGCGCTCCTGCTGCTCACCGCGCCTGGCCGAGCCTCCCGGCAGCGGATCACCGATCCGGCCCGCGACGCGGCGGCGGTGGGTGGTTCCGGCCGCTCCGGGCCGTCGCCGCGCGGTTCCGGCGAGCCCGGCTGGACGGCCACAGCAGCCGACGGGCCGGCCGGGGTGGCGTCGGTGCCGGTGCAGCGGGGCGACGACGAGGCGGAGGCGGGGACCGGCGAGTCGCCGGCGCAGACCGACCCGGGCCGTCCCGCCCCGAACGCCCGACCCAGTCGGGCGTCGATCGGCCTCACCGAGCGTGAGCTTCAGGTGCTGCTGGGCATGGCCGAGGGCAAGAGCAACGCGGAGATCGGCCGGGAACTGTTCGTCTCGGAGGACACCGTCAAGACGCACGCCCGCCGGCTGTTCCGCAAGCTTGGCGCCCGGGACCGGGCGCACGCGGTGGCGGCGGGCTTCCGCGCCGGTCTGGTGGCCTGACACCCGGGCAACGCCGCCGCACGGCACGCCGCGCAAAAGCGAGCACGCCGCACGGCACCCAATGCAGCCGGGGCACGCCGCGCAGTCGGGGCACGCCACGCGGCAGCGGAGCATCCGGCGGGTCGGCGGGCCGGCGGGAGGCAGCCCACGCGACAGCAGGGGTACGCCGCGCAGCCGCCCGGCGGGGCTACTTGGTGGCGGTCGGGGTGTCCGGCTCGTCCTCGGTGCCCTCGGACAGGGTGTCGTGCACCCCGTCCGCGTACCCCCGGGCGTAGTCCCAGGTCACGTAGTGGTCCGGGTCGGGGTCGTAGGCGGGTTCGTGCACCCGGGGCCGACCCGAGTTGAGCAGGTGCCGCAGGTTGCCGCGGAGCAGGTCCCAGTCGAAGTAGTGCGGTTCGCGACAGTCCTCGCATTCGATCACCAGCCCGCGAACCCCGATCGGGGCCAGCAGGGCCTGGTAGATCTCCAGGTCAGCGAGGTCTTCCAGCACATCCTGCCGCTCGACGTCGGTCAGTGGATCCGGCGTCGCGTCATCGCCCGGGTCATCCAGACCCGCAGTCGGATCGGCCGGGTCGCCGTTGAACGGGTCGATGGGCTCGTCGTGCACCCCCTCACCGTAGACCCAACGCGGCGCGAACGTCCGCCCCCCGGTCTCCGCGCCGGCCCGGCCTGCCACGGACGGGTCGCCCAGCTCACTGGGTACGATGAAGCGACGTGCCGGCTTCGTGGTGCGCTCCGGTGCCCGCCCGCGCCACCTCGCTGAAGCCCATCCGAGCAGCTCAGGGGAGCAATCGTGGAAAATTCGCCCAGCACCGATCTTCCGGCCGGCGGCGAGCACGCCGACCTGGGCGGCCACCTGCCCGAGCTGCCGGCCGGCTCCGCCCGGGTGGTTCCGCTCGGCCTCACCTTCGATGACGTGCTGCTTCAGCCGGGCGAGTCGGACGTGGTGCCCAGCCGTGTGAATACCCGGACGAAGCTCACCCGCAACATCGAGTTGTCCATTCCGCTGCTGTCCAGCGCGATGGACACGGTGACCGAGGCCCGGATGGCGATCGCCATGGCCCGCCAGGGCGGCATCGGCGTGTTGCACCGCAACCTCTCGCTGGAGGACCAGGCACACCAGGTCGACCTGGTGAAGCGCTCGGAGTCCGGCATGATCACCAACCCGGTGACCGCGAGCCCGGACGACACGCTGCGCGAGGTCGACGAGCTGTGCGGGCGTTACCGCATCTCCGGTGTTCCGGTGGTGGACGGCGACGGCCAGCTGGTCGGCATCGTCACCAACCGGGACATGCGTTTCGTCTCCGAGCCGAACACTCCGGTTCGCGAGATCATGACCCACACCCCGCTGGTCACCGCGCGGGTCGGGGTGAGCAAGGACGAGGCGCTGGCGCTGCTGCGTCAGCACAAGGTCGAGAAGCTGCCGATCGTCGACGACTCGGGCCGGCTGCGTGGCCTGATCACCGTCAAGGACTTCACCAAGAGCGAGCAGTACCCGGACGCCAGCAAGGACGACGCCGGCCGGCTGCGGGTCGCCGCCGCCATCGGTGTGGGCGAGGACGCGTACAAGCGGGCCCGTGCACTTGTCGACGCGGGCGTCGACGTGCTGATCGTGGACACCGCGCACGGTCACCAGCGGGCCGTGCTGGACATGGTCCGCCGGCTGAAGGCCGACGTGACGGTTGACATCATGGGCGGCAACGTGGCCACGTACGCGGGTGCGAAGGCGCTTGTCGACGCCGGCGCCGACGGCGTCAAGGTGGGCGTGGGGCCGGGCGCGATCTGCACCACCCGCATCGTCGCCGGGGTCGGCGTGCCGCAGGTGACCGCGATCATGGAGGCGGCCCGGGCCGCCCGCCCGGCCGGTGTGCCGGTGATCGGCGACGGCGGCATCCAGTATTCCGGCGACATCGCCAAGGCCCTGGTGGCCGGCGCGGACACGGTGATGCTCGGCAGCCTGCTGGCCGGTTGCGAGGAGAGCCCCGGCGAGCTGATCTTCGTCAACGGTAAGCAGTTCAAGACGTACCGCGGGATGGGGTCGCTCGGCGCGATGCAGTCCCGGGGTCAGGCCAAGTCGTACAGCAAGGACCGTTACTTCCAGCAGGACGTGCTCAGCGACGACAAGCTGGTTCCCGAGGGCGTGGAGGGCCAGGTGCCCTACCGGGGGCCGCTGTCCCGGGTCGCCCACCAGCTGGTCGGCGGGCTGCGGCTGGCGATGGGGTACGCCGGTGCGGAGAACATCCCCGATCTGCACCGCCGGGGCCAGCTCATCCGGATCACCGCGGCTGGTCTGAAGGAGAGCCACCCGCACGACATCCAGATGACCGTCGAGGCGCCCAACTACCACACCCGCTGATCCAACACCCCCAACCACCTGGAGTCCCCCATGCGTGACGTGGTCGAGATCGGGCTGGGCAAGACCGCGCAGCGCGGCTACCACCTGGACGACATCGCCATCGTGCCGAGCCGCCGTACCCGGGACGTCGACGACGTCTCGACGTCGTGGCAGCTCGACGCGTACCCGTTCGGCATTCCGTGCGTCGGCCACCCCTCCGACGCCACCATGAGCCCGGCCTCCGCGGTGCGGCTCGGCCAGCTCGGCGGCCTCGGCGTGCTCAACGTCGAGGGGCTCTGGACCCGCTACGAGAACCCGACCAAGGTGCTGGACGAGCTGGCCGGCCTCGACGAGGAGGCCCGCGCCACCAAGCGGCTCCAGGAGGTGTACGCCGAGCCGATCCGCCCGGACCTGATCGCCGAGCGGGTTCGCGAGCTGCGCGCCGGTGGCGGCACCGTGGCGGTGCGGGTCTCCCCGCAGCACACCCTCGCGCTGGCGCCGGTGATCCTGGACGCCGGGGTGGACATCCTCGTCATCCAGGGCACCATCGTCTCGGCCGAGCACGTGTCGACCACTGATGAGCCGCTGAACCTCAAGGAGTTCATCGCCGACCTCGATCTGCCGGTGATCGTCGGTGGCTGCACGGACTACAAGACGGCGCTGCACCTGATGCGTACCGGCGCGGCCGGCGTGATCGTGGGCATCGGTGGCGACGAGTGGTCGACCACCGAGTCGGTGCTGGGCATCCGGGTGCCGATGGCCACCGCGATCGCCGATGCCGCGGCGGCCCGCCGCGACTACCTGGACGAGACCGGCGGCCGGTACGTGCACCTGATCGCCGACGGTGACATCCAGACCTCGGGCGACATCGCCAAGGCGCTCGGCTGCGGCGCGGACGCGGTGATGCTCGGTGAGCCGCTGTCGCTCTGCGACGAGGCCCCTGCCGGTGGTGCCTGGTGGCACTCGGCGGCGAGTCACCCGTCGCTGCCCCGGGGTGCCTTCGAGGTTTCCGGTGAGCCGCTCGGGTCGATGGAGCAGTTGCTCTTCGGGCCGGCGGACGAGGCCGACGGGCAGCTCAACCTGTTCGGTGGGCTGCGTCGGGCGATGGCCAAGTGCGGTTACCGCGACCTGAAGGAGTTCCAGAAGGTCGGCCTGGTCCTCGACCGCTGACCCGTCCAAGACCACGAACGAAGGCCGGCCCGCGCACGGGCCGGCCTTCGTCGCGTTCAGCGGGGAGTCACTTCTCCACGTAGATCGTCAGGTCGGACATGTTGCGGTAGCTGGTCGCCGCGAAGTCGAGCGACTGGCCCTTGTTGTCCGCGCCGCCGGGGGCGGTGTCCATCTCCCAGTTGGCGTGGTGGAAGTTGCGCTCGCCGATGGTCTGGAAGAACTGCTGGAAGTTGAGGTCGCCGTCGCCCAGCGGGGTCATCTGGTACCCGTTGGGCGCGCTGGTGTCCCGGTCGCCGTCCTTGGCGTGGAAGAGCGGGAACCGGGTGGTCCGGTCGGCCACGGTGAGGATCGGGTCGAACAGGTCGGTCACCTCCTGGCCGGCCGGGTTGACGTACTTCTGGTGCTTGTAACGGGCCACGTAGGCCCAGTAGATGTCCAGCTCGAAGAAGACGTACCTCGGGTCGGTGATCTCGAAGAAGTACTCCAGTCGGCGGATGCCGGAGGACCGGGTCTGCCGGCCCTGCTCGTCGCGTGGGCCCCGGTCGATCAGGAAGTTGTACGCGGCGTCGTGGTTGTGCGTGTAGAGCCGCATGCCCCGGGCCTTGGCCTGCCGGCCCAGCTCGTTCCAGATGTCCGCGGCGGCGTCCCACTCTGCCTTGTACGCGCTGCTGGTCGGGTCGCTGCCGGTGCCGATGTTCTTCATGCCGAGTTCCTCGGCGATGTCCAGCTGTTGCTGGAAGGTGGCCGGCTGGATCGAGGCGTGGGTGCCGTTGGCCACCAGGCCGTTGTCGTCGAGGATCTTGCGAATCTCGGCGGGGGTGATCTGCCGGCCCAGGATCTCGGTGCTCTGGGTGTAGCCGGCGAACTCGATCTCCTTGTAGCCGATCTCGGCGAGTCGGGCGAGGACGCGCTCGAAGCCGTACGGCACCCCGCTGTCGTCGGGCGCGGCGGTGATCCGGTCGCGGACGCTGTACAGGATGATGCCGCGGTTGCGGGCCGGGATCAGCGGCTCCACCCGTAGCTTGCTCGCCTTGCCGGGGTTGGCGAGCGCGGGGGTGCCGGTGGCGAGGACGGGTAGGCCGGCCGCGCCGATCGCGGCGGCGGCGCCGGCGGAGGCGGCGAGCAGGGATCGGCGGCTGAGCCGGCCGGTGGGGGTGGCGTCGGGGGCGGTGTGGTCTGGCATGGTTCCACCTTTCGCGACGGTGGTCGGAGACAGACACTAACGTCGGTCTAAGTCGAAAGATAGGTTCGATCGACGGCAGCTTTTGTTTGATTCAACGAAAGTTACTGATGATCGTCGATACCGGCCGCGCGGCCCGCGATGCTGACTACGCTCGTCCTGACCGCACCGCGCAGGAGGCGAGAGGCGCAGGAGGCCGCAACGCCGCAGGAGGAGTGGGCATGGTCCGGACCGGACGCAGACTGCGCATCGCCGCGCTGACCTGCGCGATCGGGCTGGCTGTCACCGGTTGTACCGGCGACGACCGCGACGGCTTCCGGCCCGGTGCCGCCGACGTCAGCGACCCGTACGTGCCGGGGCACGGCAACGGCGGTTACGACGTCGGGCACTACGGCCTCGACGTGCGCTACGACCCGTCGACCGACCGGCTGACCGGTCGAGCCGTCATCACGGCCACCGCCACCCAGGACCTGTCCCGGTTCAACCTGGATCTGGTCGGCCTGGAGGTCCGCGCGGTCAGCGTGGGTGACGTGGCGGCTGAGCACCGGCGCGACGACGGCGAGTTGGTGGTGACACCCCGCGACGGACTGCCGCGCGGCCGGCAGTTCACAGTGACTGTCGAGTACGCGGGCGTCCCCACGGCCGTCGACGACGGGGCGTTGGGCAGCGGGGGTTTCCTGCACACCGCCGACGGCGCGGTGGCGCTCGGCCAACCCGACTCGGCCGCCACCTGGTTCCCGGTCAACGACCACCCGTCGGACAAGGCCACCTACGACCTGGCGGTGACCGTTCCGGACGGCCTGGCCGCGCTGAGCAACGGCGTACCCGGGCCGAAGAGCAGCGCCGACGGTTGGACCACCTGGCGCTGGTCGGAGCGCGCCCCGATGGCCAGCTATCTCAGCACGCTCGTGATCGGCGACTACCGGGTGGTGACCGGCACGCACGCGGGTCGGCCGATGGTCACGGCGGTGGCCGCGAGCCTGCCGGAGACCGGCGGCGCGGCCACCTCGCTGGCCCGCACCGGCGCGATCGTCGACTTCCTGGCCAGCCGCTTCGGCCCGTACCCGTTCGACTCGTACGGGGGGATCGTGATCGCCGACGACCGGATCGGGTACGCGCTGGAGACCCAGTCCCGGCCGGTCTACGGGCCTGGCTTCTTCGCGGACGACAAGCCGAACCCGGGCGTCGTCGCGCACGAACTGGCGCACCAGTGGTTCGGCGACAGCGTGTCGCTGACCAGGTGGAGCGACATCTGGCTCAACGAGGGCTTCGCCAGCTACGCCGAGTGGTTGTGGGAGGAGCACGACGGCGGCCGGACCGCCCAGCGCAACTTTGAGATCCAGTACGCGGCGACCGACTGGACGCAGCCGTCGGTCGAGCCGGGCCGGGAGCAGATGTTCGGCACTGCCGTCTACAAGCGCGGGGCGCTCGCCGTGCACGCGTTGCGCCGTACCGTCGGTGACGACCTCTTCTTCCGCATCCTGCGTACCTGGACCACCGAGCGGGCGGCGGGCAACGCGACCACGGCGGACCTCGTCGCGCTGGCCGAGCGGGTCGCCGGGAGGCAACTGCGTCCGCTCTTCGACGCCTGGTTGGTGGGCGGGTCGGCTCCCACACTGCCGTGATCCGGCCCCGCCGCCCGGTCGATATGCTGCCGCCTGCGAACGGCGGGTAGGCGCCCGTTCGCGCGGAACTGCGGAGGCCGTGACCGGCCACCGTGCGGAAAGGGTGTGGGATGCGCGGGACGCGGCACAGACTGCGAGTGGCTGCCGGCCTGCTGGTGACCGGTGCGCTCGCACTGTCCGGATGCGACTCGGCGGGCCCGGAGGCGGCCCCGTCACCGAACGCGTCCCCCACTCCGGCGCGGACGTTCGCCGCGGGCGCCGACGGGGTCGGTGACGCCTACTTCCCGACCTACGGCAACGGCGGCTACGACGTCGGGCGGTACACGGTGAAGGTGCGCTACGACCCGGCCAAGGACCAGTTGACGGGTACGACAACGGTGCGGGCCACCGCGACCACCGACCTGTCGTCGTTCAACCTCGACCTGGCCGGCCTGACCGTCAGCGCGGTCACTGTGGACGGCGCACCGGCGACCCACAGCCGCAAGCGGAACGAGCTGGTGATCAAGCCGGCTTCCGGGCTGATCAACGGCAACGGGTTCGTCGCCGAGGTCACCTACGCGGGCAAGCCGAAGCCGCTGAAGAACGAGGCGCTCGGTGACGGTGGCTTCCTGCACACCGCCGACGGTGCCATCGCGCTGGGTCAGCCCGAGTCGGCCAGCACCTGGTTCCCGGTCAACGACCACCCGTCGGACAAGGCGGCCTACGACTTCGAGGTCACCGTTCCGGACGGCCTCACCGCGATCAGCAACGGCGTTCCCGGCGGGAAGACCAGCACGGGCGGTTGGACCACCTGGAAGTGGTCGGAGAAGTCGCCGATGGCCAGCTATCTGAGCACGCTGGTGATCGGCAAGTTCCGGATCACCACCGGTGAGCACAAGGGCCGCCCGGTCTACAACGCGGTCACCACCACCGAGCCCAAGGGGAACGCGGACGCGTCGATAGCGCAGACCGTCGCGGTGGCTGACTACCTGGAGAGTGTGTTCGGGCCGTACCCGTTCGACGCGTACGGCGGTGTGGTGATCTCCGACAGCCGGATCTCGTACGCCCTGGAGACGCAGAGCCGACCGGTGTACGCGGCGAGCTTCTTCCGGCAGGGCGAGAACACCGAGGTCGTCGCGCACGAGCTGGCCCACCAGTGGTTCGGCGACAGCGTCGCGTTGGCCAGGTGGGAGGACATCTGGCTCAACGAGGGCTTCGCGACGTACGCGGAGTGGCTCTGGGCCGAGCACACCGAGGCGTACACCGCCAAGGAGGCGTTCGACAACCGGTACGCCAGCATGTCCGCGCGGGTGTGGCAGACACCGCCGGGCAAGCCGGGCGCGGAGAAGCTGTTCAGCGAGTCGGTGTACCAGCGCGGCGGCATGACACTGCACGCCCTGCGGGTGGCCGTCGGCGACAAGGCGTTCTTCGAGATCATCAAGACCTGGGCGGCGGAGAAGCGCGACGGCACCGCCACCACTGCCGAGTTCGTGGCCCTGGCCGAGCGGATCTCCGGCAAGCAGCTCGACGCGCTCTTCGACGCCTGGCTCTACGGCACGAAGAAGCCCGCCCAGCCCAAGCGGCTCTGAGCTGCGGTCAGTTCTTCACGACAAGTTTGGGGTGGGCGGCCAGGTAGGCGTCGGCGCGGCCGGCGCGGAGTTCGGTGAGGAAATTCCGGCCCTCGGTGGTGAGCTGTTCACCCCGGTAGGCGCTGCCCTTGCCGACGCCGGAACCGGGTAGCCCGACCAGCGTGAAACGGTTCTCCGGCAGGCCACTGAGGGCGTACGCGATGTCGACGATCCGGCGTCCGCCCACGTAGACGAGCGTGTCGCCCAGCGCGGAGACCACCTGGTCGACGCGCTCGGGTTGCTTGGCCAGGCCCTCGTCCAGGATCTTGCGGGTCATCGCCCGGATCAGCTGCTGCTGGTGGCGCTGCCGGGCGTAGTCACCGCCGGTGATGTAGCGCTGCCGCGCGTAGTCCAGCGCCTGCCAGCCGTTGAGGTGCATCTCGCCCTTCTCGTAGACCTGCTGCGGCCCCTTGTAGCCGCCTGGCGCGCTCTCCCGGTACTTGCCGTCCGGTCGGCGGTGCAGCGACTCGACCCGCTGGTCGATGTAGATGTCCACCCCACCCAGGGCGTTGACCAGCCGGTCGAACCCGTTGAAGGTGAGCACCGCGCCGGCGTCGATGCGCAGCCCGGTGTAGCCGCTGACAGTGCTGCGCAGCAGCTCGTACCCCTGGGCAGTGCTGGGTTGTTTGGGTTTGCCCGGCACCCGGCTGCCGAAGCTCATGGCGTGCGTGAGTTTGGTCTTGCCGCCCTTGTAGCCGGCCTTCGGGAACGCCGGGATGTCCACCAGCAGGTCGCGGGGGAGCGAGAAGAGGTACGCACGATTCAACCCCTTGGGTACGTGCAGCACCAGCACGGCGTCCGAGTGCGGCTCCCATCCGGGCACGCTGACCCGGGTGTCCACACCGACCAGCAGCAGGTTGAGCGGGCCGGTGATGTCCGCGCCCGGCGGTGGGCCGCTGGGGCTCGGGGTCGGCGTGCCGACGGGTGACGGGGTCGGTGAGCCGGCCACCGGAGCGCCGCCCGGCTTGTTGTCGCCGGTCAGACGGGTGATCACCACGGTGCCGGCCGCGATCAGCGCGACGACGGCGAGGGCCGCCAACCCCAGCAGCAGCCACCGTCGGCGCGGCGCCATCGACCCGAGAACCATCCTGGATTCCTCCCACCCGTCTGGTGAACAACGCTCCGACGGGTGCTCCGGGTTGCGGCCGGGAGGCGCCGGGTCGGTCGGCCGGAGCATGATCGCGCAAAAACGGGCGCTGGCGCGAGCGCTACTGGCGAGTAATGATGCACCCATGCGGTACGACGTGCTCGTCATCGGGTCCGGCTTCGGTGGCAGCGTCACCGCGCTCAGACTGGCCGAGAAGGGCTACTCGGTCGCGGTGCTGGAAGCCGGCCGCCGCTTCGCCGACGACGAGTTCCCGCAGACGTCCTGGCGGCTCCGCCGGTTCCTCTGGGCACCGAAGCTGGGTTGCTACGGCATCCAACGGCTCACCCTGCTCCGCCCGGCCGGTCGACGATCCGGCGGTGGGGTGCTGGTGCTCTCCGGCGCCGGGGTGGGCGGCGGTTCGCTGGTCTACGCGAACACCCTCTACGAACCGCTGCCGGCCTTCTACGACGACCCGCAGTGGCGGGACATCACGGACTGGCGCGACGAGTTGGCCCACCACTACGACCAGGCGAAACGAATGCTCGGCGTCACCACGTACCCGGTGGACACCGGCGCGGACCGCGCCATGCGCGCGGTGGCCGAGCGGATGGGGGTGGGGCACACCTTCCACGCCACCCCGGTGGGCGTGCACATCGGCCGGCCCGGCCAGCGGATCGCCGACCCGTACTTCGGCGGTGCCGGCCCGGAACGCACCGGCTGCCTGCACTGCGGTTCGTGCATGACCGGCTGCCGGCACGGGGCGAAGAACACCCTCGTCAAGAACTACCTCTGGCTCGCCGAACGGCTCGGGGTCACGGTCCGTCAGTTGACCACGGTGACCGCCGTCCGGCCCGCCGACGGCGGCGGGTACGAGGTGCACACCGAACGCACCGGCGCCTGGCTGCGCAAGGCTCGACAGGTCATCCACGCCGATCAGGTGGTCTTCGCCGCCGGGGCGCTCGGCACCCAGCGGCTGCTGCACGGGATGCGGGCCGACGGTGCGCTACCCGGGCTTTCGGCCCGCCTCGGCGAGCTGACCCGGACCAACTCGGAGGCGATCCTCGGCGCCTCGGTGCCACGCCAACGGGCCCGGTCCGAGCGGTTGGACTACACCGAGGGGGTGGCCATCACCAGCTCGTTCCACCCCGACCCGCAGACACACATCGAGCCGGTCCGCTACGGGCGGGGCTCCAACGCGATGGGGCTGCTCCAGTCGCTGCTGGTCGACGGCGGCCCGCACCGGGTCCGCCGCTGGCTGGGCAGCATCGTGCGGCAGCCCCGGTTGGCGGCGCGGATGCTGTCGGTACGCGGCTGGTCGGAACGGACGGTGATCGCCCTGGTCATGCAGTCCGTGGACAACTCGCTGACCACCCGGTGGCGGCGTGGCCCGCTCGGCAGCAGGTTGGTCACCGGCCCGGGCCACGGCGCGCCCAGCCCCACCTGGATCCCCGCTGGCAACACCGCCGCCCGAATGCTCGCCGACGAGATCGGCGGCACCCCCGGCGGCTCCCTCACCGAACCGTTCGACATCCCGATGACCGCGCACATCCTGGGCGGGGCGGTCATCGGCGCCACCCCGGCCGACGGGGTGATCGACCCCTGGCACCGGGTGTACGGGCACGTCGGGCTGCACGTGGTCGACGGCGCGGCCGTCTCGGCCAACCTGGGCGTGAACCCGTCCCTGACGATCACCGCACAGGCGGAACGGGCGATGTCCTTCTGGCCCAACAAGGGCGACGAGGATTTCCGCCCACCGCTCGGCTCCCCGTACCGCCGCCTCGCACCCGTACCCCCGCAAAACCCGGCGGTCCCGCCGAACGCCCCGGGCGCGCTGCGACAGTGACCCGCCGCCACCTCCGCGATCTTGCACTTTCGGATGTCGTTACGTGGCATTCGTGGCCTTTGTCGGGACAGAAAGTGCAAGATCGCCGGGAGAGTGGATTGCCGGCGAGCCGGTGCCGGCAGCGGCCGTGACTGTCGGTAGGCTTCGTGCACATGAGCCTGCCTCGCCCAGTCCTCGTGGTGGACTTCGGAGCCCAGTACGCCCAGCTCATCGCCCGCCGGGTCCGTGAGGCGAAGGTCTACTCCGAGATCGTGCCGCACTCGATGCCGATCGCCGAGATGCTGGCGAAGAACCCGGCCGCGATCATCCTGTCCGGCGGCCCGTCCAGCGTCTACGCCCCGGACGCGCCGCAGATCGACGCGGGCGTGTTCAGCGCCGACGTGCCGGTCTTCGGCATCTGCTACGGCTTCCAGGCGATGGCCCAGGCGCTCGGCGGCACCGTCACCAGGACCGGCAACCGTGAGTACGGGGGCACCCCGCTGCGCCCCCGCCTCCTCGACCCCGGTGTGCTGCTGCGTGACCTGCCGGCGGACCTGCCGGTCTGGATGAGCCACGGCGACTGCGTCACCGAGGCGCCCGAGGGCTTCACGGTGACCGCCGAGTCGGCGGGCGCGCCGGTCGCCGCCTTCGAGGACCTGGCCGGTCGACGGGCCGGCGTGCAGTTCCACCCGGAGGTCGGCCACACCGCGCACGGCCAGGAGATGCTGACCCGCTTCCTCTACGACATCGCCGGCATCGAGCCGACCTGGACTCCCGAGAACATCATCGACGAGCAGGTCGCCCGGATCCGCGCCCAGATCGGCGACAAGGAGGTCATCTGCGGCCTCTCCGGCGGAGTCGACTCGGCGGTCGCCGCGGCGCTCGTGCACAAGGCCGTCGGTGACCAGCTCACCTGCGTCTTCGTCGATCACGGCCTGCTGCGCGCCGGCGAGGCCGAGCAGGTCGAGAAGGACTACGTCAGTGCCACCGGCATCAAGCTGAAGGTGGTCGACGCCACCGACCGGTTCCTCGGCGCGCTCGCCGGGGTGACCGACCCGGAGCAGAAGCGCAAGATCATCGGTCGGGAGTTCATCCGGGTCTTCGAGGCCGCGGCCCGCGAGATCGCCGCACACGGCGACGTCGAGTTCCTCGTCCAGGGCACCCTCTACCCCGACGTGGTGGAGTCCGGCGGCGGCACCGGCACTGCCAACATCAAGAGCCACCACAACGTGGGCGGCCTCCCGGAAGACCTGAAGTTTGCGCTGGTCGAGCCGCTGCGCACCCTGTTCAAGGACGAGGTCCGCACGCTCGGCCTCCAGTTGGGCCTGCCCGAGGCGATGGTCTGGCGGCACCCGTTCCCCGGCCCCGGTCTGGCCATCCGGATCATCGGCGCGGTCGACCAGGAGCGGCTCGACCTGCTCCGCCAGGCCGACCTGATCGCCCGCGAGGAGCTGACCGCCGCCGGCCTCGACCGGGGTGTCTGGCAGTTCCCCGTGGTGCTGCTCGCCGACGTGCGCAGCGTCGGTGTACAGGGAGACGGGCGCAGCTACGGGCACCCCGTGGTGCTGCGCCCGGTCTCCAGCGAGGACGCGATGACCGCCGACTGGTCCCGGCTGCCCTACGACATCGTGGCCCGGATCTCCACCCGGATCACCAACGAGGTCGCCGAGGTCAACCGGGTGGTCCTGGACGTCACCAGCAAGCCGCCGGGCACCATCGAGTGGGAGTGAGCGCCGCTCAGGCCGCCGTCGGCGGGCTGGACGGGGTCGTCGGCGGGCTGGACGGCGTCGTCGGCGGGTAGAGCGGGGTCGTCGGCGGGTAGGGCGGCGTCGAGGCGTACCCCTGCGGTGGTCCGCCGGGCGCGGGCCCGGCGGTGGGCGGCGGGCCGTTCTGCGGCGCGACGCCCGCGGCGTGCGGCCAAGCCGGCGCGCCGCTGGGCTCCTCCGGCATCAGGAACCACATGATCGGGTACGCGAACAGCGCGAGCCCGCCGGTGAGCAGTCCGGTGACCGCGAAGATCACCCGGACCAGTGTGGGATCGACGGCGAAGTAGCGGCCGACGCCGCTGGCCACCCCGGCGACCATGCGGTCGGTGGTGGGTCGCCGGAGCTGCTTGTACGGGGCGTGGGGAGCGGTGGTCGATGTCATACCCCCACAGTCCGCGCTGGCGCCCGGCCCGCCCTCGGTGACCGCCCGGATCCTTACCCTGACCAATCCCTGACCGGGGCCAGATAGTCAGGAATCCGACTCTTTTCCGTTCCGGTAACCCGGCCCGGGGAGAATTTGCTCCCGTGACCACCTTGCTCAAGCCGCTCCGCAGGATCGCGGCATACGCAGTTTGTGCTGATTCAAGCGGCCGAGTCCTGCTGGTCCGCGCATCGGAGCGCTCCGGCACCCCCGGCACGTGGTCGCTGCCCGGAGGGGCGGTCGACCACGGCGAAGACCCGAACCACACGGTCGTCCGCGAGACCGCCGCCGAAACCGGCCTCTCCGTCGCCGTGTCCGGCCTGGCCGACGTGCTCGCCGACATGCGGGCACTTCCCGACCGCGGCATCACCATCCACACCGACCGGCTGATCTACCGGGTTGCCGTGCGCGGTGGCACCCTTGCCGACCGGGTCGGCGAGCGCCCCACCGACCTGGCCCGGTGGTACACCCTCGACGAGGCGCGCGAGCTGCCGCTGCGCTCGTTCACCGCACGCGCCCTCGGGCTGCCCGCCTCCTCGGCCGACGTGGTGCCCGACGAGGCACCCGAGTTTCCCTCCTTCTACGCCGTGCCCGGCCCCGACGGGCTGCACCGGGCCCAGCGCTTCGCCGCGTACGCGGTCTGCACCGACCCCGCCGGCCGAGTGCTGCTCACCCGCATCTCCGACGGCTACCCCGGCGCCGGCTGCTGGCACCTACCCGGAGGCGGCACCGACTACGGCGAACAGCCCGGCGCGGCACTCATCCGGGAGCTGATCGAGGAAACCGGCCAGGCCGGCCGCCTCGTCGAGCTGCTCGGTGTCGCGAGTCACCGCGACGCCGCCTCACTCGGCCCCGAGGGTTACCCGATCGACTGGCACGGCGTACGCGCCTTCTACCGGGTCGTCGTCGACCAGCCCAACCCGCTGACCGTGGCCGACGTGGGCGGCTCCACCTGCGAGGCCCGCTGGTTCGGCCGCGAGGAGTTGGGCGCCCTCCCCACCGACCGCCTCACCGAGGTGACCGCCGAAGCAGTCCAGGCCGCCCAACTCACCTGACCCCGACCCCGAGGGGTCGTCCGGCTTCGGTAGGTCCATGCCCAGCCTGTGATCCACTCGGGTTTCTTGAAAACGCGGTATCCCGGGCGCTGGAATGCCGCGCCTTCCGTGAACCCGAGTGGATCACCGTCAATCTCGGGCTTCCCGTGCACTACCGCGCATTGATCATGAAGTTATCGTCGGAACGCGAGTTGGACGACGGTAACTTGATGATCAACAGTTGTGGGTGCGGAAGCGGGGGCGAGCGAAGGTGCAATTCGCGCGGCGAGTCGGGGCTTATGGACTTTTGCGGGACGCGGGCCGGGTCCTGGTGGTTCGGGACGGGGTGGAGGGCGAGTTTCCCGGGGTCTGGCGGTTGCCCGGCGGTGCCGTCAGGCATGCCGAGGACCCGGAGCGCGCCGTGATCCGCCAAGTCGACGAGCAGGTCGGGTTGACGGTTGCGGTGACGCGACTACTCGCGGTGGTTGCCGATGTGGCCACCTCTTCGGAGGACAAGGCTTCGCTGCACACCGACCGGCTGCTGTTCGACCTCAGCACGCCCCACGACGCGCTGCCTCACGGCGCGGAGCGTGAGAGTGCGCGGCCCGAGGGCGGGTCGCGCGGCGCCGGGGCTGGTCTGGTCGATCAGGCTTCCTGGCTTCCGCTGGCGGAGGTGGCGCAGTTGCCGCTGACCCCGTTCACCGCCGAGGCGCTCGGCCTGCCAGTCTCCCCACTCCCGCCGGCAGCGCACCGGTCGCGGGACCTGTTGCCGCCGCAGCACCCCGACCGTCGGCTGCGCTTCGGGGCGTACGGGCTGGTCACCGACCCCGCTGGGCGGATCCTGCTCACTCAGATCGCGGAGGGCTACCCGGGAGCCGGTCTGTGGCACCTGCCTGGCGGGGGCACCGATCACGGCGAGCAGCCGACCACCGGGTTGCTACGGGAGTTGGTCGAGGAGGGTGGGCAGGTGGGCCGGGTCGTGGAGCTTCTCGGCGTCAACAATCTGCACAATCCCGCCGCGCTGGGCCCGGAGGGTCGACCTCTGGACTGGCATGGCGTACGGGTGATCTATCGGGTGCTGGTGGACGTACCTACCGACGCGGTGGTCACCGAGTCCGCCGGGGGGTCGACGGCGCGGGCGGGGTGGTTCACCCGCGAGGAGGCGACTGACCTGCCGTTGAGCGACATCGCTGCCGCGGCAATCGGACAGAGTGGTCGATAGCACACCGCTCGACGAGCCGAGTTGGTGACCCTCCGGTACAGTCAAAGGCGGGAATGATGGAGGAAAAGGGCGATGAGGCCCGGGATGGGAACACACGAGCGGTTCGAGCGGTTTAAGCCAGATACAAGTACCGCCGGCAGCTATCGCCAAGCCATGTTCCCCTATGCGATGGTGTACTCCGCAAAACGGCTGCCGGGCCATGCAAGGTCCGGCACGAGACAGCCGGACACCCGCCACTTGGCGGTCAGCAGATCCGGTGATGGAGGAAACGTGCCGAGAGCCCCATGGCGCCGGCGTCGTACTACTGACAGTCCGCGCCCCGCAGGGCGTCGCTGGGCGGGCCGGTTGCGCCGCAGCAGCACGTTCGCCCGCCAGGTGCTGTTGGTCCGGGTCGGCCGCCGCGACGGCGACCTGCACCCGACCGACCTGGCCCCGACCGAGCACCGGTACGCCGATCGGCAGCGCCGCCGCTACGGCCTGGACCGGCTCAGCCGGCCGACACTGGGCGTGGACCCGACACTGGGCCTGGACCGAGCCGACGTCGAGGCGGTCATGCCGGTCAGCCCGGCGATGCCACCGATGACGCAGACCGACGAGGCCCACACGATCCCGCTGCTTCCCGGCGAGCGCACCATGGCGCGCCGGATGAAGTTCGGCCTGGTCAACGCCTGCACGCTGGCCAGCCTGATGCTCGGCATGCTGGCCATCTTCCTGGCCATGCAGGGCGAGGTGCGCATGGCGGCGCTCTGCCTGATCGCGTGCGTCGGCTTCGACGGTCTGGACGGCGCGCTGGCCCGACGGCTCGGGGTGGCGAGCCCGTTCGGCGCGCAGATGGACTCACTGGCCGACATGTGCTCGTTCGGTCTCGCCGCGCCGGTAGTGGTCTACGCCTCGCTCGCCGGTTCCGTCTCCACGGCGGCGGCGGCGGTGGCGTGCGCCCTGGTCGCGGCGTGCGCCGCGATCCGACTGGCCCGCTTCAACGTCTCGCCGAAGGACGGCAGGTTCTTCTGCGGGGTGCCCACCACCATGGCGGCCGCGGTCCTCGCCGTGACAGTGGCGATCGGCCTGCCGGTGCCCGGTGCCGTGCTGGTCGCCGGTGTGGCGCTGCTGGCCTTCGCGATGGTGTCGAGCTTCCCGTACGCCAAGCTCGCCCGCCTGGTGAAGCTGCCGCCGTGGCTCTGGCTGGCCCCGGTGATCGGCGCGCTGGTCGACATCCGGCTCACGTTCGCCCTGATCGTGGTGGGCTACCTGGTCAGCGGGCCGGTTCTCTGGCTGCGGCAACGTCGTACCGCCTGATTCGAACAGACAGAACGGGGCGCCGCGGTCAGCGGCGCCCCGTTCTTCGTCTGCTGGTCAGCGCCAGCGGGCGATGACCGTGGACCCGCCGACCACCTTGTCGCCCGGCCCGACCAGCGGGTCGGCGGCCTCGGCGGGCAGGTAGACGTCGGTCCGGGAGCCGAACCGGATCAGCCCGAAGCGCTCGCCCTTGGCCAGCAGCGCGCCGATCGGCGCGCGCTGCACGATCCGGCGGGCGATCAGCCCGGTCCGCTGCGCGACCACCACGGTGCCGCGAGCGGTGTCCAGCACGGTGTACGCGGCGACGTTGTGCTCGGCGTCCGGCTTCATCGCGTTGACGAAGCCGCCGTCGGCGACGAAGTAGTCCACCACCTTGCCGGCGACCGGAGCGCGGTTGACGTGCACGTCCAGCACCGACAGGAAGACCGCGATCCGTAGCCACTCGCCGTCGCCGAAGCGCTCGTCGTGCAGCCGCTGCACCGACAGGACCTTCCCGTCCGCGCTGGCGACCACGGCGCTCGGGTCCTCCGGCACGTCCCGTTCGGGGTCCCGGAAGAACGCGGCGACCGGCCCGGCGGCCAGGGCCGGCAGCAGCCACAGCTTGGACGACGGGCGCGCCACCCGGGCCAGCGCCGCGAGGCCCAGCGCGATGCCCGCCGCCGCCACCCCGTTGGAGTCGATGTGCATGCCCCGGGTCACCGGCACGCTCGACGGCCGGTACGCGGGGGCCAGGCTGTCGGCAGCGGCCGGGCTGGCCGGGGTGAAGCGCAGTCGGTAGACCCGCACCGGTGGCGAGTTGCGCAACACCAGATCGGCACCGACGCCGTAGAGGGCGTCCTGTCGGGCCAGCTCGGCGGCGGCACCCTCGGTCCGTCCGGGGGTGGCGACGGTCGCCACGCTCAGCACCGCCCCGTCGGTCAGGTACTTGACCAATCCCTCGACGCCGCTGCGGGTGGCCTCGGCGGTGCCGGTGAACGCCTCAGCAGCGATGACGACCTCGGCGGCCTCGGCCTCGGCCAGCGAGTCGACGACGCTCACCCGGTCGGCCACCCAGCGACCCTGGGCTGTGACGTGCTCGCTGAGCGCGGCAGCGCCGAACGGCTCGGCGGGCACCACGGTGAGCCGGTCACCGGGGAGCAGCGCATCGACCGCCGCGGCCAGCACCGCGGAGTCCGGGGTCACCCCGACCAGCAGGGCGGCCTTGGGGTCGTTGATCCGGGCCAGCTCGGCGACGAGGGTACGGGCGGCTCGCTCGCCGATGCGGACCGGACCGGACCGGCCGGTGGTACGCACGGCGGGGGACTGGGTCATGTCGGGCGGGCTCCTGACGGGGGTAGAGACGGGAATCGCGGCGGGACCGCCATGGGCGGGACGGGCCGGCCGGCAGAGGCGAGATCTCCACCAGCCAGCATATGCGTCCGTCCGCGCCGGCCGCACCGCCGTGGGGATGCGGTGGACCGACGCGGACGGCCGTCCGAGGTCAGGCTTGCCTGCGCGGACCCTCGTGCTCGTCACCCGGCTGGTCGCCGGTGGCCCTGACCGGTTGGTCGGAGCGGGTCGGCTCGTCCCCCTCGGACGAGGCCGGGCGGGCGGGGTTCCCGGTGGTCGGCTCGTCGTCTCCGTTGTCGGGTCGGCCGGGGATGGGCTCGGTCGACGGCTCCGACGGCGAATGTGCCAGCCAGGCCGGGTGGATCACGTCGGCGCCCGGCACGTCCTGCGCCCGCACCTCGGTCGTCGGCGTCTCCAACATCGGGTCCGAGATGAGCGTCGGGTCGGAGGAGGGAGAGTCCCAGGTGGACCGTTCGGCTTCCCAGACCGGCAGGGCCGCGCCGGACGTCGACGTGGCGGCACCAGAGACGGGTGCGCCGGAGACGGGTCCGCCGAAGACGGACGTGCCGGAGACGGGTGTCCCGGAGACGGGCGCGACCGCCTCGGCTGCGCCGGCCTCGGCAATCGGTTCCGGCTGGTTCGGTCGACTCGAGCGCAGCGCGCCGACCAACCCGAAGACCCCGATCAGGATGAGCGCGCCGGCCAGGAACCAGCCGACCGGCGGCAGGGCGAGCCCGAGCAGTTGGGCGAGCAGCCACCAGGCCGACAGCGCCAGGAACACGAGCCCGAAGGCGAACGACACCAGATCCGTGCGGTGAGCCTTCACCGGGTCACCTCCAGGTTGCCGGCATTGACATGGATGTAGAGACGCAGGGTCCCGCCGCCGGGCCCGTCCGCGCCGACGTCGGTGGATTCCCGCAGGCGGCCGTCCAGCCCGCCGGAGCGGTTGCCGAAGATGTTGGCGTCGCCCGCGTTGACGTCGGCCACTGTGGTGACGTCCACGTTCGGCGGCACGACCACCGTCGCCTGGCCGAAGTTGACGGCCACCGTCACCTGGCTGTCCCGTTTCGCGAAGTTGATCCCGCGTAGGTCGAGCACGGCGTCACCGAAGCTGTTCTCGTACCGGTCCGCCAGGTCGCGGTGGTCGGTGGGCGCCCAGGTCACCGCGCCGTCGACCCCCCGGATCCGGTCGTAGGACTCGGCGACGGTCGCCGTGCCCAGCGCCGCCGCGGTCACCAGACCGAGTGCGATGAGCCAGCGCGCCCGTCCGAACCACGTGCCGACCAGCAGGCCCAGCGCGATCGTGGCCAGCGCGGCAGCGAAGTACGCCGAGGCGCTGACGGCGAAGACGTCCAGCAGGTCGAGCAGGGCGACCAGACCGAGTACCAGGAAGATCAGCGAGAAGGTCACCGCACCGAGCGGCGATCGCTCCTTGGGGCGCTTCGGCGGCTTCGGTGGCTTGGGCGGACGAGGCGCGGGCGGGGTCGGCGAAGCGTACGGGCCGTGCGGCGCGAACGGAGGGCGGTAACCGGAGGGCGGCGGGGCGGTCGGATAGCCGGCCGGGGCAGCGGGTGTGCTGCTCACCGGCGCCGACGGCCAGCCGGCGCTGGGCATGGCGGTACTCGGCCAGCCGGGCTGGGCAGCCGTCGTGCCGGCCGGTTGCCCGGACGTCGGGCCGACCCCGGACACCGGCTGTGTCGCGCTGGTCGGCGGCGCGTCGTACGCCGGAGCGGTGGCTGTGTTCGCCGCCCCCGTCGTCGCGGTGGCGTACCCCGGACCGGTGCCGAACATCGGCGGTGTCGCCGCTGGGCCGGTCGACGGCGCCGGGCCATACGACGGCGCGGGCCAGGTCACCGGTGGGACGACCGGACCGGCCGGGTTGCCGGACGGTGCGGCGGGCGGCGGACCACCGGGCGTGCCGGGCCGTGGGTTGCGGCCGTCCCGGTTGAGCAGGAGCGCGCCGGCGACCAGGATGGCCGCGCCGAGCAGCACCGCGCGGAAGGCGTCGGTGACGATGTACGCGAAGCTGGCCGCGACCAGGATGCCCAGGACGATCACCGTCACCGGGGACATGCTGGAGCGACCACGACCGAGCATGGACTCGACGGGGGACGCGGTGTCGCCCTCGTTCGGGATGATCAGCCAGGCGGCGACGTACACCAGGATGCCGATGCCCCCGAAGAACCCGAGCACCGCGAGCAGCACCCGCCAAAGCACCGGATCGGTGTTGGTGGCGCGTCCGATCGCCGCGCAGACGCCGGCCAGGTACCGCCCCTCGCGCGGGCGGACCAGCCCGTACCGCGAGGTGAAGCCGGTGCCGCCCAACGGCGGTGGCGGTGCGGACGGACCGGGACCACCCGGCCCTGGCGGCGTGCCGCCCTGGCCGTAGCCGGTGCCCGCCGCGAACCCCGGGCCTGGGCCGTGGCCCGCCGTGGGCGGCGCGTAGCCGTCGGCCGGTTCGCCGGGCACGGTGCCGGCTGTCGCGTCGGTGCCAGCGTGCGGACCGAACGTGATGGGCTCGGTCCATTCGGCGGGCGTGGTGGTGGGCGGGGGCGGTGCTGAACCGCCCGGCTGTGCCGACCCCGGTCGGGGTGGCGGGGCAGCTTCCTCGGTCATGCTTCGATCCTGCTGCCCGGTCCACCCGAACGACCTCAGGACCCGACCCTGACCCCACCCTGAGATCCGGCGGCCGGAATGTCGGGGGCGTCCCCGTGGTCGCGGACGCCGCAGCGTGTGACGATCGAGTCACCGACCTCGACCTGTCCGCCACCGTGACCAGGGAGCCTCCGATCAGCACCGTGACCTCGCCCCCGCGCCTGTACCGCGCCCCGGAGCACCGGATGGCCGCCGGCGTCGCCGCCGGTATCGCCGACCATCTCGGCATCTCGGTGCTGCGGGTGCGCGTCGCGTTCATGGTCCTGCTCGGGCTGAGCGGGCTCGGCCTGCTGCTCTACGCGGCCTTCTGGGCGGTGGTGCCGCTGCGTCCCGGTGACACCGCGGTGCCGCCCCGGCGGGACGTCGCCCAACTCCTGCCGTTCGTGGGGATCGGGCTCGGTGTCCTGTTGATCCAGGTGATGGTCTTCGACTCGGTCGGCGCGGCGGGCACCGCCGGTTGGTTGGTGGCCATCATCGCGGTCGGCGCCGGGGTCATCTGGCACCAGTCCGCGCCCGAGCGGCGGCGACAGTGGGGCGACGCGATGCCGGTGCCCTGGCTCGGCGCGGTCGTCGAGGAGAGCGACCGGCGGGCCTTCGTGCTGCGGTTCATCGGCGGGGGAGTGCTGGTCGCGGTCGGCATCATCGGCGTCGCGGCCGTCTACTCCCCGGCACAGAACTTCGACGCGGTGATCAATGGCGTCATCTTCGCGTTGGTCGGGTTGGCGGGCGTCGGCGTGGTCGCCGCGCCGGTGCTCTGGCGGACGTACAGCCAGCTCCGCTCGGAGCGCGAGGGGCGCATCCGCGAGCAGGAGCGGGCCGAGTTGGCCGCGATGGTGCACGACCAGGTGCTGCACACGTTGGCCCTGATCCAGCGCAACGCAGCTGACGTCAAAACGGTGCAGCGGCTGGCCCGAGGGCAGGAGCGTTCGCTGCGCAACTGGCTCTACAAGCCGACCGCCTCGCCGAGCGAGCGCTTCGCCGCCGCCCTGGAGCAGGCCGCGGCCGAGGTCGAGGACACCTTCGCGATCAGCGTGGAGACGGTGGTGGTGGGGGACCGGGAGACCGACGAGAAGGTCGGGGCGCTGGTCGCGGCCGCGCGGGAGGCGTTGGTGAACGCCGCCCGGCACGCCGGTGTGCAGACCGTGTCGCTCTACGCGGAGGTGGAGCCGGATCAGGTAAGCGTCTTCGTCCGGGACCGTGGCAAGGGCTTCGACCCCGATACGGTGGAGGACCACCGGCACGGCGTCAGCGGCTCGATCATCGGGCGAATGAAGCGGCACGGCGGACGGGCCGAGATCCGGTCCGGCCCGGGGGAGGGGACCGAGGTCCGGTTGATCCTGCCGATCTCCCGGGACTCGTCCGCAGCGGAGAGGAACAGATGACCATGGCCGAGCAGTCGACCGAGCACCTCGACCCGGCGGATGCCCGCCCCGAGCGGCTGCGGGTGTTCCTGGTGGACGACCACGCCATGTTCCGTGCCGGGGTGCGCGCGGAGTTGGGCGCTCACGTCGAGGTGGTCGGCGAGGCGAGCACGGTGGCCGAGGCCGTCACCCGGATCGCCGCCGTCGGCCCGGACGTGGTGCTGCTCGACGTGCACATGCCCGACGGCGGCGGTCGCGCGGTGCTGGAGGCGATGCGGCGTACGCACCCGCAGGTCAAGTTCCTCGCGTTGAGCGTCTCCGACGCGGCGGAGGACGTGATCGGGCTGATCCGTGCCGGTGCCCGCGGGTACGTCACCAAGACCATCTCCCCGGACGAGCTGGCTGCCGCGATCCGGCGCGTGGCCGACGGGGACGCGGTGTTCAGCCCACGGCTGGCCGGGTTCGTGCTGGACGCCTTCGCGGCCCGCCCGGACGCGCCGGTGGCCGACCCGGAGCTGGACCAGCTCACCAACCGTGAGCGGGAGGTGCTGCGGCTGCTGGCCCGGGGGTACGCGTACAAGGAGATCGCCAAGGAGCTGTTCATCTCCATCAAGACAGTGGAGACGCACGTGTCGAACGTGTTGCGCAAGCTTCAGATGTCGAATCGCTACGAGCTCTCCCGCTGGGCGGCGGACCGCCGGCTCGTGTGACGGCGCGTCGACACCGGCGAGGATCAGAGAAACCGCCGGCGCGCCCTCGTACGCCCAGCCGATGATCGTGTCCGGGTAGCCGTAGGGGCCCTCATCCGGATGGCTCGAAACATGAGTGGTGACGCACGTCCCATCGGGCTGGGTGGTCCTGGGGCGCGCGCACCGGCTCAGGCCGGGTTACCGGGTGGGCGCAACGTATTTCCTGCTCAGTGCCGCCTGCGTCGACCGTTTTATGATCATTTTTCAAGTATCGGCAACGTGGCGGGCAACTAACGGCTTGATAACGGCACCTTCACGGAAGAGGCCAGTGGGTGTCACAGTGGCAGCACCTCACCATCGGTGTGTGGCACTCCGTACGCCCCACGACCACGATTTCGCCGATCTCGGCGGCCCGTGGCTGTGTCGATTGCGTCGTGTCACGCCTCGTTGGTGGGGGAGCCCGGCGGATCGGAACATCAGGGTGTCCCCAACTTCCCTGTGGTCCCGGCGACCCGCGCCCCGGGGTGGTCGGGCGGTGTCACCCCCAAACGTGCGTGAAACCCACGACGGAACCTGGTTAGAAAGAGGAGGCCCCTCGGAATGAGAGTCTCGAAGCGGGCGACGAGCGCCATCGCGCTCAGCGCGGCTGCCGCGCTTGTCGCGAGCGGTTGCTCGAGCGGCGGCAGTGACGACACTGCCGCCAGCACGGATGGCTCGATCGTTGTGCACGGCGTCCAGCCGGAGAACCCGCTGGTCCCGTCGAACACCACGGAGACCGGTGGCGGCAAGATCATCGACTGGCTCTTCACCGGCCTCGTCGAGTACCCGAACGACGGTGGGGCCCCGCGGAACGCGCTTGCGGAGTCCATCAACACCACGGACTCCAAGGTCTTCACGATCAAGATCAAGGCCGGTACCAAGTTCCACGACGGTACCGAGGTCAAGGCGAAGAACTTCGTCGACGCCTGGAACTGGGCCGCCTACTCGCCGAACGGTGCGCAGAACGGCACCTTCTTCGCGGACATCGCGGGCTTCGAGCAGACCTACACCACGGACCCGGACGGCGCGGACGGCCCGAAGAAGGCCCCGACTCCGACGGCCGACAAGCTGTCCGGCCTGAAGGTCATCGACGACCAGACCTTCGAGGTCACCCTGGCGGCGCCGACCGCGGTCTTCCCGACCAAGCTCGGCTACAGCGCCTTCATGCCGCTGCCGGACGTCTTCTTCACCATGAAGCCGGAAGAGTTCGGCAAGACGAAGCCGATCGGCAACGGCCCGGTGAAGTTCGTGTCCTGGGAGGACAACTCCCTCATCAAGCTGACGCGCTTCGACGACTACAATCTTCGCGACAAGATGAAGATCAAGGACGTCGACGTCAAGCTGTACCAGGACGACAACGCCGCCTACGCCGATCTGCTGGCCAACAACCTCGACTTCATGGAGGTTGTCCCCACTTCGGCGCTCGCCGGTGACAAGTGGAAGACCGACCTCGTTGACCGGGGCCGCTCGACCGTCACGCCGTCGACCGCGTTCATCGCGTTCCCGATCTACGACAAGCGCTTCGCGAACCCGAAGCTGCGTCGTGCGGTGTCGCTGGCGGTCAACCGGCAGGAGATCTCGGACAAGATCTTCTTCGGTACCCGCAAGCCGGCCGACAGCTGGGCGAACCCGCTGACCCCGGGCGCCAAGCCGGGTAACTGCACCGCCTGCAAGTTCGACCCGGAGACGGCCAAGACGCTGCTCGCCGAGGCCGGTGGCTTCACTGGCGAGATGGTCTTCTACTACAACGCGGACTCCGCCCACAAGGACTGGATGGACGCCGTCGCGCAGCAGGTCAAGACCAACCTCAACATCAACGCCCGGGCCGAGGGTGTGCCGACCTTCGCGGTGTTCCGTCAGAACATCAACGCCCACAAGATGAGCGGCCCGTACCGTGCCGCGTGGCAGCAGGACTACCCGGACGTCGAGAACTGGGTCAACCCGCTGTTCGTCACCAACGGCTCCTCGAACGACGGCCTCTACAGCAACCCCGAGGTCGACACCCTTGCCAAGCAGGCCAGCGGCGCTCCGAGCCTGGAGGCCTCGCACGAGGCGTTCGCCAAGGCGGTCGAGAAGGTCGACCAGGACGTTCCGAGCATCCCGGTCTACTTCTACGGTCAGCAGTCCGGCCACTCGGAGAAGATCAAGAAGCTCGAGCTGAACAACGTCGGCGAGATCGACATCACCTCGGTCGAGCTCTGATCCGAACGGTCTGACCCCGGGTCGGGCTCGCCACATCCGGTGAGCCCGACCCGGGGCCGTTCCGCGATTGGGTGTTACAACACTCCACTCGCACGTTGTCACCACCGTGTCGGCCGTCCGACGCGCCCCCTGTCTGGAGGACCACCCCATGGGCCGTTATCTGTTGAGACGGCTGCTCCAACTCGTGCCGGTCTTCATCGGTACGACGTTCCTGATCTACTGGCTCGTCTGGGCCGTTCCGGGCGATCCGTTCGCCGGTAAGTGCGGCGAGCGTCGCTGCCCGGACCAGTACATCGCCTTCATGACCGAGAAGTACCACCTCGACCAGAACGTCTTCGTGCAGTACGCGAACTACATGAAGAACCTGCTCCAGGGCGACTTCGGTCAGACGTTCTCGCAGCGCGAGATCAGCGACATCATCATGACTTCGTACCCGAACACCCTGAAGCTGGCCGTGGTGGCGCTCGCCATCGAGGCGATCATCGGCCTCGGTGCCGGCGTGCTGAGCGGTCTGCGGCGTAACGGCTTCCTGGACAACCTGGTCCTGGTCTCCACCCTGTTCCTGATCGCGCTGCCGGTCTTCGTGGTCGGCTTCGTGCTGCAGTGGCTGCTGGGTGTGCAGTGGGGCATCATCAAGCCGACCGTCTCCTCCGAGATGCGGTGGTCCGAGTTGATCGTGCCGGGCTTCGTGCTGGGCAGCGCATCAGTGGCGTACATCGCCCGGGTCGCGAGAACGAGCATCGCCGAGAACCGTCGCGCGGACTACGTGCGTACCGCCATCGCCAAGGGCCTTCCCATGCGCCGGGTGGTCGGCGTGCACCTGCTGCGCAACTCGCTCATCCCGGTGGTGACCCTGCTCGGCACCGACCTCGGTGCCCTGATGGGTGGCGCGATCGTCACCGAGGGAATCTTCGGCATCAACGGAATCGGCCGTCAGGTCTTCCGAGCGATCATCACCAAGGAAAGCGCCACGGTGGTAGGCATCGTGGTCGTCCTGGTGCTGGTCTATCTCGTGATGAACCTGCTGGTTGACCTGCTCTACGCCGCCCTGGACCCGAGGATCCGTTATGAGTGACCCGAGTACCGCATCGATCGTCAGTACCCCTGGCGCACACCCCACCGACTCCGCCGCACCCGCCACCGCGGGCCAGCCGCAGAGCAACGATAAGCCGCGTGGCCTGCTCGGCGACGCCTGGCGGGATCTGCGGCGCAAGCCGCTGTTCTGGATCTCGGCCACGCTGATCGTGATCTTCCTGTTGATGGCGGCCTTCCCGGCGCTGTTCGCACCGGGCGACGCGGTCAACGGCTCGCTGTCGCGCAGCCTCGACAAGCCGTCCGCCAATGGCTGGTTCGGCTACGACGTGCAGGGTCGCGACGTCTACGCCCGGGTCATCTACGGCGCACGGGCCTCCATCGTGGTCGCCGTGCTCTCCGTGATGGGCACCCTGCTCATCGGCGGAACCATGGGCATCATCTCCGGTTACCGCGGAGGCTGGGTGGACGCGCTGCTCAGCCGGATCGCCGACGTCTTCTTCGGTCTGCCGTTCGTGCTCGGCGCGATCGTCATCCTGACCACCTTCAACGGGTCGGGCTCCGGCAACAGCAAGGCCCAGATCATGGGCCTGGTGACCGCGTCACTGATCGTGCTGAGCTGGCCGGTCGTGATGCGGCTGATGCGTTCCTCGGTGCTCGCCACCAAGGAGGCCGACTACATCGTGGCGGCCCGCGCGCTGGGTGCCGGCACCGGCCGGATCATCCTCAAGCACCTGCTGCCGAACTGCCTGGCCCCGCTGCTGGTCTACGGCACGATCATGGTCGGCTCGTTCATCGGCGCCGAGGCCACCCTGTCGTTCCTGGGCGTCGGTCTGAAGTCGCCGGTGGTGTCCTGGGGCATCATGATCAGTGATGGGCAGAATTTTGTCCGGGTCGCGCCAGGGCTGGTGTTCTTCCCCGCCGCGTTCCTCGTCACCGCAGTGCTGAGCTTCGTGATGCTCGGTGAGTCGGTCCGCGAGGCCCTCGATCCGAAACTCCGCTAGGGGAGATCCAGTGTCCGACATTCTCGTGTCCGAGCAGTCAGCGCCGGGATCCGGCGGGTCCGGGCGTCCCTCCGGCCGACTGCTCGAGGTCGACGACCTGCGGGTGGAATTCCGTACCCGGGACGGCGTCGCAAAGGTCATCAACGGGGTCACGTACCACGTCGACGCGGGGGAGACCCTCGCCGTGCTCGGCGAGTCCGGCTCCGGTAAGAGCGTCACCGCGCAGACCATCATGGGCATCCTCGACACGCCGCCCGGCTTCGTCACCGGTGGGCAGGTCCGCTTCCACGGCAAGGACATGCTCCGCATGTCCGAAGAGGAGCGCCGCCGCATCCGCGGCGAGGGCATCGCGATGATCTTCCAGGACGCGCTCTCCGCGCTGAACCCCGTCTTCACCGTCGGGTTCCAGATCGCCGAGCAGTTCCGGGTCCGGCGAGGCATGGGCCGCGCGGAGGCCAAGAAGCGCGCGATCGACATGCTCGACCAGGTCAAGATCCCGAACGCCAAGGGCCGGTTCAACAACTACCCGCACCAGTTCTCCGGTGGTATGCGGCAGCGCGCGATGATCGCGATGTCGCTGGCGCTCGACCCCGAGGTGCTGATCGCGGACGAGCCGACCACTGCCCTCGACGTGACAGTGCAGGCCCAGATCATGGACCTGCTGGCCGAGCTCCAGCGCGAGCGGCAGATGGGCATGATCCTGATCACCCACGACCTCGGCGTGGTCGCCGACGTCGCGGACCGGATCGCGGTCATGTACGCGGGCCGGATCGTCGAGGAAGCCGACGTGTACGAGCTGTACGCCAAGCCGGCGCACCCGTACACGCTGGGTCTGATCGACTCGATCCCGCGCCTCGACGAGAAGGGGCAGCAGCTCCGGACGATCAAGGGCCTCCCGCCGAACCTGATGAACATCCCGCCGGGCTGCCCGTTCAACCCGCGGTGCCCGATGGCTCAGCCGGTGTGTCGGGAGAAGGTCCCGCCGCTGCTGCAGGTCGGCCCCGCCCGGGCCAGCGCCTGCCACTTCGCCGAGGAGCTGGTGAACCGTGTCTGAGAACATCCTCGAGGTCAATGACCTGGTCAAGCACTACCCCGTCACGCAGGGTGTGGTGTTCAAGAAGACCGTCGGTCAGGTCAAGGCGGTCGACGGGGTCTCGTTCGGTCTGCGCGCCGGCGAGACGCTCGGTGTGGTCGGCGAGTCGGGCTGCGGCAAGTCGACGCTCGCCCGGGTGCTGATGAACCTGGAGAAGCCGACCGCGGGCAACGTGGTCTACAAGGGCCAGGACATCTCCAAGCTGTCCGGCGGCGCGCTGCGGCGTCTGCGCCGGCAGATCCAGCTGGTCATGCAGGACCCGTACACCTCGCTGAACCCGCGGATGACCGTCGGTGACCTGCTCGGTGAGCCGTTCGAGATCCACCCGGAGGTGGCGCCGAAGGGTAGCCGCCGGGCCAAGGTCCGCGAGCTGCTCGACCTGGTCGGGCTCAACCCGGAGCACATCAACCGGTACCCGCACCAGTTCTCCGGCGGTCAGCGTCAGCGCATCGGCATCGCCCGCGCGCTCGCGCTGCGGCCCGAGATCATCGTCTGCGACGAGCCGGTGTCGGCGCTGGACGTCTCCATCCAGGCCCAGGTCATGAACCTGCTGGAGCAGTTGCAGGGCGAGTTCGGCCTCTCGTACGTCTTCATCGCGCACGACCTGTCGGTGGTCCGCCACCTGTCGGACCGGGTCGCGGTGATGTACCTCGGCAAGATCGTCGAGATCGGCACCGAGGACGAGATCTACGAGCGACCGACCCACCCGTACACCCAGGCGCTGCTCTCCGCGGTGCCGGTGCCGGACCCGACCCAGCGGCACAACAAGACGATCATCCGGCTCTCGGGTGACGTGCCGTCGCCGATCAGCCCGCCCTCGGGCTGCCGGTTCCGGACCCGCTGTTGGAAGGCGCAGGACGTCTGCGCCGAGCAGGTGCCGCTGCTGGAGATCCGCCGGGGCTCGGACCACCCGAGCGCCTGCCACTTCGCGGAGAAGCGCGAGATCGTCGCCACCCACGAGGTGTGAGTCACCGAAACCGCCTGCCGCGTCCCCACCACGACGACGGCAGGCGGTTTCGTCTGTTCAGGTGATGACCGGACCGGTCACGCGGCGTCGGACAGCGGCGTCAGCGAACCGCTTGTTGCCCAGGACGGGCGGCCCAGGTAGCCCTGGCCCGGTTCGGCCCGGGCTGAGGAGGCTCACAGAGGGCCGCGGCCCGCGCGGAGCAGCAGCAGGGCCAGCTGGGTGCCGTCGGCACCGAGCGCGACCCGGAACCGCTCCAGGATCTCCCGTTCCCGGGAGAGCACCAGGCGGGTGCCGCCGGACGCCATCCGGGTCACACCGACCTCCTGGGACAACGCGGCCCGTTCCTGCCACAGCGTGATCAACGCGTTGTCGATCTCGTCGATGCGTTCCCTGATCTGCACGATCCGCGCCGAGGCGGACGGCTCCTCGGTGCCGGTCTGCTGCTCGGCCGGCTCGGCGTCCGCACCTGCCGGTGGTGTGGCCACCGCCGGCTCGGCCTCCTGCGCGACGGGCTGCCCCGGTCGGATCGGGCTGCCGCTCTGCTCCATCACGTCTGTCATCATCGGGTACCTCTCGCACTGTGGTGCCCGGTGCCCGGAACCTGGGACGGATAAAGCCCCGGACTCCAGGAGCCGGGGCTTTAGCAGGTCTGAACGATCAGGCGCGACCTACGGCAGCCGGACTCCCGGTGCCATAGTAAAAGTAGAAGCGCGCAGCGATCACGCCGTCGAGTATGCCCACGTCGTTGCCGGGTGCGCAAGCATTCCTCATCGCGGAGGGCGCATGTCCCGCCGGTGGCGGTGCCGGGCGGTGGTGCGTGCCGTCGGGCACGAGCTGCTGAGCGCCAGCGGCGCAGTGTCCGGCCCGCGGCATAGACTTGTCGGGCGATGCATCCTCTCTTCGACATCCCCGCGTCCCCGCCTGCGCCGGAGTCCGCGCCGGCCCGCCCGCACCGACCCGGGGCGGCCGCCGCGCGTCTCGATCCGCAGCAGCTGCTCGCCGGGCTGAACGGGCCGCAGCGCGACGCCGTCAGCCATGCCGGCTCGCCGCTGCTGATCGTGGCCGGCGCCGGGTCCGGCAAGACCCGGGTGCTCGCGCACCGGATCGCCTATCTGCTCGCCGCTCGGGACGTGCACCCCGGCGAGATCATCGCGATCACCTTCACCAACAAGGCCGCCGGCGAGATGAAGGAGCGCGTCGCCGCGCTGGTGGGCCCCCGGGCCCGCCTGATGTGGGTGTCGACGTTCCACTCGGCCTGCGTGCGGATCCTGCGCGCCGAGCACGAGCACGCCGGCCTCAAGTCGACGTTCTCGATCTACGACGCGGACGACTCCCGCCGGTTGATGCAGCTGGTCACCCGCGAGCTGGATCTCGACCCGAAGCGCTACCCGGCGCGTGGTCTGGCCGCCCAGGTCTCTAACCTCAAGAACGAGCTGGTCGACCCGGAGCAGTTCGCGGCGCGGGCCAGCGGCCCCAACGAGCGGGCGCTGGCCGAGGCGTACACGCTCTACCAGCGTCGGCTTCGTGAGGCGCACGCACTGGACTTCGACGACCTGATCATGACCACGGTGCACCTGCTCCAGTCCCACCCGCACGTCGCGGAGAGCTACCGCCGGCGGTTCCGGCACGTGCTGGTGGACGAGTACCAGGACACCAACCACGCCCAGTACGTCCTGATCAAGGAGCTGGTCTCCGGCACCGACGGGCTGGAGCCCGCCGAGCTGTGCGTGGTCGGCGACGCCGACCAGTCGATCTACGCGTTCCGGGGTGCGACGATCCGCAACATCCTGGAGTTCGAACGGGACTTCACCGACGCGCGGACGATCCTGCTGGAGCAGAACTACCGCTCCACCCAGACCATCCTCAACGCGGCCAACGCGGTGATCGACCGCAACACCTCCCGCAAACCCAAGCGACTGTGGAGCGAGGCCGGCGCCGGCGAGCAGATCGTCGGCTACGTCGCCGACACCGAGCACGCCGAGGCCGACTGGGTGGCCCGGGAGATCGACCGGCTGGTCGACGCCGACGAGACACGCCCCGGCGACGTCGCCGTCTTCTATCGCACCAACGCCCAGTCCCGCGTCTTCGAGGAAGTGTTCATCCGGGTCGGCCTCCCCTACAAGGTGGTCGGCGGGGTGCGCTTCTACGAGCGCAAGGAGGTCCGCGACGCCCTGGCGTACCTGCGGTCGGTGGTCAACGACGACGACACGGTGAGCCTGCGGCGAGTGCTCAACACCCCGCGCCGAGGCATCGGCGATCGCGCGGAGGCGTGTGTCGAGGCGCTCTCCAGCCGCGACCGGATCTCCTTCGGCGCGGCGCTGCGCCGGGCCCGGGAGGCGCCGGGCATCTCCAGCCGGGCGGCCAACGGCATCGCGGACTTCGTGGCGCTGCTCGACGGCGCCCGCGAGCTGGCCGAGACCGGCACCCCGGAGGAGGTGCTGGAGGCCCTGCTGACCCGTTCCGGCTACCTCACCGAGCTGGAGGAGAGCCTGGACCCGCAGGACGCCGGCCGGGTGGACAACCTCCAGGAGCTGGTCAGCGTCGCCCGCGAGTACACCGAGCGGATCGAGGCGCTGGGCGAGGAGGGGGAGCGGGCCACCCTGGCCGGCTTCCTGGAGCAGGTGGCGCTGGTCGCCGACGCTGATCAGATCCCCTCCGACGACCCCGACCACCAGGGCGTGGTCACCCTGATGACGCTGCACACCGCCAAGGGGTTGGAATTCCCGGTGGTCTTCCTGACCGGGCTGGAGGACGGCGTCTTCCCGCACCTGCGTTCGCTGGGCGACACCCGCGAGTTGGAGGAGGAGCGCCGACTGGCGTACGTCGGCATCACCCGCGCCCGACAGCGGCTCTACCTGTCCCGGGCGGTGACCCGCTCGGCCTGGGGGCAGCCGTCCTACAACCCGCCGTCGCGCTTCCTGGAGGAGCTGCCCACCGAGTTGGTGCACTGGGAGCGCACCGAGGGGTCGTACACCTCGTGGGCTGGCGGGGGCGGCGGCGTCGGTGGCCGCGCGGACCGCGCGCCCGGCGCGCGTGGCAACTTCACGGGGGGTACGCCGAAGGCGGCGCAGCTGGCCCAGCGGCTCGGGGTGGACGCGAGCCGGCTGACCACTGCCAGCGAGCTGCCGCAGGGGCCGAAGGTGTCCGCGGGTGACCGGGTCAACCATCAGCGGTACGGGTTGGGGCGGGTGCTCGCCGTCGAGGGGCACGGCCCGGGCGCCCGTGCGCAGATCGACTTCGGCGACCAGACCATGTGGCTGGTGCTCCGGCACGCCCCGGTCGACAAGCTCTGACCCGTCGCCCCAGGGTCGCGCCAGATCAAGGAAAGAGTGGCCTCACGTACCGCTGAGGCCACTCTTTCCGTGTTGTTCCGCGCAGGGGTGTCGCCTCAGCAGCCCAGGTCGACGCCGTGGGCCCGCATGAACGGGGCCGGGTCGATCTGGTTCCACATGCCCTGGTGCACCTCGAAGTGCAGGTGCGGGCCTGTGGCATCGCCGGTGGCGCCCTCGTAGCCGATGACCTGGCCGGCCTTGACCTTCTGGCCGACGGTGACCGCGATGCGGCTCTGGTGGGCGTAGTGGGTCAGGTAGCTGTTGCCGTGGTCGATGAAGACTGAGTTGCCGTACCCGTCGGAGGCGTCGCCGGCCTGGGTCACGGTGCCGGCGGCCGCTGCGTGGATCGGCGTACCGGAGGGCAGCGCCAGGTCGATACCGGCGTGCAGGGTGCCCCAGCGCTGCCCGTAGCAGGACGTGACGGCTGCGCCCGGCATCGGGTCGACCCAGGCGGGTGTGGGCCTGGTGGTCTTCTTCGGCTTCGGCTTCGGCTTGGCCTTCGCGGCGGCTGTCTTCGTGGGGGTCGGGCTGGCGCTGACCGCCGACGGGCTGGGCGTCGGGCTGAGCGAGGGGTCGACCGGGGTGCTCGATTCACGGACCGAGCGGTCGGCCCGGCTCGCGGCCTCGGCCCGGGCCTGGGCGTCGAGGGAGACGGCGGCGGGTGCCGGGTGGTCGGTGTCGCTGGTGGCGACGGCGACACCTCCGAGGCCGAGGGCTACCAGGGCGGCGGCCGCGAGCACGATGAGGCGGTTGCGTCGGCCGGTGCGCTGCGACGGCGCGGTCTGGTCGGTGTCGGGGGTGTTCTCGTTCTGGACGGGGCTGTCTTCCTGCACGGCGGACCTTCACAGTCGAGGGGCACTTGACCTCGAAATACTGGTGTCGGGCCGAGGTGAGGCAGGCGGGGGGGACCGGCCCTCGGACGGAGAGCGGATGGTCGGCTGCCCGGATATGACCCGCTGTGCGGCGCTACATCCGGAAAAGTGATCATGCGGGTGGGTGCCATCGGTCACATCCGGCACTGTGACCCGGGATACATGCGTCAGGACCGCGTCATGAAAAACCGCCCGGATCGACAGATCCGGGCGGTCAACGATCGTTACGCGCTGTCAGGAGGCGGCTACCTCGCTGTAGATTGCCTCGACTTGCAGCTTGATGTCCACTCCGCGCTCCTGAAGGAACGGCACCGGGTCTTCCGGCTGCCCCTTGACATGGATCTCCAGGTGCAGGTGCGTGCCGTACGCGTGACCGGTCTGGCCCACGAGGCCGAGCTGGTCGCCCGCCTTGACCTGCTGGCCTTCCTTGACGCTGACCGCGGAGGAGTGGCCGTAGATGGCCTCGCTGCCGTCGGCGTGCTGGATGATCACGGCGTTGCCGTACCCACCGAACCAGCCGGCCTTGGTGACCAGCCCGTCGTGGATCGCCACGTAGGGCGTGCCCTCGGGGGCGACCAGGTCCACGCCGGTGTGCATCTTGCCCCAGCGGACGCCGTACGGGGAGTTGAAGTCGTAGCCCTGCAGCGGCAGCAGCCAGACCTCTTTCTCGGCGCTGTCCTCGCTGCGGCTGTCCCGGGAGGCGCGGTCGGCGTTGTCCGCACGGGCCGCTGCGTCCTGGCTGGTGACCGACGCCTGCTTGAGCTCGTCGAGGACCGTCGGGCTGACGTCCTTGGCGTCCGGCAGGGCGCTAGCGCCGAGGGCCACGATGCCGGCACCGACGAACGCGGTGGTGACGACAGCGGCGTAACGGCTGCGGGGTGGGGTGGGTACGCGGCGGCGACCGCGATATCGATCGGGCTCAGACGACAGGCGCTGGCGCACGCACACCCTCCGTTGTCGGGGTTCCGAAGCGGCCGGTAGGCGTCCCCTGAGACTCCAGTGAGACGTCCGCTGACCGCGTCGTCACCCGTCCATGGACCTGATGACAACCGTGGACACGTTAGCCAACCGCCAGGCGAGTCACAAGCTAGACCGAAAAATTGGCGTGTCGATCTGTCCGTTTGCGTCCATTATTGTCATGCATCGCGCCGCTGAACGGTGCCCCTGTCGCTGCCCGTTCGTCGCCGAGCGTGACCGTTCCGGCGGAGTCGTCCGGCTTGACTCCGGACGGCGCCGGGATGGTGTCCCGGTCCTGCCAGCGGCGTGGCTCTGGCGAAGCCGGGTCGGGCGCCTCCGGGTTGCGCGGTGGATCCGTCGGGTAACGGCCGGTGACGGAGCCCGGATTTCCCGGGCCGGGCCCGCCGGGTTACCGTTCGTTAAGGTGAAGGCGGTCAAGCCGGTGAAAGGTGTGCGCTGATGAGCTCTCGGATTCGGGTCGTCGTCGCGAAGCCCGGCCTGGACGGCCACGATCGGGGCGCGAAGGTCGTCGCGCGCGCCCTGCGGGACGCCGGGATGGAGGTCGTCTACACCGGCCTGCACCAGACTCCCGAGCAGATCGTGGAGACCGCCATCCAGGAGGACGCCGACGCGGTCGGACTGTCCGTGCTCTCCGGCGCGCACATGACGCTCTTCCGGCGGGTGTTGGAACTGCTCGGTGAGCGGGACGCACGCGACATCGTCGTGTTCGGTGGCGGCATCATTCCGAACGGCGACATTCCCGAGTTGGAGAAGCTGGGCGTCGCGAAGATCTTCACACCGGGCGCTACCACCCAGGCGATTGTCGAGTGGGTCCGAGAGAACGTGGCCCAGCCGGTTTCCTGAGGAACGCCGAACTGCTGCCCCACCGATTTTGGGCACGGGGGAGGGGCCGGACGCACCCCTCACACGTCCGGCCCCTCTATGCACGATGCCCCGCCGCCACCCCTCGACCGACAGGGCATCGGCCGTATCCCGTCTTTGCGCTGTTCAGCGCTCCGACATCTGACTCAACGACGCCCCCACGGCAGGGTTACGCAAGCCGGACAACATCGCCCGGACGGTGGATGCCACCGGAGTTGTGGCCGGAAACCGGCCACACCTGATGTTCGGTTGTGCATTACCGCACACCGTGCACCCGCTCGGTTGCCGGTGGTGCCGACCTCGCTAGGCTGCGGCCAATGGCCTGTTTCAACTGATGACAGGCGTCAAGCTGTTTTCTGAACGCTGGTGGCGGCGCGACGGCGCGCCGCGGAGACGGGACGGGACGCGCAATCGTGGACCTGTACGAGTACCAGGGGCGGGACCTGTTCGAGCGGCACGGCTTGCCCGTGCTGGCCGGCGGCGTCGCCACTACCCCGGAAGAGGCCCGCGCGATCGCCGAACGCCTTGGCGGCCGTGTGGTCGTCAAGGCGCAGGTAAAGGTCGGCGGCCGAGGTAAGGCCGGCGGCGTCAAGCTGGCCGAGGGCCCGGATGAGGCGGTGGCTCGGGCCACCGACATCCTCGGCATGGACATCAAGGGTCACACCGTCCACAAGGTCATGATCACGGTGACCGCGGACGTGGCCGAGGAGTACTACTTCTCGTACCTGCTCGACCGGGCGAACCGCACCTTCCTCTGCATCGCCAGCGTCGCCGGCGGCATGGACATCGAGCAGGTCGCCGCCGAGACCCCCGACAAGGTCGTGAAGGCCCCGATCGACGCCGTCAAGGGCGTGGACGAGGCCAAGGCCCGCGAGATCGTGACCGCCGCCGGCTTCCCGGCCGAGGTCGCCGACCAGGTGGTCGAGATCGCCGTCGGCCTGTGGCAGGCGTTCGTCGCCGAGGACGCCACCCTGGTCGAGGTCAACCCGCTCGCCAAGAACGGCGACGGCCGGATGCTGCTGCTCGACGCCAAGATCAGCCTTGACGAGAACGCGGCGTTCCGGCACCCGGACCACGAGGCGCTCGTCGACCAGGCCGCTGTGGACCCGCTGGAGCAGGCCGCCAAGGCCAAGGACCTCAACTACGTCAAGCTCGACGGCGAGGTCGGCATCATCGGCAACGGCGCGGGTCTGGTCATGTCGACCCTCGACGTGGTCGCGTACGCCGGTGAGCGGCACGGCAACGTCAAGCCCGCCAACTTCCTCGACATCGGCGGCGGCGCGAGCGCCGCGGTGATGGCGAACGGGCTGGAGATCGTGCTCTCCGACCCGGCCGTGAAGAGCGTCTTCGTCAACGTCTTCGGCGGCATCACCGCCTGCGACGAGGTCGCCAACGGCATCATCCAGGCGCTGGCCCTGCTGGAGCAGCGCGGCGAGCAGGTCACCAAGCCGCTCGTCGTCCGTCTCGACGGCAACAACGCCGAGGCTGGCCGGGCGATCCTGGACAGCGCGAACAACCCGCTCGTGCAGCGGGTGGACACCATGGACGGTGCGGCCGAGCGGGCCGCCGAGCTGGCAGCTGCGGGGGTCTGATCATGGCTATCTGGCTGACCAAGGACTCGAAGGTCATCGTCCAGGGGATGACCGGTTCCGAGGGTTCCAAGCACACCCGGCGGATGCTGGCCGCCGGCACCAACGTCGTCGGTGGCGTCAACCCGCGTAAGGCGGGTCAGACTGTCGACTTCGACGGCACCGAGCTGCCGGTCTTCGCGTCCGTAGCGGACGCGATGGCGCAGACCGGGGCCGACGTCACTGTCATCTTCGTGCCGCCGCAGTTCACCAAGGCCGCCGTGGTCGAGGCGATCGACGCCGCGATCGACCTGGCCGTGGTGATCACCGAGGGCGTCCCGGTGCACGACACCGCGTCGTTCTGGGCGTACAACGTCTCGCAGGGCGAGCGGACCCGGATCATCGGGCCGAACTGCCCGGGCATCGCCTCGCCGGGCGCGTCCAACGCCGGCATCATCCCGGCCGACATCACCGGCTCCGGCCGGATCGGCCTGGTAAGCAAGAGCGGCACGCTGACCTACCAGATGATGTACGAGCTGCGCGACATCGGCTTCTCCACCTGCGTCGGCATCGGCGGTGACCCGATCATCGGGACCACCCACATCGACGCCCTCGCGGCGTTCGAGGCCGACCCGGAGACCGACGCCATCGTCATGATCGGTGAGATCGGTGGCGACGCCGAGGAGCGGGCCGCCGAGTTCATCAAGGCGAACGTCACCAAGCCGGTGGTCGGCTACATCGCCGGCTTCACCGCTCCGCCCGGCAAGACCATGGGTCACGCCGGGGCGATCATCTCCGGCTCCGCCGGCACCGCCGAGGCGAAGCAGGCCGCGCTGGAGGCCGTCGGCGTCAAGGTCGGCAAGACGCCGACCGAGACCGCGAAGCTGATGCGGGAGATCATGTCCGGCAACTGAGCCGGTCAGGCAGCACAGAGGGGGTCGACCGGTCACGGTCGACCCCCTCTGCCGTACGCGTCAGTCGTTGTTCCAGAACGGGTAGTTGCCGGTCGAGCGCAGGATCGCCCCGCCGATGATGTTGATCACGCCGAACGCGATGGCGAGGTAACCGAGCAGCGGCGACTGCCCGTACCGCCGGGCGTCGCGGATGGACAGGTAGCCGAAGATGATGCCGAAGATGCCGCAGCAGATCAGCCCCAGCACGATGCCCAGCACGCCCCACAGGGTGGTTCGGTCGCGTCCCTGGGCCGGTGGTGGTGGGGGAGGCGGGTATGGCGTCGTCACAGCTTCCTCCGAGCGGTCATGGGCGACGTGCCGGCCCGGACCGCGGCCGGCGGGCCCGTCCCGGGTGGCGGCGACTCGCGCCCCCTCAGGGCCGAGGCTAGACCGGCCCCGGTGGGCAGGACGTCGGTTCGGTGAACTCGCCGACCTTAGGAGGGGTTAACGGACTGCCACCGCCCGCGCGACGTGCCAGAGTAGAGCGGATGTCCCCCGTCACCCCTGACCGTCCCAGCCGTCCCGGCGGTGTGAGCGCCGACGACCGGCCGGTCGACCGTGCCGCACCGGCCCGGCGGGTGCCCGCGCCTCGCGCTGGTGGGTCGCCGCGCGGGCGGGCGCCACTGCCCGTCGCCGCCGGGGTGGCCGCCTGCTGGGCCGCCGTCACCTCGTACCTGCCGGTCGCCATTGTGCTCGGCCTGGTGCAGCTCGGCGCGGATGGCACCACAGTGACCGGCACCCTGCGCACCGCGCTGGCCGGCTGGCTGCTCGGGCACGGCGTGCCGTTGCACACCGAGACCGGGCCGCTCGGGCTCGCCCCGCTGGCGCTGACAGTGCTCGCGCTCTGGCGGCTGAGCCGCGCCGGCGTGCACGTGAGCCGCGCGATCGGTGCCCGCGACACCCGCTCACCGCGCCGGGCACTGCTCGCCGCGGTCGCTGTCGGCATTGCGTACGCGCTGCTCGGCGCGCTCGCGGCGGTGCTGGTCGGCACCGGCGGGCCGAGTGTGTCGCTGATCCGGGCGGGCGCCACGTTCGCTGCGGTCGGCACGCTCGCCGCGCTGGTCGGCGCGGTCCGGATCACCGCCGTGACCCGGCTGCTCGTCTCCCGGCTCCCGAGCCCGGTGCGCGACGGCGTTCGCACCGGCCTGGTGGCCGGGCTGCTGCTGCTCGGCGCGGGCGCCGGAGCGGCCGGCCTGGCGGTGGCCACCGGTGGCGGCGACGCGGCCGACATGATCGGGGCGTACCGGACCGGAGTCGCCGGGCAGGCCGGCATCACCCTGGTCAGCGTCGCGTACGCGCCCAACGCGGCGGTCTGGTCGACCAGTTACCTGCTCGGGCCGGGGTTCGCTGTCGGAACTGACACAGCGGTCCGCACCAGCGAGGTGTCGGTCGGCGCGCTGCCGGCCGTGCCGCTGCTCGCTGGCCTGCCGCGCGGCCCGGTGGACGGCTTCGGTGCCCTGCTGCTCGCGGTGCCGGTTCTCGCCGGGATGGTCGCCGGTTGGCTGCTCGCCCGGCGGGTGGCTCGACTCGCCGGGCCGGAGCGGGCTGCGCAGCGCTGGGCCGTGTTGCTGACGCCGGCGGTGCTGGCCGGGCCGGTGGCCGGTGTGGTGCTCGGTGCGGCAGCGGCGGTCTCCGGTGGGCCGCTCGGCGCCGGCCGGCTGTCCCAGGTCGGCCCGGTGGGTTGGCAGGTCGGGGCGGTGGCGGCCGGTGTCATAGCGGTCGGCGCGCTGGTCGGCGCTGCCGCCACCCGGGCGCTGACCCGCGGGCCCGCGCAGTAGACGAGCGCGGGGCGCCCCGAGTGAAACCGGAGCGCCCCGTCGAATCCGAACCCGTCAGGGCTGGGTGGGCAGGTTGACCTGCGCCACCACGCTCAGGATGAGCAGCAGGATGCCCAGCCCGACGCCGACCGCGCCGCAGATCAGACCGGCCTTGGCCTGGCCGGCGTTGTTGGCCTGACCCTGGGCCACCTTCTGCTTGGCGAGGTAGCCGGTCACGATGCCGGCGATGCCGACCGGGATGCCCAGGTACAGGCAGCAGACCAGCGGGATCGACGCGATACCGAGGATCATCGACACCAGGCCGAGGGTGTTGTTCTGCCCCTGCGCCTGCGGGTACCCGGCGTTCGGGTAGGTCGGCCCGGCGCCGTACGGGGGCTGCTGCTGCGCGTACGGGTCGTTCGGCTGCTGACCGTACGGCTGGCCCGAGGTGGGCTGCTGGCCGTACGGGGCCTGCGGCGCGGCGTACGGGTCGTTCGGCTGCTGACCGTACGGCTGGCCCGAGGTGGGCTGCTGGCCGTACGGGGCGGCCGGCGGCTGGGGAGCGGTCGGGTCCTGGTTGGGCTGCTGGCCGTACGGGTCCTGACCGGGGTTACCGGGCTGCATTCGAGAAGCTCCTTGGACTGGTTCCGTCAGTTGGTGCTCTTATTTCCATCCATGATCGCGGTCAGTCCTCCCAAAGCCCAGTACAGCAACAGGACGACATGTCTCCCAAAGCGGGCGAAAAGCTCCTAGTCGACCGCTTCGCGTGCCGGATCAGGGGCGGTGTGTGGGCCGGTGCGGCGTTCGGCCCGAGCGAGCGGCAGCGTACCGGGTCGACGCACGTCGGCACTGTCGAAGATCGGCGTGCCGCCCAGTCGAAGGGCGTCCCTGACCTGCCCGATAGGGTGGCCCGGTGACCGAGCCCGCGCCTGTCGCCCGCATCGTCGTCCTCATCTCCGGCTCCGGGAGCAACCTTCAGTCGCTGCTGGATGCCGCCGCCGACCCCGCGTACGGCGCACAGGTCGTCGCGGTCGGCGCGGACCGCGACGGCATCGCGGGCCTGGACCGGGCCGACGCGGCGGGGGTGCCCACCTTCGTCGAGCGGGTCCGCGACCACGACACCCGGGAGGACTGGGACCGCGTGCTCACCGCGCACGTCGCGAAGCACCAACCCGACCTGGTCATCTCCGCCGGTTTCCTCAAGCTGGTCGGCCCGCACTTCCTCGCCGCCTTCGGCGACCGCTACCTGAACACCCACAACACGCTGCTGCCGGCGTTTCCCGGCATCCACGGCCCGCGTGACGCTCTCGCCTACGGCGTGAAGCTCACCGGAGCCACCCTCTTCTTCGTCGACGCCGGCATGGACACCGGGCCGATCGTCGCGCAGGTCGCGGTGCCGGTGCTGGACGACGACGACGTCGACACGCTCACCGAGCGCATCAAGGAAGCCGAGCGTCGCCAGCTCGTCGAGCAGGTCGGTCGGCTGGTCCGCGAAGGCTGGACCATCACCGGAAGGAAGGTCACGGTTCCGTGAGTCCCACTCAGGACGGGCGCCGCCCGATCAGGCGGGCGCTGGTGAGCGTCTACGACAAGACCGGGCTGGCCGAGCTGGCTCAGGCCCTGCACGCGGCCGGTGTGGAGATCGTGTCCACCGGCAGCACGGCGGGCACCATCGCCGCCGCCGGGGTGCCGGTGACGCCGGTGGAGACGGTGACCGGGTTCCCCGAGGTGCTCGACGGCCGGGTGAAGACCCTGCACCCGAAGGTGCACGCGGGTCTCCTCGCGGACCTGCGGAAGGACACCCACGTGGCGCAGCTCGACGAGCTGGGCGTGGCGGCGTTCGACCTGCTGGTCTCCAACCTGTACCCGTTCCAGGCGACCGTCGCCTCCGGCGCCGACGTCGAGGAGTGCGTGGAGCAGATCGACATCGGCGGCCCGGCCATGGTGCGCGCCGCCGCCAAGAACCACGCCTCGGTCGCCGTGGTCACCGACCCGGCCGCTTACCCGGCGCTGCTCGGCGCGCTCGCCGAGGGTGGCTTCACAGTGGCCCAGCGCCGCGCGCTGGCCGCCCGGGCGTTCGCCGACATCGCCGAGTACGACGTGGCGGTGGCCCAATGGTTCGCGCAGGAACTGGCACCCGCCGACGACTCGTGGCCGCAGTTCGCGGGGCTGGCGCTGCGCAAGTCGACAGCGCTGCGCTACGGCGAGAACCCGCACCAGCCCGCCGCGCTCTACACCGATCCGGACGCCCCGGCCGGGCTGGCCCAGGCCGAGCAGCTGCACGGCAAGGAGATGTCGTACAACAACTACGTCGACGCCGACGCCGCCTGGCGGGCCGCGAACGACTTCGCCGACCAGCCGGCGGTGGCGATCATCAAGCACGCGAACCCGTGCGGCATCGCGATCGGCGCGGACGTCGCCGAGGCGCACCGCAGGGCGCACGCCTGCGACCCGGTGTCGGCGTTCGGCGGTGTCATCGCGGTCAACCGGCCGGTCTCGGTCGAGATGGCTAAGCAGGTCGCCGAGATCTTCACCGAGGTGGTGGTCGCCCCCGGCTTCGACGAGGGCGCGGTCGAGGTGTTGCAGGGCAAGAAGAACATCCGACTGCTGCGGGCACCGGCCTGGAAGCCGGCGCGCGTGGAGTTGCGCCCGGTGACCGGCGGCGTGCTGGCCCAGGTCGCCGACCGGGTGGACGCCCCCGGCGACGACCCGGCCAGTTGGCAGTTGGCGACCGGCGAGGCCGCCGACGAGGAGCTGCTGCGGGACCTCGCGTTCGCCTGGCGGGCGGTCCGCGCGGTGAAGAGCAACGCGATCCTGCTCGCCAAGGACGGCGCCACCGTCGGTGTCGGCATGGGTCAGGTCAACCGGGTCGACTCGGCGCAGCTCGCTGTCACCCGCGCCGGCGCCGACCGGGCCCGCGGCTCGGTCGCCGCCTCGGACGCGTTCTTCCCGTTCGCCGACGGCCCGCAGATCCTCATCGACGCCGGCGTCCGCGCCATCGTGCAGCCCGGCGGCTCCATCCGCGACGAGGAAGTCATCGAAGCGGCCAAGAAGGCAAACGTGACGATGTACCTGACCGGAACCCGCCACTTCTTCCACTGACCCCGAGGGCTCCGACCCCGAGGGCTCCGACCTCGTCGATCATGAAGTTATTGCCCCGACACGCCGATGTGCAGGGCAATAACTTCATGATCAACGGTTGAGGTCGGGTTGGAGTCAGGCTGTGGTGGTGGGGCGGAGTTCGGCGAAGTGGCAGGCGGACGGGTGGGGGTCCGCTGCTCTCGGGACGGTCGCCGGGTCCTGGGTGGCGCAGATGTCCTGGGCCTTCCAGCAGCGGGTCCGGAAGTGGCACCCGCTGGGCGGGTCGGCCGGGCTGGGCACGTCGCCGACCAGCCGGATCATGTTGCGCTGGTCGCGGGCCTCCGGGTCCGGCACCGGCACCGCGGAGAGCAGAGCCTGGGTGTACGGGTGGGTGGCCCGCTCGTAGATCTCGTCCTCGGTGCCGATCTCGACGATCCGACCGAGGTACATCACCGCGACGCGGTCGGCGATGTGCCGCACCACCGACAGGTCGTGCGCGATGAAGATGTACGAGAGCCCCAGCTCGCCCTGCAGTTGCTTGAGCAGGTTGATCACCTGGGCCTGGATGGAGACGTCGAGCGCCGACACCGGCTCGTCGCAGACGATCACCTCGGGCTTCAGCGCGAGGGCGCGGGCGATGCCGATGCGCTGACGCTGACCGCCGGAGAACTGGTGCGGGTACCTGTTGATGTGCTCCGGGTTGAGCCCGACCAGGTCCAAAAGCTCCTGGACCCGCTTGGCCCTGCTGCCCTTCGGCGCGGCATCCGGGTGGATCTCGAACGGCTCGCCGATGATGTCGCCGACGGTCATCCGCGGGTTCAGCGAGGTGTACGGGTCCTGCATCACCATCTGCATGTTGCGGCGCAGCCGGCGCAGCTCACCGCCGGAAGCCTTGAACAGGTCCTTGCCCTCCAGGGTGGCGCGCCCGGAGGTGGGCGTCTCCAACCGCATCAGGAGCCGGGCGAGGGTGGACTTGCCGCAGCCGGACTCGCCGACGACGCCGAGCGTCTCGCCCCGACGCAGCTCGAAGCTCACCCCGTCGACGGCCTTCACCGCCCCGATCTGCCGCTGGAACAGCACGCCCTGGGTGATCGGGAAGTGCTTCACCAGGTTGTCGACGGAGAGAATGGTCTCGCCGCGGACCTTCGTGGGGTTAGCGGGCGACGCTGTCATCACGGACCTCCTGCGCGAAGTGGCAAGCGCTGGTCCGGCCGTCGCCGAGGACCAGGTCGTGCGGCACCTCGTCCACGCAGACCTGCTGGACGTACGGGCACCGGGGGTGGAACGGGCAGCCGGACGGGATGCGCATCAGGTTCGGCGGCAACCCCTTGATCGTCGACAGTTCCTGGCCGCGAACGTCCAGGCGCGGGATCGACTCCAACAAACCCTTTGTGTACGGGTGGGCGGGCGCCTTGTAGAGCGAGCGGACGTCGGCGTGTTCGACGATCCGGCCGGCGTACATGACAGCGATCCGGTCCGCGACACCGGCGACCACACCCAGGTCGTGGGTGATCAGGATCATCGCCATGTTGAGTTCCCGGCGGAGGTCGGCCAGCAGGTCCATGATCTGGGCCTGCACTGTCACGTCGAGGGCCGTGGTGGGCTCGTCGGCGATCAGCACCTTCGGGTCCAGCGCCAACGCCATGGCGATCATGACGCGCTGCCGCATACCGCCGGAGAACTGGTGCGGGTAGTCGCCGATCCGCTTGGCGGCGCCCGGGATCTTGACCAGATCCATCAGCTCGACGGCACGACGTCGAGCGTCGGCTCGGGACATGCCGGCGCGCTGGCGCAGCGTCTCACCGATCTGCCAGCCGACGGGGAAGACCGGGTTGAGGGCGGAGAGCGCGTCCTGGAAGATCATTGCGATCTCCTTGCCGCGTACCTGCCGGCGCTGCTCCTCGGAGCGGGTGAGCAGGTCCTCACCCTGGTAGAGGATCTGGCCGGAGCGGACGAACGCGGGCGGGGTGTCCAGGATGCCCATGATCGCCTGGGCGGTGACCGACTTCCCCGAGCCGGATTCGCCGAGCACGGCAAGGGTCTCGCCGGCGTCCAGGTGGTACGACACCCCGTTGATCACCCGGGCGACACCCTCGTTGGTGCGGAACTCGACGTGCAGGTCCCGCAACTCCAGCAGGTGCCCGCCCTCGGGAGTGGCAGAGGCGGGAGTGGGATTGACGGTCATGATGTTCTCACCGCAGCTTCGGGTCGAAGGCGTCACGGATCGCGTCGCCGAGCATGATGAACGCCAGCACGGTCAGTGCCAGGAAGGCCGACGGGACGATCAACGGGGTCGCCGCCTCCCGCATGTGGATCCGGCCGGTGTCGATGTCCTGCCCCCACGAAATGGTGGGCGCCTTCAGGCCGATGCCGAGGAAGGAGAGCGTCGCCTCGGCCGCGATGAACGAGCCGAGCGCGATGGTCAGCACGACGATCGCCGGGGCCAGCGAGTTCGGCAGAATGTGCCGCCACATGATCCGGCTGTTGCCGGCGCCGAGCATCCGGGCCGCCGCGACGTAGTCCTGCTCCTTCGCGGTGATCACCGAGGACCGGACCACGCGGGCGGCGGTGGTCCATCCGAGGAGGGCCAACACAAAGACGACAGCGCCGATCCGAGCCCACTGGTTGTCACTGGACACCCGCTTGAGCAGCACGATCGCGGCCAGCAGCAGCGGGATGCCGAGCACCACGTCGATCACCCGGGAGAGCACAGCGTCGACCCAGCGGCCGAAGTAACCGGCCAGCATGCCGACCACCAGCGCGATGATGCCGGTGCCGAGCGCGGCGAGCGCGCCGACCAGCAGCGACGCCCGGGTGCCGTAGACCGCCCGGGAGTACGTGTCGCAGCCCTGGAAGTCGTACCCGAAGATGGCCCCGCCGGACGGCCCGGCGTGCTGCCGGGAGAGCAGGCAGTCGTTCGGGTTGTTGGCAGTGAAGACCCCGGGGAGCAGCGCCATCAGGGTGAAGATGACGACCAACGCCAGCGAGATCCAGAAGATCGGGTTGCGGCGCAGGTCGCGCCAGGCGTCCCCGGCCAGGCTGCGGGGCTTGTTCGCGGCGCCGACCTGGTTGGGCGTGCCCGGCTCTCCCGAGGGGCCACGTCGCGCGGCCTGGTTCTCGGTGGCCGCCACAGTCTCAAAATCACTCATAGCGGATCCTCGGGTCGAGTACGGCGTACAGGACGTCCACCACCAGGTTCGAGACCAGGTAGACCACGACGAGCACGCTGACGATGCCCACCACCAGGGGGCCGTCCTCGGTGCGGATGCCGCGGAAGAGGTTGAAGCCCACGCCGGGGATGTTGAAGACGCCCTCGGTGATGATCGCGCCGCTCATCAGGTTGCCCAGTTCCACACCGAGGAAGGTGACCACCGGGATCAGCGAGTTGCGCAGCACGTGGACGATGACGATGCGCCGCTTGACCAGGCCCTTGGACCGGGCGGTCCGGACGTAGTCCGCGCGCAGGTTCTCCGCCACCGAGGCCCGGGTGAGTCGTAGGGCGGTGGCCAGCGACAGCGAGCCGAGCACGATGCCCGGCAGCAGGAGCGCGTAGAACGTCGGGTCGGAGCCGGCGGTGGGTGGGAAGAGCTGCCACTTGACGCCCAGGAAGTACTGCGCCAGCGGTGCCAGCACGATCGTCGGGATGCCCAGCACCAGCAGGGTCAGCACCAGCGTCGAGTTGTCGAAGATGCTGGCCCGGCGGATGCCGGCGAGAACCCCGGCGGTGACACCGAAGATGATCGCCACGGCGAGCGCGATGAGCGCGAGCCGCACGGTGACCGGCCAGGCCTGCTGGAGGATGTCACCGATGCTCCGACCCGTGAGCGACTCGCCCAGGTTGCCCTGGAGCAGGTCCTTCACGTAGTCGAAGTAGCGGTAGAAGAAGCCACCGACGCCCGTCTGATCCAGGTTGTACTTCTCGGTGAGGTAGGCCCGCTGCGCTGGCGTCACCGGCCGTTCGCCGGCGAGCGCCTGGATCGGGTCGCCCTGCCCGGCGAATGTCAGCGCGTAGACGATCAAGGTGGTCCCGAAGAACGCCAGGACCATCTGCAGTAGGCGCCGCAGGATGTAGCGGAACATGCTTAGCAGTCTCTCCGGAAATGTGCGAAAGGGTCGCAGGACGGCATCTCTGGTCGTACCCGAAATATCCGAGACGTTCCGTCCGGCCCGGGGGAGCCGGCGCCACCGACGCCGGGTCCGCTGCTGCGGCCCGGCCCCGGTGGCGCGGTCGGGGCCACCCGGGCATCGTCGCCCGGGTGGCCCGCACCATGGTCAGCTCAGCTGGCTGCTTCGATCTTGACGAGGTTGACCCGCTGGAACAGGTCCATCTCGACGTTCTTGACCTTGGACGAGTGGCCGAACACGTTCTCGCCGAAGCGGAGCGGGATCACCGGCATGTCCTTGGCCAGGATGTCCTCCGCCTGCTGGTACTTGGCGATCGCCTCGTCCTGCGTCTTGGCGGCGGAACCCTCCTTGACCAGCTTGTCGAACTCCGGGTTGCTGTAGCCGTAGTAGTTCGACGAGCCGTTCGTGCTGTACAGCGGGCCGAGGTAGTCCTCCATGGTCGGGTAGTCCATGACCCAACCCATCCGGAACGCACCCACCGGCGTCTTCTTCTCGACCTTGGTCAGCAGGTCGGCGAACTTCGGCTCGACCGAGCCGACCGCGTCCACGCCCAGGTTGGTCTTGAGCTGGTTGACCGTGGCGTCGACCCAGTCCTTGTGCCCGCCGTCGCCGTTGTACGAGATGACGATCTTCGACGGACCGCCGGCGGCCTGGTAGAGCTTCTTGGCCTCGGTCGGGTTGAACTCGGCGGCCTTGCCGGCGGTGTCCTCCCGGTAGCCCGGCAGGACCGGCGCGACGAAGGAGCGCGCCGACGTCTGCGAGCCCTTGAAGACCGACTTGGTGATCTCGTCACGGTCGATCGCCATCGAGATGGCCTTGCGCACGTCCGGGTTGCTGTAGTCCTTGTCGAACGTCGGGAACGCGAGGAACTGGAACGACGACATCGGGCTGGTCTTGTACCGGTCGCCCAGGTCGCTCGGCGCGGTGCTCAGGCTCTCGGTCGGGATCGTGGGCAGCACGTCCAGGTTGTCCGCCAGGACGTCCGCGTAGGCCGCGGTGAGCTGCTGGTAGATCCGGAACTCGATGTTCTTGACCTTGGGCTTCTCGCCCGGGTACGCGTCGTAGCGCTCGACGTCGATCTTGCTGTCGTGCTGCCAGGTGCCCTTCATCTTGAAGGGGCCCTGCCCGATCGGCGCCTGCTCGTAGGAGTCCTTGAGCACGCCCGGAGCCGAGAACGCGGCGTCCGGCATCGGGAAGAACGCGTTGTAGCCCAGCGTCGTCTTGAAGTCGATGTACGGATCGGACAGCGTCACGGTGAAGGTGAGGTCGTCGACCTTCTTCAGGCCGGACATCTCCTTGGCCTTCGGCGCCTTGTCCTGCAGGTCGGCGTAACCAGCGATCTTCTCGAAGAAGGGGTTGGTGTCCTGACCGTTCGGGGCGTACGCGCCGTAGTTCCAGGCGTTGATGTAGTTCTGGGACGTGACCTTCTCACCGTTGTGGAAGGTGAAGCCGTCCTTGATCTTGATCGTCCAGACCTTGTTGTCGGACGAGGTGATCGACTGAGCGGCGACCTCGTACGGCTTGTTCTGGGCGTCGTAGTCGACGAGCGGGCTGAACAGGCCGGCGATCACCTGCGACCCGGACGTCTCGGTGGTGTTTGTGGGAACCAGGTGCTTCGGCTCGGCGATCTGGATGCTGACCACCGAACTGTCGCTGCCACCGGATCCACCGTCTCCGCCGCTGCCGCAGGCCGCGAGGCCCAGCGTCACCGCGAGCGGGAGGGCGGTCCAGGCGGCGAGTCTACGAACTCGCATTGAGCCTCCTCATCTCCTCACGCTGCGCAGTCAGGCCCGACGCTGGGTTTACGCTGCGCAACAAGCGGTAACGGTAGGTCGGTGACCGGCCTTCGACAACGACGCGGTTGCGGGTGGGTAACGGTCCGGGGTTGATTCAGTTGTCGAAGGCGAGTGAATCTGCTACCCCAAACCGGAATCATCGACTTGGCCTGCTGGAATGGCGACGTTTGACGTTGCGTTCGTACCCTCCCGGTCGGGTCGACGCCGCCTGGGGTAGCCGTCCCCTCTCCGTGAATCAGGCCCCTCCTGTCTGGTTCGACAGTGATTGAATCCACAGATTGTCACTGAAAGTGACTAGCAACACCTCACGCAGGGTTACTCCAGCGGCGGTCACTCCGACGTGACCCGGCCCGTCCGATGGCCGCCCCGCCACAGTGGGGCGGCGGACGGCCCGGAGCGAGGTCGTCTGATCCGCGGGCGGTGGCCGTGAGACGATCTGGTCGTGACGGCGACGCTTCTGGACGGCAAGGCAACCGCAGCGGAGATCAAGGACGAGCTGCGCATCCGGGTGAAGGCACTGGCGGAACGCGGCATCACCCCCGGGCTCGGCACGGTCCTGGTCGGGGCGGATCCGGGCAGCCAGGCGTACGTCAACGGCAAGCACCGCGACTGCGCCGAGGTGGGCATCGCCTCGATCCGCCGCGAACTGCCGGCCGACGCCACCCAACAGCAGGTCGACGACGTACTGGCCGAGCTGAACGCCGACCCGGCGTGCCACGGCTACATCGTCCAGCTGCCGCTGCCGGCCCACCTCGACACCCAGCGGGTGCTGGAGTTGATCGACCCGGACAAGGACGCCGACGGCCTGCACCCGGTCAACCTGGGTCGGCTCGTGCTCGGCTACGACGGTCCGCTGCCGTGCACGCCGCGCGGCATCGTCGAGCTGCTCCGCCGGCACGACGTGGCGCTGCGCGGGGCCACCGTCGCAGTGGTCGGTCGCGGCAACACGGTTGGCCGACCGCTCGGCCTGCTGCTCACCAGGCGCAGCGAGAACGCCACAGTCACCCTCTGCCACACCGGCACCCTCGACCTCGCCTCGCACACGCGCGCCGCCGACATCGTCATCGTCGCGGCCGGCGTACCGGGTCTGCTCACCGCCGACATGATCAACCCGGGCGCGGTGGTGGTGGACGTCGGCATCACCCGCGTCATCGGAGCGGACGGCAAGGGCCGCTACACCGGTGACGTGGACCCGGAGGTGGCCGAGACGGCCGGCGCGCTGGTCCCCATGCCCGGCGGCGTGGGCCCGATGACCCGGGCCATGCTGCTCACCAACGTCGTCGAGCGCGCCGAGCGCGGCTGAACCGGACGCCGGCGACGCCGGTGACGTTCGACCCATCCCGGCGACGGCCGCCGCCCCTGCCCTGTTCGGTGCCAGGATGACTGATACGGTCCGGAAAACCGACTGGTATCAGGGAGTGGGACGACCATGGGTAAGAAGGTCACTGTCGTCGGGGCTGGCTTCTACGGCTCCACCACCGCACAGCGCCTGGCCGAGTACGACGTCTTCGACACCGTAGTGATCACCGACATCGTGGAGGGCAAGCCCGCGGGCCTCGCGCTCGACCTCAACCAGTCCCGGGCCATCGAAGGCTTCGAGACCAAGGTGGTCGGCGTGACCACCGGCCCCAACGGTGAGGGCTACGAGAGCATCGAGGGCTCCGACGTCGTCGTGATCACCGCTGGTCTGCCGCGCAAGCCCGGCATGAGCCGGATGGACCTGCTGGAGACCAACGCCAAGATCGTCCGGCAGGTCGCCGAGAACGTCGCCAAGTACGCCCCGAACGCCGTCGTCATCGTGGTCTCCAACCCGCTGGACGAGATGACCGCGCTGGCCCAGCTCGCCACCCAGTTCCCGAAGAACCGGGTGCTCGGCCAGGCCGGCATGCTCGACACCGCCCGGTTCAGCAACTTCGTCGCCGAGGCGCTGAACGTGCCGGTGGCCTCCGTACGCACCCTGACCCTGGGCTCGCACGGAGACACCATGGTCCCGGTGCCGTCGAAGAGCACCGTCAACGGCAAGCCGCTGCGCGACGCCATGCCGGCCGAGCAGATCGAGGAGCTGGTCGTCAAGACCCGCAACGGTGGCGCCGAGGTGGTCGCCCTGCTCAAGACCGGTTCGGCCTACTACGCCCCGTCCGCCGCCGCGGCGCGGATGGCGAAGGCCGTCGCGGAGGACTCCGGCGAGGTCATGCCGGTCTGCGCCTGGGTCGACGGCGAGTACGGCATCTCCGGTGTCTACCTGGGTGTCGAGGCCGAGATCGGCGCCGAGGGCGTCAAGCGGGTCGTCGAGACCGACCTGGACGCCGACGAGCGCGCCAGCCTCCTGGAGGCTGCCGAAGCCGTCCGCGCCAAGCAGGGCGACATCTCCAGCATGTAGTTCCCCCGAACCACAGCATCAGCGAAGGGCGCGCCGGCAAAAGCCGGCGCGCCCTTCGCCGTCCACCCCACCGAGCCCAGTCCACCCCACCGAGCCCAGTCCACCCCACCGAGCCCAGGTCCGGCTGCGCTTGATCAAGAGGTTTGCGTCAGGGATCGCGCCCGTGGTGACGCAAACCTCTTGATCAACGAGGAGGGGGCGGCGGTGGCGAACGCCGCGGCCAGGCGGGTGGGGTGGGGCGGACGTCGGGTGCGGCGCACGCAACTTCGGGGATGTTGCTGCCTTGCGGGCACTGGAGGCAGCACCTTCGCTGTTGTTGCGCGGATCTTGAGTCGAGATCGTGCTCGATCCTCGTTGTAGTGGTCTCCCGGGGCTCGCGTCACCCCTCGATCCAGGATCGAGGGCCCTGCTCGACCGCTCCGATGGGTGACCCCTGCGCGGCACCCCGTCGATCATGAAGTTGTTGCCCTCCGGCTCGGCGTGTCGTGGCAATAACTTCATGATCAATCGGGCGTGAGGGGGCGCGGCGGGTGATCAGGAAGGGCTGGTGAAGGGGGTTCCGAGGTGGGGGGTGGCCAGGACGGTGGGGGAGTGGGTCTGCAGGGCGGTCAGCCGGGAGGTGCGGGCGAGTTCCGGGTCTTCCTCGTGGGCGTACGCCAGCTCGGGGTCGACGAGTTGCACCATGTGCACCAGCAGGTCCCCGGTGAACAGCATCCGTTCGTCGGCCGAGGTCAGGAGCACCGACTGGTGACCGGGCGTGTGGCCGGGGGTGGGCAGCAGACGTACCGCTGGGGTGAGGGCGGTCTCGCCGTCGACCACCCGGAGCTGGCCGGCGGCGCGCAGGGGCGCGATGAGGCCAGCCGGCAGCCCGGGGTTGAGCGTCTCCGCCGCGTCGATCTCGGCGCGCTGGACCAGGTAGCTCGCGTTCGGGAAGTACGGCTGCCCCGGCGTGCCGGTGACCGCCCAGCCGATGTGGTCGCTGTGTAGGTGGGTCAGGACGACAGTGTCGACATCGGCGGGGTCGATGCCTGCCGCAGCCAACTCGGCGGGCATCCGCCCCGGCACTGGCGCCCAGCTCGCGGCGGGTGCGTCGGCTGGGCCGATCCCGGCGTCGACGAGCGTGACCGGCCCGTCTCCGGCGCGGATCGCGAAGCTGCGGAACGGCAGCCACCATTGCCCGTCGGCGGTCACCGAGCCGGGGTCGCGCCGGTCGGCCTCCGCCCAGTGCGCCGCTGTGGCCTGCGGAAACGCCTCTGCGCGGGGCTGGAAGAAGGCACCCTCACCGTCGGTGAGCGCGGTGACCGTGATAGACCCGAGTGTGCGGCTCAGTGGCATCGGACGATGATTCCAGGGCATTCCTGTTCCGCGCAGCCCGGTTTCGCCGGCCGGTCGAGGCCGGCTGGGGGCTGTCCGCCCAATTGCAGTACGCTCGTACTGCTTGAGCACGTGTCCCCCGAGAGGAGCGCCGGCCGATGGCGAAGATCAAGGTAAACAACCCGGTCGTAGAACTCGACGGCGACGAGATGACCCGGATCATCTGGAAGCAGATCCGGGAGCAGCTGATCCTGCCCTACCTCGACGTCGACCTGCACTACTACGACCTGTCGATCCAGCACCGCGACGAGACCGACGACCAGGTCACCATCGACGCCGCCAACGCCATCAAGGAGCACGGCGTCGGCGTCAAGTGCGCGACCATCACCCCGGACGAGGCCCGGGTCGAGGAGTTCGGCCTGAAGAAGATGTGGCGGTCGCCCAACGGCACCATCCGCAACATCCTCGGCGGCGTCGTCTTCCGTGAGCCGATCATCATGTCCAACGTGCCGCGGCTGGTCCCCGGCTGGACCAAGCCGATCATCATCGGCCGGCACGCCCACGGTGACCAGTACAAGGCCACCGACTTCGTCGTCCCCGGCCCGGGCACGGTGACCATCACCTACACCCCGGCCGACGGCGGCGCGCCGATGGAGATGGAGGTCGCCAACTTCCCCGGCGGCGGCATCGCCATGGGCATGTACAACTACGACGAGTCGATCCGGGACTTCGCCCGGGCGTCGTTCCGGTACGGACTGGACCGCAACTACCCGGTCTACCTGTCCACCAAGAACACCATTCTCAAGGCGTACGACGGTCGGTTCAAGGACCTCTTCGCCGAGGTGTTCGAGGCCGAGTTCAAGGACGAGTTCGCCGCCGCCGGCATCACCTACGAGCACCGGCTGATCGACGACATGGTCGCCGCCGCGCTCAAGTGGGAGGGCGGCTACGTCTGGGCCTGCAAGAACTACGACGGTGACGTGCAGTCCGACACCGTCGCGCAGGGCTTCGGCTCGCTGGGTCTGATGACCTCCGTCCTGCTCTCCCCGGACGGTCGTACCGTCGAGGCCGAGGCCGCCCACGGCACTGTCACCCGGCACTACCGGCAGTACCAGAAGGGTGAGAAGACGTCGACCAACCCGATCGCGTCGATCTACGCCTGGACCCGGGGCCTGGCCCACCGGGGCAAGCTGGACGGCACCCCGGCGGTCACCGAGTTCGCCAACACCCTGGAGCAGGTCATCGTCGACACCGTCGAAGGCGGCCAGATGACCAAGGACCTCTCGCTGCTCATCTCGCGGGACGCCCCGTGGCTGACCACCGACGAGTTCATGAACGCGCTCGACGAGAACCTGGCCCGCAAGATCGCTGCCTGATCCAGGCGTACCGCGTCATCGGAGCCCGCCGGCGTCTCAGCCGGCGGGCTTCGGCGTGTCCAGCGTTGCCGCGCCGGTCGGCGTCACTGCCCCCGGCGCGCCTCGTTGACCAGGATGGACGAGATGCCAGTCGCGTCCAGGAAGGTTGACCACGGTCGACCCGCGGCACCCGTGCGCCGATCAGCCAGCCTTCCCGGCTGTGCCGTGCACAGCCAGCCGTCCCTTCCCTGCGGGGGGCCCTGTCCCGGGCCCCCCGCGCCCTGTTTCCCGCCAAGCCAACGCCGCACAGCACAGCGCCGAACAGCACAGCGCCGAGCTGCGCCGCGCCGCGCTCAGGCCCCGCGCAGCAGGTCGGCGGCGCGTTCCGGAGCGATGTCGTTGATGAAGACGCCCATCCCGGATTCGGAGCCGGCCAGGTATTTCAGCTTGTCCGTGGCCCGCCGGATGCTGAACAGCTGCAGGTGCAGGTGGCCCAGCTCGCGGTCGACCCGTACGGGAGCCTGGTGCCAGGCCGAGATGTACGGCATCGGCATGTCGAACAGGCCGTCGAAGCGGCGCAGGAGATCCAGGTAGAGCGGCCCGAAGGCTTCCCGCTCGCTGTCGCTGAGCGCCGGGATGTCCGGCACCACGCGGTGCGGCGCGACGTGCACCTCGAACGGCCAGCGGGCTGCCGCCGGGACGAACGCCGTCCAGTGTTCGTTCTCAGTGACCACCCGGTCACCGGTGGCGCGCTCGACGGCCAGCACGTCCGCGTACAGGTTGCCCCCGCCGGTTCGCTCGGCGTGCCGGCGTGCCGCGGCCAGCAGCGCGCGGGTGCGCGGCGTCACGAAGGGGTACGCGTAGATCTGGCCGTGCGGATGGTGCAGCGTGACGCCGATTTCAACGCCCCGGTTCTCGAAGCAGAAGATCTGCTCGACGCCGGGCAGTGCGCCGAGCGCCTCGGTGCGGTCGGCGAGGGCGTCCAGCACGGTGCGGACCCGGCGCGGGGGCAGGCTGGCGAAGGAGGCGTTGTGGTCCGACGTGAAGCAGACCACCTCGCACCGGCCGAGGCCCGGCCGGACCGGTGTGAACGGGGTGATCTCGCCGGGCTCCTCGGCCACCCGACCGCTCAGCGACGGGAACCGGTTCTCGAAGACCACCACGTCGTAGTCGGGTGCGGGGATCTCGGTCAGCCGGTCGCCCACCGACGGGTCGAGAGGGCACTCGTTCGCCGGCGGGAGGAAGGTGCGGGTCTGCCGGTGCACGGCGACCGCCACCCACTCGTCGGTCAACGGGTCGTAGCGCAGCTGCGACGCGGGGGGAGGCGGCGGCAGGTCCCGGCGGTCCGGCTGGTCGCGGACCGCGTCGTCGCGCTCGTCGAAGTAGATCAGCTCCCGGCCGTCGGCCAGGTCGATCGCGGTGCGCTTCACGGCGCCGTCCCCTCAGTTGTCGGCGTGCGCGTCACTCGGCCCGCCCCTGTCGCCTTGACCATGATCAATTCGCCCACCTGTTCGCCGAGTACCCGTCGTGCGGGTGGAGGCAACCGGTCGTCGCTGACCAGTACGTGGGCCGCCGTCAACCCGACGATCGAGGAGATGCCGACGGTGCCCCACTTGGTGTGGTCGGCGAGCACCACCAGCTGGTCCGCCGCCGCCACGAGCGCGCGATCGGTCTCCGCCTCCATCAGGTTCGGTGTGGTGAAGCCGGCCCGCTCGGTGATGCCGTGGACGCCCAGGAAGAGCAGATCCAGGTGCAGTGAGCGGACGGCCCCGACCGCGAGCGGACCGACCAGCGCGTCCGACGGTGTGCGTACGCCGCCGGTGAGCACCACCGTCTGGTCCGGGCGGCCACCGGCGTGCATGATCTCGGCCACCGGCAGCGAGTTGGTCACCACTGTCAGCTCGGGCACGTCCAGCAGCCGGCGGGCCAGTTCGGCGGTGGTGGTGCCGGCGGAGAGCGCGACCGCCGCTCCCGGCCGGACCAGTTGGGCCGCCCGGTCGGCGATGGCGGCCTTCTCCGGCAGTTGGCGGACCGACTTGGCGCGGAAGCCCGGCTCGTCGGTCGAGCTTGGCCCGGTCGTGGTGGCGCCGCCGTGCACCTTGGCCAGCAGGCCGCGCTCGTGCAGCGCGTCGAGGTCACGCCGGATGGTCATGTCGGAGACGCCGAACTCGCCTGCCAACTCGCTGACCCGGACGCCGCCGGTCGTGCGCACCCGCTCCAGGATGGCCGCCTGCCGCTGCTGAGCGAGCATCAGCCGTGCCTCCCCGAGCGTCCACGTACCCTCACGCGGTCAAACGTGTTCCAACAAAGATGAACACTAGCGCGTGCCGCTCAGCGGTGAAAGAAACGGGTACGGCGGTGCCTCAGGCGGTGGCGATCTTCAGCTCCACCCAGCCGGTCTCGGTCAGATGATGCAGCACGGCCTGCACCGCGTCCGCCACGCTCAGGTCGGTGGTGTCGAGCACCAGATCGGCGTCGGTCGGCTCCTCGTACGGGTCGTCGATGCCCGTCATCCCGGTGAGCAGGCCAGCCCGCGCCCGCGCGTACAGGCCCTTGCGGTCCCGCTGCTCGCACACCTCCAGCGGAGTGGCCACGTGCACCAGCACGAAACCCGATCCGGCGGCAAGAGCCATCTCCCGGGCGGTGGCCCGAGCCGCCGCGTACGGGGCGATCGGACAGCAGATGCCCACCCCACGGTGTCGGGCGATCTCGGCGGCCACCCAGCCGATCCGCCGGACGTTGAGATCCCGGTCGGTCTTGCTGAAGCCCAGCCCGGCGGAGAGTTCCCGACGCACCACGTCCCCGTCGAGCAGGGTCACAGTGCGGTCGCCGCTCTCCCGTAACGCGTCCGCCAACCCTCGGGCGATCGTCGACTTGCCCGAGCCGGAGAGACCGGTCAGGAAGACCACCAGCCCTCGCTGCCGACGCGGCGGCCGGGCCCGGGCCAACTCCCGCGCCACGGCGGGCGGCGTGTGCCACTCCGGTAGCGGGAAGCCCCGGTCGAGCAGGTCGTCGATCTCCGGCTGGGTCAGCGCGAGCCGGCGGTTGCGCGGCGGGATGTCCTCCCGCCAACGCCACTGCCCGTCGCGGTTGTCGTAGGCGAGTTCGCGCGGCACCAGCACCCGCAGCCCGGCGCCGGAGAGCATCTCCCCGGTGGAGAGCAGGTGGGTGACCCCGTACGCGGCCGAGACCCGGGCGCGCAGCAACGCGTCGCTGATCTCCTCGCGTCGGTGCGACAGTGGCACCGCGATCAGGGTGGCGGGCGGCATCCGGTCCCGCGCGGCGAAGATCGAACGGACCAGCGCCTCCGGTGGGAGCCCGTCTGCGCCACCCTCGCCGACCGGGATCATCACGAGCAGATGAGCGGCCAGGGTGCGGGCGGCGTGAGCGATCTGGGCGAGCTGTGGACGATGCAGCGGCCGATCGGCGATCACACCGAGCACCCGGCCCGGGGGCAGCAGCGCACGGACCTCCTCCGGGTTGCGCCGCAATCGCTGGAACGGACCGTGCCCGCCGTCGCCCAGCCGTCGAACCTGGCCGCCCACTCCCGACACGCCGTCGCGGACCGGCCAGACGTCGGCCACGTCCAGGGCGGCCGCCGGGGCGCCCTCCCCGTCGGTCAGCACGAGCGCCCGCCGGGCCGGGTCGCGCGGATCGAAGCTCTGCGCCAGGGCGGCCGGCACCTGGAGAACGACCGCGACCTGCCACGGTGTGCCGTCCGCCAGTCGGGAGCGTCGGCTGACCGAGACCAGGTCGGCGCGGGTCATGAAGCCGGTCAGCGGGGCGTACGCGCCGGTCAGCAGCAGCTCCAGATCCGCGAGCTCACCGGGACGTGGCGTGTACGCCGGTGCGTCACGCAGCACCTCGTCGGGCAGCACCCAGCCGTTGCTCATCCACACCCCCCACTCGCTGACCGGCACACAGTTTCGCAGCCGACCGCCCATCGGTCGAGGGCGCCACTCCAAGACCCACGCGGGCGGATCAGCGCTTGATCCGCCGGCCTACCGCCGACCGCAGCCGGTTCCACACCTTCCGCTGGTCGCGGATCCGGGGTCGCGAGCCGTCGGCCCGGCAGATGAACACCAGCGGCAGTCGCGCGTCCTCGGTCCATCCCACGTTCGTGATCCGGGCCTTGAGCTGCCAGCTGCCTCTGGTCCGGCCCCCGTTGAGGGCGGCGAAGTCGATCGTGGCGGTGGCCCGGTGCACCAGGTGGACGGTGTCCGCTCCGGTCGTACCGGTGATCCGCTCGGTCTGGAAGGTGTTCGGAAGAAAGATCTCGGCGCCGGTCTCCCGGTGGCGGGCCACCAGGTCCAGGCGGGCCTTGCGCACCTGCGCGGTGGCGTCGAGCACCTCGGGGGCGATCTCGTCCATCGGGAGCACCAGTACGTCGCGGCCATCGTCGGTGCGGAAGCCGACCGGCTGGTTCTCCGAGCGCAGCTCGGCGGCGAGGGTCACCGTGACGGCGTGGTCCGCGCGCTGGAGTTCGTCGATCGTGCCGTGCGCGGCGATGCCCGCCTCCCAGCGGGCCAGCTTGCGCAGGTCCGCGACGCGGCCCCGCTCCGCCAGGTATGCCACGGCCCGCAGCAGGGGTGGCAACCCGGCGGCGACACCAGGGGCGAAGCGGTCCTGGATGATCTTCTGGGTCTCCAGCGCGACCTGCTCCAGCCACGCCTCGTCGGCCTCCAGCAGCCGCTTGCCGCGCAGTCGGCTGATCATCTCGTTGCGCAGCCAGCGCCGGTGCAACCGGTCCCGCAGCGGACCGGGCTCGGTGTGCGCGTCGACGATGTCCAGCGCCTCCCGCACGGCCCGGTAGTAGCTCGACGGCTCCAGCCGGCCCGCGGTGACGTTGCGCGCGTCGGTCCGGTGGACGTGGTGGTAGCAGACGTAGTCGGACAGCACCGAGGTGTGCCGGCTCAGGAAGTAGGCCCGCACGACCATCGCGTGGTCCTCCAGCCGACGCTTTCCGCCCTCCGGAAACCGCAGGTCGTGCTCGTTGAGGAAGGCGCGCCGGAACAGCTTGTGACAGGTCAGGCTGTCGATCAGGGGCGCGTTCGCCAGGGTGGCGTCGAAGCGGTTCTTGCGGAACAGCTCCCGCGGCACCGGGCGTCCGTACCCGGCCATCTTCCCCACCACGATGTCGGCGTCGTTGGCCTTCGCGCAGGCGTAGAGCCGCTCCAGTGCCTCGTCGGCGAACCAGTCGTCGTCGTCAGCGAAGAAGACGTACTCGCCGCGGGCGTGTTCGATGCCGAGGTTGCGCGGACGCGACGGCCAGCCGGAGTTCTCGATGTGCAGCACCCTGATGTGTGGGTGCTCGGCGGCCAGCTGGTCCAGCCGCTCCGCGGTGTCGTCGGTCGAGCCGTCGTCCACGAAGACGGCTTCGAACTCGTCGGCGGGCAGTGACTGGCGCAGCAGCGAGGCAGCGAGCTTCTCGATGTGTCGGCCGCTGTTGTACGCCGGCACCACGACGCTCACCTTGGGGACGCCCACCTCGGCCATCAGGATTCCTCCCGCGTCGTCGGTCGATCACCGGGCGGGTCGATGCCTGGTGAACGGGAGGTGAATGGTGTCACCCTGGACGGGTCTTTCCCAAGGCGGGGTCGGGTCGAACGCGGGACCGGCGCAAACGTCGTGGGAGCCGCAGCGGGGGACCTTAGGGGTCCGGCGGGAAAAGGATCAGGGGAGTGCCGGGGGCGTGCCGGTGTCCCTGCTGGGCATCGACTCCCTACGCTGGGCCCGTGACACTGATCGCGACCCAGTCGCTCACCAAGACGTACGGAGGTCGGGTCACCGCGTTGGCCGACCTCACCGTCGCCGTCGAGCCCGGGATCATCGGCCTGGTGGGCGCGAACGGCGCCGGCAAATCCACGTTGATCAAGATTCTGCTCGGCCTGATCGCACCAACCAGCGGTCAGGTCTCGGTGCTCGGCATCGACCCGACCGCAGATCCGGCGGCTGTCCGCAGCCGCGTCGGCTACATGCCGGAACACGACTGCCTCCCACCGGACCTGTCCGCCGCCGAGCTGGTCACCCACCTCGGCCGGATGAGCGGCCTTCCCCGCACCGCGGCTCGCGAGCGGGCCTCGGAGGCGCTGCGGCACGTGGGGCTCTACGAGGAGCGCTACCGCCCGGTCGGTGGCTACTCGACCGGCATGAAGCAGCGCGTCAAGCTGGCCCAGGCGCTGGTGCACGACCCCGACCTGCTGTTGCTGGACGAACCGACCAACGGCCTGGACCCTGCCGGCCGCGACGCCATGCTGGCCCTGGTGCACCGGATCGGCACCGAGTTCGGCATCTCCGTGCTGGTCTGTTCGCACCTTCTCGGGGAGGTGGAGCGGATCTGCGACACGCTGATCGCCATCGACGGCGGCCGGTTGCTGCGCGCTGACAACATCTCCGCGATGACCACTGCCACCGACGTGCTCGCCGTGGAGGTCAGCGAGGGCACCGAGGAACTCGCCGCCCGACTCGCCGAGCTGAAACTGCCGGTCGCCCGGGACGGGCGACTGCTCCTCGTGCCGCTCGCCGACGACGGCACCTACGACCTGATCCTCGGTGCGGTCGCCGAACTGGACCTGCCACTGCACCGACTGGACCAGCGCCGGCACCGGGTGGCCGAACTCTTCGCCACGAGGGAGCTCACACATGCCTGAGCCGTCCACCGCCGCCGTGCGCTCCACGCCGACCGGCGTCATCCACGACATCGGTTACCAACGCTACGAGGGCCCGAGGCTCGGCCGCCGGCAGGTCTTCGGCGCGCTCTACGGGCACGGTCTGCGCACCGCGTTCGGTCTCGGCCGCAGCGCCAAGGCCAAGATCTTCCCGTGGCTGGTGGTCGGCATCGTCACCCTGGTCGCGGTGGCCCTGGCCGCAATACGCAGCCAGATCGGCGAGCCGGTGGCCACGTACGCCCAGTTCGCCGACGCGATGAGCTGGCTGGTCATCTTCTTCGTCGCGGTAGTCGCTCCGGAGCTGGTCTCCCGGGATCTGCGCAGCGGCGTGCTGCCGCTGTACTTCTCCCGGCCGCTGCCGCGCACCGACTACGCGTTGGCCAAGTTGCTGGCGCTGGTCACTGCCCTCTGGCTGCTGCTCGGCGGGCCGCAGCTGCTGATGTTCCTGGGTGCCGCGTTCACCACCAAGCAGGGCATGCGCGGGGTGTGGAACGAGCTGCTCGACCTGCTCCCCGGGCTGCTCTACGCCGGGCTGTGGGCGGTGGTCTTCGCCTCGGTCGGTCTGCTGGTCGCGTCGCTGACCGGTAAGCGTGCCTTCGCCGCCGGCGGCGTGGTCGCGGTCTTCCTGATGACCACCCCGATCGTGGGCGTGCTGAGCATCCTGCCGTCGCGTGCCGCCAACGAGCTGGCCGGGCTCGCCTCACCCTCGACCCTGGTCCAGGGGGTGGGCATCTGGTCCCTGGGTGACCTGCTGGTCGAGGGCGATCCGGGCGAGATGATGATCGGCGGGTTCGGTCCGGTCTACGCCCTGGCCGCGGTGCTGCTGGTCGCCGGCGCGACCGCCCTCCTGCTGGCCCGCTACCGGAAGGTCGCCTCCTGATGAGCACGCTGAGCCTGACCGGGGTGTCCCGGTGGTACGGCAACGTGGTCGCTGTCAACGACATCAGCATGTCCCTCGGCCCGGGCGTGACCGGGCTGCTCGGCCCGAACGGCGCCGGCAAGACCACGCTGCTGCACATGATGGCCGGGTTCCTCTCCCCGTCGCGCGGCACCGTCACCCTCGACGACGAGCCGACCTGGCGCAACCCCGACGTCTACCGGCGGCTGGGGCTGGTCAGCGAGCGGGAGGCGGTGCAGGGTTTCCTCACCGCGTACGAGTTCGTGTTGGCCAGCGCGAAGCTGCACCGGCTGCCCGATCCGGCGGCCGCGGCCCGACGGGCCATCGATCTGGTGGAGCTGGAGTCGGCGCAGGACCGCCGGATCGGCACGTACTCCAAGGGCATGCGCCAGCGCGCCCGGGTGGCCGCCGCGTTGGTGCACGACCCGCAGGTGCTGCTGCTCGACGAGCCGTTCAACGGCATGGACCCGCGCCAGCGGCTGCACATGATGCAGCTGCTGCACACCCTGGGTGACGCTGGCCGGACGATCCTGTTCAGCTCGCACATCCTGGAGGAGGTCGAACAGGTCTCCGGGACGGTGCAGGTGATGGTGGCCGGCCGGTTGGCCGCCTCCGGCGACTTCCGGACCATCCGCCGGTTGATGACCAACCGCCCGCACGTCTTCGCGGTGCGCTCCACCGACGACCGGGCGCTGGCCGTCGCGCTGATCGCCGAGGCGTCGGTGAGTGGGGTCGAGTTGGACCCGACCGGCTTGACCGTGCGGGCCGGTGACTACGGCGCGTTCACCCGGGCGCTGCCCCGGATCGCGCTGAACAAGGGCATCCGGGTACGCCAGCTGGTGCCGTCCGACGAGTCCCTGGAGAGCGTCTTCTCCTACCTGGTGGAGGCCTGACATGTCGACAGTTACCTGGATCACCGCGCGCGGGTTGTTCGGCCGACGGCGGTTCCTGCTGCTGCTGCCGCTGCCGTTGGTGCTGCTCGGGCTGGCCGTGCTCTGCCGGTCGCTGGGGGTGGACCCGGGCCAGTGGGGGCCGCCGGTGCTGGTCGGCCTCGGGCTGGCCGTGGTGCTGCCGGTGGTGGCGCTGATCATCGGCACCGGCGTGCTGGGCGCCGAGATCGACGACGGCACCGTGGTGCACATCCTGACCAAGCCGCTGCCGCGCTGGCAGATCGTGCTGCCGAAGCTCGCGGTGGCCGCCGGGGTCACTGCCGTCACAGTGGCGGTGCCGCTCTACGTCGCGGGTGTGCTCGCCGATTCGGTACGCCTCGGACTGGCGCTGGCGGTCTCGGCGGCGCTCGGCGCGCTGGCGTACTCGGCGTTGTTCCTCGCGCTCAGCCTGGTCACCAGGCGGCCGGTGCTGCTCGGGTTGGTCTACGTGCTGATCTGGGAGGGGCTGCTGGGCAATTTCGTCAGCGGCACCAAGGTGCTCTCCATCCAGCAGTACGTGATCGCCCTCGCCGACCGGATCGCCCCCACCGGGCTGCTGGAGACCAGCGTGTCGGTGCCGGTGGCCTCGGTGATGACCGCGCTGGTCAGCGTCGGCTTCACAGTGCTCGCCATCGACCGCCTGCGCTCGTTCAGCGTGGCCGGCGAGACGAGCTGACAACGGTGTTAGGGCGTGTGTCGAAGCCCCTGGCCGGCCTGCGGCGGGCCCAGGCGACGACCGGCCGCGTTGGAGATTGGCCCGGATACAACACCGGTATCCGGGCCAATCTCCGCCTTGCCGGACCGCCGCCTGGACTCCGCCTCGGCTCGACCGAGGCTTTGACACACGCCCCAGCCGCTGTTCCGGCCAGCCCCCGCGCAGCGGTAGGGCTGGCCGGATGGACCGGTCAGGCCACCTCCGGCCAGGCTGGTGGGCGTGAGCGTCGAAGCGGAGCGGACGTCGTTGGCTGAGCCGTACTCCCGGAGCAGCCGCCCGTGGCTGACCAGCCTGGCCGTCGCCGGGCTGGCCTGTGCCACAGTCGCCACGGCGGCTCAGGGCAGCGGCCAGTTCCACTGGTGGGCGGTCTTCATCCTGATCCCGGCCGCGTTGATCGCGGCCAGCGGTGGGCCGTTGCTGGTTCGCGGCGGCGGCCGGGCCTTCGCCGGGTACATGCTCGCCTGCGTCGGCACGATCGTCTTCGCGGTCGGCGCGCTGCTGATGTTCGGCGTGATGGGGCGAGGCTGGCCGCTCCTGGTGGTGCTGCCCTGCCTGGCGGTCGCCGGCACCTACTGGTGGCGGGCGGCCCACCCGCTCGCCCGCGGCCTGCACCGGGCGGTGGCCCTGCTCGCGCTGACCGGCGCGCTGCTCGGCCTGACCCTGCAACTGATCCGGGTGGATCTGATCCACCTGAAGACCGGTTGGTGGGGCGCTTTCCTGATGTTGGCCGGGGCCATCGTGCTGGGCAACGCGGGGGAGCTGACCCGGCACCGGATGCCGTACCGCCTCCAGGCGATCACCCTGCTGGTGGGGCCCGCCGTGATCGCGTTCCTGCTCGGGCTGCGCTTCCTGCGCGGCTGGTGACGCACCGGTCCGCCGCTGCCCGAGCGGGCGGCGGCGGACCGGCAGGTCAGAAGGCGCAGGCGATGACCAACTCCGGGGTACGGTCCGGGAGCAGGTCGAGTTTGCCGATCCGGCCCGCCGCCCGTAGGTCGTCGGCGACCAGCGTGAGCTGCTCCAGCAGCGCCGCCGGGCCGAGCGCCTCCGCCAACGGCACCTCCGCCTTCATCGACAGCTTCCGCTCGGATTTGGCCCGTCGCACCTGGCTCAACGCGTCACCGGCGAGCCGCAGCAGCGCCGGGTCACCCGAGCCCTCGATCGTTCGGGCGACCTCGTAGGTGGTGGGCCACGGCGCCTGGTGCACCGAGCCGTACCGCCACCACGACCAGACCTCCTCGGTCACGTACGGCAGCACCGGGGCGAACAACCGCAACTGCACCGACAGCGCAGAGGCCAGCGCCGCCCGTGCGGAGTCCGCCGCCGGGCCGGTGCCGTAGGCCCGCTCCTTGACCAGCTCGATGTAGTCGTCGCAGAACCGCCAGAAGAACGCCTCGGTGACCTGCAGGGCCGCCGTGTGGTCGTACGAGTCGAAGGCGGTGCCGGCAGCGGTGACCACGGTGGCCAGTTCGGCGAGCATGGCCCGGTCCAGTGGTGCGGTCGTCGGGGCGCGCAACGCGTCGGCGGCGCCCAGCCCGAGCGCGAACTTGGACGCGTTGAGCAGTTTGGTAGCCAGTCGCCGGCCGACCTTGATCTGCGCCGGGTCGAAGGCCAGGTCCATGCCGGGCTTGCCGCTGGCCGCCCAGTAACGCACCGCGTCGGAGCCGTGCTGCTCCAGCAGCGCCAGCGGGGTGACCACGTTGCCCTTGGACTTGGCCATCTTCTTGTGGTCCGGGTCGAGGATCCAGCCCGAGAGCACGGTGTCCCGCCAGGGCAGCACCCCGTGCTCGAAGTGCGAGCGGACCACCGTGTCGAAGAGCCAGGTCCGGATGATCTCCTGCCCCTGCGGGCGGAGGTCCATCGGGAAGACCCGGGCGAACAGGTCCGGGTCGGTCTCCCAGCCACCGATGATCTGTGGCGTCACCGAGGACGTGGCCCAGGTGTCCAGAACGTCCGGGTCGCCGATGAAGCCGCCCGGTCGGCCGCGTTGCGACTCGTCGTAACCGGGCGCCGGATCGCTCGACGGGTCGACTGGCAGCGCGGACTCGTCCGGCGTGAGAGGGTGGGTCCAGTCCGGCTCGCCAGTGTCGTCGAGCCGGTACCACACCGGCACCGGCACGCCGAAGAAGCGTTGACGGCTGACCAGCCAGTCCCCGTTGAGGCCGCCCACCCAGTTGTCGTAGCGGTGTTTCATGTGCGTCGGCACCCAGTGCAGCTGCTCGCCCCTGCCCAGCAGCGTGGCTCGCAGCGCCGCGTCCCGGCCGCCGTTGCGCAGATACCACTGTCGAGTCGACACGATCTCCAGTGGCCGGTCGCCGCGTTCGTAGAACTTGACCGGGTGGGTGATCGGACGCGGCTCGCCGATCAGGTCACCGGCGTCGGCAAGCATCCCGACGATCTCCCGTCGGGCACCGTTGACGGTCTGCCCGGCCAGCGCCGCGTACGGCTGGGCCGGCACCCCGTGCGGCGGCTCGGGGAGCAACCGACCGTCGCGGCCGATCACCACCCGGGTGTCCAGCCCCAGCTCACGCCACCAGGTCACGTCGGTCAGGTCACCGAACGTGCAGACCATCGCGACACCGGTGCCCTTGCCGGGTTCGGCGAGGGGATGGGCGTACACCGGCACGTCGACGTCGAACAGCGGACTGCGCACGGTGGTGCCCACCAGGTCGGCGTACCGCTCGTCGTCGGGGTGGCAGACCAGCGCCACGCAGGCCGGTAGCAGCTCCGGCCGGGTGGTGTCGATGAGCACCTCCCGCCCGTCGGCCGCGGTGAACCGCAGCCGGTGGTAGGCGCCGGGGCGCTCCCGGTCCTCCAACTCCGCCTGGGCGACAGCGGTGGCGAAGCCGACATCCCACAGGGTCGGCGCCTCCGACTGGTACGCCTCGCGGCGGCGCAGGTTGCGGACGAACGCCCGTTGGCTGGTGGTCCGGGCGATCCGGCCGATGGTCGTGTACGTCAGGGACCAGTCCACCGACAGCCCGAGCCGTCGCCACAGCGCCTCGAAGGCCTGCTCGTCGGTGACGGTCAACCGTTCGCACAGCTCGATGAAGTTGCGCCGGGAGATCGGGGTGGGGTCGCGGCGGGCCGCGTCGTCGACCGGAGCCGCCGGTGGCCGCCACACCGGGTCGTACGGCAGCGCCGGATCGCAGCGCACCCCGTACACGTTCTGCGCCCGACGCTCGGTGGGCAGGCCGTTGTCGTCCCAGCCCATCGGGTAGAAGACGGCCTTGCCGCGCATCCGCTGGTACCGCGCTGTGGTGTCGGTGTGCGTGTACGAGAAGACGTGCCCCATGTGCAACTCGCCCGATACGGTCGGCGGTGGGGTGTCGATCGAGAACACGTCGCTCCGCTGCTTCGAGCGGTCGAACGCGTACGTGCCTTCCTCCTGCCAGCGGCGTGCCCAGCTCTCCTCGAGCCCGTCCAGGGTCGGACGCTCGGGAACGCCGGCGCGGGCCGTCCTCGCCGTATCGGTCATCCTGCGATCGTAGGCACCTACCGGCTGCGGGGCGACGGAGTTGCGACCGAACACACCGGCCGGCGGTCGTGGCCGCGGTGGGGTGGCCCGGTCAGATCAGCGAGTCACGCCACTGGCGGTGCAGGGCGGCGTACCGGCCGTCGGCCTCGGCGAGCACGGCCGGCGGGCCGTCCTCGACGACCCTTCCGCCGTCGAGGACGAGCACCCGGTCAGCGGTCTCCACTGTGGACAAACGGTGTGCGATCACCAGCGCGGTGCGGTCGCGCAGGATGGTGCCGAGTGCCCGCTGCACCAGACGTTCCGTCGGCACGTCCAGCGACGACGTCGCCTCGTCCAGGATCAGCACTGTCGGGTCGGCCAGGAACGCGCGGGCGAACGCGACCAGTTGGCGCTGGCCGGCGGAGAGCCGGCCGCCGCGCCGGTGCACCTGAGTGGCGTACCCCTCGGGTAGTGCGGCGATGAAGTCGTGCGCGCCGATCGCCCGCGCGGCGGCCTGGACGGCGGCGTCGTCGGCCCCCGGGCGACCGAACCTGATGTTCTCCGCGACGGTCCCGCTGAACAGGTGGTTCTCCTGCGTCACCAGCACCACCGCGCGGCGCAGGTCGGCGTCGCGTACGTCACGCAGGTCGACCCCGTCCAGCCGTACCGTGCCGGTGTCGGGGTCGTGGAACCGGGCGACCAGCTTGGCGATCGTCGACTTGCCCGCCCCGGTGGGGCCGATCAGCGCCACGGTCTGCCCGGCCGGAACTATCAGCTCCAGCCGGCAGAGAATCGGGGTGTCGGCCCGGTAGCCGAAGCCGACCGAGCAAAAGATCAACTCGCCGCGGCCGGGACCTGTCGGCAGCGGTGTGGGCCGGGCCGGTTCGGCGACGGCCGGTCGTTCGTCGAGCACCCCGGCCAGCTTCTCAAGTGCGGCGGTGGCCGACTGCAACGAGTTGTAGAACTGGCTCAGCTCCTGCATCGGCTCGAAGAAGCGGCGTAGGTAGAGCAGGAACGCGGCGAGCACACCGATCTCGGTCTGCCCGCCGAGCACCCGCCATCCGCCGTAGCAGAGCACCGCCGCCACTGTGACGTTGCCGATCAGCTTGATCGCTGGCGAGTATGTGGCGATCAGCCGGAACGCGTGCAGGCTGCTCCGCCGGTAGTCGTCGCCGAGCGCCACGAAGATCCGTTGGTTGCGAGGCTCCCGGCGGAACGCCTGCACCGCCCGGATGCCCCGCATCGACTCGACGAAGTGCACGATGACCAGCGCGACCGCGTCCCGGGTCCGTCGGTACGCGCTGGCCGACGACCGGGCGAACCAGCGGGAGAGCCAGACCAGGAAAGGGAAGGCGAGCAGCGTCACGGCCGCCAGCGGCAGGTCCAGCCAGAGCAGGATGGCGGCCACCGACAGGATGGAGAGCCCGGCCAGCACCAGGCTGTCGATCCCACCGTCGACCAGCTCCGCGATCGAGTCCAGGTCACTGGTGAGCCGGGAGACCATCCGGCCGGACGTGTACCGCTCGTGGAAGCCCACCGACAGCCGCAGGAAGTGCCCGAACACCCGCTGCCGCAGGTCGAGCAGGACGGCCTGGCCGATCCGGGCGGAGAGGGTGAGGAAACCGCGGCGGGCCGCGTACTCGGTCACCGCGGCCACCGCGAACGCCCCGGCGACGGTGACCAGCGGGCTGGCCTCGCCGGCGCGCAACGGCGGGATGGCCCGGTCGATGCCGATCATGACCAGGTACGGGCCGGCCATCGCGGCGGCGTTCTGGGCCAGCAGCAGGGCGACCGCCGCGGCGAGACGCCGCCGATGCGGGCGGAGCAGGTCGCCCAGCAGGGTTCGGCTGAGCCGGCGTAGCCGGGCCACCGCCTCGGGGCTGGTGTCCTCAGCTCGACTGCGGTCGGCCTCCGGGTCGGTGGCGGTTCCGCGCCAGCGGTTGAGCTCGGGCTCCTCCTCGGGAGGTGGGTCGGCCTGCTCCGGCACCCTCACGAGCGCACCAGCCCCCACCCGTCCGAAGGCGACGAACTCGGGCCGCTGGCCCCGGCCGGAGGTGGCTGCCCGGCGGGCGGCTCGGCGGCGAGCAGCGCCCGGTACGCCGGGACGGTGGCCAGCAGGTCGGAGTGCCGGCCGGTCGCCGTGATCCGTCCGTCCTCCAGCAGTGCGACCCGGTCGGCCAGCGCGATCGTCGACGGCCGGTGCACCACCAGCAGCGCGGTGCTGTCGCGCAGAACCCGCCGCAGCGCCGCTTCGACCAGGGCCTCGGTGTGCACGTCGAGAGCGGAGAGCGGATCGTCCAGCACCAGCACCGCCGGTCGTCCGAGCACGGCCCGTGCCAACGCGAGCCGTTGCCGTTGCCCGCCGGAGAGGGACAACCCCTGCTCGCCCACCCGGGTCGCCAACCCCCAGGGCAGGTCGTACGCGAAGTCGGCCTGGGCCAGCGCGAGGGCCGCCCGGATCTCGTCGTCGCCGGCGTCCGGGCGGCCCAGGGTGAGGTTCTCCCGCACCGACATGGAGAAGAGCGTCGGCTCCTCGAACGCCACCCCGACCAGCCGACGCAGCGAGGCCAGCCGCAGCTCGCGCAGGTCGTGCCCGTCCAGGGTGATCCGGCCGGTGGTCACGTCGTGCAGCCGGGGCACCAGGGAGAGCAGCGTGCTCTTGCCGGAGCCGGTGGCGCCGACCAGTGCCAGCGTCTCGCCCGGCTCGATGGTCAGGTCGATCTCGCGCAGCACCCCGGTGGTGGCACCCGGATAGCTGAACGCGACCCGCTCGAAGCGCAACCGACCGTGCACCGCGTTGCGCGGCAACGCGACAGCGTCGGCGGAATCCACTATCTCCGGTGGAGTGTCCAGCACCTCCTGGATGCGGTCGGCGGCGGTGGCCGCCTCCTGGCCGTTGGCGATGATCCAGCCCAGTGACTGCACCGGCCAGATGAGCATCAGTTGGAGGCTGACGAACGCGACCAGCTCGCCGATGGTGAGCGCGCCGTGCGCGGCGGCGGCCGCCCCGGCCGCCAGCACCACGCCCAGGGTCACGTTGGGTACCAGGTCGAGCAGCGCCGAGGTGTTCGCCAGCAGCCGTCCCTTGCCGACGCCCGTGTCGTGCAGCCGCCGGGCCGCACCGGCGAAGCGAGCGGCCAGCTCGGGCCCCCGCCCGTACGCCTTCATGGTGCGCAGGCCCTGCGCGGTCTCCTCGACCAGCGTCGCCACGTCGCCCTGCTGATCCTGCATCCGGCGGGACGCGGCGTGGTAGTGCCGGCCGAACCGGCGACTGATCAGCAGCAGCGGCACCGCGCTGGCCGCGACCAGCACCCCGAGCGCCGCGTGCAGGTCGATCAGCAGCACCACCACGACCACGTACGTGGTCAGGTTGAGCACCAGGAAGAAGACGCCGAAGGAGAGGAACCGGCGGATCACCGACAGGTCGCTGGTGATCCGGGAGAGCAACTGGCCGGACTGCCAGCGGTCGTGGAAGCTGGTCGGCAGCCGTTGCAGGTGGGCGTAGACGTCGGCGCGCAGCGCCGCCTCCATGCCCACCGCCGAGGACGACTGGACCCACCGGCGGATGAAGATGAGCACCGCCTCGACCACGCCGAGCAGCAGGGCCAGGCCGCCGAGCTGGAGCAGCCCGGCCGGTTCGTGTCGGGCCACCGGCCCGTCCACGACCCGCTGCACGACCAGCGGTACGGCGATCCCGGCCGCGGTGCCGGCGAGACCCGCGACGAGCAGCCAGGCGAACTCGGCGGCGTACGGGCGCAGGTAGGGGCGAAGCCGCCAGAGGTTGTGCACGGGGTGGGTGCCCGCGGCGGCCCGGGCGGCCGGGTCGCCGTCGCTCTCCACAGGCACTACCAGACGGTAGCGTCAATGAGTGTCGGTGCTCCTGTCAGCTTGTTGTCAAGCGTCGCTCATGACCGAGAAGCCACTTCTTCACGTCCAGCCCCCAGCGGTAGCCACCGAGCGTGCCGTCGGTGCGCAGAACCCTGTGGCAGGGCACGAAGAGGGCTGCCGCGTTCCGGGCGCAGGCAGCCGCAGCGGCTCGGACCGCCGGTGGTCGACCGGCCAGCGCGGCGTACCCGGTGTAGGTGACCGGGGTGCCCGGCGGGACCTCGCGCAGCACCTGCCAGGCGTGCGCCATGAACTCGCCACCGGTGCGTTGACGCACCGGCACCGTGTCGATGGCCGCGAGGTCACCGTCCAGGTAGGAGTGGACCGCCGCACTGACCGGGCCGAGGTCGGCCCGCTCCCGTAGCGGTGCCCGCAGGGCCGGATGGACCAGGGGCAGCAGCACCGCCGGGTCGGGGGTGAAGCCGGCCGCCCGTACGTCACCGTCGGGGCCGGCGAGGATGCTCAGTGGGCCGGCCGGTGTGCTCAGGACGGTGCTGTCGATGTTCATGCCGCTCTCCAGAGTCTGATCGTGGCGTAGGACCGCCAGGGACGCCAACGCTCGGCGTACCTGTCGAGGGTTTGTGGGGTGTCGGGCAGGCCGAGCGCCGCGGCGCCGCGCCGGACCGCGAGGTCGGAGCTGAGGAGGACGTCCGGGTCGCCGAAGGCGCGCATGGCCAGGTAGTTGGCGGTCCACGGGCCGATGCCGGGCAGCGCGAGCAGCCGCCGAACGGCCTCCTCCCGATCCACCCCTGCGGCGAGGTCGACGGATCCGTCCACCACGGCCCGAGCCAACCCTCGCAGAGCCTCCCGCCGCCCCATCGGCATCCCGAACGCCGGGTCCGGCAGGACCAACAGGTCCTCCGCGCTCAGGAACCCCCGCAGCTCATCGCGTTGATCATGAAGTTGACCTGGGATTCGATCTTCTTCGACCTCGTCAACCTCATGATCAACGCGAGCGTTGGCGGTGAGGAGGCGGGTGAGGGTTGTTCTTGCCGAGGTCACCGAGACCTGCTGGCCGATGATGGCGCGGACGGCCTGCTCAAAGCCGTCGACGGCACGGGGGACGCGGATGCCGGGTTCGGCGGTGATCGCCGGTGCCAGCGCCGGGTCGGCGGCCAGCGTGGCGTCGATGGCCGCCGGGTCCGCGTCCAGGTCGAGCAACCGGCGGCAGCGGGCCACCGCCGGCGCCAGGTCGCGCAGGTCGGCCAGCCGCAACGTCGCCGCGACGTGCCCGTCCGTCGGGGTCAGCGCCACCTGGCCGGTGCCGTGCGGCAACCGCAGACCCCGGTGGTACGTCCCGTCGCGGACCGCCTCCACGCCGGGCAACGCCCGCACCGCGAGGAAGTCCAGCAGCGCCCGGGCGTGCAGCGGCGGGCGGTACGCCAGCCGGAGCGAGATGGTCCCCGCCCCGGCCGGCGCCTGCTGGCGGCCACGGGCAGTGCGCAGGTCAGACGGGGCGCTCGCGTACACCTCGCGAAGCGTGTCGTTGAACTGCCGCACGCTGCCGAAGCCGGCGGCGAACGCGATCTCCGCCATCGCCAGGTCGGTCGTCTCGATCAGGATCCGGGCGGTCTGGGCGCGCTGGGCCCGGGCCAGCGCGAGCGGCCCGGCACCCATCTCGGCGCGCAGCATCCGGTGCAGGTGCCGCTCGGTGTAGCCCAGCCGGGAGGCCAACCCCGGTACGCCGTCCCGGTCGACAACCCCGTCGGCGATCAGCCGCATCGCCCGACCGACCACGTCCGCGCGGACGTCCCAGAGCGGTGAGCCGGGCGCGGCGTCCGGCCGGCAGCGCCGGCAGGCGCGCAGCCCGGCGCCCTGCGCGGCAGCGGCGGACGGGAAGAACCGGACGTTCTGCCGCTTGGGCGTGATCGCCGGGCAGGACGGCCGGCAGTAGATCCCGGTGGACGTCACACCGGTGTAGAACCAGCCGTCGAACCGCTGGTCACGGCTGTCGACGGCCCGGTAACACCGCTCGAAGTCCATCTCCATGTCACCGATGATGCCCCGCTCGGCCGGTCATCGGCTGGCGGGAATCGGACCTGGGTGTGCCGGTGCGCGGAGAGCCGGTCAACGGGGGCGTCGACGCCGCCGGTGCGGCTGGCCCGATCGGCCCGCCTGGCCGGATGGGCTCGGCTGGCCGGATGGGCTCGGCTGTGCGGCTCGGCTCGGCTGCGCGGCTCGGCTCGGCTGGGTGGCGCGGTGTGGCTGGCCGGTCAGCAGGGCCGATCGGAACACACCGTCCGGGTCGTACCGCTTCCACAGCCGCCGGACCCGGGCCCCGGTCTCGCCCGGGTAGATCCGGGCGAACGCGGCCGGGTCCGGCCGGCTCTCGAAGTTGACGTACGCGCCGTCGGCGCGGGCCCCGGCGGCCCGCCAGGCGGCGTTCAACGCGGCGTCGGCCTGCGGCGGAAACACCGAGGCCACGATCAGCGTGTCCTGGTGGCGATGCGGGTACGCGGTCGCGTCGGGGGCGACGTCGTTGACAGCGCCGCCCAACGAGCGGAGCTGGATCACCGCCCGTCCCGGCCCGGTCACCGCCCGAGTCACGGCCCGCGCCCCGGCGTCGTCCAGCGAGGTGAACAGACCGTTCGTGGTCGTGCCACGCTGCTGCCCGACGTTGGGGTTGAGGTGCGCGGTCGGTACCAGCGTCGGGTAGGGCAGCAGGTCGGTCCGGTGTTCGAGCACCTTGCCGACGGCGAGCAGCGGCTCCACCGCCGGCCGGGCCCGGCGCAGGCTCTCGGCGGCGACCACCGCGGTGATGGACATGAGGACCGATCGACCCTCGGCGAACACCACGGCGGCCGCCGACAGCTCCCGTGGCGCCTGGGCGAGGTAGCTCGTCCACTCCCGGACGGTGCGGCCGTCCGGATGCGCCTCGACGACCAGCTGCGCGACGCCGACGTTGCGCTGCTCGACCGCCTCGATCTCGAAGGCCACCACGATGCCCGCGCCGGCCCCGGCGCCGCGGACCAACCAGAACAGCTCCGGCTCGTGGTCGGCGTCCGCTCGTACCAGCGTCCCGTCCGCCAGCACCACCTCGACGGCGCGGACCCGGTCGATGGTGAGACCGTGGGCGCGGACCAGCCAGCCGACACCACCGCCGGTGGCCAGGCCGCCGACGCCGACGCCGCCGTAGTCACCCGAGCTGATCACCAGGCCGTACGGGGCCAGCGCCTTCGCCACGTTCGCCCAGCGGGCACCGGCCTCGACCCGGACCAGCCCGGCCCGCTCGTCGATCACCTGAACCCGGTTGAGCATGGACAGGTCGATGACGACCCCACCGTTGTTGGACGAGGCTCCGGAGAGGCCGTGCCCCCCGCTGCGGACCGCGATGGGCAGCCGCTGCTCCCGCGCGTAGCGCAGCGCGTCGACGACCTGCTCTGTCGTCTTCGGCAGCAGGACCGCGGCCGGAGACGCCGACCTGGTGTACGTCGAGCGCAGTTGCGCGTACCGGCGGTCGCCGGGCGTGACGATCTGCCCCCGGAGGGAGTCGGGCACCCGGGCCATGGCGGTGCTCATCGTCGCCCCCGCAGCTCGCGCCTCGGGCGTCCGGGATCGGTCATGGCCCAAGAATGAGCGGGCATGCCGGCCTCGACAAATTCGGTGGACCGGTGCCCGCTGGTCACCGCGGGGGGTGACGCTCGCCGGGACCGGGGAGTGGCGCGAGAGGGTGACCGGAATCTCGGACCGGTTCCCCGCCCCCGGCTCGGGAGGCCACCACCGTGCCCGGCACCACCGTGCCCGGCGATGACAGTGGGACGGCCGGTCCGGCCGGCGCGAGGAAACCACCGACCGGACCGGTCCTGGTCAGCGCAACGGGGTCGGCGACACCGTCGGTCGGCCCGGCACACCGGGCGGGCCCGGCGGATTCGACGGGCTTGGTGAGGCGGTCGGTCCGGCCGGCGCACCCGGTGCCCCCGGCTTGCCTGGTACGCCCGGCGGAGCCGACGGGGTCGGCGAGACCGTCGGCCGTTCCGGTACGCCGGGCGGGCCAGACGGATTCGCGTCCGCGCCACCGGGGCTCGGCTCGACCGTCGGCACAGCGGTGGGCGCGGACGGGGTTGGCACGGGTGGGCTGGGCACGGCTGCCGGACCGGCCGGACTGGGCACGGCCGGGGGAGGCCCGTCCGAGCCGGTCGCGGCGAGGGCGAGCGGAGTCGCGATCAGGATCGCCGCCAGGGTGCTCACCGCCCCCACTGCCACAGTGGCGCGACGTCTGTTGCGCACCCGCCGTTCCGCTCGGCTCAACTGGTCATGCACGATCGGTGCCTCCTCGGCCAGGTCGGTGAGGGTGGAGCGGATGAGGTGCTCGAAGGGTTCGGTCATCGCCGTACCTCCAGCATGTCGACGTCCGGCAGCAGGTCGCGCAGTCGCCTCACCGCTCGATGGGTACGGCTGCGCACGGTCCCCACCGAGCAGCCCAGCAACTCGGCCACCCGGGCTTCGGGGAGGTCCTCGTAGTAGCGCAGGACCACCACCGCCCGCTGCGTCGGTGGCAGGTGGCGCAGCGCGGCCCGCATCGCCAACCGCACGTCGGAGCCGCCGCTCGGGTCGCCGCCGACCGGTTCGTCCGCCGGGTTGAGCGGTGTCTCCCGCCACCGGCGAAGTCGCCGCCACCAGCTGATCTGCTCGCGGTACATCACCACGCGCAGGTAGCCCTCGGGGTCGGCGTGCCGAATGGTTCCCCACTTCGGGATGGTCCGCGCCAACGCCGACTGGAACAGGTCCTCGGCGGCGTTGCGGTCCCCGGTCAGCAGGTACGCGACCCGCATCAGCGCCGGAGTCCGGCTGCCGACGAATTCGGCCAGCCGCGCGCGCTCGTCCTCGTCCACCCACCACCCCCGTTTCGTTGTCACAGATACAGACGTCCCAGGTCATCGTCGCTATCCACGATCGGTGGGGTTTTTCGGCCCGAAAGTGTCGGTCGTGCCGGGTAGCGTCCGGCCACCAACTGAAGAAGGGGTGCGGCGGATGGCGAGCGTGGCGGGTTGGGCGGCGGCGTCGACACCGGGGGCGTTCCCGCCGCTGCCCCGCGCAGTGGCGCAGTCCTTCTACCGCCGGATGCGGGCCGTCGCGCCGGCCGCCGTGGGCGCCATCGAACGGGACCGGGCGGGCGACCGCGAGCAGAGCTTCCCCGACACGGCCTGCGGCCGGTTGGCGGGCTCACTCGACGACGCGGGCCTGCGGGCCCTCGGGATGTGGACGCACCACTGGTGCATGCGCTTCTACGACGACGACACGAGCGTTGGCCGGCGGTTGATCCGCGAGATCGCCACGCGGCCTGGGCTGGGCTGGACGGACGACGAGGTGCGTTGGATGTTGCGCGAGTCGGTCTCGGCCGGGCCGGCCGCCGCCGACCGGTTCACACTGCCCCGCGCCGCCGCCGGGCAACTGTCCCTGGCCGACCGTCGGGCCCTGGGTCACTGGCCCGAGGCCGAGGTGCCCCGCCAGCGGCGGCCCGACCAGTTTAGTTGATCATGGCGAGGTCCGACCGCCACCCGCGGCTGGCGGTCGGCCCCACACCCAGCGCGCCGGAGACCGGCTACGGCAGGATGGACGCCGCACCGCCCTCGACGGAAGGACGCTCCGATGCCCGCCAGCGAACCGACCATCATCGCCACCAGCATGGGCTTCTTCCGGGGCGACCGCGGGCCGTACGACCTGCGCCCCAGCCCGGTCTTCGAGCTGGCGGCCGAGTTGGCCGAAGCCGGTCCGCAGCCGCGGGTCTGCTACCTCGGGCAGGCCGTCGGCGACCAGCCCACCTCGCTGACCGCCGTCTACGGCGCGTTCGCCGACACCCGGTTCCGGCTGTCACACCTCGCCCTGTTCCCGATGCCGAACGTCGAGGACATCCGCGCCCACCTGCTCGCCCAGGACGTGATCTGGGTCGGCGGTGGCAGCGTCGCCAACCTGGTCGCCGTGTGGCGGGTGCACGGTCTCGACGAGATCCTGCACGAGTGCTGGCAGGCCGGCGTGGTGCTGGCCGGCGTCTCCGCCGGCTCGATCTGCTGGCATGTCGGCGGTGCCACCGACAGCTTCGGCCCCAAGCTGCGCGGCTTCACCGAGGGCCTGGCCTGGCTCCCGTACGGCAACGGCGTGCACTACGACAGCGAGGGCCAGCGCCGCCCGCTGATGCACGAGCTGGTCGGTGACGGCACGCTTCCCACCAGCCACTGCACCGACGACGGCGTCGGCCTGGTCTACCGGGGCACCCGGCTGGTCGAGGCAATCGCGGACCGCGAGGGCGTTTCGGCGTACGAGGTCAGCCGCGGCGCGGACGGCAGCGTCCGGGAGGCGGTCATCGCCCCCCGCCGGCTCGGCTGAGCGTTACGCCTCCTCGACCGGCTGTCGGCTGCGCAACACCGCGTCGAAGACCTGGGCCAGCTCGGCGGCGTCCTCCCCGGCGTGGTGCGTGTGCGGCATGTCGTGCAGGCCCAACTCTTGCTTGATCGTGTCCTGGTGGGTCTTGGCCCAGTCGCTGCCGGTCAGCCCCATCCAGTAGCTGCGGAGATCAACACCGGAGCCGGTCGCACCGAACGGGCTGTGCCCCACGAAGCGGACGAAGTACCAGTGCACGAACATGCCGTCCCAGACGGCCGGGGCGGCGAGGAAGACCGGACGGCCGACCCGGCGCAGCCCGTCGACCCAGGCCGCCGCGGCGGACATCGCCTCCTGCGCGGTGGGTGCCTCCCGCAGCAGCCGGTCCCGGTCCAGGCCGGAGACGGCCAACGCCGCCGGGACGAACTCGTCGGAGATGGGACGCAGCTCGGTGTAGAAGGTGAGGTCCGGGCGGCCGGCCACGGCCATGCCCAGCGAGATCATGCTGTACGGCCCGGGGATCGGCCCGTCCGCCTCCACATCGACGGCGATGTACAGCTCGGGCAACGTCGAGGTCATCCCACCTCCAGCAGCGGAACGTCGAACCGGCAGATTAGCAACGCCTGACGGGGCGCGGTGGGAGCGACGATCGACCAGCGGCGCGGCGACGAATCGGAGCCGCGTGGACCGGCCCGGCCGGGACCGGCGTAAGCTGGCCCGTCGTGAGTCTCACCATCGGCATCGTCGGCCTGCCCAACGTCGGCAAGAGCACGCTGTTCAACGCGTTGACCAAGAACGACGTGCTGGCGGCGAACTACCCGTTCGCCACCATCGAGCCCAACGTCGGCGTGGTCGGGCTTCCCGACGAGCGGCTGGGCAAGCTGGCCGAGATCTTCTCCTCGCAGAAGGTGCTGCCGGCGCCGGTGTCGTTCGTCGACATCGCCGGCCTGGTCCGCGGCGCGTCGAAGGGGCAGGGCCGGGGCAACGCCTTCCTGGCCAACATCCGGGACGCCTCGGCGATCTGCCAGGTCGTCCGGGCCTTCTCCGACCCGAACGTGGTGCACGTCGACGGCAAGGTCTCCCCGGCCGACGACATCGAGACGATCAACACCGAGCTGATCCTCGCCGACCTGCAGACCCTGGACAAGGCGCTGCCCCGGTTGGAGAAGGAGGCCAAGCTCCGCAAGGACCGGGCCGCCGCTGTCGCCGCCGCGAAGGCCGCGATCGAGGTGCTCGACGGTGGCACCACGCTCTACTCCGGGGCCGCCGCCGCCAAGATCGAGCTGGAGCACCTGCGCGAGCTGCACCTGCTCACCACCAAGCCCTTCCTGTACGTCTTCAACGTCGACGAGGCCGAGCTGGCCAACGAGACGTTCCTCGACGAGCTGCGCGCCCTGGTCGCCCCCGCCGAGGCCATCTTCATGGACGCCAAGATCGAATCTGAGCTGGTGGACCTGCCCGAGGACGAGGCCCGCGAGCTGCTGGAGTCGATCGGGCAGAACGAGCCCGGCCTCAACCAGCTCGTCCGGGTCGGCTTCCGTACCCTCGGCCTCCAGACGTACCTCACGGCCGGCCCCAAGGAAGCGCGCGCCTGGACCGTCCCGGTCGGCGCCACCGCCCCGGAGGCCGCGGGTGTGATCCACAGCGACTTCCAGCGCGGCTTCATCAAGGCCGAGGTGGTCTCCTACCACGACCTGGTCGAGCACGGTTCGATGGCGTCGGCCAAGGCGGCGGGCAAGGTCCGCATCGAGGGCAAGGAGTACGTCATGCAGGACGGCGACGTGGTGGAGTTCCGCTTCAACGTCTGAGTCCGAAACGTTCCAGCGCTAGGTGCGGAGCGTGTCGACGAGCTTCTGAACCCGGGCGCGGATGTCGTCGCGTACCTGGCGGACGACGGCGAGAGGCTGGCCGGCCGGGTCGGTGAGCTTCCAGTCTTCGTAGCGTTTGCCGGGAAAGATGGGACAGGCGTCGCCGCAGCCCATGGTGATGATGACGTCGCTGGCTTCGGCCGTGTCCCAGGTGAGCTTGGCAGGGATCTGGCCGGTGATGTCGATGCCGACCTCGCGCATGGCTTCGACTGCGACGGGGTTGATCTGGTTGGCGGGTTCACTGCCTGCGGAGCGGACCTCAACGGTGTCGCCGGCGAGGTGGCGCAGCCAGCCGGCGGCCATCTGGGAGCGGCCGGCGTTGTGGACGCAGACGAACAGGACGGTGGGCTTGCTGCTCATCGAGCTTCGGTCTCCCGGGTGAGGTGGGGCACGACGACGGCGTCGGCCGTGTCGGCGGCGTGGGGGTACCAGGCGGCGAGGGCTGCGACGGCGACCAGGCCGCCGACGAGCTGGGCGGCGATGAAACCGGGTAGCGAGGTTGGAGCGATACCGGCGAAGGTGTCGGTGAAGGCCCGGCCGATGGTGACGGCGGGATTCGCGAACGACGTCGACGAGGTGAACCAGTAGGCCGCGCCGATATAGGCGCCCACAGCGGCCGGAGCGGCTGTGGTGCGGCCGGAGCGGGCGAGGGCGAAGACCAGGACGACCAGTCCGGCGGTGGCGACCACCTCGGCCAGCCACAGGTTTCCCCCGGTCCGTTCGGTGCGGGACCAGGCCACCGCCGGCAGGCCGAACATCACGTCAGCCAGGACCGCGCCGGTGATCGCGCCGCCGGACTGGGCGGCGGCGTAGGCGGCGAGGTCCCGCCCGGTCAGGCCGGTGCCGGAGCGGCGGCCGAGCCACCAGTCGACGGCTGAGACGACCGGGTTGAAGTGTGCGCCGGACACCGGGCCGAAGGTCAGGATCAGCGCGCCCAGGGCCAGGGCGGTGGCGATCGCGTTTTCCAGGAGTTGGAGACCGACGTCGGTGGGGGAGAGCCGGGCGGCGGTGATCCCGGAGCCGACCACGGCGGCGACCAGCAGCGCGGTGCCGGCGAACTCCGCCGAGGCTCGCCGTGGCAGGGCAAGGCTCACGCGGTGCTGCTGGCGGCCGGGGCGGCGGAGATGTCCAGGAGCGCCTCAAGTTGCCGGAACGCTTCCGGTTTCACCCGGTACCAGACCCAGGTGCCGCGCCGCTCCGAGTCGACCAGGCCCGCCTCACGCAGCACCTTGAGGTGGTGAGAGATGGTCGGCCCGGACAGGTCGAACGCCGGGGTTAGGTCGCAGACGCACATCTCCGGCACCGAGGCGATCATCGACATCAGCCGTAGCCGGATCGGATCCCCGAGGGCCTTGAACAGCGGTGCGACCATCGCGGCCTGCTCGGCGTCCATGGGGCGGACCGCGAGCGGCGAGCAGCAGGCCACGGCGTTGAGGTCTACCACCGGCAGCTCTTGTTTCGACATGCCTCTACCTTGACAGATTTCGAAACAGGGTGCAACGTAGGTCTTGCTTCGATAAGCATCTAGACAAGGAGATGGCCGTGTCCCGTGTCCAGCTCGCCCTGCGCGTATCCGACCTCGAAGGCTCCGTAGCCTTCTACGCCAACCTGTTCGGCGTCGAGCCGGCCAAACGCCGCCCCGGCTACGCCAACTTCGCCGTTGAGAACCCGCCGCTGAAGCTCGTGCTCCTGGAGGGTGAGGCCGACCAGCCCACCGTCATGGACCACCTCGGCGTTGAGGTCGCCAGCACCGACGATGTCAACGCCGCCACCAAGCGCCTCACCGACTCCGGTCTCATCACGCTGGAAGAGAACAACACCGAGTGCTGCTACGCCCTCCAGGACAAGGTGTGGGTGCACGGCCCCGGCAATGAGCCGTGGGAGGTCTACACCGTCAAGGCCGACTCCCCGCAGTTGGACAAGGCCACCGAGAGTGCGTGCTGCACCCCAGCCGCCGAGACGGAGCCGGCCACCAGCGGGGCCGCTTCAAGCTGCTGCTGACCTTTCCGCTCTCGCGCGCCCGTCGTCGATTTAGGAGGCGGGCGCGCAGTCCGGGTCGCATCATCGTGCCTCAGCCGTCAGGCAGGAGCGAGACGGCGGGGCGCGCCGTCACCGCTGCATCGGGGCTGGATACTCTCGGCATGAACCAGATCTGGCCGGTTCTTCTCGTCGCCGCGCTTGGTGTTACCGGCACCCTCGGGGCCGCTATTTCGACCCAGTTCCTTACCACTCGCCGCGAGGACCGTCGGTGGAACTTGGAGCGCGAACGAGAGCAGGAACGCTGGGAGCGGGAGCGCCAAGACCGGGCGGCGCAGTGGCAGCGAGAGGACGAGCTTCGGCACCGCGAGGCACGCGAAGAGACCTACAAACAGTTCATGCAGACCATCTGGAACTGGGGTCGCAAAGCGGCTGACATCAGGCAGATGATCGAGGCCGGAGAGGGGCATCTGTTCATTGTGGATACTGATGACCTCTACGATGCCAGCGTAAAAGCCGTAGGCATCATGGCGGAACTGGAGCTTTCGGCCTCCGCGCCGGTCCGAGACTCCGCCCGTGAATGCTGCGACCTCATGTCGAGGTTCGTCTCCGAAGTGGATGCCGTACTTCCCATCTCGGAAGGAGCGGATGGGCTCGACGTGCCTGTCACGCTTCATGACAGCTACAAGGTTGTTGCCAGAAAGACCGTTGAACTGATGCGCACCGATCGTGGCCTCATGTCTCTGGCCGCAACCAATCCGCCCATGCAGCCCGATGTGAGCCAACGGCCGGTGCCCAGGACGACCAGCGACAGCTGCCGACCGGCGATGTCGATCACTTGAACGGCGTTCGTCGCCCACTCGGCTTGCGTTTTCTTCCGGCCCTGGCGTTCGCGAACTGTCGTTGGCGCTGATCTCGTTGCTCCCGCTTCCAGTCCTGTCGCCGGTGGCCGCGTCGTTGTTGGTAAAGGTGGGCGATCACGGCCAGCGCCATCCACCCGGACAGAACCAGGCCTGCCGCTCCGACCACCCCCTGCAGCCGGCCTCGATGCCCGCTGAGGATGCCGAAGTCGGTCACGAAGTCATCCGGGTCCTTGGGGTTCACCCAGATCCGCACCGCGCTGCCGGCCGCCAGGCAGACCTCCCAGCAGCCAACCTCGGCCTGACGTTGAGCACCGGCGAATTCATAGCTCAGGTGCATCGTCTTCCGCCGCTTGTGTGCAAGTTCATCGACGACTGCCTGGGCTGGCACGCCATGGACCCGCAGTCGGCTCTCCCAGGCGTCGTTGTCCTGAAAGGTCTTGAAAGGCAGCCACAACATGACCATCCCGACCACGAGGCCGAGCGCGTAGACGGGATAACGGACGCGCCACCAGCTCCGCAAGATCTGCACGGTGGTCATGGTCGCAGTCGATGTCGACAAGCGGCGGTACGTTGACCGCATGACAGATGAGCGGCTCCGATCGTCGTTCGGCGCGGCGGCGACCGCGTACGCCGAGCACCGCCCCGATTACGCGCAGGCCGCGGTGCGGTGGGCGCTGGAGGCCGCCCCCGGTCTACGCGTGCTCGACCTGGGCGCCGGCACCGGCAAGCTGTCCGCGACGCTGGCGGCGGTGGGCGCGGACGTCGTGGCTGTCGAACCCGACCCGGCGATGCTCGCCGAGCTGCGCCGTGCGGTGCCGACCGTCCGTGCCCTGCCGGGCAGCGCCGAGGCCATCCCGTTGCCGGACGGGTCCGTCGATGCCGTGCTCGCCGGCAACGCCCTGCACTGGTTCGACATGACCGTCGCCGGGGCGGAGATCGCCCGGGTTCTCGCCCCTGGCGGCATCCTGGCCGGTCTGTGGAACATCATGGACGACCGGATCGACTGGGTTGCCGGGCTCGAACGGGTCAGCGGGAGTGCGGCCATCGGCCCGCGTGACACGTTGAGCAGTTGGCGCGCCGCGACGGCGGACATGTTCGTTCCGAGCCCCGGCCTGATCGCCCGGTTCGAATCGGCAGAGCAGGTCGAGTTCCCGCACGGTCAGCGGCGTACCGCCGACTCGCTCGTCGCGACGCTCGCGACGCGAGCCGGAATGCTGGTCATGCCGGACGAGGAGCGAGAGGCCACCCTCGGCCGGATCCGTCGCTTCCTCGGGAGCCGACCCGAAACCGCCCACGGCGAGTTCACGCTGCCGATGCTGACCGGCGTGCTGCGCGCCCGCCGGAGCTGACGGCCGGGCGGGGCATTGGAAGCTGTGCTGGCAGGCGCCGAGGTGGCGCTGGTGGGTCTGTTTTCGGCGAAGGACAAGGAGTTCGAGAGCACACTCGATCTGCTGGCCAGCCTTGTGGAAGCCCACGGTGGCCGGGTCGTGGGCCGGCACGTGCAACGGCGGGGAGTCTCTGCCGGCGGCGCGGACAAGATGGGTGACCCGTTCTCGCGGCGGACATTGCTCAGCCCCGGTCGGGCAAGCGAAGTCGCCGAGGCCTGCCGGCAGCAAGGGGTTGGCGTCGTGGTCTTCGCGAACCCGCTGACCGACCACCAGCGGACCGTCCTCACTGACATGTTCGGCTGTCCCGTCCTGACTGGCGACGACCTCCGGTAGGTCAGGGGCGGGCAGCCTTCTCGCCGTGGACCGCCACGTACTCCGCGGCGAGCCAGGGCCCAAGGTCGTCGATGAGTTCGCCGAGCACGCCCGGAGCCGGTGAAGGCTCGCGGCCGACGACGGCAGCTCTACGCATCTGCCCGGCGCGTTCTGGATAGTGGAGCCCGAACGCCTCGGCGGACTCGGTGAGGTCGCTCGTCCAGCCTCCCCATCGAGGCATGATCAGCGTGAATCCGGTCCTGACGATGCGACGAGCGACGAGCCGGGTGAGGGCCTTACGTTGCTGGTCGGTGTCCGCTTCGGCTGCCTGGTGGCGCCACCCCGGAAGCGCAAGGGAGAGGTCACCGTTCGTCTCGCGGGCGAGCAGGGGAGTGGGCCGGTAGCGGGGGAGTTGGTCGGCGAGGTCGTCCCCCAGCAGGGGAGTGCACAGGCAGGCGACAAAGAAACCGAGGTCGTGCCGCTCAAGCTCGCTGAGCAGCGTACGTGCACTGAACAGCAGGATGCCCACGCCGTCGATCTGCGGGAAGGACCGGTCGAGGTCCTGCTCGATCCTGGTGGCAGCCGCCCGGTCGGCCTCGGTCGGTTCGGTGCGCAGGGCGAGGAGCAGATCGAGGTCGGAGACGCCGAGGGTGGCGGTGCCACGCGGGATGCTGCCGTAGATGTAGGCGCTGTGCAGCCGACCACCGTCGAACGACTCGGCTGTCCGAGCGCGTGCCGCGTCGACAACACCGGCGAAGGCGGCCGGGACCCGACTCAGTGCACCCTCACGCGCAATCCATCCCTCGGCGTCCAGTCCCCTTCCGGCCATGGGGACATACTGCCGGAGCCACCGGTCCTGCCGCTCGGCCCAGGCGCCCAGCTCGTTGCCGCTGGGGTCGGTGACGTGGAACCGCGGGCCACCGGGGAACTCGTACGGCCCGGTTACCACCTGGCCGCCGGCATGGTCCTGACGCATGTACCTTCGGCGCGCCTTCGTTGGGCGCTCAGAGGGCGGCCGCGATCCAGGTGACGATCGCGCCGACGACGACCAGAACCAGGTTCAGCCAGACGTCCTTCCGTTCGCCTCGGAAGAGGTGGAACCCGGCCGCGAAGACCTGCAGGATCGTCAGCCCGGCGGCTGCCGCGACGGCGAGGACGGGTGCGATTCCCGTGAGCGGCGGCAGGATGAGGCCGACGCCTCCGAGCACCTCCAACAGGCCGATGGCGCGTACGCCGGCCATCGGGACCGCGGTGCCTGCCCACGCCATCATCGGTGCGAGCTGCGCCTGGCTCCGGACCACCTTCATACCGCCTGAGTACAGGTAGAACAGCGCGAGCAGCCCGCCGACGATCCAGTACGCGATCTCCATCAGTCCCCCGTGGTCGCGAGTAGTAAGTAACCAGATCCTGGGGCATGATCGAGGGCTCTACAAAAGGCACATCGCTGTGCCCTACCCACATCGAGGGGTCATGTCGAAGTACGGGAAGTCGTGTCTGATCCGTGGCGACGGCGGCCGTGCCATTCGCGGCATTCTCAACCGGATCGGCGACAAGTGGAGCCTGCTGGTCGTGGCTACCCTCGACAGCGAACGCATGCGCTTCAGCGAGCTGCAGCAGCGCATCCCGGAGGTTTCTCAGCGCATGCTGACCCGGACCCTTCGGCACCTGGAACGCGACGGCCTCGTCTCCCGGCACGTCTTCGCCGAGGTGCCTCCGCGCGTCGAGTACCAGCTCACCGACACCGGCCGCACGCTGATCGGGCCCGCGGTGACCCTCGCCGAGTGGGCTGTCGAACACAACCCCGACATCGAGCGCAATCAGCACACCTACGACCTGCGCGAGCGCTGACCTGCGGGTGGTTGCGGCGCTCCATGGGCCGGGGCAAAAACCGCCCGTCACGGCGCGCCACGGGTCCGCGCGGATCTCCTGTGTCCCCTCGGACGGACGGTGAGGGTCGCTTGTCCAGAGTGGGCACATAAGCCGGGAGGTGATCGGCCAGGTCGTCGCCCTCGCCGGATCTCGCCCTACTGCTCGGCCCAGGCACCCAGCTCGTTGCCGCTGGGGTCGGTGAAGTGGAACCGCCGGCCACCGGGGAACTCGTACGGCCCGTTCACCACCTGGCCGCCGGCCTCCTTGACGGCCTGCACGGATCGGTCCAGGTCGGTGGAGTAGAGCAGCACGAGTGGGCCGCCCGCCCGAACCTCCGCGTCCAGACGGAGACCGCCGACCTCGGGCGCGGCGTCGCCGTGTGGGCTGCGGATGCCGGCGTACTCCGGCCCGTAGTCGTTGAACTGCCAACCGAACGCGTCGGCGTAGAAGCGCTTGGCCACGGCGAGGTCGGTCACCGTGAGCTCGACGTAGTCGATGGCGTGGTGTCGGTGTGGCGATGGCTCAGACATGCGCCGATCGTGCACCCCGGGTACGACGAAACCCCGAAGCGCAACGAAAGGTTGCGTGATGGGTGTCGGCTGTCGTAGGTTAGGTGCAACCAAAGGTTGCGAAAGGTTGTGGACATGGAACAGGGAACGATCGAACGCGACATCCACGTCAACGCGTCCCCCGAGGTCGTCTTCGAGGTGGTCAGCCAGCCCCAGCACATGCGGGAGTGGTGGCCCGACGATGCGCGGTTCGAATCCGTCGCCGGTGCGCCCGGCGAGCTGATCTGGCGCGACGCCGACACCGGCGAGACGAAGACCGTCGCGCTCGCCGTCGTCGAGGTCGACCCGCCGAAGCGGTTCTCCTTCCGGTGGTGCTTCACCGAGCCGGACCGGAGCGGGCAGGCGCTGTTCGTCACCTTCGACCTGGTGCCCAGCGGCACCGGGACGCTGATCCGGATGACCGAGACCGGGTTCCGCGAGCTGGGTTGGGAGATCGCTGTCCTGGAAGAGCAGTACCGCGACCACGAGAACGGATGGAATCACTACATGCCCCGGCTGGGGGAGTACGTCGCGCGGCTGGTCGCGACCCCATGAGCGCGGTGGTCGACGACGAGCTGTGGTCGGCGATCGGCGACCCGATCCGTCGTACGATGATCGATCTTCTTCTCGCCGACGGGCCCGGCACGGCCACCTCGTTGAGCAGGCGACTACCCGTAACCCGTCAGGCCGTCTCGAAGCACCTTGCCGTCCTCGACCGGGTTGGGCTGATCCACGCCGAACCGGCCGGTCGCGAGCGCCATTACCAGGTGGACGAGGCGCAACTCGCCCGCGCGGTCGCCCAGCTGTCGGCGGTCGGCTCCACCTGGGACGCCCGACTCCGCCGGATCAAGCGGATCGCCGAGGCGATCGAACGCACCCGCACCAACGACGAAGGAGATTGAGAATGGTCGACATCCTGCACCGGGTCGGCGTCGTCGCTCCGCTCGACGACGTCTACCGAGCGGTGGCCACGCCGGAGGGTCTCGCCGCCTGGTGGACCACCGACACGGTGGGCAAGAGCGAGGTCGGTGGACAGTTGGCCTTCCGGTTCGGCGATGCCGGCGGCTTCGACATGGAGGTCCTGGAGCTGAACCCCGCCGGGCGGGTGCGGTGGCGCGTCGTCGACGGCCCAGAGGAGTGGGTCGGCACCGAGGTCGACTGGCGTCTCGACCAGCGCGGCGAGTACACGATCGTCCAGTTCGCACATCGGGGCTGGCGCGAGCCGGTCGAGTTCATGCACCACTGCAGCACCAAGTGGGCGCTGTTCCTGATGAGCCTCAAGGAGCAGGTGGAGACCGGCCACGGCCGACCGGCCCCGGACGACGTGCGGATCAGCGACTGGCACTGACCTGGGTGACGGCTGCATCGCCGGGCAATCGCGAACTCCGCCTGGAGATCGCGATTGCCCCGGCGACCAGGCCGAGGGCCACGATCGCCACGGCGCAGAGCAGCAGCGTCGGGCGGGGGCCGATGGCACCCGCCAGCGGCCCGCCCAGCATGGTGCCCAGCGGCACCGCCAGCACGAGGATGGCACCGTTCGCGGCGAGCACCGCGGGCAGTCGGTTGGTCGACGTGCTGCGCTGGAACAGCGCCATCGACGTGGACATGTACGGCGCCCAGATGAAGCCCGCCAGGGCGAACGCCGGCAACGACACGCCGACCGGTACGCCCAGGCCGAGCGGCAGCATGGCAACGCCGAACGCGACGACGATGCCGATGGTGGTGGCTCGCAGTGGCCAGCGGCGGAGGTAACCGGCGACCAGACCCCCGGCGAGACCGCCGACGCCGAACGCGGTGTAGTAGGCGCCGAGCAGCGTCGCGGAGGCGTGCAGGTCGTCGGTGATGTGAATGGGCATCGCCACGTACACCGGTCCGAAGAGGAAGAAGAACCCGAGGCTCAGCACCAGCAGGCCCAGCAGGGCCGGGTTCTGGCGGATGACCGCGAATCCGGCCGCTCGCGAAGCGCCGCTCTCGGACCGTGCGGGTCCGTCGTTGGTGGGAAGGGCGAGACGGTACGTGAGGGCCAGCGCGGCGAAGGTTGCGGCGTCGATGGCGATGACCCAGACCGGCCCCACCCAGCCGATCAGGATGCCCGCCAGTGGCGGGCCGACGATTATGGCGAACCCTCCGATGGTGCTGAGCACGGCATTGGCCGGCAAATGGTGTCGCTGCGGCAGCAGTTCGGCGATCAGGGTGAATCGGCCAGCGGAACCCCACGAGTGCAGCAGCGCCGACGCGGCCAGCAGAACCACGTACAGCCCGATGGTGAGCACGCCGGCGAGGTGGGCGAGGGGGATCGCCGCGAGCGCGCTGGCCCGCAGGATGGCGTCCCACCCGGCGAGTTGCGCGCCGCTTCGCCCGCGCAGCAGCCGACCGAAGACGACGGTCCCGGCCGCGCTGGGCAGCGTGTACGCCGCCATGGCCAGCGCGATCCAGGTGCCCCGCTGACCGTGCGGGGCGAGTTGGATGGCGAGCCAGGTCACCGCGACCACCGCCAAGCCGTCGCCCAACGCGGAGACGGCCAGCCCGGGTAGAACGCGTCGGAGTTGAGGGTGACTGACCACCGGCCAGTACGGAGAGGAGCGCGGGAATCGGGAGGCGTCCGGCATGCAGTCAGCACACTCGGCGAACGACCTGCGGATCAATACCTAGCTGCTGGCAGCAGAATCAGCCGAGGGTGAAAGGCCGGGTCACCGCTTCGGGCCGTCGTTTCGGCGGGCAGCGCGGAAGGACGAGCCGATGCTCGCCACGATCGAACCCACCGAGGCGAGCGACACCGCCACAGTGCCGGCCGTGTCAACCCCGCCGTCCCCGTTCACCCTGAGGATGATGCCGGTGACCATGAGGACGACCGACAGGGCCAGGACCACCTGGATGGCTCGTCTGCTCATGGCGGCATCTCGCTCTCGGTCGGCGGGAGATCGGCTCGGGTTCCGTGACGTCGGGGCGATGACTGCTCGACTTTCCGGAACCCGAGCCGATCAAACCGCTACTCCTTGCGGTAGACCGAGATGTGCGACGGGCTGTCGGCCTGGAACGGTCGCCGGTGCCAGTCGGCGTGCCGCTCCGTGAGCCGGAGCCCGGCCCGCTGCGCCATCTCGTCGATCTGGTGCGGCCACGCGTACCGCATGGCGAACGGCTTCAGATGCACACCGTCCGCGTCGAACGTGATCGTCTGCCGGATGAACCGCTGCGCCGGCCGGTCGTACCTGTGCAGTCGGATCGTCGCGGAGTCCTCGGTCACGGCACGTACCTGCACCTGCTCGTCCTGGTCGAAGTCGCGCGGGTCGGGCACGAACGTCTCGATGACGAACGCGCCGCCGGGCGACAGCACCCGGGCGACGTTGCGGAAGCAGTCCGCCTGCCGCTCGGCGTCCACCAGGTTGAACAGGGTGTTGAACACCAGGTACGCGAGCCGGAACTCACCGGCCACCGGCACGTCCGCCATGTCGGCGACGACCACCGGGATCTGGTCGCCGCCGGGCTTCGCCCGCAGCTGCGCGACCATCTCCTCGGACGCCTCGACGCCCTGCACGGCGAGGCCGCGTTCGGCCAGCGGCAGCGCGACCCGGCCGGTGCCGATTGCCAGTTCGAGAACCGGACCCCCGTCGGCCAGGTCGGCCAGGAAGTCCACGGCTGGCGCGGGGTCGGGGTTGCCGGGGCCGTCGTAGTCGGCGGCCCAGAGCCGGCCGAAGAGGCCGGGATCGTCGAAGACCGACATCAGCGGCCTCCGGGGTTGAAGTCAGCGGCGCTCAGCAGCGCCGGGGAAACAGTCCTGCTCACGAAGTCTCGATTCGTCGGGTCGGATGACGGTTGGTTCGGGGGACTTCGTCGTGTTGGGCATGGTGGCTGCTCCCTTCGGGTGACTGTCGACCGAGGACACCAGACACGCCGTGGGCCCGGCAAGGCAATTACGCCAGGCGGGCCCACGACTGGACGTGCGGTAAAGAGAGGTTGTGGGGGATAACAATTTGCACCTGGTGGCTCATATGCGCGCCA
>NZ_JBNCKJ010000005.1:378676-446358 GCF_049841475.1 Micromonospora sp. DT15
GGGGGTTCCTCCGTGGGGTTTTCTCTCCCCCGAGCCCCCCCGCCCCGGGGGGGGCCGGTCCTGTAAATTCCCCCCGCCGCCCCCACGACGGGACGTGCGGTCAGGAGATGTGGTGCAGGATCACGTTGTGCACGTGGTGGCTCTTCTGCGCGCCACGGAACTCCACCTCGTAGGTGTGCGTGCCGACGTGGATGGCGATGGCGCCGGTGGAGAAGAACGAACCACCCCACGACTTGTTGCTGACCACGCTCACGCTGGTGATCTTCGAGTACGGGATGCTCGTGATCGCGAACCGCTTGCCGACGAACGAGCGGTCCTGGATGATCACGCGCCGGTCGGTCAGCCCGATGAACCCGGTACCGGTGCCGACGGCGTCGTAGACGGCGATGATCTGCTCGCCTTCGAGGAGGCCACTCTCGATCTGCTGGACCTGCTCTTTGCGGTCGTACGCGATGTTCGCCATGTGCCCCAGGTTAGGAAACCGGCGCCAACGCGCCCACCCGGGCGACGACCACGAACTCGCCGTCACCGAGGCCGACGGGCTCGCCGTGCCAGCCCCCGTGAACACGGTCCACGACAAAGCCCGCCCTGGTCAGCGAGGTGCGCAGCTCGGCCTCGGTGCGGAAGCGCAGGCTCGCCGAGCTGAGCAGTTCTTCCCCGTCATCGAAGTGGTAGTGGTGCGTGAAGTCGACCACTCCGCCGCGTACCCCGGTGACAGTGGTCCACGCGCGGACCTCGCCGCCGTCGGGCAGCGTGACCACCCGGTGCGAATCCACCGGGTTCCACCGCTCCCAGCGACGGTCCGCCGGGTCGCGGGCGTCGAACACCAGCCGGCCGCCGGGCACGAGCGCCCGGGCCAGGTCGGCGAGGGTACGCGCCCACTCCGCATCGTCCACGAGGAACTGCGCGACGTGGCTGGTCAGCACCGCCACGTCGAACGCCCGCTCCGGCAGTAGCGCCGAGGTGCCCTCGATCCAGGTCACCTGATCGCCACCCGGTCTGGCGCGGGCGGCGGCCAGGGACGCGCCGGCCGGGTCCACCCCGGTGACGGTGTGGCCGGCAATGGCGAGGGCAACGGTCAGCCGGCCGGTGCCGCAGCCGAGGTCGAGCACCCGGGCGGCCGGGGTCTCGTCGACCACCGCCTGGAAGAAGTCGTCGTCCGGCCCCCACCGGCACTCCGCGTCGTACACCTGGACCAGCCGGTGGTGGCGGAACTCGGCGTGCCTCACCGGGGGTTCGCGTCGGTTGCGGCGCGGACGAACTCGCGTACCCGGGTGGTGGTGTTGCTGGGCAGCCAGACCGGCCCTCGTTCGATCGGTGGCGCGTCGTGGATGGGCACGTACGCCACGTCGGGGCGCGGGTAGTAGCGCCGCGTGTGTTCGCCCACCGGCAGGACTCCCCGGCCCAGCGCGACCAGGGACAGCATCTCGGAGAAGGTGTTCCCGGCGGGCCCCCTCGGCACCGTCCGGCCGGACGGGGTGCGCTCCGGGGTGCGGTCCCGCTTGAATTCCACCGAGGTCACTGTCGGGTACTGCACCACGGGGTGGTCGGCGAGCACCTCCAACGACACCGACCGTTCCCGGGTGAGCGGGTGACCCGCCGCCACCGCGAGCACGCGGTCCTCGCAGAGCAGCACCGGGCCGGTGGCCATGCCGTCGAACGGGTACGAGGCGATCAACACGTCGGTCGAGCCGTCGAGCAGCCCGGACCGGGTGGTCGACAACTGCGCCTCGTGCACCTCCACCCGACAGTCGGGGTGCCGTTCACCGAACAGGGCCACCGCCCGGAGCAACACCGGCGCGGTCCACTCGCCGAGGAACGCCACCCGCAGCGTCCCGGTCACGCCCCGGGCGGCGTCGGTCGCGCGGCGGACGGCCTCGTCCATGCCTGCCACCAGCGGGGCCAACTCGTCGGCGAGCTGTCGGCCGATCGGGGTGAGCCGGACGACCCGACTGGTGCGGGCGAACAGCGGTGCGCCGATCTGGCGCTCCAGCTTCTTCACGATGTGGCTCACCCGGCCGGTGCTGAGGGTCAAACGCTCGGCGGTCCGGCCGAAGTGCAGTTCGTCCGAGAGGGTCAGGAACGTCTCGACCTCGTACCGCTCCAGCACACCAATCCCATCGTTGACCTGTGGGCAACGATCGTAGCGGCATCAGGTCTTGGTCGGCGCACCTCGTCCGGGGATCGTGAACGCGGCAGGGAAGACCGAGCGAAAGGCTCCGACATGAGCATTGACGACTACCTGGCCGGCGTGAGCGCGGTGCGGGTAACCGGTTTCGACCACCTGGTGCTGACCGTCGCCGACGTGGAACGCTCCCTGAGCTTCTACTGCGACCGCCTCGGGCTGGCACCGGTACGGGTCGACGAGTGGCGTGCGGGCACCGTCCCGTTCCCGTCGGTGCGGATCAGCCCCGACAGCATCATCGACCTCGTCCGCGGTGAGCCGCAGGGCGCGAACGTCGACCACTTCTGCCTCGTGGTGGCTCCACTGGAATGGGCGCAGGTGATCGAGTCGGGGGTCTTCACGGTGCTGACCGGGCCGGTCAGCCGGTTCGGCGCCCGCGGTTCGGCGACCTCGATCTACGTACGGGACCCGGACGGCAACTCGGTGGAGCTGCGCTGGTACCCCCAGGACGCCGGGTCGGATGCGGAGACGGTCGTCAGGCCTCGGTGACCGCCCGGTAGGCGTCCTCGATGCGGGCGGCCAACAGCACCTCGCCCTCGGTCAGCGGCTCGCCGCTGCCGTGCCCGACCCGGATCTGGGTGCTGTCGGCCCGGCGGCTGATCTCTGGCCGCAGATGCAGCGCATCCGCGACGACCTTGACCCGTTCAGTTAGTGCGGCGTGTTGGGTATCGTCGATCACGAGCGTCCGTCGGATCTGCTCGCCCTCGCGCGTCCAACCAGATAGCAAGGTCAACGCGTCGGAAAGGTAGTCGTGCTTGGCCCTGCTGTTGAACAGCACGCGCATCACCGCACCCCCCAAGCGCCGTTGCCGGCTTGTGGCCAAATCGTCGCCATCCCGTGTCTTGTCGGTGCCCCCTAGTCTCCCGCTGCTCGGAGGGGGTGTCCACGCCCACACTTCCGTGTCTTGCTGGCCTAGCGGACGGCTACGGTACCCAAACCGCCGATTGATCTGGCACCCTGGACGCCCGTGCGGACCGAACGGGCGAATGATGGCGGGCAGGCCGAACGACGGGACCTGAAGGTGATCGTCGGTGCGGCGATCATCCGGGATGGGCGGGTGCTCGCCTGTGCGCGTTCCGCCCCACCCGAAGTAGCGGGCATGTGGGAGTTTCCGGGCGGAAAGGTCGAGCCGGGGGAGGCCGAGACCGACGCGTTGATCCGGGAGTGCGCCGAGGAGTTGGCCGTACGCGTCGAGATCGGCGCCCGGGTCGGCCGCAACGTACGGATGGCGCACGGCCGCTCGGTGCTCAAGGTGTACGCGGCCCGCCTGCTCGGCGGCGACCAGCCACAGGCGCTGGAACACGAGGCGCTCCGCTGGCTCACGGCCGACGAACTGGACTCGGTCACCTGGCTCCCCGCCGACGCCCCCATCGTGGCCGCCCTCCGCCCCCTCCTCCTGCGCAACCCTCGTTGATCATGAAGTTATTGCCATGACACGCCGCGCAGGAGGGCAATAACTTCATGATCAACGGGGGCCGGGGGTTGGGGGCTGGGGTTGGGAAGTGGGACGGGGGCCGTGGCAGCTGCCACGGCCCCCGTTGTTGTTCAGGTGGTCAGTGCTTGTTGTCCTGCTCCGGGTGAGCGAAGTTGAGGTGCTCCGGAGGCAACGGGAAGGTCACGTCGTCGCCGAACGGCGACGGCGCGGCGGCCCGGTCGAAGGTGAGCTCGGTCAGCGGCAGCTTGCCCCGGTCGTCGACCGCCGGAGCGGTCGGGTGGGGCACCTCCCGGTGCCAGTTGACGCCGCTCTGTGCCTGCGCCTCAGCCCCCGAGTCGTGGGAGCCACCCGCGTGCGAGTGCACCCCACTCCGGGCGGAGCCCGGCGTCGCCGAGCCCTGACGGGCGGTGGTCACGCTGGTCTGGGGCGTCTCGCCCCGACGGAAGATCTTGCTACCAAGCCACACAAGGGGATCGTACCTGCGGTCGACGACCCGTTCCTTCATGGGGATGATCCCGTTGTCGGTGATCTTGATGTGCTCGGGGCAGACCTCGGTGCAGCACTTGGTGATGTTGCAGAAGCCGAGGCCCTGTTCGGCCTGCGCGTACTCCTTGCGGTCGGTCCGGGCGTCCAGCGGGTGCATGTCCAGCTCGGCCGCCCGGATGAAGTACCGCGGACCGGAGAACGCCTGCTTGTTCTCCTCGTGATCGCGGATCACGTGGCAGACCGTCTGGCACAGGAAGCACTCGATGCACTTGCGGAACTCCTGCGAGCGCTCCACATCGACCTGCTGCATCCGGTAGTCGCCCGGCGCCACGTCCGTCGGAGGGGCGAACGCCGGGGTCTCCCGTGCCTTCTCGTAGTTGAACGAGACGTCGGTGACCAGGTCCCGGATGACCGGGAAGGTGCGCAGCGGGGTGACAGTGACGGTCTCGTCGTCGCCGAAGGTCGACATCCGCGTCATACAACCCAGCCGCGGCTTGCCGTTGATCTCCATCGAGCAGGAGCCGCACTTGCCGGCCTTGCAGTTCCACCGGCAGGCCAGGTCGGGCGCATCGGTGGCCTGCAAACGGTGGATGACGTCGAGGACGACCTCGCCCTCGTTCACCTCCACCATGTAGTCCTGGAGGTCGCCGCCGCTCTCGTCGCCCCGCCAGATCCGGAACTGACGCTTCCCGCTCATCGGTTGTCCGCCTCTCCAGCGTCGTCAACGAGGGCGTCGAAGTCGGCGAGCTCCTCGTCGGTGAGGTACTTGGCCAGCTCGGCCCGGTCGAAGAGGCCGATCAGCTCCGACCGCATCTTCGGCAGCGGCTTGCGGGTCAGCTGCACGGTGTCGCCGTCCAGCGCGCAGACCAGGTTGACCTGCCGCCACTTCGGCTCCATCGTCGGATAGTCCTCGCGGGTGTGCCCGCCGCGCGACTCCTGCCGCTCCAGCGCCGCCTTCGCGGTGCACTCCGAAACCACCAGCATGTTGCGCAGGTCCAGGGCCAGGTGCCAGCCCGGGTTGTAGCGTCGGCCGCCGGCCGCGCTCACCTTGGCCACCCGCTCACGCAGCTCGGCGAGCCGGACCAGCGCGTCGGCCAGCTCACCCTCCCGGCGGATGATGCCCACCAGATCCCCCATCACCGCCTGGAGGTCCTGCTGAAGGGTGTACGGGTTCTCGCCGGTGTCCCGTTGCAGCGGCGCGAGGGCGGTCTCCACGGCCGCCTCGACCTCGTTCACGGCCACCTTCGGTCGGGCGGTCAGCCCGTCGGCGTAGCTGGCCGCGTGCCCGCCCGCCCGCTTGCCGAAGACCAGCAGGTCGGACAGGGAGTTACCACCGAGGCGGTTGGAGCCGTGCATGCCACCGGAGACCTCACCGGCGGCGAACAGCCCGCGTACGTGGCCGAAGGCCGCACCCGAATCCGGATCGACCTCGACGCCGCCCATCACGTAGTGGCAGGTCGGGCCGACCTCCATCGGCTCGGCCGTGATGTCGACGTCGGCCAGCTCCTTGAACTGGTGGTACATCGACGGCAGCCGGCGGCGGATCTCGTCGGCGGAACGTCGGCTCGCGATGTCCAGGAAGACGCCACCGGCGGGGGAACCCCGGCCGGCCTTGACCTCGCTGTTGATTGCCCGGGCCACCTCGTCGCGCGGCAGCAGCTCCGGCGGGCGTCGGTTGTTGTCCGGGTCGGTGTACCAGCGGTCCGCCTCCTCCTCGGTCTCCGCGTACTGCTTGCGGAAGACGTCGGGGACGTAGTCGAACATGAACCGCTTGCCGTCGGAGTTCTTCAGAACGCCGCCGTCACCGCGCACCGACTCGGTGACCAGGATGCCCTTCACCGAGGGCGGCCAGACCATGCCGGTCGGGTGGAACTGGAGGAACTCCATGTTGATCAGCGTCGCCCCGGCGCGCAGCGCCAACGCGTGCCCGTCCCCGGTGTACTCCCAGGAGTTCGAGGTGACCTTGTAGGAGCGCCCGACGCCGCCGGTGGCCAGCACGACCGCCGGCGCCTCGAAGAGGATGAACTCGCCCGACTCGCGGTAGTAGCCGAACGCGCCGGCCACCCGGTCACCGTCGAGCAGCAGCTCGGTGATGGTCGTCTCGGAGAACACCCTGATCCGGGCGTCGTACGAGCCGAACTCCCGCTGGTCCTCCTGCTGAAGCGAGACGATCTTCTGCTGGAGGGTGCGGATCAGCTCCAGCCCGGTCCGGTCACCAACGTGCGCCAGGCGCGGGTACTCGTGGCCACCGAAGTTGCGCTGGGAGATCTTGCCGTCCTTGGTGCGGTCGAAGAGCGCACCGTACGTCTCCAGCTCCCAGATCCGCTGCGGCGACTCCTTCGCGTGCAGCTCGGCCATCCGGAAGTTGTTGAGGAACTTGCCACCGCGCATGGTGTCGCGGAAGTGCACCTGCCAGTTGTCCCGGCTGTTCACATTGCCCATCGCGGCGGCGGCGCCGCCCTCGGCCATCACCGTGTGCGCCTTGCCGAACAGCGACTTGGAGATGATCGCGGTCTTCTTGCCGGCCAGCCGGGCCTCGATCGCCGCGCGCAGACCGGCGCCGCCGGCCCCGATGACGACGACGTCGTAGTGGTGTCGTTCGATGCGAGTGGTTGTGGTCATGTCAGGGGCCCTTTAGTTGATGAACCGCAGGTCGGAGAACCAGCCGGCAGCGAGCGCCATGATGTAGAAGTCGGCCAGCGCCAGGGTGCCGAGGGTGATCCAGGCGAGCTGCATGTGCCGGACGTTCAACGCCGAGACGAAGGTCCAGGCCTTGTACCGCACCGGGTGCTTGGAGAAGTGCTTGAGCCGGCCGCCGATGATGTGCCGGCAGGAGTGGCAGGAGATCGTGTACGCCCAGAGCATCACCACGTTGAGCAGCAGGATGATGTTGCCCAGCCCGAAGCCGAAGCCCTTCGGCGAGTGGAAGGCGAGAATCGCGTCCCAGGTGTTGATCAGCGAGATGATCGCGGCGGCGTAGAAGAAGTAGCGGTGCAGGTTCTGCCCGAGCAGCGGGAAACGGGTCTCACCGCCGTACTCCTTGTGCCCGTCCGGGACCGCGCAGGCCGGCGGCGACAGCCAGAACGACCGGTAGTACGCCTTGCGGTAGTAGTAGCAGGTGAGCCGGAACAGCAGCAGGAACGGCAGGGTCAGCGCGGCGTCCGGGATGATCCACCAGCCGGGCAGGAACCGGCCGAAGTGCGAGGCTTCCTCGACACACCGGTCGGTCACGCACGGGGAGTAGAACGGGGTCAGGTAGTGGAACTGGTCCACCCAGTACCACTTGTGCATGAAGACCCGGACCGTCGCGTACGCGACCCAGGCGCTGAGCCCGATCACGGTGATCAGCGGGGCGAACCACCATCGGTCGGTACGCAACGTCTTCGCCGCGATGGCGGCGCGCGCCCGCGCCCCCTTCGGCCTCGTTGCCGTTGAAGTCATTCGAGTCGTCTCCTCGACGGGCCCGTACGGGCGGGCTGGTCTCTCTCCGGTCGGCACGCGGACCGGCGAACCCGCACCCGCTGCCACGTCATGCGCACACCAACGACCACGCCGGATCGACCGACGCAGCTAAGTGACACACGTTACGCCGATCTCCGCGAGCCGTCCGCGCAAGGGAGTGTCCCGTGTGTCTGGCCTGCGGAAAAGCCCTCGACGCGCCGGTTTGGCGCGCGTCGTCGACCATCAGCGAGCGTGGCCGACAGCGTCAGCCGGATGCTCCTCCGGTGAAGTGCCACGACGCCAGCCGCAGCGACGGCGCCGCCCACCAGGCACCGTCCACCCGGTCCGGTTGGCGCACCGCCCGCGCGCCGAGCCCGAGCACCGCCCCCGGCCCGAGCGCCCGCGGGTACGACTCGGTGAACCGCAGGTCACGGACCGCCCGGACGACAGTGCCGTCCTCGATCAGCCAGACGCCGTTGCGGGTCAAGCCGGTGACGACGAGGCTCTTCGGGTCGAGCACCCGGGTGTACCAGAGATCGGTGACCAGCAGCCCTCGGCGTACGCCGGCCACCAACGCGGCGGTGTCCGCGTCGACGACCGCCCCGGCCGCCGCGCCGGTGGTGCTCCGGCCCACCGCACTGGCCGGACCCGCCACCGCGCCGGTCAACCGCAGGTTGCGGGGCATCGGGCCCCAGGTGGCACCCCCCGCGACCGCGTGCCCGGTGGACTCCGCGCCCGCCTCGGCGGCGGTCCGGCGATCGTGCGCCACCGCCCGGGTGGTGCCCGCCTCGACGAGCGTCAGCGCCCGTCGGCCGGTGCCCTCCGCGTCGAACGGCAACCCGGACCCGCCCAGCGGTTCGTCCACCACTGTCACCGCCCTGTCGAACTGGGCTGCGCCCGGCTCGGCGAACGACTGCCGCTCGGCGTACCGCTTGCCGTTGAAGCCGAAGAACGACAGGTTCTGCAGGAGGTCCGCCACCGCAGCCGGCTCGAACACCACCTCGTAGTGCCCCGGCGGCAGCTCGACCGGGTCGGCCGCCGCCCGCACCTTCGCGGCCGCCTGCGCGCCCAACTCGGCGCCGTCGAGGTCGGACAGCCGGTCGGCGCTGCGCCGGGCCACCCCGTCGGCGCCGTCGAGGCGGGCGATGCCGTCCATCGCCGCCTCCACCGAGCGGCCGTACGCCGAGTGCCCGGCCGAGTTGGCGAACGCCGACGAGCGGTGCGCGGTGCGGCAGTAACCGGCGGTGCTGAGGCCACCGGCGGCGGCCACGAACGCCCGCACCCGATCGGCCCGTTGATCCGGCTCAGCGTGCGCGGTGGCCTCGTCGACGGGCGGGGCGTCCGGCGTGGGCGTGGGCGGGGTCAGCCCCGGCCAACCCGGGTCGGGCGGGCAGAGCCGCGCCGCGGCCAGGGTGCGCTCCACCAGACCGGACAGCCCGTCGGCGGTGACCACGCTGCCGCCACCGGCAGCCGTCCGACCGTCGACGTGCACCCGCAGCCGGACCCCGACGGTGGACTCGGAGACGTTCTGGTGGATGCCCGAGTTGGCGAACCGGGTCAGCGCCAGGTCCGCCCGCGTCACCACCGCCTCGGCCTGCGCGGCCGGCCCGCCAAGACGCCGAACCAGCTCCACCACCTGCCCCGCCAGCTCCAACTCCGTCTGCCCACTCATGCCGAGCCACCTTTCGTTCGCGACTGCGGGGCTCGCAAACCCGGCTCACTCCTCGCGCTCACGCTGAGCCACCTTTCGTTCGCGACTGCGGGGCTCGCAAACCCGGCTCACTCCTCGCGCTCACGCTGAAACCCCCACGCGGACGTTGCGGAACCGGGCCGGCGCGGCCGGGTGGCCGGTGTGCCCGATCTGGCCGGGCTGGCCCTTACCGCAGTTGGGCGTGCCCCAGGAGACCGTCTCGCTGGAGAGCATGTCCATCGAGCGCCAGAACAGGGGGCCGATCCCGGTGTACGTGGGGTTGCGCAGCATCCGCCCCCGCCGCCCCTTCTTGATCTCCCAGCCGACCTCGCAGCCGAACTGGAAGTTGAGCCGCTTGTCGTCGATCGACCAGGACCGGTTGAGGTCCATCAACACGCCGTCGTCGGTGGCCGCGATGATCTCCTCCAGCGTGTGCGGGCCGGGTTCCAGGCCGACGTTGGTCATCCGCACCATCGGCAGCCGGGCCCACCCGTCGGCCCGTACGCTGCCGCCGTAGTCGAGGCTCGCCATGGCTGCGGAGTCCCGGCCGGCGAGCACACCCACCCAGCGACCGTCCCGGACCGCGTCCCGTTTGACCGCCGGGGAGCCCTCGTCGTCGAAACCGAAGCTGCCCAGCGCACCCGGGATCGTCGGGTCGATGGTGATGTTCATCAGCTCCGAGCCGTAACGCAGCGAGCCGAGCTGGGCCAGGTCCAGCCAGGACGTGCCGGCGAAGGCCGCCTCCCAGCCGAGGATCCGGTCCAGTTCGATGGCGTGCCCGACCGACTCGTGGATCTGCAGGGCCAACTGCTCGCCGCCGAGGATCAGGTCTGTCTCGCCGGCCGGGCAGGCCGGCGCGGTGAGCAGCGCCCGGGACTCCTCGGCGATCTGCGCGGCGTGCGCGGCCAGGTCCAGCGACTCGACCAGCTCCCACCCGGTGGTGCCGTACTGGCCGCGGTAGCTCGGCCAGGAGCGGCGCTGCGTCTCGCCGTCGCCGATCGAGGTGGCCGAGATGCCGCCGCCGCACTCGCGGATGCGCTGGTCGATCCGGTGGCCCTCGCTGGAGACGAACCACTTCGCGGTGTCCCAGATCTGGTAGAGGCCCTCGGCCAGGTCCGCGCCGTGCTCGGCCATCGTGCGGGTCGCGTCGACCAGCAGATCGCCCTTGTCGGACAGCGGCACCCCGAGCGGGTCGATCTGGCAGCCGGAGGCCCAGCTCGCGGTGACAGCCTGGACCGGTACCAGGTCGACCGCAGGGCCCGGGACCCGCGCGCTCGCCATGGCGGTCCGCGTCGCGCGCCGGCCGGCGTCGCGGGCGGCGGCGTCCGACAGATCGGGTACGGCGTGGAAGCCCCAACTGGCCCCGACCAGCGCTCTGACCCCGAGCCCGATGCTCTCGTCCTGGGTCAGTTCCTCCACGTCACCGTTGCGCGCGGTCATCGACTCGTAGCGGCGGTGCATCACCCGGGCGTCGGCGTACCGGGCGCCCGCGTCGAGGGCGGCCTGGACGGCGGCGGCGGCCGCGTCGAACTCGGTCATGGACCGACCCTAGGCCAGCGGACCGACACCCGTCAGGGGAGCAGTTCCTCCGGCCGGATGGTGGCCTTCACCGGCTCAGTCAGCTCCAACACCTCTCCGGTCCTGGTGGCCGACCGCTCTACGTAGTGGGCCCCCTGTAGCTGGTAGAGGTTCACGCTCAGGCTTTCTTGCTCAACGAGCAGATACCACTCGATCCCGGCTGTGGCGTACAGGTGCGGCTTCAGCACCCGGTCGATGGTGGCGGTGTGTGGTGCGGTGACCTCCCCGACCAGCAGGACCGGGTCCGCCGGCACGCAGTCGGCCGTGAGATCCAGCTCTGCCGTCACCACAAGGTCGGGATTGAGGATCCGCGTGCCGTTCAGTCGTAGGTTGATCACCGGGAGCAGAGTGCGATTCGTCGCCGCGCAGCCGGGTTCCAACGCGGCCGTCAGACCATGGACGATCACCTGGTGTCGGACGGACGGCGGTGGTCCGATGAGCAGGCTGCCGTCGAGGAGTTCGATCCGCTGGGCTGTCTCACCGAGGGCGAGGTAGTCCGACTCGGTCCATGGCAGCGCCTGGCCAAGAATGCTGGCGGGATTCACCAGCCCAGTGCAGCTCATTCCGGATCGCCCAGGTCGCACCTGACGTGCGAGCACGGGATGGAATGCCCGGTCAGAAGGGGTAACCGTCAAGGTTGAGTCGCCAAAGATCGCGCTCTGTGCAGATGTAGGCGTTCCCGGCGCTCCGCGGAGGCAAGATCGCGCAACATCCTGGTTGTAGCGGTGTCCGCGCGTCGGCGATGCCACTGAATCCTGGTTCGAGCGTGACCTTGGCGGCGATGGGTGCACCAAACCCTGCTCCTGCTCTCCGGGGCGGTGGTTCGTCGTCAAGATCCGCGCAGTATCGGAGATGTTGCTGCCTCCTCGCGTGTCGGAGGCAGCAACATCGGGGAAGTTGCGTAGATCTTGGCGCGGGGCGCGGGGCGCGGGGCGCGGGGCGCGAGATGAACGGGTGTGGATGGCGAGGTGACGGGGGTGCGGGGCCGATGCCGACTCGTTACGCTCGGGCCCGCTGACACGTGCCGACTTTGTAGCTTATTTTCACCCTCGGGACTTTGCTGTAAGTTCTCTTCGTCACTGAGGGAGGTGGCCGTGGACAGCTCGGAACCCTCGCCGTCCGGGGACCCGGACGACCGTCCCGCCGTGCCGGCGCAGCGCTCCGACCAGGACGCCTACCTGCGGGTGCGTGATCTTCGGGTCCGGTTCGACACCGAGGACGGCGTGGTGCGCGCTGTCGACGGGGTGTCGTTCGCCGTCGAGCGGGGCCGCACCCTCGGCATCGTGGGTGAGTCCGGCTCCGGCAAGAGCGTCACCTCGCTGGCGATCCTCGGCCTGCACGACCCGAAACGGACCACCATCACGGGGGAGATCTCCGTGGGTGGCCGGCAGGTGGTCGGCCTCGCCGACGAGGAGGTACGCCGGCTGCGCGGCCGGGACATGGCGATGATCTTCCAGGATCCCCTGTCGGCTCTGCACCCGTACTACACGGTGGGCCGGCAGATCGCCGAGGCGTACCGGGTGCACCACCCGAAGGTCAACCGGCGCGAGGCCCGCCAGCGTGCTGTCGACATGCTGGACCGGGTCGGCATCCCGCAGCCGGCGCGTCGCTTCGACCAGTACGCCCACGAGTTCTCCGGCGGCATGCGCCAGCGGGCGATGATCGCGATGTCCCTGGTCAACGACCCGGCGCTGCTGATCGCCGACGAGCCGACCACCGCGTTGGACGTCACAGTGCAGGCGCAGATCCTGGACCTGCTCGCCGACCTCCAGGCCGAGTTCCACTCCGCGATCATCCTGATCACCCACGACCTCGGTGTGGTCGGCCAGGTCGCCGACGACGTGCTGGTCATGTACGGCGGGCGGGCCGTCGAGCGGGGCAGCGTCGAGCAGGTGCTCCGTGCGCCGCAGCATCCGTACACCTGGGGGTTGCTCTCCAGCGTGCCGTCGCTGCACGGCGACGCGGACGCGGACCTGGTGCCCATCCCCGGCAACCCGCCCAGCCTGATCAACCTGCCGTCGGGCTGCGCGTTCCACCCACGCTGCCGGTACGCGGACCGCGCCGGCAGCCGCTCCCGCACCGAGGTGCCCGAGCTGCGCCCAGCCGGGGCCGATGGCCACCTGGTCGCCTGTCACCTGAGCGCGGAGGAGCGCGCCGCGTTCTACGCCGAGGACATCGCACGAGTGGGGGTGGCTGTGTGAGGGCGAGGAACGTAGCGCAGCGGAGTACCGCAGTCCCGAACGGAGGACTGTGGAGATGACCGATGAACCACTGCTGCGCGTACGCGGCCTGAGCAAGCACTTCCCGGTACGCCAGGGGCTGCGCTCCACCGGTCTGGTGCGGGCGGTCGACGGGCTCGACTTCGACGTGCGCCCGGGCGAGACGCTCGGCCTGGTGGGGGAGTCGGGCTGCGGCAAGACCACCACCGGTCGGATGCTGGTGCGGCTGCTGGAACCGACGAGCGGCAGCATCGAGTTCGACGGGCGGGACATCACGCATGCCGGCCGCCGGGAGTTGCGCCCACTGCGCCAGGAACTCCAGATCATCTTCCAGGACCCGTACGCCTCGCTGAACCCTCGACACACGGTGGGCCGGATCGTGGCGATGCCGCTACAGGTCAACGGAATCAAGCCGCCGGGTGGCATCAAGGCCCGGGTGCAGGAGTTGCTGGAGCTGGTCGGGCTGAACCCGGAGCACTACAACCGGTACCCGCACGAGTTCTCCGGTGGTCAACGCCAGCGCATCGGCATCGCCCGCGCGCTGGCCCTGCGGCCGAAGCTGATCGTCGCTGACGAGCCGGTGAGCGCGCTGGACGTCTCGATCCAGGCGCAGGTCGTCAATCTGCTGCGCGACCTGCAACGCGAGCTTGGCCTGGCCTTCGTGTTCATCGCGCACGACCTGGCCGTGGTCCGGCACTTCTGCCAGCGGGTCGCGGTCATGTACCTGGGGCGGATCGTGGAGATCGGCGACCGGGCGGACATCTACGAGCGCCCACAGCACCCGTACACCCGGGCCTTGCTCTCGGCGATCCCGGACATCACCCAGCTCGGCCCGGCGGGGCGGATCCGGCTGACCGGTGACGTACCCACCCCGCTGGACCCGCCGTCGGGTTGTCGGTTCCGCACCCGGTGCTGGAAGGCGCAGGACATCTGCGCCACCGAGGAGCCCGCGCTGATCCCGCGCGACGGCGGCAACCAGGCCACCGCGTGTCACTTCCCCGAAGGGGCGGGGTCGATCACCCAGGTCGTCGAGGAGGTGTCGTCGTGAGCCTGTCCCCGGTGGAGGGTGTGGCGCTGGCCGAGATCGAGTCCGGTGGCGACGAGGGCGGAGCCGCGACCACTGGCGTCGTGGGCCGTTCGCCCGGTCAGCTCGCCTGGCTGCGGCTGCGCCGCGACCGGACGGCGGTGATCAGCGGCGTACTCCTGGTCTTCTTCCTGTTGTTGGGGTTGGCCGCTCCGCTGATCGAGATGGTCTACGGGATCGGCCCGCGGGAGCAGTTCCAGAACATGCTGGACGGCTTCGGCATGCCGCTGGGGTACGCCGGCGGGGTCAGTGGCGAGCACTGGTTCGGTCTGGAGCCGGGGCTGGGTCGGGACATCTTCATCCGGCTGGTCTACGGGCTGCGGACCTCGCTGTTCATCGCGTTCGCGGCGGCCCTGATCACCGCGACGATCGGGATCGTGCTGGGGGCGCTCGCCGGCTACCTCGGCGGCTGGCTCGACGCGGTGATCAACTGGATCACCGACCTGACCCTGGCCATGCCCTTCCTGATCATCGCGCTGGCACTCACGCCCACCATCACGCTGCGCTTCTACGGTGAGCGGGGGCAGGTGTCGTCCGCCTTCGGGGTGGGCGTGCTGATCGCCGTCTTCGCCATCTTCGGCTGGACCAGCACGGCCCGGCTGGTTCGCGGGCAGGTGATCGCGCTGCGCGAGCGGGAGTTCGTGGAGGCGGCCCGGGCCAGCGGGGCCGGGTTGGGGCACATGCTCTTCCGGCAGTTGCTGCCGAACATCTGGGCGCCGATCCTGGTGTCCTTCTCCCTGGCGGTGCCGCAGTTCATCACCAGCGAGGCGGCGCTGTCGTTCATCGGCGTCGGCCTCAGCGACGAGACGCCGAGCTTCGGCCGAATGATCTACCGCAGTCTGGACTTCCTTCAGACCGACCCGGCGTACGTGTTCTTTCCGGGCATCACGATCTTCGCGCTGGTGTTCGCCTTCAACCTCTTCGGCGACGCGTTGCGGGACGCGCTCGACCCGAAGTCGTCCCGGTAGGGGTCAAAATCATGGCGCGATTTCTGCTCAAGCGACTCTTCTCCGCCACGCTGACCCTCTTCGCGGTGAGTGTGTTGACCTTCCTGATGTTCTTCGCTCTTCCGCGCGACCCGGTCAGCAGCATCTGCTCCAAGAACTGCAACCCGGAGCGGCTGGAGCGGGTCCGCGACGACCTGGGCCTGAACGATCCGCTGATCAGCCAGTACGCCGGTTACATGAAGGGCATCGTGACCGGTCGGGACCTGGGCAGCGCCCAGGGCGGCCGGTGCGACGCACCCTGCCTGGGCTGGTCGTACGTCACCAACGAGGCAGTCTCGGACACCATCGCCCGGGTGCTGCCGGTGACGCTGAGCATCGTGATCCCGGCGGCCATCCTCTGGTTGCTGCTCGGCGTGGGGCTCGGCATGGTGTCCGCGCTGCGTCGGGGCACCTGGCTGGACCGGCTGGCCATCGGCTTCTCGCTGACCGGCGCCTCGTTGCAGCTGTACTTCGTGGGCGCGGTGCTGCTGCTGGTGTTCGTCTACAACCTGCGGCTGTTGCCGGTGCCCAGCTACACCTCGATATTCGACAACCCGGCGAAGTGGGCCAGCGGGCTGGTGCTGGCCTGGGTGGCGCTGGCCTTCCTCTTCTCGGCGATCTACGCACGGCTGTCCCGCGCGCAGATGTTGGAGACGCTGTCCGAGGACTTCGTCCGGACCGCGCGGGCCAAGGGCCTGGCCAAACCCACTGTGTACGGGCGACACGCGCTGCGCGCGGCGATCACTCCGGTGGTGACCATCGCCGGGCTGGACGTGGGCGGGGCGCTGGGCGGGACGGTGATCACCGAGACGACGTTCGGCATCCAGGGGTTGGGGCGTACGGCGGTGGACGCGGTGCGCTCGGGTGACCTGCCCACCATCATGGCCACCGTGCTGATCGCCGCGGTCTTCGTGGTGTTGGCGAACGTACTGGTGGACCTGCTCTACGCGGCCATCGACCCACGGGTGCGGCTGCGCTGAGCCATCGGTGACCAGCGCGCGGCCGGTGGCGAAAGTTATCGACAACTGTTACACAACTCGTAGGTTTTCTTCCTTACGATCCTCGGGACGTCGGCGGTTCTCGCCCCGACGAAACCGCACGGCACATGGGTGAAGGGGGTACTTCATGAGACCACGCGTGGTGGCTGCCGCAGGCGGCGCGATCGCTCTGGTTGTGGCACTGGGTGCGTGCTCGAAGAACACGGGCGAGGGCACCACAGTGGACAGCGAGCGGAAGCAGACCGGGGTCATCGCGACCGACCCCAAGGACTCGCAGGGGCCGGCGGCCGAGGTGAGTGGCGCCCAGAAGGGTGGCACGTTCAGCGTCATCCGGGAGTCCCCGATCTCCCACCTGGACCCGCAGCGGACGTATTCGTTCGCCGGTCTGATGGCCAACCCCCTCTGGTCGCGCTACCTGACCACCTGGAAGGACGACGGCAAGGGCGGCCTGGTCCTGGTGGGCGACCTGGCCGAGACGCCGGGCAAGAACGTCAACAACGACTGCAAGGTCTGGGAATTCACGATCAAGGACGGGGTGAAGTTCGAGGACGGCCGGCCGATCACCTCCAAGGAGATCGCCTACGGCATTGCTCGCTCCTTCGACCCGGACCTGTCCGGCGGCCCGACCTACATCCAGGAGTGGCTGGCCGACACCGCGCAGTTCGACACCAAGTGGGACTTCAAGAAGAACAAGACGTCGCTGCCCCCCGGCCTGAGCACGCCGGATGCCAAGACGCTGCGCTTCGAGTTCGCCAAGCCCCGCTGTGACCTGCCGTTCGCTGTCTCGCTGCCGACCACCGCGCCGCTGCCCGCCGACAAGGACACCGGCGTCGACCTGGACAAGCAGCCGTTCTCGTCCGGCCCGTACAAGGTCGCCAAGAACCAGGTCGGCGTGCAGATCACCCTGGACCGCAACCCCAACTGGGACCCGAAGACCGACCCGGTCCGGCACCAGTATCCGGACCAGTTCGTCTGGAGCTTCGGCCCCACCGCGGACGCCGCCAACAACCGGGTGATCGCCGACAACGGCGCCGACCAGAGCGCGCTCGCCTTCAACACCGTGCCCGCCTCGCTGGTCGCCAAGGTGGCCGGGGACGCGTCGCTGAAGTCCCGGACGCTCCTCTCGCCGACTCCGAGCGCAAACCAGCTCGTCATCAACAACCAGCGGGTCACCGACCTGAAGGTGCGTCAGGCGCTCAACTACGCCATCGATCGCGAAGGCATGATCAAGGCGCTCGGTGGTCAGACCGTCGCCGCGCCGCTGACCACGCTGATGCCGCCGGCCACCATCGGCTACAAGGCATACGACACGTACCCGGCGGGCGCCAACGGCAACGTCGACAAGGTCAAGGAGCTGCTCGGCGGCAAGACGCCGGAGCTGGTTCTCGGTGTGGCCGACAACTCGACCGAGCAGCAGCAGGGTGCCCAGCTCAAGGCGAACCTGGAGCGGGCCGGCTTCAAGATCACCGTCCGGAACATCTCGGACGACGCGAAGCTCGACGAGATCAAGAAGAAGAACAACCCCTGGGATCTGTACATCGGTAACTGGGCGGCGGACTGGCCCAGCGGGGCCTCGATCCTGCCGGTGCTCTACGACGGCCGGACCATCAAGGCCGAGGGCAACAGCAACCAGTCCTACTTCAACGACCCGACGATCAACGCAGAGATGGACCGCATCCTGGCCATGCCCCCGGCCGACCAGGGACCGGAGTGGGCCAAGCTCGACGAGCGGATCATGAAGGAGCACGCACCGGTGGTGCCGTTCTACGTCGACGTGGCCTACAACGTGCACGGCTCCAAGGCCGGCGGGATCTTCATCTCCAGCGTCTTCGGCTACCCGTCGTTCGTGAACGCGTACGTCAAGCCGTAAGTCACACCGCAGACCAGCAGGGTCCCCTTCCGACAACGTCGTCGGGAGGGGACCCTGCTGTCATGGACTGGTACCCGCCCATCGAGCCGTACGACTCCGGGATGCTCAGCGTCGGCCACGGTAACGAGCTCTACTGGGAACTGTGTGGAAACCCCGGCGGCAAACCCGCGGTGTTCCTGCACGGCGGCCCCGGCGGTGGCCTGCTCCCCGGCAATCGGCAGTACTTCGACCCGTCCGGCTACCGCGTCGTGCTGTTCGACCAGCGAAACTGCGGTCGCAGCCGGCCGTTCGCGGGCGACCCGAAGACGTCACTGGAGCACAACACCACACCGCATCTGGTGGCGGACATCGAGCAGCTACGCGAGCACTTGAGGATCGAGCGTTGGCTCGTCTTCGGCGGCAGTTGGGGCAGCACACTCGCCCTGGCCTACGCGCAGGCCCATCCCGAGCGGGTCACCGAACTCGTGCTCCGTGGCGTGTGGCTGGTTCGCAGGTCCGACGAGGCGTGGGCGTTCACCCCGGCGGGCGCAGCGCATCTGTTCCCCGCCGAGTGGGCGGCCTTCTGCGCTGCGATCCCCGCGACGGAACAGGACGACCTCATCGGCGCCTATGGCCGCCGCATCTCCCATCCCGACCCCGCGGTCCACGGCCCGGCGGCCCGCGCCTGGATGAGCTGGGAGCTCTCGGCCAACACCCTGCTGCCGATGGCGCCGCCCGGCCTCGACGACGCCAGCCTGCTGGCGTTCGCCCGCATCACACACCACTACATCAGTAACGGCGGCTTCCTCCCGCCGGAAGGTCTCCTGGCGGGCGTCGACCGCATTCGACACATCCCGACGGTCATGGTGAACGGCCGATACGACATCAAGACGCCACCGAACCAAGCCTGGGACCTGCATCGGGTCTGGCCTGAGGCGAAGTTCCACATCGTGGAGGACGCGGGCCACAGCGGCTCCGAACCTGGCACCCGCAGCCTGCTCATCGAAGCCACCAACCAGTTCCTCGCGTAAAGGTGGTCGATGGGGCTCGGCGTCGGCAGCTTTGGATGTCGGCGGCGAGCGCCGAGATCAGAGTTGGGTCAGGGCCGGTACGGCTGGGATGATCGGGGCCATGCGGTTGGAGTCGCGGTGACGGCTGTGCCGGTGCTGCCGGTGCGCGGTTCGCTGGCGGTCTATCCCGGCACATTCGATCCGTTCACCCCCGGCCACGGCGACCTGGTGGCGCGTGCCCGGATGATGTTCGACCTGGTCATCGTGTTGCTGGCGGTGAACGCCGACAAGCAACCAACCGCCGAGGCCACGGCCAGGGCGGCCCGCGTACGCGACGCCATGCCGGCGGCCTGGGGCAATGTCGAGGTGGACACCTGGACCGGGCTGACCGCTGCCTACTGCGCGCGTCGAGGTGCCACGGTCATCGTTCGCGGCGTGCGCACCGCCGCGGACCTCCGCTACGAGTACCAGCTCGCCGCGATGAACGAGCAACTCGGCATCCAGACCGTCTGGCTGCCGCCCCGTCCGCACCTGGCCGCCGTCTCGTCCACTGCCGTACGGGCGTATGACGCGGCGCGGCCGGCACCGCCGATCCCATAGCGTCCCGGAGAGCCGGAGCGGGTGGCCGAGTCGCGGAGAGGGCCGGCGATGGGCGTTCGAACGGAAGGGGGCGTCGATGACACGACCAACACTGTTCCTGACGGTAGGGCTGCCGTGCACCGGGAAGACCACCGCCGCTCGGCGCATCGAGATCGAGTCGGCGGCACTTCGTCTCACGAAGGACGAATGGGTGAAGGCTCTCTACGGGCCTGAGAATCCGTCGTCGGCTCAGGACGTGATCGAGGGACGACTCATCGAGATCGGACTGCGGGCGCTCGAACTCGGCAACAACGTGGTGATCGACTTTGGCCTCTGGAGTCGGGACGAGCGCTCCGCCCTGCGCCAGGCGGCAGCAGACCTGGGGGCGTTTGTGAAGCTGCGCTACTTCGAGGTCAGTCCAGTCGAGCAGCGCCGGCGACTGGATCGGCGGCAGGCCGAAGCGCCGCACACCACGTGGCCGATGTCCGACGCGGAACTCGCCGAATGGGCTGCCGGCATCGACATCCCGACGCCCGGCGAGCTGGACGGCAGCGAGCCTGTCGATGACCCACCTGCTGGTTTCGCGACATGGTACGAGTGGCGCAGACACCGCTGGCCGCCCTCGGTCTCCTGACCCCGTACGTCCTCGACCGGAGCGGACGCGGCCGGCCTGCCAGCCAGAGGAGCACCCAACCGGCCACTCCACCCGACTCGCCCGCACCGCCAGGTAGGCCAACCGGGGCGTGACAGCCGAGCTTTCGCCACGGATCAGGGGACGATCACCACGCCGCCGCGCACCCCGCCCTGGGCCAGCCGCTCGTGGGCGCTCGCCGCGTCGGCGAAGGGGTACACGTCAGCGACCCGGAGCGGGATGTCGCCGCTGGTGACGAGTTTGACCAGTTCGCCGAGCCGGGTTCCGTCCGGTAGCACCTCCAGCGCGACGGTCCGGATTCCGCGTACCGGCTCCGGGCGGAGCGGAGGTGACGCGGCCACGTAGCCGCCGCCGTCCCGAACGAGGTCCAGCAGTGAGGAGCCGATCACCGCCAGGTCGATGACCGCGTCGAAAGTGCCCGTCGGATCATCGGTGCGGGACAGGAACGCCGCACCCAGCGACTCGACGAACTCGCGGTCGTTCGCCCCGGCGAGTCCTGTGGCGTGCAGACCGGTCGACCGGGCGAGCGCCAGAACGAACCCACCGACCTGTCCGGCGGCGCCGGTGACGAGCACTGTCGAACTCGCGGGGAGCGCGAGCAGGTCGAGTGCCTGGGCGGCGGCGAGGCCGTTGGTCGGCAGGGTCGCCGCCTCGGTGGCGGGGACGCCGGCGGGCGCGGAGGTCAGCCAGGCAGCGTCGAGGACCACGTATTCGGCGTGGGCGCCGGCCGTGGTTTGCAGCCATGGCGAGAAGCCGATGACCTCGTCGCCGATCGCGTACTCGTCGACCGATGGGCCGACTGCGTCGACGCTGCCGGCAACGTCCCAACCGGGCGTGTACGGCAGACCGGTCGGCAACGGGGCCGGGAACCGACCGGAGCGGACCATCAGATCGACCGGATGGACGACCGACGCCGCGACCCGCACCCGTACCTGCCCCGGCCCGGGCTCTGGCACCGGCATCTCGGCCACGTGCAGGACCTCCGGTCCTCCGAACTGTGCATAGCTGACTGCGCGCATCGCCGTCTCCTTCGTGGATTTCGTTCTCACCACGACCGTACGAATCATCAGCACTGTGAGAAAGTAGGTACCTTAAAGTGCCTAGGGCACCAAAGGAGGATAGATGGCGACGTCGACCGCAGCGCAACGCCGTGAACAGGCGAAACGTGACTACGACGCGTTCCTTGACCAGTGCCCGACCCGTGAGCTGCTGAGCAGACTCACCGACAAGTGGGTCGCCCTGGTGATCCCAGCGCTCGTCCACGGCCCGCAGCGGCACGGCGAGCTCGCCCAGCGCATCGCCGGCGTCAGCCAGAAGATGCTCACCCAGACCCTGCGCACCCTGGAGCGTGACGGACTGGTCACCCGCACCGTCACCGCTTCGGTGCCGGTCCGTGTCGACTACGAGCTCACCCCGCTCGGCCATGAACTGTTCCCGGTCATGATCGCGATCAAGGACTGGGCCGAGTCGCACATGGACCGCGTCTTCGAAGCCCGGACCCGATACGACACACGCCCCTGAGATTCCGCGACGCCGGTTGTGTCAGAAACCGCCGCGACTCTTCCGCCCGGAGCTGCCTGGCGCGGGCCGCCACGGCCACGGCCACGGCGTCGGCCGGACATCGGTCTGGTGGGGTCGTTGATGCACCGACGGCTCGCCAGATTTGTCGCTGGCGGCGGCTAGGGTTCGCGCCGTGGACGACACCTCGACGGCCCGGCAGGCCGCCCACGCCTACGTTGATCTCGTGGAGCGCCGCGACTGGTCCGGGTTGGCCGCCCTGCTCACCGATGACGTGGTCTACGAGATGCCGCAGACTCGGGAGCGCATTCGCGGCAGGGACGCGTTCCTGCGGTTCAACAGCGAGTATCCCGGTGACTGGCACCTGCGGCCGCGACGGGTGATCGCCGACGGTCGTCTCGCTGCCCTGCTGCTCGACGTTCGCGTTGGCGGCGGGCAGCAGGACGCGTGCGTTTGGCTTGAAATGTCCGGGCAGGGGCTGATCAGCAAGATCATCGACTACTGGCCGGAACCGTACGATCCGCCACCGGGCCGGGAACACCTCGTGGAGCGTTGGTGATCGTCAGCCTGCCACAGCGGACCAGGCGCTGCGGGCATGGCGTTCTCACCCCGCATGGGTACGGAGGAAGTCGAGCTCCAGAGCGTCTCTACCCGGCGCTTGCCTCGGAGTCGACAGGGCGCGACAGCACCAACGCCTGAGCGGCGATGACGCGTTCGCCGTCGAAGGTCAGCGCCGGTGACCCGTACAGCTGATAGCCCTTATCGAGAAGCGCGCTGACGCGGGCGCAGAACTCGGGATCGTCGGGCCCGGTGATGAGGCGGTAGCCGAGTGGCTTCGCGTGATCCGACACCGCTGCATTGTCACCGCCCCGACGCCGGAGCGCCGTCCCGGGCAGCATCCCGTGACAGAACGCTGCTCACAGCAGGTGGGTGCGGAGGAACTCCAGCTCCAGGGGGAGTAGCCGCTCGGCGATGCCGTTCGCGGCCATGTGCGTAGCCCCGGTCAGCGGCAGCACGGCGTGCGGTCGGCCGGTGCTCAACAGGGCAGCCGAGAGCCGGAGGGTGTGCGCGGCCACCACGTTGTCGTCGGCCATGCCGTGCACCAGCAGCAACGGGCGGGCGTGGTCCGGGCTGGTGACCGGCTCGGCGGCCAACTCGACCAGCGAATGGTGCGCGTAGATGTCCTGGCCGTCTTCCGGCAACCCCAGATAACGCTCGGTGTACGCGGTGTCGTACAGCGCCCAGTCGGTCACCGGGGCACCCGCGATCCCGCACCGGAACAGCTCCGGGTGACGCAGCACCGCCAAGCCGGCCAGCCACCCGCCGAACGACCAACCGCGCACGCCCACCCGTCCCAGGTCCAGGTCCGGGTGCTTGCCGGCGAGCGCGGTGAGCGCGTCGATCTGGTCGGTCAGGATCACGTCGGCGACCCGCCGGTGGATCGCCTTCTCGAACGACGGCGCGACGCCCGGCGTACCCCGGTTGTCGATGGTGACCACCGCGAACCCGGCGTCGGCCCACCACTGCCGCTCCAACCACGCGGCCCGAGCCGCCACGACCTCCTGGTGCCCCGGGCCGCCGTAGATGTCCAACAGCACCGGCAGCCGCCGGCCCGTCACGTGGTTGTCCGGGTAGAGCACCGCCGCCGGCAGCCGCCGGTCGGTCACCCGTTCCAGCAGCGGCAGCGGAGAATACGGCGGGGCGGCGGCGAACGAGCGCAACTCGGCGATCTCCTGATCGCCGCGACGCACCGTCCAGCGCACCCCTGCGTGATCAAGCGACGCGACCCCGACGGCCAGCACGTCCCCGCCGACGGCGGCGGTGTACCAGCCGGAGTCGGTGGTGATTCGACGCGCGTCCACCCCACCGCCGATGGTGGTGCGGACCCGGAACAGGTGCCGCTCGCTCGGCTCGCCGTCGCTCGCCTCCACCAGCAGGTCGGCCGGGCCGGTGGCGGCCGGCAGCCGACCCACCACCCGTCGTACGTACAGCGACGGCGGGGTGAGCAGGGTGCCGTCCGCGAACAGGCACCGGGCGTCGTACCCGTCGTGGGCCAGTTCCCCACCGACCAGTACGCGGCCGTCCGGCAGGTGCGCGGGGGTGCCGGCGATCGGTTCGACCCAGCGCGGGTCGGCCAGCTCGGCGTGCACCTGCGTCTCACCTGTGCGCGGGTCGACCGCCAGCACCAGCCCGTGCTGCTGCGAACGGCGCAGCACGGTGATCAACGGAGTGCCCTCACCCCAGCTCACCCCGGTCAGGTACGGGTAGGTCTCCCGGTCCCAGTGCACGTCGACCCAGCCGTCGTCCAGGTCCAGCAGGTGCAGGCTGACCTCCGCGTTCGGCCCACCGGCCCGGGGGTACGCGACGGCGGTCGGCGGGCTCGCCGGCTCGGCCGGGTCGTGCAGGTGCCACCGCTCCAGGCGGGACTCGTCGACCCGGGCGGCGAGCACCGAACGGCTGTCCGGCGACCACCAGTACCCCCGGAACCGGCCGAACTCCTCCGCCGCGATGTGCTCGGCCAACCCCCAGCTCACCCCGGCGTCCTCGCCGGCCAGCAGGGTGTCGGTGCCGTCGGGGTCGATCACCCGCAGTTCGCCCCGACGCACCCCTTCGGCGGCGTCCGTCACGTACGCCAGCCGCTGCCCGCTCGGGTCCGGACGTGGGTCCAGCACCGGGCCGACGGTCGCCACCTCCACCACGTCGCCGTGCACCAGATCGGCCCGGAACAACCGCCCGGCCAGCGCGAACACCGCAACCCGGCCGGCCGCGTCCAACGCGTACGAGCCGATGCCGGCGGCGCTGAGCCGCAGCCGCTCGCGGAGCGCGCGTTCGCCGGGGGAGAGGGAGCGGACGTCCCCGCCCTCGCCCAGCAGGGTCGCCGGATCGGCGACCAGCCGCTCCTCGCCGGTGCTCACGTCCAACAGCCAGAGCGCGTCCGCCGGATCCTCGGGGCCGGCGGAGCGCAGGAAGATCACCCGGGAGCCGTCCTCAGCCACCGAGACAGCGCGTGGCGCGCCGTGGCTGAACCGGCGGGTGCGGGCGGCCAGCTCCGGAAAGTCCACACGCCAAATCGTAGAGCGGGAGCGGGGGTGATGTGGCCGACCTGGGCGGACGCGTCAGCGTTGGCTGGGCCGAACCGCCAGTTAGAGTGACCGTCGTGACGATGCTGCCCGACCGCCGCCTGTTGCTGGTCCACGCGCACCCCGACGACGAGTCGATCGGCACCGGCTCGACGATGGCCCACTACGCCGCCGACGGCGCGCACGTCACGCTGGTGACCTGCACGCTCGGCGAGGAGGGCGAGATCCACGTGCCAGCGCTGGCGCAGCTCGCCGCCGCCGAGGCCGACCAGCTCGGCGGGTACCGGTTGGCCGAGCTGGCCGCCGCGTGCGCCGCGCTCGGCGTCAGCGACCACCGTTTCCTCGGCGGCGCCGGGCGCTACCGTGACTCCGGGATGATGGGGCTCGCGACGAACGAGCACCCCCGGGCGTTCTGGCAGGCCGACCTCGACGAGGCCGCCGGGCACCTCGTGGAGATCCTGCGAGAGGTACGCCCGCAGGTGCTCGTCACGTACGACCCGAACGGCTTCTACGGCCACCCCGACCACATCCAGGCGCACCGGGTGGCCATGCGCGCCGTCGAGCTGGCCGCCGCGGAGGGCTGCGCCCCGCTCAAGGTCTACTGGACGGCCCTGCCGCTCAGCGTCCTGGAGGCCGGCATGACGCATTTCGCCGAGTCGTCCGACAATCCGTTCGGCGGCATCGAGGACATCGCCGACCTGCCCTTCGGCACCCCGGACGCCCAGATCGCCGCCCGGATCGACGGCACCGACCAGCACACGGCCAAGGAGGCCGCGATGCGGGCGCACGCCACCCAGATCCCGGCCAACTCGTGGCTCTACTCGATCGCCGGCAACTTCGGTGGTGAGTTCATGGGCGTGGAGTTCTTCACCCTCGCGCTGGGTGAGAAGGGCCCCGGCGCCGGGCCGTACGGCTGGGAGGACGACCTCTTCGCCGGCCTGCCCGCGGAGACCGCCCCGGACCGGTCCCCGGTCGCGGCGGCGGGTTCCCGGTGACCCTGCCGGCCGCACCGATGACGGTCGTGGAGGACCAGGAAGCCCCGCCCCCGGCGGGGCCACCGCCGCGCCTGCTGGACCTGGGCGTCCGGCTGGTCGGTGGGATCGTCGTGGTCCTCGCTGGTGTGCTGACCGGCGTACTGGAGCTGCTGCTCGCCACGCTCCGCGTCGGCGGGCAACTGGTCGGCGTGTCGGTGCTCCTCGCCATCGGCGCCAACATCCTGCTGAGCTGGTTCGCGTACGAGGCGGTCGGCCGTCGCTGGGCGGTGGCGCTGCCGGCGGTGCCGTGGTTCGCGCTGATGGCGGTCGCCGCCATCCGAACCAACGAGGGCGACCTGTTGCTGGCCGGCGACAACTGGGTCGGGCTGGCCATGATCGTGGCCGGCGCGATGACCTTCGCGGTGATGGGCTTCCGGCAGATCCTCGCCCCACAGCCGACCATGCTCGGCGGCTGACGCCGGGCTGGTTCGGGCCGCTGTCGGGTGATGACGGCTCCCAGGTAAGAGTGGTAGATATTCCTGCCAGGGATGCGAACCCCGCGACGGGGCGTACGGCAGGAGGGTCCGGCGATGAACAAGCGGTGGCGTGACCTCGGGGTGCTCGTTGCAGCGCTGTTCGCGGTCAACGTGGTCGCCCGACTGATCATCCGGTTCGGCTTCGACGGTGACGACACCGCCGCCGACCGGGTGTCGCTGGCGATGTTCACGGTGATCGGCCTGATCCTCGCCGTGGTCGCCTTCCGTTGGGGTCGTCGCCGACCGCTGGCGGGCTGGGCCGCCGACATGGCCCTCGTGGTGCCGGTGGCGTTGCTGCTGACTGTGCTGGTCGGTCCCCTGCTGGTCGGTCACGACCCGTTCGCCGGCGGCGCGGCGACGTTCTTCGCCCAGATCTGGCTCTACCTGCTCGCCAGCGGCGCCGGCTTGCTGATCGGCTATCTGGTGCTCACCGCGCTCGGCCGTGACTACCGCTCTCAGCAGCTCAAGCGGTACGCCGAGGTCAAGGCCGCGAAGCCCCGCCGGGTCGTCCGCCGCTGACACCGCCCGGCTCGACGCGCCTCGCGAGTCAGTTCGGGGCGACCCGGGTCAGGTAGGTGTGGTGGGTGACGAAGCCGAGCCGCTGGTAGAGCGCGACCGCCGCCGCGTTGCGCTGCTCGACCTGGAGGAACGTGTGCGTCGCGCCACCTGACACGCCCCAGCTGGCCAGCTCGTGGACCACGCGGTGGGCCAACCCCTGACGGCGGGCCGCCGGTACCACCTCGATCAGGCTGAGGCCCAACCAGCGCCCCTGGCCGGTCACGGTGCCGCGGCCGACGGCCACCAGGGCGTTGTCGGCGTACACGTGGGCGAAGCGGACCTGGCCCACGGCGGTGAGGACGTGTCGGGCGGCGTCCGGCAGGCCGCCCTTGCGGCCGGCGGCGATGGCCAGCCACTCGTCGCTGGGCGCGGTGGCCAGCTCGACGACCGCACTGCCCCACCCGTCGGGCCGGCTGCTGGCGGGCGTCGACTCCGGCAGGGGCAGCGGCGCGGTCTGCACCAGCGTCGGCGGGCGGGTGCCCCAGCCGCGGTCGTCCAGTTCGGCGCCGACCGGGGCGGCGAGGGGCAGCGGCGTGTTGATCAACGCGGGTTGCCCTCGCTCGGCGTACCAGCGCTCCACGGCGTCGACCGCGGCGGCCAGCGGTCGGTCCGGGTCGCCGATCGGCAGCGCCGAGTTGGCGCGCCCGGTCCAGCCCTCGGCCGACCGGAGCAGCCAGTCACCCAGTCGGCCCCGGGTCGGTGCGGGCCAGGCCTCGTCGGCGGCCCGCTCCAGGGCCACGACCGCCGCGGCGGTCGGCCGACGGGTCGGCGGAACGCGCTTGGCGCGGTGGACCTGCGCCACCGGGACCCGAAGCGGCCCCTGCGCGGTGGCCAGCGTGAGATGAGTCTCGCTCAGCTCGACGAGCTCGCCGAGGGCATCGGAAAATTGCGGGCGGCCCTCGCGAATCCCCACAATCCGGCGGACCACGATTCGGTGTCCCACATCCTGCTGTCGGAGCACGATCGACCCCCTCCCCGGCGAGATACTAGGCTCTTACCGTCGCGGGAGATCGCGGCGAGTCTTGCGGAGGAGAAGACCGGTGACCTACATCATCGCCGAGCCGTGCGTAGATGTGCTCGACAAGGCATGCATCGAGGAGTGCCCGGTCGACTGCATTTACGAGGGCAATCGGATGCTCTACATCCACCCCGACGAGTGCGTCGACTGTGGTGCCTGTGAGCCCGTCTGCCCTGTAGAGGCGATCTTCTACGAGGACGACGTCCCGGAGCAGTGGAAGGACTACACCGGCGCGAACTACGAGTTCTTCGAGGACCTGGGCTCGCCCGGTGGCGCCTCGAAGGTCGGCAAGGTGGAGAAGGACGCCACCTTCGTCGCCGCGCAGCCGCCGCGCGGCGAGGGCCACTGAACCGGCCCGCGCCGGTCTCGTCGCGGCTGCCCGAGTTCACCTGGGACACCCTGGACGCCGCGGCCACGTTGGCCGCGGCGCATCCGGAGGGCCTGATCAACCTCTCCATGGGTACGCCGGTCGACCCGGTGCCCGAGGTGATCCGGCGGGCGTTGGCTGACGCGTCCGACGCTCCCGGTTACCCGCTGACCGCCGGCACCCCGGCGTTGCGGGCCGCCATCGCGGCGTGGGTGTCCCGGGCCTGTGGCGCCGGCGTCGACGGTCTCGGTGTGCTGCCGACCATCGGCTCTAAGGAGCTGGTGGCCTGGCTGCCCACGCTGCTCGGCATCGGCCCGGGTGACGTGGTGGTGGTGCCGTCGGTCGCGTACCCCACCTACGAGGATGGCGCCCGGCTGGCCGGTGCCACAGTCGTTCGTGCCGACTCGCTCACGGCGGTCGGGCCGACCTCGCGGGTTCGCCTGGTCTGGGTCAACTCGCCCGGCAACCCGACCGGCCGGGTGCTGCCCGCGGCGCACCTGCGCAAGGTGGTCGACTGGGCCCGCGAACGTGGCGCGGTGGTCGCGAGCGACGAGTGCTACCTGCCCCTGGGCTGGTCGGCCGACCCGGTCTCGGTGTTGTCTCCGCAGGTCAGCGGAGGCAGCTACGCCGGGGTGCTGGCCGTGCACTCGCTCTCCAAGCGGTCCAACCTCGCCGGCTACCGGGCCGGGTTCGTGGCCGGCGACCCGACGCTCGTCGCCGAGCTGCTCAAGGTCCGCAAGCACGCCGGCATGATCGTGCCCGCGCCGGTGCAGGCGGCCATGGTCGCCGCGCTGGGGGACGAGCGACACGCCGAGGAGCAGCGGGAGCGTTACCGCGCCCGGCGGGAGGTGCTCGCCGCGGCGTTCACCGGTGCCGGGTTCACCGTCGAGCACTCCGAGGCGGGCCTCTACCTCTGGCTGACCAGGGGTGAGGACTGCTGGCAGACGGTCGACTGGCTGGCCCGACGCGGCATTCTGGTCGCCGCCGGCGTCTTCTACGGCCCGACGGCCGGGCAGCATGTCCGGGTCGCGCTGACCGAGTCCGACGAGCACATCGCCGGCGTCGCGGCGCGCCTCGCCTGATCGCGGCGCCGGGCGGTCGAGCATGGTGGACAGGCCGGGTGCGCGGGTACGGGCAGCGGTCGTCGGCACCGGCCTGATCGGTGGCTCGGTGCTGCTCCGGATGGTCGCCGCCGGCATCGACGTGGTCGGGTGGGACCCGGACGAGGCCACCCGGCGGGAGACCCGTCGGGTGGGCGTACCCGCGCCGGACCGCCTGGTCGAGGCGGTGACCGACCGGGACGTGGTCTTCCTGTGCGGACCGTTGCCCACCCTGCCGGCGACGCTGGTCGAGGTGGCGGCGATGACCGGTGAGCGTTGTGTGCTCACCGACGTCGGTAGCACCAAGGAGCAGGTGGCGGTGTTCGCCGCCGCGCACGGGCTGACGCACCGGTTCGTGCCCGGCCACCCGATGGCGGGCACCGACCGGGCGGGCTTGACGGCCGCGCGCCCGGACCTGCTCACCGGCGCGGCCTGGGTGCTCTGTCCGGCGCCCGGCCCGGCCACCACCGCGTTCCGTTGGCTGGCCGAGCTGCTGGTCGAGGTCTTCGAGGCCCGGGTGGTGCCGATGTCCGCCACGGAGCACGACTCGGCCGCCGCGCTCGCGTCACACGTGCCGCACCTGCTCGCCGGCGCGCTGGCCGGCGCCGTGCAACGCGCGCCGCTGCGCGACGCGATCCTCGCGCTCGCCGCCGGCAGCTTCTCCGACGGCACCCGGGTCGCCGGAACCCCGGCCGATCGGACCGCCAACATGCTGCTCGGCAACCGGGCCCGGGTGCTGCGTGAGCTGGCCGAGGTCACCGCGTTCCTGGACGACCTGACCACCGCGCTGCGCGCCGATGACGCCCCGGCGCTGACCGCACGCTACGACGAGGCGCGGGCCTCCCGGGTGGCGCTGCGCGACAGGCGGTTCGACGTGGACGACAGACAGTTCCCGGCCGGTGGTGACCACGCCGCAGAGGTGTCCTGGTTGCGCGAGCTGGGGGTGGCCGGCGGCTACCTGGCCGGCCTGCACGTCGACGCGGACACCGTCTCCTACGCGGCGCGGCGCCCCGTCGCTGACTAGGCTGAGGGGCATGGCGACGGACGGTCCGGTGGTGCAGGTGCGCGGCGAGGCGTACCGGGAGGTGCCGCCCGAGCTGGCCCGGTTCGCGGTCACCGCGACGGCGCGTGACCGGGACCGGGAGGCAACGCTCACCCGGTTGGCGGAGCGGGCCGCCGCCGTTCGGGTGCTGTTGGACGGCTCCGGGCCGATGGTGGCGCGGCGGGAGACGGGCGACCTGCGGGTGCGGCCGGAGACGCGGCGCTCGGGCGAGCGGGTGGTCGCCTGGCACGGCAGTGTCACCACGACCGTCACCGTCACCGACTTCACCGCCCTTGGTGAGCTGATGCTGCGGCTGGCCGACCAGGACCAGGTCGAGGTGGCCGGCCCGTGGTGGGAGCTTCGTCCGGACAGCCCCGCCCACCGTGCGGCTCGGCACGCCGCGATCAGCGACGCGCTGTTGCGGGCCCGGGAGTACGCGGAGGCGCTCGGTGCCCAGGTCACGTCGCTGATTGAGCTGGCCGACGCGGGGCCCGTCGATCGGCCGATGTTCGCCCGCGCGGCGTTCGCCGGCGGCGGTGGTGCGGGTGGTGGCCCGCCGGAGCTTGAGCTGGACCCGCAGCCGCAGACCGTGCAGGCGGCGGTGCAGGCGCGGTTCACCATCAGCGACCCGGTTCTGGGCTGATGCCGCCGGCCCGGGTGCTGTCCGCCGACGAGTTGGTGGCGCGGGCGTTGACGCTCGTCGAGGCCGGCCCGCGACAGCTGCTCGGCATCGCCGGCGCGCCGGGCGCCGGGAAGTCCACCCTGGCGGAACGGATCGTCGCCGAGATCGGGCCGGCAGCCTGCCTGGTGCCGATGGACGGTTTCCACCTGGCGCAGACGCAACTGGTTCGCCTGGGCCGCGCCGACCGCAAGGGCGCTGTGGACACCTTCGACGCCAACGGGTACGTCTCGTTGCTGCGCCGGCTCCGCCGGTTGGAGCCGACGTCGGTCTACGCGCCGGAGTTCCGCCGGGAGCTGGAGGAGCCGGTGGCCGGCGCGATCGAGGTGCTGCCGTCGGTCCGGCTGGTGGTGACCGAGGGCAACTATCTGCTGTTGCCGGATTTCCCCTGGCAGGAGATCCGACCACTGCTGCACGAGGCATGGTTTCTCGACCTGGACGCCGAGGTGCGGCACCGCCGGCTGACCGCCCGGCACGAGGCGTTCGGTCGGTCTCCGGAGCAGGCGCGGGCGTGGGCGCTGGGCAGCGACGAGTCGAACGCCGCCTTGATCACCCCCACCGCCGACCGGGCTGACCTGGTCGTCCGCCTGTCAGATCCACCGACCGTCTAGCCGAGTTCGCGGACCGGCCGGGCCGGGTTGCCGACGGCCACCACGTTGGCGGGCAGGTCCCGGGTGACCACCGCGCCCGCGCCGACGACGGTGTCCGCGCCGATCGTCACGCCGGCCAGGACTATCGCGCCACCGCCGAGCCACACGTTGTCGCCGATGGTGATCGGCTTGGCCGCCTCCCACTTGTCCCGTCGCGGGCCGGGCTCGACCGGATGCGTCGGGGTGAGCAGCTGCACGTTGGGGCCGACCTGGACGTCCGCGCCGAGGGTGATCGGAGCGACGTCGAGGAAGACCGCGTTGTAGTTGACGAAGCTGCGGGGGCCGATCCGGATCTGCCAGCCGTAGTCGCAGTAGAACGGTGGGCGGATCCAGGTGTCCTCGCCGAGTTCGCCGAGGAGTTCACGCAGTGCCGCGATCCGGGCCTGCGGATCGGCCGCGGGAGTGGTGTTGAAGCGCTCCATCAGCCGGGCGGCCCGGTCCAGATCGGCGATGATTTCGGGATCGTCGGCGATGTATGGCTCGCCGGCGAGCATCCTGTCCTTCATGGAGGTCACCGCCCGATCATGCCGGCCGGTTCGTCGGCTCGTGGCGGGTCCGTCACTTTCTGGCCTTCTTTTTGCATACTCGGTATGCAATTCTGGGTTGTCAATGTGACTCCATCCATCAAGACGCTTGACCAGGAGGATCCGTTGCACCAGGGAAGAAGATTGGCCGCTCTCGGCCTCGTGTTCGCGCTGGCGCTCTCCGCGCCGGCTCCCGCCTCAGCCACGGCCGCCGCGCCCGCCCCACCGGGCGGCACCGACAAACAGTCCACTCCGGGTGGACCCATCGCCAACCGCTCGACCACCGTCACGCTGATCACCGGTGACCGGGTCACAGTCACCGCGTCCGGTGCCTCGGTCCGGCGCGGCGCCGGCCGCGAGGACGTGCAGTTCCTGGTCCAGCGCGAGCGCGGACGCCTCACCGTGACGCCGACGGACGCGCTGCCGTTGCTGCGCTCCGGCCGGGTGGACCGGCGACTCTTCGACATCACCGGGCTGGTCGAGGCGGGTTACGACGACACCAGGCGCAGCACCCTGCCGCTGCTGGTGTCGTACGGCTCGACGGGGACCGCCCGGCGTGCCCCGGCCGCCCTGCCCGGCACGCGGCTGACCCGCGACCTGCCGGTGATCCGCGGTGCCGCCCTGAACAGCGACAAGTCCTCCCTCGGCGCGGTGTGGGCGACTCTCGCCACCGGTCCCGCTGGAGCCCGGCTCGACGCGGCGGGGGGCGTCGAGCGGATCTGGCTGGACGGGCGTCGACAGGTGAGCCTCGACCACAGCGTGCCGCAGATCGGCGCGCCCGCCGCCTGGGCGGCCGGGTTCACCGGCGCCGGAGTGTCCGTCGCGGTGCTGGACACCGGCATCGACGCGACCCACCCGGACCTGGCCGGCAAGGTGGCCGATGCGCGCAACTTCACGGAGGCCACCGACGCTCGCGACACTGTCGGCCACGGCACCCACGTGGCCTCGACGATCGCGGGCTCCGGCGCGGCCTCCGACGGTAAGTACCGGGGCGTGGCACCGGACGCGACGCTGCTGGACGGCAAGGTCTGCGAGGACAACGGCTGCCCCGACTCGGCGATCCTCGCCGGCATGCAGTGGGCCGCGGTCGAGAAGAAGGCCGCAGTGATCAACATGAGCCTCGGCGGCTGGGACACCCCGGAGGTCGACCCGCTGGAGGAGGCGGTGCAGACCCTGACCGCGCAGACCGGCACGCTGTTCGTCCTCGCCGCGGGCAACGACGGCTCGGACGGCTCGGTCGGCTCCCCGGCCAGCGCCGACGCCGGGCTCGCAGTGGGCGCGGTGGACCGCGACGACGAACTGGCCGACTTTTCCAGCCGGGGCCCGCGAGTCGGCGACGACGCGCTGAAGCCGGACATCACCGCGCCCGGCGTCGACATCGTCGCCGCCCGGTCCGCCAACGGCGTCATCGGTGATCCGGTGGGGGACCGCTACGTCACGCTCTCCGGCACCTCGATGGCCACCCCGCACGTGGCCGGGTCGGCCGCGCTGCTGGCCCAGCAGCACCCCGGATGGCGCGCTGACCGGCTCAAGGCCACCCTGATGGCAGCCGCCAAGCCGCACCCGGACCAGACCGCCTACCAGCAGGGTGCCGGGCGGGTCGACGTCGCACACGCCATCACCCAGCAGCTCACCTCCGACCCGGTGAGCGTCTCGTTCGGGCGCACGCTCTGGCCGCACACTGACGACGTTCCGATCACCCGCACGGTGACCTGGCGCAACGACGGTCCGGCCCCGGTCACCGTGGACCTGAGCATCGAGGGCGCCGGCCCCGGCGGTCGGGCGCTGCCGGTCGGCCTCTTCCAGTTGGGCGCCGACCAACTCACAGTGCCGGCAGGTGGCACGGCCGCCACGACCGTCACCACTGACACCCGGGTCGGCGACGCCGACGGCTACTGGACCGGGCGGATCGTGGCCCGGTCCGGTGCTGCGGTGGCTGTCACCCCGCTGGCCGTGAACCGGGAGGTGGAGAGCTACACGCTCACAGTGGAGCACCTGAACCGCGCCGGCGCGCGTACCGCGGACCACTGGACGTCACTGGTCGGATTGGACACCTTCGGCTTCTGGGACGTCGTCAGTTCCGACGGGGTGGCCACCGTGCGGGTGCCCAAGGGGCACTACGGCCTGAGTGGCCTCGTCTTCGAGCCCGGTCCGGAGGACGAGCAGCGCGGGATGTCCCTGTTGATGCAGCCCGAGGTGACCGTCGAGCGGGACACCCGGATCGTCGTGGACGCCCGTCGGGCCAGGCCGGTGCGGACGACCGTTCCGGACCGCACCGCCGTCCCGCAACTGATCGACCTCAGCGGCAACTTCACCGCCGACGACGGCAGTGGGTACGGGGTCGGGCTCTGGGCGGAGACGTTCACCGGCCTGACCAGCGGTCAGATCGGCAAGCCGGTCAGCGCCGACAGGTTCGTCGCCACAGTCAGCAGCAACTGGACCACGCCGGAGGCGGACAAGAGCCCGTACCTGTACGCGTTGGCCGAGGCGATCCCGGGCCGGATGCCCACCGGGTTCGTCCGCGACTACACCCGGCGGGACCTGGCCACCGTCGTGCACAAGTTCCGCGGTGGCCACCCGGGCACGGTGGCCGAGCGGCTCGTGTTCCCCGAGCTGGAGTACAACGTCGGCTATTCCGCTGTGGTCCTGCCCGCCGTCGTGCCCGGCCAGCGGGTCGAGCACTACAACACCAGGAACGTGAAGTGGGAATCCGAAATCTACTTCGGAACGGTGGACGAGGAAGGCTGGTTGAACCCGAACGCGGCGCTCTTCTCCGTCCCCACCGCCTACCGGGCCGGCCGGACGGTCCAGGAGATCTGGAACCAGGCCCCGTACTCACCGTCCTTCCCGAAACCGCGCTGGCCGCACCAGAGCGTCTCCCGGGTCGGCGACACCATCCTGGCCGACGTGCCGATGTACAGCGACGCGGCCGGGCACCCCGGCGCCTCGCTGACCGACAGTGAGCACACCAAGCTCTGGCGCAACGGCAAGCTGGTCGGGGAGAGCGAGTACGCCGGCTACGGGGAGTTCACAGTGCCACCGGGTGCTGCGGACTACCGGCTCGTCACGTCGGCGAAGCGGAGCTTCACCGACCTGAGCACCGAGGTGGAATCCAGCTGGACCTTCCGGTCGAGGCACGTCGCCGGTGAGACGCCGGCCCGACTACCCCTGTCGACGGTGCGCTTCGCGCCGCCGCTGCGGGTCGACAACAGTGCTCCGGCCGGTCAGGGCTTCGTCGTGCCGGTACGGGTGCAGCGGCAGCCCGGCGCAGCGGCCAACCGGGTGGAGAAGCTCACCGTCGACATCTCCTACGACGGCGGGAAGACCTGGAGCAGGGCGAAGCTGGTCCGCACCTCGACCGAGGGCTGGTCGGCCCTGTTGCGGCATCCGGCCGGCGCCGGCCACGTGTCGCTGCGGGCCACCGCCCGGGACACCGCCGGCAACACGGTGACCCAACGGATCATCCAGGCGTACCGGTTGCGCTGAGGCGTACCCCGTCCGGGTCCGCGGCCGAGCGCCGCGGACCCGGCGGGGCCGTCAGTCGTTGGCGTGCAGGGCGGCGTTCAGCTCGATGCCCCGGCCGGTGCGCGGCCGGGCCTCCAGCCCACCGGTGACCGAGTTGCGCCAGAACAGCAGACCGTCGACGCCGGACAGCTCCCGGGCCTTGACCACCCGGCCGTCGGGGAGCGTGATCTTCGACGCGGCGGTGATGTAGCAGCCGGCCTCGACCACGCAGTCGTCGCCGAGTGAGATCCCGACGCCGGCGTTCGCGCCGACCAGGCTGCGCTCACCGATGCTGATCTTGTCGGTGCCGCCGCCGGAGAGGGTGCCCATGATGGAGGCCCCGCCACCGATGTCGGAGCCGTCGCCGACCAGCACGCCCTGCACGATCCGCCCCTCGACCATCGAGGTGCCGACAGTGCCGGCGTTGAAGTTCACGAAGCCCTCGTGCATCACAGTGGTGCCGGCGGCCAGGTGCGCGCCGAGACGGACCCGGTCGGCGTCGGCGATCCGCACACCGGAGGGCACCACGTAGTCGGTCATCCGCGGGAACTTGTCGACCCCGTACACCGCCAGGTGCCGGCCGGCAGCCCGCTCGATCACCCGCAGCTCGTCCACCCGCTCCGGGGGGCACGGCCCGGCGGACGTCCAGGCCACGTTGGCCAGCTTGCCGAAGATGCCGTCCAGGTTGAGCTGGTTGGGTCGCACCAGGCGGTGCGAGAGCAGGTGCAACCGGAGGTACGCGTCGGAGGCGTCCTTGATCGGGTCGTCCAACGAGCCGATCACGGTCACGACCTGCACGGTACGCAGGCCAGGCAGGGGCCGGTCACCGAGCGCGGCCGGCGGCAGGTCGAGTACGTCCGCCTTGTCCTCGCCGGCTACCAGCGGCAGCTCGCCCAGGCCCAGCTTGCCGGTCGGGTACCAGGTGTCGAGCACCTGCTCGTCTGCGGTGACCGTAGCCAGGCCGATGCCCCAGGCGGAATCTGCGGACGTCACTGTTACACCTCTCGGTCACGGCCGGGCTGACCTCGGCTCGCTCCTCGCGCTGACAGACCTGAAGGTACCGTGCGAACCATGGAGAACCCGCTGACCCCCGAGGTCCTCGCCGATCCGGTGCAGCTGACCCGCGCTCTGGTCGACATAGAGTCCGTGTCCCTCAACGAGAAGGCGATCGCCGACTGTGTCGAAGAGGTGCTGCGGGCCGTACCGCACCTGACCACCCACCGGCACGGCAACACGGTGATGGCCCGTACCGACCTCGGTCGGTCGCAGCGTGTCGTGCTGGCCGGGCACCTCGACACGGTGCCGTTGAACAACAACTTTCCGTCGACGATGCGCGGCGACCTGATGTACGGCTGCGGCACCTCCGACATGAAGTCCGGCACCGCGTACGCGCTGCACCTGGCGGTGACGCTGCCCGAGCCGCGCTACGACGTGACGTACTTCTTCTACGAGGCCGAGGAGATCGAGTCCAAGTACAACGGGCTCAACCTCGTCGCCCAGGCGTTCCCGGAGTGGTTGCAGGCGGACTTCGCCGTGCTGCTGGAGCCGACGTACGGCATCGTCGAGGCGGGCTGCCAGGGCACCATGCGCTCGGTGGTCACCACGACCGGCGTACGCGCCCACTCGGCGCGCTCCTGGCACGGGGTCAACGCCATCCACGCCGCCGGCGAGGTGCTGCGACGCCTCCAGACGTACGAGGCGCGCCGGGTCACCATCGACGGCTGCGACTACCGCGAGGGCATGAACGCGGTGCGGATCAACGGTGGGGTGGCCGGCAACGTGGTCCCCGACCTGTGTGAGGTCGAGGTCAACTACCGGTTCGCCCCGGACCGCACCCCGGCCGAGGCGGAGGCGCACCTGCGTGAGGTGTTCGCCGGCTTCGAGCTGAAAGTCACCGACACGGCTGCCGGTGCCGCGCCCGGGCTCGACGCGGCCCCCGCGAAGGAGTTCCTGGCGGCGGTCGGCGCCGCGCCGATCGGCAAGCTGGGCTGGACCGACGTGGCCCGGTTCGCGGCGATGGGCATTCCCGCGCTGAACTTCGGCCCGGGCGACCCGAACCTCGCCCACCACCCCGACGAGCACGTCGAGATCAGCAAGATCCGCGACGGCGCGGCAACCCTGCACCGCTGGCTAGCCCCAGCCTGACCCCCGCCGGAGCGCCCGGTGATCAAGAGGTTTGCGTCAGCCTGGCCCGTTGTCGGCGACGCAAACCTCTTGATCGGCTCCGGACGGGGTGGGGGAGGTGGGGATCGGGTTCTGCTGGCGGGTGCGGCGGCGTTCGGCCACCACGTCTCGGATCCGTCGCTGCATCTGGCGACGAATCCGGATCATCTCGCTGTTACTGATCACGCTGTCTCCTCCCCCGAAGGCGCGCGCCGGGGCATACCCGGTATGTGAATAGTAAGACGTACGGGAGCGCCGAATAGTTGCCCGTGATCCCGAACAATTTCTCGGCGTCCCCGCCCCGCGCACCCGGGCGGTGCTGCTCCACTACGGTTGCCCCATGAGCCAGAGCAACGGGCGGGAGGCCGGTCGCGGTCCCGGACAGGAGCGGCATCGCGGTGCGGTCACCCTGCGCAGAGGGGCGATCCCGAGCAGCACCGCCGACCAGCGACTGCTTGATTCACGGGGGCGGGGCGACTGGAAGACCAAGGACGCCTGGCGCGCGCTGCGCATCCTCGCCGAGTTCGTCGAGGGTTTCGACACCCTTGCCGACGTGCCGTCGGCGGTCAGCGTCTTCGGCTCGGCGCGTAGCGCGCCGGACAGCGCCGAGTGCCAGTTGGCCGAGGAGTTGGGCGGTGCGCTGGCCCGAGCCGGCTACGCGGTGATCACCGGAGGTGGGCCCGGCGTGATGGAGGCCGCGAACCGGGGCGCCAGCGAGGCCAACGGGCTCTCCGTGGGGCTCGGCATCGAGCTTCCGTTCGAGCAGGGCATCAACGACTGGGTCGACCTGGCCATCGACTTCCGCTACTTCTTCGCCCGCAAGACGATGTTCGTCAAGTACGCCCAGGCGTTCGTCGTACTGCCCGGCGGGTTCGGCACCATGGACGAGTTGTTCGAGGCGCTCACCCTGGTGCAGACCGGCAAGGTCACCCGGTTCCCGGTGGTGCTCATGGGCGTCGCCTACTGGCAGGGCCTGCTGGACTGGCTGCGCGACACGATGGCCGCCACCGGCAAGATCGGGCCGGTGGACCTGGATCTGATCTGCCTCACCGACGACGTCAACGAGGCGGTCCGGTACATCGTCGCGTCGGAGGCCGCTCTCTCCGCCGAGCAGGAGGCGGTCCGCGAGGAGGCCGTCGCCCGCACCGGCGCAGACCAGCAGGCGGCAGCCGAACAGGCTCGGGACCACGACTGATGGCGGCGATCTGCGTCTTCTGCGCCTCCTCTCGTACCCTCGATCAGCGCTGGTTGGACCTGGCCGCCGAGACCGGCGCGGAGCTGGCCCGGCGTGGGCACACGCTGGTCAGCGGTGGTGGCTGTGTCGGCATGATGGGCGCGCTGGCGGACGGCGCGCGATCCGCCGGCGGGCGCACCGTCGGCGTGATCCCGCAGTCGCTGGTCGACCTGGAGGTCGCCGACCTGGCCTCGGACGAGCTGCTGGTGACCGACTCGATGGCCAGCCGCAAGACCCTGATGATCGAAAAGTCGGACGCCTTCCTCACCCTGCCCGGCGGGCTGGGCACCCTGGACGAGTTGTTCGAGGTCTGGACCACCGCCACCCTCGCCCAGCACACCAAGCCGATGGTGCTGATCGACACCGACGGGTTCTACCGCCCCCTGCTGGACTGGCTCGACGCGCTGGCCGACCAGACCTTCCTCAAGCCCGCCGGCCGCGACCTCCTGACGGTCACCGCCACCGTCACCGAGGCCCTCGACGTCCTGGAATCCCACCTGACCTGACCCCCACCCCGCCCGCCCGGACCTCGGCCCGCCCCGGTGATCATGAAGTTAGCGGCGTGTCCGTCGGCGTGTCGCGCCGCTAACCTCATGATCGACAGGGGTAGATGGGGTGGGGTGCACGGGGGCGGGGTGTGGGGGTAGGGGTGGGGTTGGTTGTCGTATGGGTCTGATGGGATGAGCTGATGCAGGCGTACCGGTTGGTGCGGCGGCCCGGAGGGTCGGCGCGGGGGGACGGGGCGACGCCTGACAGCGTTTCCGTGCTCGCCAGCGACGGCACGTCCGTGGGCGGTGTCGGCACGCCGGGTGGGCCCGATCGCGTGGCCGGGGCCGAGCTTGCCGTCGGTGGCGGCTGGCGGGCCGATCCGGTGCAGGCCGAGGTGGTCGGGCACACCGACGGGCCGATGCTCGTGCTCGGCGGCCCGGGCACCGGCAAGACCAGCACGCTGGTCGAGGCGGTCGCCGCCCGGGTGGCCGAGGGGGCCGACCCCGAACGGATCCTGGTGCTGACTTTCGGCCGCCGAGGCGCCACCGCACTGCGACAACGCATCGAGGCCCGGATCGCCCAGGACGGCCACCGGGTGCTGCGCGAGCCGTTGGTGCGCACCTTCCCGGCGTACGCCTTCGGGCTGCTCCGCCGCGCCGCCGCCGAGCGGGGCGAACCGTCGCCGCGGCTGCTCACCGGCCCCGAACAGGATCTGATCATCCGTGAGCTGCTGGACGTGGTGGGCGAGGAGCCCGAGGACGACCCGGTCGGCTGGCCCACCGACCTGCGCCCCGCCCTGCGCACCCGGGCGTTCGCCGGCCAACTGCGCGACCTGCTCATGCGCGCCGCCGAACGCGGCGTGGGCCCGATCGAACTGGCCCGGCTGGGTGAGAAGCTCGGCCGCGCCGACTGGCCGGCCGCCGCCCGCTTCCTGCGGGAGTACGTCGCCGTGCTCGCGTTGCGCGACGTCAGCAACCGGGGCTCCATCGCGTACGACCCGGCGGAGCTGGTCCGGGCGGCCACCGGCCTGCTGCGCGACGACGAGGAGTTGCTGGCCGCCGAGCGTCGTCGGCTCGCGTACGTCTACCTCGACGAGCTGGCCGACACCGACCCCGCCCAACTGGAGCTGCTCTCGGTCATCGCCGGCGGTGGCAAGTCGCTCGTCGCGTTCGCCGACCCGGATTCCTCCACGTACGCGTTCCGGGGCGCCGACCCGGCCGGGGTGGCGACGTTCCCGCACCGGTTCCGGACGGCATCCGGTGCGCCTGCCGCGCAGGTGCTGCTGACCACGTCGTACCGGGCCGGGCCGGGTCTGCTCATGGCGATCGCCCGGCTGGGTCGCCGGCTGCGGGGCCCGGCCGCGCACCGCCGGCTGCACCCCCTGCCGGACGCGCCGCCCGGCGTGGTCGAGGTGCACACCTTCCGCTCGGCGACCAGCGAGGCCGCCTGGCTGGCCCACGCGCTGCGCTCGGCACACCTGCTCGACGGCGTGCCGTGGTCACGGATGGCGGTGCTGGTGCGGTCCACCGCGTTGCAGCTGCCCACCCTTCGACGGGCGCTGCACGCTGCCGGCGTACCCACAGTGGTGCACGGTGAGGATCTGCCCCTGCACCTGCAACCGGCGGTCGCACCGCTGCTGCTCCTGCTGCGCTGCGCGCTGGAGCCGGAACGACTCGACGAGGAGGCGGCGGTCGCGCTGCTGCACTCGCCGCTCGGCGGGGCCGACCCGCTGGCCGAACGGCGGCTGCGGCAGGGCCTTCGCGCGCTCGCGTTGGCCGGCGGTGACCGACGTCCCTCCGGGGAGCTGATCGTCGAGGCACTACAGGATCCGGAGGAGTTGGCCGGCATCGAGCGGCACTGGGCGGAGCCGGCGCAGGCGGTGGCCGGGCTGCTGGCCATCGCACGCGAGGTCGCTGCCCGGCCGGGCGCGACCGCCGAGGACGTGCTCTGGGCCGTCTGGCACGCCAGTGGCCTCGCCGAGCGGTGGGCCGGCGCGATCAACCAGGGGCGTCCGGAGGCCGGTGAGGGCGACCTGGCCCGGCGTCGGCGAGCCGAGGCTGCCGACCGCGACCTGGACGCCGTGCTGGTCCTCTTCGACGCCGCGGCCCGGTTCACCGACCGGCTGCCCGGTGCCCGTACCGAGGTCTTCCTCGACCACGTGCTCGCCCAGGACCTGCCGGCCGACACCATCGCGCCGACCGCCGACCGGGGAGCGGCGGTACGCCTGCTCACCGCGCACGCCGCGAAGGGCCTGGAATGGGACCTGGTCGCGGTGGCCGGTGTGCAGGAGGGCATCTGGCCGGACCTGCGGTTGCGCGGCAGCCTGCTCGGTTCCGAGCGACTGGTCGACGTGCTGGCCGGCCGGTCGGTCGACGGGGCGACCGCGGCGAACGTGGTGGGTCAGACCTCGGCGTTGCTGGACGAGGAGCGTCGGCTCTTCCACGTCGCCATCAGTCGGGCCCGCCACCGGCTGCTGGTCAGCGCCGTGGCGTCGGCCGCCGTCGGCGGCGACGACCACGAGGAGCAACCCAGCCGGTTCCTGCACGAACTGGGCCCGAGCATCCCGCCACCGACCCCGCCGAGCACGCCACCGACTCCGCCGCCCACCTCGCCGCCCACCCCGCCGAGCGCGACGCCGCCGGCCCCACCGACCCCGCCCGGTCCCCGCACCGAGCCGTCGTCCGGCGGCAACGGGGGCGCTGCGGCGGGTGAGACCGGCGACGAGGAGCCGGACCGCCCCGGAGCGCTGCCGGTGACCCGTCCACCCCGGGCGCTCACCCTGCCGGCGTTGGTCGCGGAACTCCGTACCGCCATCACCGACCCGGCCGCCCCGGCGGCCCGGCGGCGCGCCGCGGCGGCCGAGCTGGCCCGGCTCGCCGCCGCCGGGGTGCCCGGCGCGCACCCCGACGACTGGTGGGGGTTGCGGGTTCTCTCCGACGACCGGCCGCTCGTCGACGACGGCGACCCGGTGCGGGTCACCCCGTCGGCCATGGAGAGTGCGCTGCGGTGCAGCCTGCGCTGGCTGCTGGAACGGCACGGCGGTAGCGGCCCTACCAGCACCGCGCAGGGGGTGGGCAACCTGGTGCACGCCGCCGCGATGCTCGCCGAGGACGCCAGCGCCGACCGGGGCGCGCTGCTCGACTACGTGGCCGCCCGGTTCGACGCGATCGAGCTGGCGGCCCGGTGGATGGCCGGGCCGGAGCGGGAACGCGCCGAGGCGATGGTCGACAAGCTGCTGCGCTGGCTGGCCACCAATCCGCGCCGGTTGCTCGCCATCGAGCACGAGTTCGCCGTCCGCCTGGACGACCCGAATCGGCCCGTCGACCTGACCGGTCGGGTCGACCGGCTGGAGGTCGACGAGGCCGGGCGGCTCGTGGTGATCGACCTGAAGACCGGCAAGTCGACAGCTGTCACCGGCACCGACCTTGCCGAGCACCCGCAGCTCGGCGCCTACCAGGCGGCGGTGGAGGCAGGGGCGTTCGCCGAGTTCGGTGACGAGTCCGGGGGCGCCGCGCTGGTGCAGCTCGGGACCTCCGCCAAGGACGCCAGGGAGCAGAATCAGCCGGCCGCCAGCGAGGGGCCGGCGGCCGGTTGGGCGACCGCGCTGGTCCGACGGACCGCCGATACGATGGCAGCCGCCACGTTCGCCGCGGTGGCCAACTCGAAGTGCCGGGTCTGCCCGGTGCGCACCAGCTGCCCGGTCTCCGGGCAGGGTCGCCAGGTCGTCGAGCCGCCCACCGTCCGACGCGCAGGCGAGGGCGAGCAGTGAGCGTGCGAACCCAGTCACGACCTGGGACTGGACCCGTGAGGGCGAGGAGTGCGCCGGTGTTGGGAACTGAGACGGCACGGTGAGTCAGCCCACCCTGTTCGGCGCGGGTCCCGCGCCGACGCCCCGACTCGCGGACTCCGGCCCTCGGTACACACCGGTGGAGCTGGCCAAGCTGCTGCGGTTGCCGGCGCCCACCCGGGAACAGGCCGCGATCATCGCCGCCTCGGTGGAACCGCTGCTGGTGGTCGCGGGCGCCGGGTCGGGCAAGACCGAGACGATGGCCGCCCGGGTGGTCTGGCTGGTGGCCAACTCGTACGTGCGGCCGGAGCAGATCCTCGGGCTGACCTTCACCCGCAAGGCGGCCGGCGAGCTGGCCCATCGGGTACGAACCCGGCTCGACCAGCTGATCCGCCGACTCGGCAGGCAGGGGCGGGACCCGCTGGACGACCCGCTCGCGGGTGAACCCACCGTCTCCACCTACCACTCGTACGCGGGGCGGATCGTCACCGAGCACGGGCTGCGGGCCGGCTACGAGCCGTCCACCCGGCTGCTCACCGAGGCGTCCCGCTGGCAGTTGGTCGACCTGCTGGTGCGCAACTACGACGGCGACATGTCCGAGGTGGACCGGATGCCGAGCACCATCACCGACGCGGTGCTGGCGCTGGCCGGGGAGTTGGACGAGCATCTGGTCGCGCCGGACGACCTGGCGGCCTGGACCGGTCGGTTCTTCGCCGAGGTGCAGTCCCGGCCGGGTCGGGTGTACGCCGACGTGCGTAAGGCGCTCACCCTCCAGCAGACCCGGTTGCGCCTGTTGCCGCTGGTGCGGGCGTACGCCCGGCGCAAGGAGGACTTCGAGGCGATGGACTTCGCCGACCAGCTCGCCCGGGCGGCCCGGGTGGCCCGGGACCACCCGGGGGTCGGCGTGATCGAGCGGGACCGCTTCCGGGTGGTGCTGCTCGACGAGTACCAGGACACCAGCCACGCACAGGTGGTGTTGCTCAACGCGCTGTTCGGTGGCGGGCACCCGGTGACCGCGGTGGGCGACCCGTGCCAGTCGATCTACGGCTGGCGGGGGGCCAGCGCGGGCACCCTGGACCGGTTCCCCACCGAGTTCGCCCGCGCCAACGGTGAGCCGGCCCCGGCGCTGGGGCTCACCACGAGTTGGCGCAACCGCCCGGAGATCCTCCGGGTGGCGAACGCGCTCTCCACCCCGCTGCGGGCGGCGGGTGCCCGGGTGCCGGAACTGCGTTCCGCGCTGACCGTCCGGGACCCGATCCCGCACCGCAGCCCGGGCGGCGCGGCCGGCGGCACCGTGCACTGCGCGATGCTGCCCACGTACGCCGACGAGGCCGCCTGGATCGCCGACAGCGTGCTCGCCGCCTGGCGTGGCGCGGCCGGGATGCCGGGCGCGGCCCCGGAACACATCCCGGTGGAGCGCCGTCCGACGACGGCCGTGCTGGTCCGGGTGCGCAGCCAGATCCCGGCGATCGAGTCGGCGCTGCGTGAGCGGGGCCTACCTGTCGAGGTGGTCGGGCTGGGCGGCCTGCTGGACACCCCCGAGGTACGTGACGTGGTCTGCACGCTGCGGGTCCTGGCCGACCCGACCGATGGCGCCGCGCTGCTGCGGTTGCTCACCGGCGCCCGTTGGCGGATCGGGCCGCGTGACCTGGTGGCGTTGCACCGGCGAGCCCGGGCCATCGCGAACGCCCGGCGACAGGTGGCCGCCGACGAGGCCTCGGAGATCAGCCCCGACCTGTTGGACGAGGCGACCCTGGTGGAGGCGTTGGCCGACCTCGGGCCGGCGCAGGCGTACTCGGCCGAGGGTTTCGCACGGCTGCGCGCGTACGGCCGGGAGTTGGCGCTGCTGCGCTACCGGCTGGACCAGGCGCTGCCGGACCTCATCGCGGACATCGAGCGGACCATCGGCCTGGACGTGGAGGTCGCGGTGCGGGCCGGCCGGGACGGCGCCGGCGACGCGGGCCTGGCCCGGGGGCATCTGGACGCGCTCGGCGACGTGGCGGCCCGGTTCAGCGGGGAAACGCCCGGCGCGACCCTGTCCGGGTTCCTGTCCTACCTGGCCGCCGCCGAGGACGAGGAGCGTGGTCTGGCGCCGGGCGAGGTCGAGGTGGTGGAGGGCGCGGTGCAGGTGGTCACCGCGCACGCCGCCAAAGGCCTGGAGTGGGACGTCGTGGCGGTGGCCGGGCTCAGTCGTGGGCTGTGGCCGGGGCCGGTCCGCAACTCCGACCACTGGCTGGGTGGGCTGGGCGTGCTGCCGTTCCCGCTGCGCGGCGACGCCGACGGGCTGCCCGAGCTGGCGCTCGACGAGGCGGGGGACCAGCGGGCCGTGGCGCGGGCGGTGACCGACTTCACCGACGCGTGGCGGGCCCACGACGAGCGGGAGGAACGCCGGCTGACGTACGTGGCGGTCACCCGGCCGCGCCGGCTGCTTCTCTGCTCCGGTTACTGGTGGGGAGAGGGCACGAAGCGGCCGCGAGGTCCGTCGGTCTTCCTTCGTGAGGTGTACGACGCCTGCTTCGACGGCGGGCCGGGGCACCTGATCGACGCGTGGGCGACCGAGCCGACCCCGGACGCGACGAACCCCACGGCCGAGGTGGTGCTCCGCGCGGAGTGGCCGGCCGACCCGCTGGGCGGTCGCCGGCCGGCGTTGGCCGAGGCGGCCGGGCTGGTGCGTCGCCTGATGGCCGACGGCCCGGCGGCGGCGCTCCCCGGGCCGGTCGGGCCGGTGCTCCCTGGGCCGGTCGGGCCGGTGCTCGCCGGGCCGGTGCTCGCCGGGCCGGTCACGCCGATCGGCTCGGCGGTCGAGTCAGGCGAGCCGGTCGAGCAGGTCGAGCCGGAGGTGGATCCGGAGGTGGCGCGCTGGCAGCGCGAGGCGGACCTGCTGTTGGCGGAGCGCGCCGAGCTGACCCGGCTCTCCGGTGCGGTCGAGGTGGCGCTGCCCGGGGCGCTGAGCGTCACTCAGCTGGTAGCGCTGCGGCGTGATCCGGCGGCGCTGGCGCGTACGCTGCGTCGCCCGGTGCCGTCCGAACCCAACCCGTACGCCCGTCGAGGCACCGCCTTCCACGCCTGGTTGGAGCAGCGCTTCGGCGCCGACCGCCTGTTGGACCTGGACGAGCTGCCCGGCGCGGCCGACGCCGACGCCGCACCCGACGAGGCGCTGGTCGAGCTTCAGGAGCGGTTCCTGGCCAGCGAGTGGGCCGACCGGTCACCGGTGGAGGTCGAGGTGCCCTTCGCCACGGTGATCGCCGGAGTGGTGGTGCGGGGCCGGATGGACGCGGTCTTCGCCCGGCCGGGTGGCCGGTTCGACGTGGTCGACTGGAAAACCGGCGCGCAGCCCACCGGGCCGGCAGCCGACGTGGCTGCCGTGCAGCTGGCGGTGTACCGGCTGGCCTGGGCGGAGTTGGCCGGCGTGCCGGTCGACCGGGTGGGCGCGGCGTTCCACTACGTCCGCCACGGGGTCACCGTCCGGCCCGCCGACCTGCTGGATGTGACCGGCCTCACGGCCATGATCGCCCAGTTGCCCGAGGATTCTGCCCAACATTGACCACTGCGGGGAAAACCGTGGTAGGTTGACCGGGTTGCAGTTTTGGTTACCAGAGACTCTGTGTGCGCCTGGCGGGATTGTGGCCCCAGGCGCTCTTTGTTGTGTCCGGAGTTCTCCGGGCGGGGCGACCAGAAGCGACAGGCGATTCGCGCATCCCCGCGCGGAGCGCTCCTCTTCGGGCACGCAACAAGTGCGTGTCCGACGTTCCGTCAAGGAGACGAAACACATGGCTATTGGCACCGTGAAGTGGTTCAACGCTGACAAGGGCTTCGGCTTCATCACCCCCGACGGCGGCGGCGCCGACGTCTTCGCCCACTTCTCGGCGATCCAGTCCTCCGGCTACCGGAGCCTGGACGAGAACCAGCGGGTCGAGTTCGAGGTGACCCAGGGCCAGAAGGGCCCGCAGGCGGAGAACATCCGCCCGCTCTGATCTTCGGATCGGTCAGCATTACCTGTCGCGCCCTCCGGGTGTGACGGTGACGGGACCGGCCCGCCCCGCCGCCGCCTGCCTACGCAGGCGGCGGCCCGGCGGCGGGCCGGCCTGTACTCCCTTTCGGTTCGTGCTTGTGAGTCCTGGCGGCCTTGTTCCGCTGGTTGACAGCGCCGATTTCGGCGCCCTCCCTCGACACGTGCCGCGTCGAGGAAGGCTTCCGCATGACCACAGTTATTCCCTCTTTCGCTCATACCGGTCTGGCGCCGGCGCTGCTCACCGCGCTGACCGCGCAGGGCATCACCGAGCCGTTCCCGATCCAGACGGCGACGCTGCCCGACTCGCTCGCCGGCCGGGACGTGCTGGGCCGGGGTCGTACCGGCTCCGGCAAGACCCTCGCCTTCGGGCTCCCGCTGCTGTCCCGCACCGTCGGCCGTAAGGCGCGGCCGGGCCGCCCGCTGGCCCTGGTGCTGGTGCCGACCCGCGAGCTGGCTCAGCAGGTAACCACCGCCCTGGCCCCGTACGCCCGCGCCGTCGGGCTGCGCTGCGCCACAGTGGTCGGCGGCCTGTCGTTGCAGCGGCAGGCGGACGCCCTGCGCGCCGGCGCCGAGGTTGTCGTCGCCACCCCCGGTCGGCTGCACGACCTGATCAACCGTGGCGACGCCCGGCTCGACCAGGTCGAGATCACAGTGCTCGACGAGGCCGACCAGATGGCCGACATGGGTTTCCTGCCGCAGGTCACCAAGCTGCTGGAGCAGGTCGCGCCGCAGGGGCAGCGGATGCTCTTCTCCGCGACCCTGGACGGTGGTGTGGACCGGCTGGTCCGCCGCTTCCTGAGCAACCCGGTCACCCACTCGGTCGACCCGGGCACCGCGACGGTCACCGCGATGACCCACCACGTGCTGCACGTCGACGCTGCGGACAAGCCCGACGCGTTGACCCGGATCGCCGCCCGTGAGGGCCGCACCATCCTGTTCATGGGCACCAAGCACCGCGCCGACCGGCTGGCCCGCCAACTGCTCTCCAAGGGCGTACGCGCGGCCGCGCTGCACGGCGGCAAGTCCCAGCCGCAGCGCACCCGGATCCTGGAGCAGTTCCGCAACGGTCAGGTGACCGCACTGGTCGCCACCGACGTGGCGGCCCGTGGCATCCACGTGGACGGCCTGGACATGGTGGTCAACGTGGACCCGCCGACCGAGGCGAAGGACTACCTGCACCGCGGAGGCCGTACCGCCCGGGCCGGCGAGTCGGGTTCCGTGGTCACCCTGGTCCTGCCGGAGCAGCGCCGGGACGTGTCCCGCCTGATGGCCACCGCCGGTATCCGGCCCGAGTCGGTCCAGGTGCGCGCGGGTGACGGATCGCTGGCCCGGGTTACCGGTGCCCGCGAGCCGTCCGGTGTGCCGGTGACCATCGTCGCTCCGCCGGCACCCGCCTCTCGGCCCCGTACCTCCGGCGGCTCGGCCACCGACGGTGGCGCCCGTCCGGCGCACCGCGCGTCGGGCCGGTCCCGTCGGCCGCGTCGCCCCCGTACCGTCTGATCTTCTGCGCGTCGACCGACCCGTCCCGCTTCGGCGGGGCGGGTCGGTTTTGTCTGTGCGGTGACCCCGGCCGGTCGGGTGTCAGCGCGGCCCGACCGGTCAGCCGGCCGCGCCGGGTGGCCTCTCGGCTGAGTCGGTAATCAGCCTTTCCCGGGTCGGCTGGCCGACTGCGCCCCGGTCGGTCGTGGTCAAGGCTGACCGACGGGGGGAAGTCGGGCGGGGGGCCCGGCTCGGGAGGGGTGACCATGGCGGGCGAAGCCGGCTCGGGTGCGCTGCGTGAACTGATCCTGGTGGTCGCGGTCGCGCTCGCCGGATTGTTGCTCGCCATGGTTGCGGCCTTCGCGCCCTGGCATGCCACCCCGGCGGGTAACGCTCCCGCCGGTCTGGTGGAGCTGCGCAGTCCTGGCGACCCGGGCCTCGGCCCGGCGACCGCACACGTGGGCTGAGCAGCAACCGGCCTACCGGTGCCGGCGGAGGGGCAGGCCCGGTCAGGATCGGTACGAGATGTGGTCGGGTCGGCGGGGCACCGACCCGACCACATCGCCCCCACACCCCACACCCACCGCGCCGATCTTGCAGTTTCTGTTGCCGGTATGGGCCGTTACGCCCCCTACGCCACGACAGAAAGTGCAAGATCGCGAGGCGAGGCGAGGCGAGGTGGGTCAGGCGGGGGGTGTGGGGATGGGGCTGACGGGGGCGTGGGTGAGCAGGTCGGCCAGGGTGGTGCTGTCCACCACAGTGGCGATCGCCCCGTGCACCGCCAGCCAGACGTCGGTGAGCCCGGCGGCCACTCCGTGATAGCCGGCCCGCTCGGCCGGCAGGCCGCGCACCGTGGTGAGCGACCCGCCGACCGCACGCAGCACGTCTCCGACGGTGATCTCGTCGGCCGGGCGAGTCAGCGCGTACCCGCCGTCGGCGCCGCGATGGCTGTGCAGCAGACCGGCCCGGCGCAGATCGAGCAGGATGCCCTGCAGGAAGCTGAGCGGGATGTCCTGCGCCTCGGCCAGGCTGGCCGCCTTCGCCAACTCGCCGACCCGGTCGCCGTCGCCGCCACCACCGGCGGCGGCGACGGCGAGCATCGCCCGGAGCGCGTAGTCGCTGCGCGCGGAGACGAACACGTCACTGACCAGCCTGGTCCAGTACGCCCCAACGGCGCCGGATCGCCTTGTCCGCAGCGCCGAACGCGGCGTCCACGACGAGGCCGACGACCAGGATGACGATCATCGTGGAGAGCAGCCAGGGTGAGTCGGACAACTCGCGGGAGTAAGTGAGCTGGGCGCCGAGCGAGGTCTGCGAGATGCCGACCACGAGCAGCTCACCTGCCATCAGGCTGCGCCAGGAGAACGCCCAGCCCTGCTTGAGCCCGGCGACGATCGCCGGGAGGGCGGCCGGTGCGATGACGTACCGGTAGAGGTTGAGCCCTCGGGCGCCCAGGTTGCGACCGGCGCGCTTCAGCAGTGGCGGCACATAGTCCACCCCGGAGATCACCCCGTTGGCGATGGACGGCGCCGCACCGAGCACCACCACGAAGAAGATCGCCTTCTCGCTCAGCTCGAAGAGCAGGATGGCCAGTGGGAACCAGGCGATCGACGGCATCGTCTGTAATGCGGTGATCATCGAGCCGATGGCGGCGCGCAGCACCATGGACCGCGCCACCGCGAGGCCCAGCAGCAGGCCGACGGCGACCGAGAAGACGTACCCGACGGCGGCTCGGCGCAACGTGGTGAGCAGACCGTCCCACAACTGCGGACCCTGGACCTGGGTCATCAGCTCACGGCCGACCTCCAGCGGACCCGGCAGCGAGTACGGCGGCTTCCAACCCGAAAGGACCACTAGTTGCCAGGCGGCGATGGCGATGGCCAGTGCGGCGAGCTTGGGCCAGGTGGCCGCCCAGATCCGGGCGCCCCGGGAGACCTCCTTGTCCCGACCGGCGATCTCCAGCGCGTCGAGGCCGGTGATCTCCGCGTCGGTACGCGCCGAACTGGTGAGGGTGTCACTGGCCATGGCGGCCCACCTCCGTACGGAGCCGCTCGGTGACCTCGGCGGCGATGGCGGCGACCTCGGGGGAGTCGATCCGGCGAGGGCGCGGGATGTTCACCTCGGTGGAGTAGATGATCCGGCCGGGGCGGCTGGAGAGCAGGATGATCCGGTCGGCCAGCCGGGCCGCCTCGCGGACGTTGTGCGTCACGAAGAGCACCGAGAGTTTGCGCTCGGACCAGATCCGTTCCAACTCGTCGTGCAGGATGTCCCGGGTCATCGCGTCCAGCGCGCCGAACGGCTCGTCCATCAGCAGCACCGGAGTGTCCAGGGCCAGCGTGCGGGCGAGCGCGACACGCTGCCGCATCCCGCCGGAGAGCTCGTGCGGGCGCTTACGGCCGAAGTCGGCCAGGTGGACGGTGCGCAGCAGCTCGGCCACCCGCTCGCGACGCTGGGCCCGGGGCAGTCGGCGAAGCTTGAGGGGCACCTCCACATTGGCGTCGACGGTCAGCCACGGGAAGAGCGCCGGCTCCTGGAACATCAGGCCCGGGTTGACGTCGCCGCCCAGGGTGATCTGCCCACCGCTGACCCGGTCCAGCCCGGCCACCAGGTTGAGCAGGGTGCTCTTGCCGCAGCCGGACGCGCCGACCAGGCAGACGAACTCGCCGGGTGCGACGTTCAGCGACACTCCGTCCAGGGCCAGGACGGCGTTCGCCCCGCGCCCGTACACCTTTGTCACGCCGGAGAGCGCGACCGCTGTGGTCGCGCTCTGCGGCGTCGTCGTGGTCGACGTCATGGTTGGACGACCTCGGGCTTGCCCTGCGCCTTGAGCGCGTTGTTGAGGTACTTCAGGTCGTACAGGCCCTTGAGGTCCACCGGTTCGGTCAGGCCGACGTCGACGGCGTGGTCGAGCCCGGCCTTCAGGGAGGACGAGATCGGGTCGTTGGTGAACTCCAACGTCGGCCACGCCTGCTTGATGAGCTTCAAATCGAGCGGCTTTCCGGTGATCTTGCCGATCGCGTCGGAGATGGCCTGCTGCGCCTCGTCCGGCTTGGTGTTGACGAACTCGTTGGCGGCCACCTGACCGTCGACCAGCCTCTGCACCACGTCCGGGTGCGCCTTGAGGAACTTGGTGCTCACCAGCAGGTTCGTGATGACGAACTTCTTGTCCGGCCACAGGTCGCGCTCGTCGACGAGCACCTTGCCGCCGGCGTTGACCAGGCGGGAGACGAACGGCTCGGGCACCCAGGCGCCGTCGATCGCGCCGCTGTTGAACGTCTCGATGGTCTGGGCGTTCTCCTGCGGCACGATCTTGACGTCGCCGCCGCCCTCCTTGGTGGTGGTGAGGCCCTGCTGCTTGAGCCAGTACCGGATCGCCACGTCCTGGGTGTTGCCCAGCTGTGGGGTGGCGATCTTCTTGCCCTTCAGGTCCTGCACGCCGGTGATGGTGGGCTTGACCACCAGTGCCACGCCGCCGGAGGCCGCGCCGGAGATGACCCGGACGGCCTCGCCCTTGGACTTGGAGAAGGCGTTCACCGTCGGGTTCGGACCGATGTAGGTGGCGTCCAGCGCACCGGAGAAGACCGCCTCGATGGCGGCCGGGCCGGCGTTGAAGGTCTTAGGGTCCAGCTTGACGTTGGTGCCGAGCTTCTCCGTGAAGATGCCCTTCTCCACGCCGACGACGGCCGGCGCGTGGGTGATGTTGGGGAAGTAGCCGAGGCGCAGCGTGACCGGGCCGGAGCTGCCGCCCGCGCCCTCGCTGTCGTCGCCGCACGCGGCGGTGCTGCCCAGGGTCGCCGCGCCGACCGCGGCGAGGGTGGCCAGGGTGACCAACCGGCGCAGGGGGAGCCGTCTCATCGTCCATCCAATCCGCAGTATTCCTACTTAGTTGGTAGGAAGAGTGGGCCAGGCTGCGGTCAGCGTCAAGGCCCATCCACATGGCGGGATGGCGCATCTCAATTATGTCGGTATTTCCTACCAGCTTGCTAGGGTAATCGGCGTTCGGTCACCGGCAGAGAGGCGACTTCGCGATGACCTTCCACTGGTTCCTGCCCACCTCCGGCGACGGCGACCAGGTCGGTGCCGCCACCGTCACCGCGGGCGCCGCGAGGCACGACCGGGCCGCGACGGTGGCCTACCTGGCCGAGGTTGGCCGGGCCGCCGAGACGAACGGGTTCACCGCCGTTCTCACCCCGGTGGGCGCCGGCTGCCCCGACCCGTGGATCGTCTGCGCCGCGGTCGCCCAGCACACCGAACGGCTCGGCATGCTGGTCGCGGTCCGGGCCGGGTTCGCGCTGCCCACCCTGATCGCGCAGCAGGCCGAGGCGTTCCAGGCCATCTCGGGCGGTCGGCTCTCGCTCAACATCGTGACCGGGGGCGACCCGGCCGAGCAGCGGGCGTACGGCGACTTCCTCGGGCACGACGACCGCTACGCGCGCACCGGCGAGTTCGTCGAGGTGCTTCGCCGTGCCTGGGCCGGCGGGCCGTTCGACTACGCCGGACAGCACTACCGGGTCGACGGCGGTGGCCTGGCCACCCCACTCGCGGCGCCGCCGCCGGTCTACTTCGGTGGCGCGTCCCCGGCTGCCGAGACGGTGGCCGCCCGGCAGGCCGACGTGTACCTGATGTGGGGTGAACCACCGACGTCGATCGCGGCCCGGGTCGCCCGGGTCCGGGCGCTCGCCGCCGAGCACTGCCGCACCCTGCGCACGGGCCTCCGGCTGCACGTCATCGCCCGTCCCACCAGCGCCGAGGCGTGGGCCGAGGCCGACCGGCTGCTGGCCGGGATGAGCCCGGAGCGGATCGCCGCCGCCCAGGCCCGGTTCCGTCGGATGGACTCGGTGGGTCAGACCCGGATGGCCGCGCTGAACGCCGGCCGCACCGACGGGCTCACCGTCGCACCGAACCTCTGGGCCGGCGTCGGCCTGGTCCGCGAGGGCGCCGGCACCGCGCTGGTCGGCAGCTACGCCGAGGTCGCGGCACGAATCGACGAGTACGCAGCGCTCGGCGTCGACGAGTTCATCCTCTCCGGCTGGCCGCACCGCGAGGAGGCCGAGCGGGTCGGCGCCGAGGTGCTGCCCCTGGTGACAGCCCCGGTCGCGGCGGCTCCGGGAAGGTCGCGGGTGGCGGAGGTGTCGACGCGCTAGGGTCGACTCCGTGGCGGCGCGGAGATCCAGAATTCCAGCGACGAAGTATCCGGTCGAGCGGTTCACCCTCGACAACGGCCTGCGGGTGGTGCTCACCCCCGATCGCAGTGCCCCGGTTATCGGGGTGGCGGTGGTCTACGACGTGGGCATCCGCTCGGAGCCGGAGGGGCGTACCGGCTTCGCCCACCTCTTCGAGCACCTGATGTTCCAGGGCTCGGAGAACCTGGAGAAGCTGGCCCACTTCCGGCACGTGCAGGGGGCAGGCGGCACCTTCAACGGCTCCACCCACCTGGACTACACCGACTACTTCGAGACGCTGCCGAGCAACGCGCTGGAACGCGCGCTGTTCCTGGAGGCGGACCGGATGCGGGGCCCCCGGCTGACCGAGGAGAACCTGCGTAACCAGGTCGACGTGGTCAAGGAGGAGATCCGGGTCAACGTGCTCAACCGGCCGTACGGCGGCTTCCCCTGGCTGACCCTGCCTCCGGTCATGTTCGACACCTTCCCGAACGCCCACGACGGCTACGGCTCCTTCGACGACCTGGAGTCGGCGACCGTCGCCGACGCCGCGGACTTCTTCCGCCGCTACTACGCCAGCGGCAACGCCGTACTGGCCGTCAGCGGGGACATCGACGTGGCCGAGGCGACCGAGCTGGTCACCCGGCACTTCGGCGACGTTCCGGCCCGGCCGGCACCGCAACGGCCCGACTTCACCGAGCCCGACCTGACCGCCGAGCGGCGCACCTCGTACACCGACGCCCTGGCGCCGCTGCCGGCGGTGGCCGGCGCCTGGCGCGTGCCCGATCCGGTCACCGACTTCGACGGCTACCTGCCGTACGTGGTGCTGGCCGAGGTGCTCACCGACGGCGACGCGTCGCGGCTGGTCGAACGACTGGTGCAGCGGGACCGTACGGTGACCAGCCTCGGCGGATACCTCGGTTTCATGGGCGACCCGTTCGACGTCCGCGACCCCACCGCGCTGCTGTTGCAGGCGCACCTGCCGCCCGGTGGCGACGTGGACAAGGTGCTGCGCACCATCGACGAGGAACTGGACCGGCTGGCCACCGACGGGCTGACCGACGGCGAGCTGGCCCGCACCCAGGCGCGGATGGCGACCCACCTGCTGCGGGACACCGACGCGGTGCTCGGTCGGGCGCTACGCATGGCGGTGCTGGAGCAGCAACGCGGCGAACCGGGCCTGCTCAACGAACTGCCCCGGCTGGTCGGCGAGGTCACCGAGGAGCAGGTCCGGGCCGCCGCGGCCACCCTGCGCCCGGAGCGCCGGGCCGCCATCGAGGTAATCGCCGGAGGTGCCCGATGAGTGTCACCACCGCTCCCGCCCACCCGCGTACGCTGCCGCCGCTCGGGCCGAACCGCAAGCTCAAGGTGCCCAAGCAGGCCGAGCGGACACTGCGCAACGGGCTCACCGTGATCGCCGTACGCCGGCCCGCCGTACCCCTTGTCGAACTGCGGCTCTGGGTGCCGTTCGGCCGGGTCCACCTGGCCCGCGGCGCGATGCTCTCGCAGACCATGCTCTCCGGCACCGAGTCGATGTCCAGCGTGCAGATCGCCGCCGAGTTGCAGAAGGTGGGCGGCGGGCTCTCCGCGGGCGTCGACCCGGACCGGCTGATGCTCTCCGGCGCCGGCCTGGTCACCGGTCTGGACCGGATGCTGGAGCTGCTGGCCGAGGTGCTGACCGGCGCCAGCTACCCCGGTGACGAGGTGGCCACCGAACGGGACCGACTCGTCGACCGGATCCAGGTGGCACAGAGCCAGCCTTCGCACCTGGCCCGGGAGGCGCTGCTCAAGCGGATCTACGGCCGGCACCCGTACGCGACGCAGACGCCGGAGCCCGGCCAGATCCGTGCCGTCCGACCGGCGGCGCTGCGCACCCTGCACTCGGAGCGGGTCCACCCGACCGGCGCGCAGTTGGTGCTGGTCGGTGACGTCCAGCCGGAGAAGGCACTGGACGCGGCCGAGCGGGCGCTCGGTGGCTGGTCGGGTGCCGGGCGGGTGGCCGAACTGCCGGCGACACCGCCACTGGAGCCGGGGCCGCTGCTGCTGGTCGACCGGCCGGGCTCAGTGCAGTCCTCGCTGCGGATCGCGCTGCCGGCGGTGTCGCGCACCGACCCGGACCACGCCCCACTGCAACTGGCCAACCTGATCTTCGGCGGCTACTTCTCCTCCCGGTGGGTGGAGAACATCCGCGAGGACAAGGGCTACACGTACGGCCCGCACTCGGTGATCGAGCACTCCGTCGCGGGGTCGGTGCTGGTCGCCGCCGCCGACGTGGCCACCGAGGTCACCGGCCCGGCGCTGCTGGAGACGACGTACGAGCTGGGTCGGTTGGCGTCGCTGCCGCCGAAGCCCGAGGAGTTGGAGCAGGCCCGGCAGTACGCCCTGGGCACCCTCCAGCTCGGCATGTCCACCCAGGCCGGGTTGGCGGCGTTGACCAGCGCGTACGCCGGCAACGGTCTGCGCCTGGACTTCCTCGCCGAGTACGCGGCGAGGTTGGCGAAGGCGAGCATCGACGACGTCGCGCAGGCGGCGGCCCGCTACCTGGCCCCGGCCCGGGCGGCGATCGTGGTGCTCGGCGACGCGGAGCGGGTGACCCCGGGGCTGGCAGCGCTGACCACTGTGCAGACCGAGCAGCAGGCGTGAGCGAGCAGGCCATGGGGCTCAGCAGCGGGGGGCTGGCGTGAGCGGGGAAGCGGCGCCGCCGTTGGCGCGGTCCACGCTGGATCGGGCCGCGCACCGGCGCGGTGACCCGCAGTGGTTGACCGAGGCGTGGTTGCGCGCCCGGGTGCTGCTGCTCGACTCGACCGACGAGGGTCGGACGCTGGCCCGCACCAAGACGTCGCCTCCGACGTTGGTGCTGCTCGGGGCGGCTGACGTGCCCGCCGGGTCGGAGTCGGTGGCGATGTTCCTGGGAGTGGAGCCGGACGGGGTGCCGGTCTTCGCTGTCGACGCGCCTCTTCCGGCGATCCCGGGAACCCGGGCGGTCCACCTCCGGGAGGTGGGTCACCTGCTCGCCGACCGGGAGGCGGGCATCTTCACCACCGCTCTGGCGCTGGTCAACTGGCACACCCGGCACGGTTACTCGACGAGTACCGGCGCGCCGACCGCGATGGACGAGGCGGGTTGGTCCCGGGTGGACCGCAACGGTGGGCGGATCTGGCCGCGTACCGATCCGGCGATGATCGTGCTCGTTCACGACGGCGTGGACGGCCCGGACGGCCACTGCCTACTCGGCAACAACGCCGGCTGGCAGGGCACCCCGGGTGGTCGCCGCTACTCCTGCCTGGCCGGCTACGTCGAGCCAGGGGAGTCGGCGGAGGCGGCTGTGCTGCGCGAGGTCCGCGAGGAGGTGGGCATCGGCGTCGAGCGCATCGGGTACGTGGGCAGCCAGGCCTGGCCGTTCCCCGGTTCGCTGATGCTGGGCTTCCTGGCCACCGCCGACCCGGCCGAGCCGGTGCGGGTCGATCCGTCCGAGATCGCGTACGCCCAGTGGTTCTCCCGGCGGGAGATCGGGGCGGCGTTGGCCGGGCAGACGGTGGACGTGGGCGACGGGGCCCGGCTGATCCTGCCGCCTCCGTCGTCGATCGCGCTGTTTCTCATTCACCGCTGGCTGGACGGCTGGACGGACGCCGACAGCTGAGCACGGTCCCGACCCGTGGCCGCCGTTGCCGCGGCGGTCACGGGCCGGGAACACGGGCCGTCGTGGTCAGCGGGTGCGATCAAACGCGGCGGGGGAGCCGGTCCGACCACGACGGACGACCTGTGGAATCAGGTGCCGGCGCGGCCCGGTCTGTGTCGGAAGGCGGGCCGCGACTCGATCAGCGGGAGGACCTTGACCCGTTGCTTGCCGGCGCGGACCGCGCCGACGGTGGCCAGGGCGCGGGCCAGTTGCAGCGCGGCGTCCCGGTTCTCGGCGTGCACGGTCTGCCGGCGCGGCTCGGGCGTTGTCGTCTCGTCGCGAAGTCGGTGGCCGTCCGCCCAGGCGGCGGCGATGTCCCCGTCAGCGACGGCGCGGATGTCGGTGCGAACGATCAGGAACCGCATGTGGGTCTCCGGATGAACCGCGACGGATGAGCCAGTGTGGAAGTTCCACGTACTCGAGGCCATGTTACGCCCCGTGTTCGTCGCAGCAACTGAAACGCGCCTATCGGTTTCGAGCCTCGTCCGATCGGCGGATGCCTGCTCAGCAGGGTCGCGGGTCGCGGAGCGACCGAGCCTGCGGTACGACGACGGGGCCGCCGGCAGTGCGCCGACGGCCCCGTGCCAGTCACCGGATCAGTTCAGATCGAACTGGCCCTTCTTCGCCCCGGTGATGAAGCCCAGCCATCCCGCGCGGTTGAACAGCAGCACCGGGCCGCCCCGGTCCTTGCTGTCGCGCAGGGCGACCGCCGACGGGCCGGCGGCCAGCGGGGCGACCTCCACGCAGTTGGAGGTCTGACTGCGTGTGCTGGTACGCCACGGGGCGTCCGCCAACGAGTGGGCGGAGACGGACGGCGTGTTGCGGATTTCGTTCATGGTTCTGCTCCTGATGTGCAGCGATCCGATGGGACGAGTGGTGCCGCACGTCCCGACGGCAGGTCCCCCGTGGATCACCGGTCCGTCAGTCGCCCCGATTCCCGGCGGCGTTGGGTCGGCGCCGTTGCCGGACCGAACGCCACTGTGGATGGGGGCGTCGCCTCGGTCAGCCGTCCCGTCGCCTCGATCAGCCAGGAGAGGGTGTCCGAGGCGTTAAGTGCCGCCTTGCATAGCCACTCGAACACCACTTTATAGCGATTTAGCGTGATTGCCTCGGTCGACATGACGTCGGTGAAGCCACCTTCGATGGCCAATGTCTCCGGATCGAGGGGATCGGCGAACCGATAGACCGAGAAGGCGGTCGGCGGAAGGTACCAATCGCCGATCTGGGTGTCCCGGGGTAGCACGTGCAGAGCCACGTTCGGCAGCAGCGCCAACTCGCAGAGCTGGAGCAGCTGTTCGTGCAGCACCTCCGGCGGCCCGGCCCGGCGGCCGAGAGCCGCCTCCTCCAACACGGCCGTGTAGCGGGGAGCGTGCGGCTCGCGGGTCAGTAGCGACTGGCGGGCCAGCCGCGCCTGCACCTCGGTCTCCGGCTCGTCGCCGGGCTCCGGCTCGCCCGCGCCCGCGTTCACCTGCCGGGCCGACACGATCCGGAGCTGGGCGTAACCGGGGGTCTGCAACAGGCCCGGCACCAGCACCGGGTTGTACTCGGAGATCTCCGCGCAGCCCGCCTCCAACTCGGCCCAGCCGCGCTGCTGCTGCGTCATCACCGGGAAGTTCTTCAACCAGCCGCGCATGTCGCCGGCCTCGTTGGTGATGCCCAGCAGCTCGTCGTGCAGTGCCTGGTCGGCGCCGTAGAGGTCGAGCAGGTCGCCGACGTCCTGCGGGTCCGGTCGGCTGCGGCCGTTCTCAAGGCGGGACAGTTTGGACGCGGAGGCCCAACCGATACGCTCGATGACCTGATCGCCGGTGAGGCCCGCGGCCTCACGTAGGCGGCGCAGTTCGATGCCCAACCGGCGACGACGCAGGATCGGGCTGGGTGCGGCAGGAGGCACAGTGTCCTCTTTCCCGTCGACCGACGCAGACGCGACGGTAACTGTATGAAATTCGCCCCCCACGGTCAGTATGGACGGCGCGACCGGTGTCGGAGGTTCCGGCGAGGGCGTGTCTTGCGAAAATCGCACCACGGGAATGCCGGATGACGACGGACCCGCGGTCGCGGCCCGTCGACCTCGCCCACCCGGGCACGCCATTCCGCCGGAGGGACCCATGCGCACGATCCTGCGCCGACCCGACTTCCGCCTGCTCTTCGGCGGTCTGCTGGCGAGCATGACCGCCGAGTCGATCCTGCTGCTCGCACTCGCCATCTGGGTCAAGGAGCTGACTGGCTCGAACGGGTTGGCCGGTGCCACGATCTTCGCGGTCATCGCTCCGATGACGATGGCGCCGCTGGTCGGCTGGTTCGTCGACCGTTACCCGCGCCGACCGTTCTTCGTGGCCGCGAACGTGGTCACCGCAGCCCTGCTCGCCCCGTTGTTCACCGTCCGCGACGCGGGCGACGTCTGGGTCGTCTATCTGGTGGCGGCCCTGTACGGACTCTCGTCCATCACGCTCGGCGCGGCCCTCAGTGGACTCATTCGCGAGATGGTGCCGATCGAGCTGCTGGCCGAGGCGAACGGCGTTCTGCAGACCGTACGTCAGGGGATTCGACTTGTCGGCCCGCTGGTGGGCGCGGCGCTCTACGCGGCGCTCGGCGGATGGGCGCTGGCCGGGATCGGCATGGTCGGATTTCTGATCGCGGCGGCGGTGGTCACCGCGCTGCCCACCCCGCAGCAGCGGCCACCGGCCGTCCGGCTGCGGTGGCCGGCCGAACTGGGCGCCGGTCTGCGGCACCTGGCCGGCGAGCCGGCCCTGCGGCGGGCCCTGCTCGGCTACGGGCTCGGGTCACTGGTGATGGGCTTCAGCGAGTCGCTCATCTTCGCCTACGTCGACCAGGGACTGAACCGGGATGCCGCGTTCGTGGGGGTGCTGTTCACAGTGCAGGGCATCGGTGGGTTGCTCGGTGGACTCTGCTCACCGACGCTGGTCCGCCGGCTCGGAGAGGTCGGCACACTGGCCGCCGGGGTCGCCTTCTTCTCTCCGGCCGCGCTCGCGCTCGCGTTCCCCGATCTGTGGCTCGGGTTCGCGGCGGTGCTGCTGGCCGGGGTCTCGCTTCCGCTGACGATGGTGGGTCTGCACACGCTGATCCAGCGCCGCACGCCGCCTTCGCTGGTCGGCCGGGTCGCCGCCGCCACCCAGGCGGTGGTCCGCGGGCCGCAGGCGGTCTCCATCGGGGCGGGGGCCCTGCTGGTCGGGTTCCTGGACTACCGGCTGCTGTTCGCGCTGGTCGGGGCGGCCACCCTGGCCGCCGGCAGCTACCTGTGGCGGGGCCGGCACCTGAGCGCCCCGGCCGGGGCCCGCCCGCCGACACCGCCCACCCGCCCGACGCTCCCGGCATCCCGCCGTCCGGCCGAGGACACCGACCGGTCCGGGCTACCGGCACCCCGCCGTCCCGCCGAGGACGCCGACCGGCCCGGGCTTCCGGCACCCACCGACAGTGGTCACCGTGACCCGTTCCCGAACACGACGAGCGGCCGCCCCGGGTGGGGCGGCCGCGCACCGAGAATGAACCGGCGGATCAGGCGTTGAGCGTCTCCAGGTGCTGCTTCACCTGGGTGATCGAGGGATTCGTCAGGGCGCTGCCGTCGGCGAAACGCAGCGTCGGCACCGTCTGGTTGCCGCCGTTGACGCTCATCACGAAGTCCGCGGCCTTCGGGTCCTGCTCGATGTCGACCACCTCGTAGCCGATGCCCTCCCGGTCGAGCTGCGACTTCAGCCGGTGGCAATAGCCGCACCAGGGGGTGGAATACATCGTCAGCATGGTCGGATCCTCCAACTCCTCCGGCCGCGACTTGGGGATCAAGCCGAGGCTGTTCGCTGCAACGCTGGGAGGAGCTGAGATGATTCCTGGTTGTGGTGGTTCACTCAGCGTCGGAACAGGTGCTCGCCGGGCTGGACCCGGAGCAACGCGCCGCCGTGACCGCACCTGCGGGCCCGGTCTGCATCCTGGCCGGGGCCGGCACCGGCAAGACCCGGGCGGTCACCTCCCGAATCGCCCACCGGGCTCTCTCCGGGGAGATCTCCCCCCGCCACGTGCTCGCTGTCACCTTCACCGCCCGGGCCGCCGCCGAGATGCGACACCGTCTCACTCTGCTCGGGGCGCAGGGTGTCCAGGCGCGGACGTTCCACGCGGCCGCGCTGCGCCAGGTGCGGTACTTCGCCCCCCGGCTGCTGTCCGGCCGCGCCATGCCCGAACTGCTGGACAGCAAGGTACGACTGGTCACCCTCGCCGCCGCGCGGGTCGGCCTGCGTACCGACCGGGCCGCCGCCCGCGACCTGGCCGGCGAGATCGAGTGGGCGAAGTCGTCGCTGGTCGAGCCGACCGAATACGTGGTGGCCGCTGCCCGGGCCCTGCGCGACACACCGCACGAGCCGACGAAGGTCGCCGACGTGTTCACCGCGTATGAGCAGCTCAAACGGTCGAACGGCGTGATCGACTTCGAGGACATGCTGCGGGCCGCGGTGTGGGGCATCGAGGAGCACCCGGACGTCGGCGAGCAGGTCCGCAGCCAGTACCGGCACTTCGTGGTCGACGAGTACCAGGACGTCAACCCACTCCAGCAGCGGTTGCTGGACGCCTGGTTGGCCGGCCGCAACGACCTGACCGTGGTCGGCGACGCCAGCCAGACGATCTACTCGTTCACCGGGGCGACCTCGGCGTACCTGGTCGACTTTCCCCGACGGCACCGCAACGCCACAGTGGTCCGGCTGGTCCGTGACTACCGCTCCACCCCGCAGGTGGTCGGGCTGGCCAACGCGGTGATCTCCCAAGCCCGGGGCACCGAGGCGCGCCTGCGGCTGGAGTTGAGCGGGCAACGCCCACCCGGCCCCGAGCCGGACCTGCGGATCTTCACCGACGAGCCGGCCGAGGCGAACGCGGTGGCCGCGCGCTGCCGGTCGCTGATCGACGCGGGCACACCGGCGAAGGAGATCGCCGTGCTGTTCCGCGTCAACGCGCAGTCCGAGGCGTACGAGAAGGCGCTGACCGAGGCCGAGGTGCCGTACGTCGTGCAGGGCGCTGAGCGGTTCTTCGAACGGACCGAGGTGCGCCAGGCGATGGTGGCGCTGCGGGCGTCCACCCGCTCGATCCCGGGGGAGACACCGCTGCCGGCCGCCGTCGTCGAGGCGCTCACCGCCGTCGGCTGGGCCCCGGACGCGCCCCCGGCCGGCGGCGCCGCCCGCGAGCGATGGGAGGCGCTGTCCGCGCTGGTCCAGCTCGCCGAGGAGTACGCGGCCACCCCCGAGGTCGTGCCGATCGGCGAGGCCGCCTCGGTGGAGCGCCCGGTCACCCTCACCGACTTCACCGAGGAGTTGGCGCGCCGGGCCGCCCAGCAGCACGTGCCGACGGTGGACGGCGTGACGCTGGCGTCCCTGCACTCGGCCAAGGGGTTGGAGTGGGACGCCGTCTTCCTGGTCGGCCTCGCCGAGGGCACCCTGCCCACCACCTACGCCAAAACCGTCGAACAGGTCGAGGAGGAGCGCCGGCTGCTCTACGTCGGGATCACCCGCGCCCGGGAATGGCTCTGGCTGTCGTACGCCGCGGCGCGTTCGCCGGGCGGACGGGCCCGGCGGCCGTCGCGGTTCCTGCCCCAACTGGACCGCACCGGCGGCACGGAACGGGCGACCGGCGGCACCGGTCCGGCCCGCGGTCCCGAGCGTCGGCGAACCCAGATCGTCTCCTGCCGGATCTGCGGCGCGACCCTGCTCGCCGGCCCGGACCGCAAGCTCGGCCGCTGCCCCACCTGCCCGTCCGACATAGACGATGAGCTGCACGAACGGCTGCGCGAGTGGCGGCAGCGGGTGGCCGGTGCGCAGAAGGTCCCGGCCTACGTGGTCTTCACCGACGCGACGCTTGTCGCCCTGGCCGAGCGGCGACCGGGCCGGTCGGAGGAGCTGATCGCCATCGCCGGTATCGGTCCTCGCAAGCTGGGCCTCTACGGGGAGTCGGTGCTGGCCCTCGTAGCCGGCGCCGGGGTGGACGATGTCTGCCCAGAGAAAACTTTCGAAATCTCGTCGTAAATTCGTTTGCCCTCGCCCCGGCGCGAGGAATAGCCTCAGGACACACCACGCGAGCGGCGCCATTCCGGCTGCTCACGAGGTCGGTCCAGGTCGATTCGAGGAACGTGAGGGAGGTGGCACCGTGAAGATCTTCACCTATGAGCGTCTGGCGGCGATGCCGTCTGTCTGCGCTCCGCTGTCGGCTGTCCGGGTGGCCCTTGCGGCTGCACGACCGTCGGTTCCACAGGTGCACCAGGTTCAGGCCGAGCTGACCCTGACCGTCGCGCCCGCTGGAGTCGAGGGGACCAGTGGCTTCACGGGCAATGGCATCCAGGTCGCCAAGAAGCGCATGGATGTCCGCGGCGTTCCACCTCGAGGTAAACCGGTCTGACCATCAGACTCCGGCTCACCTCGAGGCCGCGGAACCCGCTTACCGGGATCCGCGGCCTCAGTTTTTTGCCCGCCGTAAGTACGTCGGAATGCGATCCACGAGATCGAAGTGAGAGAGAGGTGACCGGGAGATGAGTCTGGCGTTGGCCCCCCTCGACATGAGCGTCGAGATGGAGGCGAACCTGCCCTGCCGGAAGTTCGACCCCGACCTGTGGTTCTCCGACTCGCCCACCGAGCTTGAGCTGGCCAAGTCACTCTGCGGGGACTGCCCGCTGCGTGTCGAATGCCTGGCTGGAGCCGTTGAGCGAGCGGAGCCGTGGGGCGTCTGGGGCGGCGAGATCTTTGAGCGTGGCGCGGTTGTCCCGCGTAAGCGGCCCCGTGGCCGTCCGCGCAAGGAGGACGTCGCCCGTGACGCCGAGCTTCGGGTCGAGGCCGAGGCGCGCCTGGCGGCCAGTGGGCTGTCTGAGGTGCGTGGCGCGGTCCGGCTGGCAGCCTGACATGTTCCCGACCCGTTCCAACTACGCCGGTGGCACACCGGCAGTGAGTGAGAAAACGATGTTGAACGTTCCGAGTGGAGCCTTTGAGATGCAACTACTCCACGAAGCGTTGTCCCGGGCTCGAATGCGTCGGCCTCAGGCCGGTCGTACCACCACGAGCACTGAGGCAACCCGATCCGCCCGTACCGTCGCCATGACCAGCCGCAACCAGGCGGCCCGCGACCTGGGCGTTCTCTAGTACCACCCGACGCAGAAGGGCGGGTGCCGACTGGCACCCGCCCTTCCCCATGTGATCAGCCGCCCGGGCCTCGACGTGATCAGCCGCCCCGGGCCTCGACGGTCAGGCGACCGGGGCGAAACCGGGCAGCCAGCGCTCCAGGATGCTTCGGTACGGCGCCTTCGCCTCCAACTGACAGAGCACCCCGATCGACCCGAGCGTCACCCGGTGGATCAGCAGGTACGACGGTGGCAGGTTGAGCTGCCTGCTCAGCTGGTACGTGGGGGAGCGAGGGCTGGCCAGTCGACCCGCCTCGGCCCGTAGCCAGGCCCGGGTGAACCGGAAGCCGTCCGCCGCTATTGGCTCCAGCATGGGGCGGATGAAGTCGAGCACACCCTCGGCGTCGATCTCCTCGGCCGAGCCGATGAACCCCTCCGACCGCAGCCCCGCCACGACCTCGTCGGCGTCGCCGCGCAGCGCCGTCGCGGCGATACGACCGATCGGCTCCGGGGTGCCCTCCGGCATCCGGGCCACCGCACCGAAGTCGATCACCCCGAGTCGACCGTCGGGCAGCAGCCGGAAGTTTCCCGGGTGCGGGTCGGCGTGCAGCAGCCCGGCCCGTTGCGGCGCGGAGAGGTGCAGGGTGGCCATCAACCGACCCGCCTCGTCCCGATCCTCCTCGGTGCCTTCGCGGATGATGTCGGCCAGCGGGGTGCCGGTCACCCATTCGGTGACCAGCACTCGGGGCGAGGCATTGATCACCTCGGGGATGTAGATCTCCGGGTCGTCGGCGTACGCGGCGGCGAAGGTGCGCTGCGACTCGGCCTCCAGCTCGTAGTCCAACTCCTCGGTGATCCGTTCGCGAAGCTCGGCCAGGAGCGGCTTGACGTCCAGGCCGGGCTGGATGGCCCGGAACATTCCGCCCAGTCGGGAGAGCTGCTTGAGGTCGGCGAGCAGGGCGTCGCCGGCCCCCGGATATTGGATCTTGACCGCCACGTCGCGGCTGTTCGGTTCGCCCGACTCGTCGACGCCCGGCTCGCGCCACCGCGCCCGGTGCACCTGACCGATGCTCGCGGCGGCGGCCGGGACGTCGTTGAACTCGACGAACAGGTCCCGCCAGTCGGGGCCGAGCTGCTCGGCCAGCACCTTGTGCACGCTGGCGGCCGGCAGTGGTGGCGCCGCCTCCTGCAGCTTCGTCAGCGCCTGCCGGTAGGGCGCGGCGATCTCCTCCGGCAAGGCGGCCTCGAAGACCGACAGCGCCTGGCCGAACTTCATCGCCCCGCCCTTGAGCTGGCCCAGCACGCTGAACAGCTGCTCGGCGGTGCGCTGCTGAATCTCCGCGGAGATCACGTCGGAGGCCAGCCCGGTGACGCGCTTGCCCATCCCGAGAACGGTCCGGCCGGCGAAGCCGAGCGGCAGGGCGGCGAGCTTGGCGGTGCGGGACACGGCGCGGCGCGGGATGTCGGTCACCCGGTCATTGTTACCGACCGGAGGGCCCCGCTGCTGCTCTGCGGCTGGGCTGGTGCGGACACTCGCCCTCGCGAGCACGCACACGCCGGGTGTGGCGGCCAGCCCCGACGACGGAAACGGCCGGCACCGGTGATCTCCATGGCGCTGCCCAGCGTCTCCGGGTGGCCGCCGTCCAGCTGGGTCAGCGCCTCGGCCAGGGCGTACCCGCAGGCGACGAGCAGCGTGCCGGTCGTTGCGGCGGCCACTGGGTCGGCGGCGGCGAGTTGCGCGGCGAGCCGGGGCCAGTCCGGGTCGCGGTCGGCCCGGTGCAGCTCGACGCAGTGCAGGCAGGGCCCGGCGGGTGGGCGGACCAACGGCCCGATCACCGGTACGCCCTCGCGCAGTGTGACCAGCAGGTGCGGCTGCCGACGCTGGGCGAGACCGGCGGCCAGCAGCGCCGGGGGCCGGTCCGTGCCGAGCTGGATCACCAGGTCGATCCGCCCGGCGCGGGTCGGACGGGTGACGGTGCCGGGTGCGACGCGGTTGACCGCGGCCCGCACCGCCGGTGCGAGCGGCCGACCCAGTTCGGCGGCGGGAATGCCCGTGCCGATCAGATCGACGGGGCGTACCGAGCCGGTGAGCTGGGGAATCACCTGCCCCACGCCGGACTGGGCCAGTGCCACGGTCAGCGGCCCGCCGAGCGCCCCGGCACCGGTGAGCAGGACGCGGGCCGCCCGCCGCCTACGCAGGACCTGCGCGGGGGTGCCGGGCAGTCGGGCGGCGGCCAGGGCCAGCGCGCCGGCCTCCGCCGCGAGCCGGGCGCGGACCGGGCCGGTCAGGTCGCGGGGGAGCAGGCTGTGCGCGGCCACCAACAGGCCGGCGGCCCGCAGGGTGTCGAGCAGGGTACGCGCGTCGTCGGCGCTGACCTGGGCGGAAGCCGCCTGGATCAGCACGGCCCGCTCGCTGCGGGTGCCGTCGAGCAGGTCGAGCAGGTGGGCGGCGCGGGGGTTGGCCAACTCCAGTAGGGCGGCCGGCCCGGGGCCGACGCCGAGTTGGAGGGTGTGTCGGTCCCGCCAGAGCCGGTTGAGGCCGGGCAGCAGGGTGGGGCGGGGCAGTACGGTGCGGCTCATGGTCACGAATCGTGACCGCATCTTCGCGTTCGGTCGATCGTTGTCCACAGGCGGCCAGGCCGCTATCCAGCGCTATCCACAGGATTTCACGAGTTTTCCACAGCCCTTCCCGCCTGTTGTCGGCCACCCGACAGGGCTACCGCAGCGGTGTCACCACTCCCGACCTGGCGACGGGGGTGGGGGGGGCCCCCGGCCCCCCCCCCCCCCGCAAACCCGGGGGGGAAACACAAGGCCAGACCCCGCAGACGGTTAAGAGTTT
>NZ_JBNCKJ010000005.1:446368-456121 GCF_049841475.1 Micromonospora sp. DT15
AGCCCCCCCCGCGTGTTGCCCCCCCCCCGACTGGGCCCCCCGTGGGGTGCCCCCACCCCCCCCGGGGCGGGGGGGGGGGGGGGCCCACTCGCCCCCCCCACCCCCGTTCACCCGTTCGGGTCAGACCTTGGCCTTGCCCAGGATGCGGTTCACTGTTGTACCGCATACCGGACACTTGCCCTTGGCCATGTTCATTCCGGTCTTCGAGACCTCGACGTGCCCCTCGAAGTCCCGCTTCTCCTTGCACTTCACGCAGTAACCGTTGTAGGTCGTCTGGGCCTGGTCGGCCACGATGCCCTCCTCGTCTCGTCCGCCGGTCAAAACCGTCCCGGCGGGGTGCCCGGCGGCGGGCCACACGGGGCGCCGGCGCTGGGTCTCACTCCGCGGCCACCTTCGTGACCGCTGGTCCGCGGACCCTACCCAGGTCTGGGCAGTTCCATGTCAGCTGTGCATCGACACTGTGAGGAAGTCGACGTCGAGAGTGTGCATGGCGAAATAGGTCGGATAAGTCAGTTTGGCGGGGACACGCCGACCAAACCCTGACAGCCACCCGTGCGAGTACCTCAGCAGCGCATCCGAGGCGGTGATCACCTACGGTAGGAGATGAGCTGCGGACCGGCGCCGTCGACGTTCACCAAGGGTGACGAGATGGCATGATGGCGCTGCGGTCAAGAAATTTTCGGGACGCCTGGCGACCAATCACCATTTTCTGGGCGCGTGTCGTGCGGTTGACCCTTGCGGTCCCCTGGTCAGTGGGCATTAGCTTTCCTTCGTGACACGTAGTCGAGGCTGCGCGGCCCAGTGATGGCGGGGACGCGCAAGCCGGTCGTCGAGGTGCGACGCAGTCAGCGTCGACGACGCACGGTGTCCGCGTACCGTGACGGTGAGCGAGTGGTCGTCCTCATCCCCGACCAGTTCTCCCGTGCCGAGGAGAGCGAGTGGGTCGACCGGATGCTCGCCCGGCTCGCCGCCCGGGAGGGGCGCCTTGCCCGGTCCGACGACGAGTTGCTGGCCCGCGCCAACCGGCTCATCGACCTCTACCTCGCCGGGTACGCCTCGAAGGCGGTGCCGGCGAGCGTCAGATGGGTCACCAACCAGAACGGCCGGTGGGGCTCCTGCACGCCGGCGGACCGCAGCATCCGCATCTCCCACCGCGTCCAGGAGATGCCCGATTGGGTGATCGACTACGTGTTGCTGCACGAGTTGGCGCACCTCATCGTGCCCAGCCACAACGCCCGGTTCTGGGCGCTTGTCGGTCGCTACCCGAAGTCGGAACGCGCCCGCGGCTACCTCGAAGGGGTCGCCGCCGCCTCCTCCTGCGCGCCGCTCCCCACCTGACCGCGCACTGTCGCCCCGAAGATCCACTCGCCTTTCTGAATACCGCGCTGTCGACGGCCTCGGGATACCGCGACTTCAAGGAAGTCGAGTCGATCATGGGGTCAAGCCTCGCCGGGATGGGTCGGGCGGGTCGGGTGGCTGTGTGGGGTGGGGCGCTAGGGTCTGGGGATGGCGCGACGGGTGGTGGTGGCGTTGCTCGGGCCGGTGCACTGGTCGCCGCCCGGCGTCGACCTGGCGCAGTGGCGAGCGGCGCTGGCAGAAGACGTCATCGACCTGTTCGCCACGCTCAACGAGGTGGAGGTCGCGGTCGCGGTGACCCCGGCCGACCGGGCCCTGGCCGATGCGCTGGTGTGGCCCGGAACGGCGGTGTACGAGGTGGCCGAGCCGACGCCGAACGCCGTCTTCGCCGCGCTGGAGGGGTACGACCAGGCGGCCGTGCTGGTCAGTGACGTGCCCGACCTGCCCGCCCTGACCGTCGGCAAGCTGCTTCGCCCACTCACCAGCCGGCCGGTGGCGGTGGCTCCGGTCGAGGGCGGTGGCCCGGGTCTGCTCGGGGTCGCGGTACGACTGCCCGCGCCCGACTGGCTGCCGACGCTGGAGTTGGACACGGCGACGCCGGCTGAGTCGCGCGCCAACGCACCGCGCCCGGGTGACGTGGCGGTCACCACCGGCTGGCGACGACTGCGCGGCCCGGCTGACCTGGCCACGCTCGACCCGGCCTTCGAGGGTTGGGAAGCGACCCGCGCCCTGCTCTCCGGGGCGGGCCGACCCACCTGAACCTCTCCGGGCGCGCCGACCCACCTGAACGGTGCGCCGACCCACCTGAACCGTCGGCACCGCCGAACACGCCGCGGGTGCCCGCTGTGGATCTTCGGGCACCCGCGGCGTAGGCCGTCGACGGGAGGGGGTCAGGACCTGGCGTCGCCTTCGCCTTCGGTCTCGTCGGACGGACCGGGCCGCCCCGACTGATCCGACTGGCCGGGGGCCTTCTCCTCCACCCCGCCGGGGGCGGTGAAGTCGAAGCTGTCCAGCTCGCTGAGATCCATGTCGTTCATCGCGAAGGCGACCGGATCGGCGAAGTCGTCGTCCGACGGGAGCAGGTCCGGGTGGCCCCAGACAGCGTCGCGGCCCTCGATGCCACGGTGCTCGGTGAGCGCGGCCCAGAGCGCCGCGGCCTCCCGCAGTCGGCGGGGCCGCAGTTCCAGACCGACCAGCGCGGCGAAGGTCTGCTCGGCGGGACCGCCGGCGGCCCGGCGACGGCGGAACGCCTCGCCCAGCCGGACGACGTTCGGCAGCCGGTCGCTGGCGGCGCTGTCGACGACATGGCACACCCAGCCCTCGACCAGGGCGAGTGCGGTCTCCAGGCGGGCCAGTGAGGCCTTCTGCGCCGGGGTGTCCTCCGGGGTGAAGATGCCCTCCAGGGCGATCGCCTGCATCGACTCGGGGTCGGTCGGATCGACCCGGCCCATCGCCTCCTCGATCGCCTCCCGGTTGACCCGGATGCCCGAGGCGTACATCTCGACAGCGCTGAGCACATGCCCACGCAGCCACGGGACGTGCTGGAACAGCCGCTGGTGGGCGGCCTCGCGCAGCGCCACGTAGAGGCGGACCTCGTCCTCGGGCAGCTCCAGGCCCTCGCCGTACGCCCGGATGTTGGCCGGGATCAGCGCGGCCGTGCCGGCCGGGCCGAGCGGCAGCCCGATGTCGCCGGCGGAGAGCACCTCCGCGGCGAGCGAGCCGAGGGCCTGGCCCAGCTGACCGCCGAAGAGCGCGCCACCGAGGGAGGCCACCATCGACTGCATCGGGCCGAGCTGGGCGCGCGCCTCCGGCGGCACCAGGTCGCCCATCGCGCCGACCATCCGGCTGGCGACGGGGTCGCAGAGCTTGCGCCACACGTCCAGCGTCTTGAAGATCCACTCGTTGCGGTTCCACGCAACGGGGTTCTGGATGCCGGTGGGCCACGCCGAGGCGGGCTCCAACCACAGGTCGGCGAGGCGTAGCGCCTCCTCGACTGCGTTGCGCTCGTACATCGACACCGCCGGGTCACCGGCGGCCGCGAGCTGACTGGCTGCTACCTGCCGGGCCAGGTCCCAGTTGACCGGCCCGCTGCCCGGCGCGGAGAGCAGGTGCTGCAACTGCGACATGAACTGCTGCATCTGCGCGGGATCGTTGGGGTCTGGTGGTTGCCCACCCGGGAGCGCGAAACCGAACGGAATATCAGGCACGACATCTACGGTACGCGGACCGCGCCCCAGGTAGCCGTCGCTGGCGTTGCGCTGAGGGCGAAGTCGCGTGGCGCATCCGGCGGGCGGGCCGCAACCGGTCGGTACGCTCTGCGGCATGAGACGTCGTGGCCTGACGGTCCTGCTCGGTGCCCTGTTCACCGCCCTGCTGAGCATCGGGGTGCTCCGGGTGCCGATTCCGTACGTGGTGCTGGGCCCGGGGCCGACCGTCAACACCCTCGGTACGACCGACGGCAAGGAGGTCATCCAGGTCACCGGTCGGGAGACCTCGACCTCGGCCGGCCAGTTGCGGCTCACCACGGTGGGGGTGCAACCCTCCGTGCGGTTGCGGGGGGCCATCGCGGGCTGGTTCTCCGACGACGAGGCGGTGGTGCCGCGTGAGCTGGTCTACCCGCCGGGGGAGTCGACGGAGCAGGTCGAGCAGCGCAACGCCGAGGACTTCAAGGCGTCACAGACCAGCGCGGAGACCGCAGCGCTGCGGGAGCTGGGCTTCCCGGTGCAGGTGGTGATCAAGACGGTGGCCGGGGACGGCCCGGCGGCCGGTGCGTTGAAGGTCGGCGATCTGATCACCTCGGTCGACGGCCAGCCGGTGCCGGTGGCGGCGAAGGTCACCGAGCTGGTCCGGGCCAAGCCGGCGGGCACGGCGTTGACCATCGGCTACACCCGTGACGGCACGCCGGCCACCACGACGGTGACCAGTCAGGAGCAGGACGGCCGACCGCGGATCGGTGTCGAGATCGATCAGCAGCAGCCGCACCCGTTCACGCTCGGCATCGACCTGGGGGACATCGGTGGGCCGAGCGCCGGTCTGATGTTCGCCCTGGGGATCGTGGACAAGTTGACCCCGGCCGATCTCACCGGCGGTAAGATCATCGCCGGCACCGGCACCATCGACGACGAGGGCGCCGTCGGGCCGATCGGTGGGATCGCCCAGAAGCTGGTCGGTGCCAAGCGCGCCGGGGCGAAGGTCTTCCTGGTGCCGGCGGACAACTGCGCGGAAGCGGTCCGCAATCCGCAGCCCGATCTGCCGCTGTTGCGGGTGGGCTCGTTGGACGAGGCGATGACCGCTCTGGAGACGTTGCGCGCGGGTGGTCAGCCGACGCGTTGCTGACCGGTGTGACCGTGCCCCGACACGCTCAGGAACACCCCGTACTCTGGGTGCCTGGTCGGAGCCGATCATATCGAGCGTGCGGAGCCAACAGTGGTCATGCGTAGCAGCAGCCCCCTCCCGAGGATGAGCCGGCGCGGGCGCGTCACCATCGCGGTCCTGGTCGGGGTGTTCGTGCTCTTCACCCTGCTCGGCTGGGGTGTCCAGGCGTGGACCGACTGGCTCTGGTTCGACGAGGTCCGCTACACCGAGGTCTTCACCGGCGTCCTGCTCACCCGGCTGGTGCTCTTCCTCGCCATCGGCCTCGGCATGGCGGTGATCGTCGGTGGCAACCTGTGGCTGGCCTACCGGTTGCGCCCGCGACTGCGTCCGCACTCGGTCGAGCAGGCGACCCTCGAGCGCTACCGGATGCTGCTCAGCCCGCGTCTCGGCACCTGGATCTCGCTGACCGCGGCGGTGGTCGGGCTCTTCGCCGGTCTCTCCGCGCAGAACCGTTGGAACCAGTGGCTGCTGTTCCGCAACGGCGGTGACTTCGGCATCAAGGACCCGGAGTTCGGGGTCGACATCGGCTTCTACGTCTTCCAACTGCCGTTCTGGCGCTACCTGCTCGGGGTCGCCTTCACCGCTGTGGTGCTGGCCGTGATCGGCGCGCTGGCGGTGCACTACCTCTTCGGCGGGGTCCGCCTGCAGGGCGTCGGCGACCGGATGAGCAACGCCGCCCGCGCGCACCTGAGCACGCTGGTCGCGGTCTTCGTGCTGTTGAAGGCGATCGCGTACGTGTTGGACCGGCGGGCCATGCTGCTGGAGTACAACGAGGGCGCCAAGTTGTACGGCGCCGGCTACGCCGACGTCAACGCGTTGCTGCCGGCGAAGGAGATCCTCGCCTACATCTCGATCGTGGTGGCCATCGCGATCCTCGTGTTCTCCAACGCCTGGATGCGGAACCTGGTCTGGCCGGGGATCTCGCTGGCGCTGCTCGGCGTGTCCGCGGTGGCCATCGGCGGCATCTACCCCTGGGCGGTGCAGACCTTCGAGGTCAAGCCGAGCGCCAAGGACAAGGAAGCGCCGTACATCCAGCGCAGCATCGACGCGACGCGCGCGGCGTTCGGGTTGGGGGCCACCGAGACGACCCCGTACGCGGCGAACAACCTCACCCCACCGGCGAACCTGGCCACCGACACCTCGGTGGTGTCGAACGTGCGGCTGCTCGACCCGCAGTTGGTCAGCGAGACGTACACCCAGCTCCAGCAGGTGCGTGGCTTCTACGACTTCGGCCCGAAGCTGGACATCGACAGGTACGGGGTGAACGGCAAGGTCTCCGACTACGTGGTCGGCGTCCGGGAGATCAACTACGGCGAGCTGACCGACCAGCAGAACACCTGGATCAACCGGCACACCGTCTACACCCACGGGTACGGGCTGGTGGCCGCCCCGGCCAACCAGGTGGTCTGCGGTGGGCAGCCGTTCTTCGTCTCCGGGTTCCTCGGCGAGAAGACCCAGGAGGCGTGTTCCTCGCAGACCGAGCAGATTCCGGCCAAGCAGCCGCGCATCTACTACGGCGAGCGGATGGCGGCCGACGACTACGCCATCGTCGGGCAGTCCGACCCGAACAAGAAGGCCGAGTTCGACAGGCCGGTCGGTGAGGGCGGCGGCGAGTCCTACACCTACACCGGTGAGGGCGGTGTGGAGATCGGCTCCTTCACCCGGCGACTGCTGTACGCCATCAAGGAGCAGGAGTCGAACTTCCTGCTCTCCGAGGCGGTGAACAAGGACTCCAAGCTGCTGTACGTGCGCAACCCGCGCGACCGGGTGGAGAAGGTCGCGCCGTTCCTCACCCTGGACGGCGACCCGTACCCGGCAGTGGTCGACGGTCGGGTGCAGTGGATCGTGGACGGCTACACCACGGCCGCCTCCTACCCGTACGCGGAGCGGGTCAACCTCCAGACCGAGACCACCGACGAGTTGACCAACCGGGGCACCTTCCAACTGGCCCGCGAAGACGTCAACTACATGCGCAACTCGGTCAAGGCCACCGTCGACGCGTACGACGGCACCGTGAAGCTCTACGAGTACGACGACACCGACCCGGTGCTCAAGGCGTGGAACAAGGCGTTCGGCGGCGACCTGGTGCTGCCGAAGGCGGAGATCCCGGTCGAGCTGAACGAGCACCTGCGCTACCCGGCGGACATGTTCAAGGTGCAGCGCAACCTGCTCACCAAGTTCCACGTGACGAACCCGGGTGACTTCTACTCCGCACAGGACTTCTGGCAGGTGCCCAACGTGCCGGACGCCCCGGACAGCGGTCAGAAGCAGCCCCCGTACTACCTGTTCACCCAGTTCCCCGGGCAGGAGAGCCCTCGGTTCCAGCTCACCTCGGCGGTCACCCCCAACGGCCGGCAGAACCTCGCCGCGCTGATCTCCGGGTCGTACGTCGACGGGCAGCCCCGGCTGGAGGTGCTGGAGTTGCCGGATCAGACCCGGATCTCCGGCCCGGTGCAGGTGCACCAGCAGATGACCAACAACGCGAACATCCGTCAGCAGCTCAACCTGCTCTCCAGCAACCAGGCGCAGGTGCAGTACGGCAACCTGCTCTCGTTGCCCTTCGCCGACGGGATGCTCTACGTCGAGCCGGTCTACGTGAAGAGCAACCAGCAGGACGCGTACCCGCTGTTGCAGAAGGTGCTGCTCTCGTACGGTGACGGCGGCTCCTTCGTGGCGCTCGCCGACAACATCAACGACGGCATCAAGCAGTTGGTCGAGCAGGGTAAGAAGGCAGGGCAGGGCACGTCGCCGCCGCCGACGACCGGGGGCAACCCGACGACCCCGACTCCGACGCCTTCGGGGACGGCGGCGCCATCGCCGACTCCGAGCGCCGGCACCCCACCGCCGACCGGTGACCTGGCTGCCGCCGCGGACCGGGTGCAGACCGCGATCACCGAGGTCCGGGCCGCGCAGACGTCGGGCGACTTCGAGCGGTACGGGCGTGCGCTGAAGGCCCTCGACGAGGCGCTCACCGCGTTCCAGCAGGCGCAGCAGGCCGCTGGTGCGCCGGGTGCCAGCCCGAGTGCTGGAGGCTGACCCGCCACCGCACGCAGTTCCTCCCCGAGCCCCCGTCCCTCGGACCGCATCAGGTCCGAGGGGCGGGGGCTCGGCCGTTGGCCTGATCTGTGCGTATCTGTCACGTCACCGACAGCACCGCCCGGGCCCGCAACCTGCGGTGCCGGTCCGCCGTCCTCAATGCAACGGGGTGGGGACGAGGGGGAACTGTCGTGCGGGACGCGCAGAGCTTCGATGACTTCTACCGCAGCACCGCCCGCCGGACGCTGCGGTACGGCTACGCGGTCGCTGGCGACCACGGTGAGGCGCAGGACCTGGTGCAGGAGGCGTACACCCGGGCCTGGCGGCAGTGGGGGCGACTGTCGTCGCATCCGGCGCCGGAGGCGTGGCTGCGGCTCGTGGTGGCCCGGCTGGCGACCGACCGCTGGCGGCGCCTGCACCGTTGGCGGGTGGTGCTGAGCCGTACCGGACCGCCGGCGGTCGCACCTCCACCCAGCGAGGACGGGGTGCTCCTGGTCCGAGCGCTCCGGCAGTTGCCCGCCACGCACCGGCAGGCACTGGCCCTGCACTACCTCTTCGACATGTCCGTCGAGGAGATCGCCCGGGAGACCGACGTGCCGGTCGGCACCGTGAAGTCCTGGCTGTCCCGGGGCCGGTCCCGGCTGGCCGCGCTGCTGCCCGACCTCAGGGTCGTGGAGTTGGAGGCGAACGATGTCAGTCGAACTCTCTGACCTGTACCGGTCGCTCGGCACCGTCGCGGACGGGCACGAGCTGACCCGACCCGAGTCCCTTCGGCGGTTCGCCGACCGGCGGGCCCGAGCACGGGTAGCCGGTTCGACGCTCGCGGTGGCGCTGCTCGTGGGCGGAATTGTCGTCGGTGGCCGACTGGCGTACCCGGCGGACGGTTCCGCACCGCCGCCCGCCGACATCCCTGGCCCGTCGCCGACCGGGGCGACGGCGACCTCCCTGCCGTCACCCACGCCGACTCCCTCGGCACCGCTACCGTCGCGGACCACAGCGAGCGGCACGCCGTCGCAGCCGGTCACCACCGGGCCGGCGGCACCGCGGCCGCCCACCTCGATCCCGGACCGCGCCTTCTTCCTGCTGGCGGCCCCGAATCGGACCGGACTGGAATCCTCGGGGGAGGGTCCGGCACTGCCGACGCTGTGCGGCGCTCGCCTGCCCAGCGACTCGGCCATGGTCCAACGCCGTGGTCGCTACCTGGCCTACAAGATGCCGGAGACGCCGACGGGGCACGTGCCGGACGGTAGCTACCGGCACACCATCACCATCTACCGGGCAGGTCGCGCCGACGACGCGTTGCGGGAGCTGCGGCAGGCGGTGCGCGACTGCCCCGACCAGAAGCTGCCCGACGACAACAGGACGTGGCGACAGCGGCTGCTGGCCTCGGGGGCGTACGGGGACGGGTCGGTGCTGTTCGAGATGCGGGCTCCGATGCCGGACGGGATGGGTGAGCCGGGTACGGAGGAGGTTCGGCTGGTCCGGGCGGTCCGGGTCGGGGACGTGGTGACGGTGCTCTGGGAACAGGGTTGGGAGCACACGGTCGCCGTTCGGTCCCAGGTCGATGCCGACAGCCGACGGGCGGTCGCGGCGATCGAGGACTGGCTCGACTGACAACGCCCAGGTCAGAGCTGTCCGTGTCGGCGGTATCGGAGTCGCTTTGCGGTGTCCCGGGTTGGTGCGCTACGGTTAGCGAACCGACGCGGGGTGGAGCAGCTCGGTAGCTCGCTGGGCTCATAACCCAGAGGTCGCAGGTTCAAATCCTGTCCCCGCTACGAGAGAAACACCAGTTCGAAGCCCGCCTCCGGTTCTCCGGAGGCGGGCTTTCGACATTCCGGGGTGCCGGCCACAGCGGATGGCGACCCCACTGATCATCGCCCGGAACGGGTGAGTTAGTCTTAACCAGTCGACGCGGGGTGGAGCAGCTCGGTAGCTCGCTGGGCTCATAACCCAGAGGTCGCAGGTTCAAATCCTGTCCCCGCTACC
>NZ_JBNCKJ010000005.1:456219-465645 GCF_049841475.1 Micromonospora sp. DT15
CCACTGAAAGTGAAACAGGTCCGGCCCCCACAGTGTGGGGGCCGGACCTGTTTGGTGCCGCTGCCAGGAGCGAGGGGCCCGCAGGGGCCGGTACCTCGTCGGCACCGACCCCCGGCGGGTTCTACCGCAGGCCGAAGGCCCGGGTGACGCTCTGGGTGACGCCGCCACCGTTGCGCTGCTTGGCGGTGACCCGGATCGACACGAAGTCTGCCCGGGGCGGCGCGTTCAACGACGCCTGCCAGGTTCCCTTCTTCTCCCGCAGGTCCTGCCGCTGCCAGGTCACCCCGTCGTCGTAGGAGATCTCCAGTTGGAGTGACGACACGGCATCCCGAGCCGCGGTGCTGCCCACCACCACTGGCGTGATCGAGAAGTCGGTTCGGCGCTTCGTCCGACCCGCGAAGTCCACGTCCGTCCCGTAGTCCAGCTGAACCAACGGGATGGCCTGCACCTCGGCGGTGCCGCCGGAGACGAAGCTCCACTCGGTGTGCGTGGCGGTCGAGTACGGGCTGAACTCGGGCTTGCCCGTGGTCTCGACGACCAGCCGGTACGGCAGTTTCTCCGGTGACAGGTCACCTGCGCCGACCTCTGGCCAGCCGTTGAACTGGGTCAGCTGCTTGTCGCCCTGATAGAACGTGGCGATCTGCGACATGCTGGCCCCGCCGCTGTGTGCGGCACCCGCGTCGCCGAACCCCTGGATGTAGGCGCTCATGCCGGTCTCGCCCCGGAACGGGATCTCGGTGCTGAGCAGCCGTGGTCGGGTGATGGGCCCGAACCAACGGTCCTTCTGCACGCTGCCCGGCCGGTAGGCGATGGCCTCCGTGTTGGACCGCGCCCAGTCGGCGACGTCGGCGTACTGCATCCACTTGACGCCGCCGCCCGCGGAGACCCAGTCGGTGCGCGGCCCCGGCGCGACCGGCTCGAACGGGAACGGCCGTGCCGCCGCGTACTCGTACGGCGGGAAGTCCATCCGGGTCTCGCTGGACTGCTTCCCCGGGGGCGGGGAGAAGGTGAGATCGATCCGGGCGAGGTTGCGCGGGTCGGTCTTGGCGGACGGGTCCTTCGGCACCCCGCCCCTGTGGTAGTCCACCAGGTCGTACAGGTACTTCGCCCTGGGGTGGGCGACGACGACCAGTCGTAGCGGCTTGCGGCCGGCAGCGCTGATCTTCTGGATCAACGCCTCGCCCTCGTCCATGGTCACCGAGGCCACCGGGATCGGTCCGGTCGTCACGGCGTCGGGGTTGCCGTACCACTCGCTTTTGCGGCCCGCGCGGTCGTTGACCACGACGAGCATCGCCGCGCCGGCGGTGTGCGCCGCCGCTGCCTGATCCGTGGGGGTCACCGAGTCGTTGCCGCGGACGACCACGGCCCTGCCGCGGGCGGCCAGGCCGGCGTAGTCGGCGGTGCCGCCGGCACCCGCGAAGACGGCGTCCAGGCGCGAGGTGCCGTCGGGCAGGGGCGGGGAACCGGGCTGGGCGAGCGGGTCGCTGAGCTGCCGGCCCTGGTAGCTGATGGCCAGCGGCGTCTGCTCGGCGCGGATCCGGGTGGTGAAGACGAAGCTGCCCTTGCGCACCTTGTTCCCGGTCGGCAGGGCCCACAGGCTGTCGTAGGCGGCGCCCGGCCAGAACGTCTCGCGCAGGGCGTTCCAGTCGGCGGGTGTCGGCTCGCTCTCGGTAAAGGAGCGGTAGACGTCGATTCGACTGTTGACGACGGCGGTCGGCTGGGGTGTCGCCACCTTCACCTGGCGGGCCCGCGCGGCGTCGAGTTCCACTACCCGGTTTGTCGTCAGGTCGACCTCCGGAGCGGTCAGCATCGCGAGCCCGAGAGAGCGGGGCCCGTGCAGACCCTCCACGTCCGCCGCCGCGACGACGGTGTAGGAGCCGGGCGTCAGGCGGGCGGTGAGCTTTCCGTCCGGCACCCACATGAAGGCGGAGCCGGTCTCGGCGTTGACGACCTCGACCTCGCCGCTCATGGGCTGGCCGGCGCGGTCCTTCAGGTGGATGGTGAGGTCGTACTTCTTGGACTCGACGGCGACCCCGACGGCCGTGTGCACCTCGCCTGCGGCGAAGCGGGCGGTGACCTGGGCGGAGTACCTGCCGGGGGAGAGGCCGGCCGGGGCCACCACGACGTCGACAGTCGCGCTGGCCCGAGCGGGCACCGTGACGCGGTCGGCGGTTGCTGTGAACGTCTGCGCGGGGGCGGTGCCGTGATCGACGGAGAGCTCCAACGCGATCGGGCCGTCCGTCGTGTTGGTGTAGGTGATCGTCCGCTTGATCGGCTGTGGCGCGCTGCCCCAACCGACGAGTCCAGCGTCCACCGACCCGGACGCGACGATCTGGTCCTGGTGGTAGGCGGCGGCGACGTTCAACCGACCGCTACCGGCCTGATAGGCGTCGTAGTCGGGCGTGCGGACGCTGGTGCCCATCAGCGCGTCCTTGAGCTGCCGCGCGCTCCAGGTCGGGTGCTTCTGCACCAGCAGGGCGGCCGCCCCGGCGACGTGCGGCGCTGCCATCGAGGTGCCACTGTCGGTGTAGTAGTAGCCCTCACCCCAGGGGATGTGCTGCGAGCGTGCCGCCAGCACGTCCACCCCGGGTGCGGTCATGTCGGGCTTGAGGGCCTCGTCGTTCATCCGGGGCCCGACGCTGGAGAAACCCGCCAGGTGGTCGGAGGTGTCCACCGCGCCGATGGTCAGCGCGGCGTCCGCGGTGCCCGGCGCGCCGAGGGTGTACGGATCTGGTCCGCTGTTGCCGGCGGCCACGACGAAGAGCGCACCCGTCTCGGCGGTCAGCTGGTTGACGGCCTGGCTCAGCGGGTCGTCCTGGGTGTGCCAGGCGCTCACGCCGAGGCTCATGTTGATCACGTTGGCGTGCTCGGCCCGTGCCGCCCACTCCATGCCCGCGATGATCCCCGAGATGGACCCGCTGCCGTACTCGTCGAGGACCTTGCCGATCACCAGGTCGGCGTCGGGGGCCACGCCCCGTTCCTTGCCGCCGGAGGCGGCGCCCGTCCCGGCGACGGTGGACGCGGTGTGCGTGCCGTGCCCGTTCCGGTCGATCACGTCCTGGCCGGCGATGAAGCTTCGGGAGGCCACCACCTGGTCGGCGAGATCCGGGTGGGTGGTGTCCACTCCGCTGTCCAGGACGGCGATCCGGACGCCGCTGCCGGTGCCACCCGCGGCCCACGCCGCGGGCGCGCCGATCTGGGCGGTGGTGTCGGCCAGGGTGGCCTTCGCCTTGCCGTCGAGCCACACCTTGTCGACGCCGGCCGCGAAGGAGGGCGCCGGGGTGGCAGCGCTGCGGCCGGTCGGCGACTGTCCACTGGTGAGGGCCGACCAGAAGTCCGCCGCCTGCGATCGGCGGGTGCGGATCGCCTCACCACGGACGGAGGGCAGCTCCAGCGTGGTCTGCGCGCCCGGCAGCGTGGTGCCGGTTCTGAGCTTCGCCGCACCCGTCGTGCGGGTGACGATCAGGGGAAGTTCGGCGGTCCGCGCGTCGTCGTAGCCCTGGGCGATGAGCTGGGTGACGTCGAACAGCTGCTTGTCGAGTCGACCGGTGGCGAGGTACGGCAACGCCTCGTCCGGGTACACGTAGGTGTCCCGGCCCTCAGTGGAGATGCGTACGGAGCCGGTGGCGCCCGGGGCGCGCTTGACGTCCACCGATTCGGTTGCGCCGTGGACGCCCGGGGTCACCGTCACCCGGTCGCCGGTGATCAGAGTGACCGTGACGGGGGTGCGGTCCGCGTCGCCGCTCGGAGCGGGTCTCGTCGGCGGCGGTGGGGGTGGTGGGGCGCCGTGTGCCGCCGTGGGGGTGAGGAGAGCGGCGACGACTGTGACGCCGACCGCTGCCGCCGCAGATCTTCGGGTGCGAGAGATCCGCGCACTGCCTAAAGAGGTGAGCATGAGGCGAATCCGATCACCTCGAGAGATTCATGTAAAGATCATCATCTTTGCCGGGACGTTGCGAGCGCGTTGCGCACCGGCCGGGGAGCTTCCGCACCATCCGGTCCCGTGATTCGGCGTCGACCGACGTGCCGAGGTTGCGCCCTTCGGCGAGGATGGGCACATGTCTTCATTCGGTAAGTGGTGGGGCCGCCTGAGCGCGGTCTTCGGTGCGGTCGTACTGGCGGTCTTCGTGCCGGTCGCAGCCTGGGCGTCCACAGGCACCGGCGAACTCGTGGTGGAGGCCGCCAAGCGGCGAGGCCGCAGCGGCTTCGGGGTGCTCCCGCTGCTCTGCTGCCTGGTGGTGGTCGCGATCGTCGTGTTCCTGGTGTTGCGTCTGATGCGCAACCGCCGGGGTGGCCCGCCGCGCTGACGAGGCCGGGAGACGCCGGAGGGTCACCAGCGGCCGGTTCCGGTCTGGCCGCCGGTGCTCACCGCCGCCAGGGCCGCGATGGCCTGGGACAGGAAACGCGCGGTGGCCTCGCGGGTCCCGTCACGCTTGACGCGGATCCGCTCGGCGGCGGCGACCAGCAGGGTGCGCACCTTGGCGTGTCCCTGGGGTGGCGGCGCCGGCGCCGGCCCGAGCAGGTCGGCGATGCTGGCACCGAACTCGGCGGCACGTCGCTGGGCCGGGTCGGTGATGCTGCCCTCGGCGTAGCGGCGGACCTGGGCACTGGCGTTCAGCCCACGTTCGTGGCCGAGAACGGCGCCGACCTCACCATTGGTGGTCAGAAAGTTGATCACGTCGGCGACCGTGTCCGGGTGGCGGGTGCCCCGGAACCCCGCCCAGTACATCGACGCTCGTGCCCACTGAGCCCCCGGCGGGCCGGGGAAGCCGACGATGCCCAACTCGGACTCGGTGAGTCGCTGAAGCTCCGGTAGCTGGTGCGACCAGGCGAAGGACGCCGCCGTCGCGCCGCTCACCACCAGTTGCCGGGCCGGCTCGCCGCTGTCGGCCTGCTCGACCAGGGCCGCACTCGGCGTGGCTCGGCTCCGACGGGCCCGCTGCCACAACTCGAACCACGCGATCAGCTCGTCCGCGCCGAAGCCGAGCTGGTTGCCCCGGTAGAACTCGCCGCCCTGCGACCGCAACCAGAGCCAGAGTGCCCGGTAGTCGCCCGAACCGTCCATGGTGCCGGCCACCCGGCGGTCGCTGGCCTCGGTGACCTGCGTGGCCCAGGAGATGTAGTCGGGCCAGGTCATCCCGGCGCGGGGCTCCGGCATCTCCAGCTCCCGCAGCAGGTCCCGGTTGAACACCACCACGGCGTGGGTCTGCCCGGCGGCCACCGCCATCGTCCGCCCCTCCACCGTGCCGTAGCGGATCAGACCCTCCGGCAGGCCCCGAAGATCCAGGCGGTGGTCGGTGAGGTCGAGGATGACCTGGCGTTGGGTGTACTCGGTCAGCATGGCGTCGTCGATCTGGATCAGGTCCGGTACGTTCCCGCCACCCGCCTGGGTGGCCAGCCGGTCGTAGTAGCCGTCGGCGCCCTGCCAGGTGACCCGGAAGGTGACCCGGGGGTTGCGATCCGAGTAGAGCCGCAGCGCCTTCTCGGTGAGCTCGGCCCGTTTGGTGCCACCCCACCAGAAGACCGACAGCTCGACGGGCCCGTCCTGGGTCGAGGTGGCGGCGTCGTCACTGCACCCCGCCAGCCCGCCGGACGCGAGCAGAGGTGCGCCGAGCAGCGCGCTGAGCAGTCGGCGTCGACCCGGGTCCGCGCCGAGGCGGTCGAGCGAGGGGCGAACAACGGGCACGGGGCTCTCCTGGACCTACGGGGGTGGCGGTCGGACCATTCACGCAGGCAGCACACGAAGGTGTCAACGTCCGTCCGGTCACCCTCGGCCGGGTGGTCGAATCAGGCCGCGCGATCTCGCGTGGTGTACTAGGGCGCGTGGAACTTCTGCACTCGGGCAAGGTCCGGGACGTCTACGCCGACGGCGACGACCTGATCCTGGTGGCCTCGGATCGCATCTCGATCTACGACGTGGCGCTGCCGACGCCGATCCCGGACAAGGGCCGTCTGCTCACCGCGCTCTCGCTCTGGTGGTTCGAGCAGCTCGCCGACCTCGTGCCGAACCACGTCATCTCGGCCACCGACGTGCCCGCCGAGTTCGCCGGGCGGGCCATCCGCTGCCAGCGGCTGGACATGCTCCCGGTCGAATGCGTCGCCCGCGGTTACCTGACCGGCGGCGGCCTGCGGGAGTACGAGAAGACCGGCGCGGTCTCCGGCGTGGAGCTGCCGCGAGGGCTCGGCGAGGCGTCGATCCTGCCCGAGCCGATCTTCACGCCGTCGAGCAAGGCCCCGGCCGGCGAGCACGACGAGCCCATCACGTACGACGACGTGGTGGACAAGGTGGGGCAGGCCACCGCCGAGCGGCTCCGGCAGATCACCATCGACATCTACCGGCGCGGCGCCGAGCTGGCCGCCGACCGGGGCATCCTGGTCGCCGACACCAAGATCGAGCTGGGTTGGGCGCCGGACGGCACCCTGGTCCTTGCCGACGAACTGCTCACCTCCGACTCGTCGCGGTTCTGGCCGGCCGAGTCGTACCAGCCGGGCCGGGTGCAGTTCTCCTACGACAAGCAGTACGTGCGGGACTGGGCCACCGGCAGCGGCTGGAACAAGCAGGCTCCCGCCCCGGACATGCCGGCCGAGGTGGTCGAGGCGACCCGGGCCCGCTACATCGACGTCTACGAGAAGCTCACCGGCAACCGCTGGGAGTGACCGGCTCACTCGACCCAGTCGAGGGTGCGCTGCACTGCCTTGCGCCACTGGCGCAGCTCTTTCTCGCGCAGGTCCGGAGCCATGGCCGGCTCCCACTGCGCGTCGGAGCGCCACTGCGCCCGCAGTGTCGCCAGGTCCGGCCAGAAGCCGACCGCCAGACCGGCCGCGTACGCGGCGCCCAGGCAGGTGGTCTCGGTGATCCGGGAACGGACCACCGGCACGTCGAGCACATCGGCGAGGAACTGCATGAGCAGACCGTTCGCGGTCATCCCACCGTCCACCCGGAGACGACGCAGCGCCACGTCAGAGTCGGCGTTCATCGCGTCGACCACCTCGCGGGTCTGCCACGCCGACGCCTCCAGCGCCGCACGCGCCAGGTGTCCCTTGGTGATGTAACCGGTCAGGCCAGCGATGACCCCGCGGGCGTCGCTGCGCCAGTGCGGGGCGAACAGCCCTGAGAACGCCGGCACCACGTAGCAGCCGCCGTTGTCGTCCACGGTGCGGGCCAACTCCTCCACCTCGGCGGCCGTGGAGATCAGCCCGAGGTTGTCCCGCAGCCACTGCACCAGCGAGCCGGTGACCGCGATGGCGCCTTCTAGGGCGTACGCCGGTGGTTCGTCCTTGATCCGGTAGGCGACGGTGGTGAGCAGACCGTGCGTCGACGGGACCGGGGTGGCGCCGGTGTTGAGCAGCAGGAAGCTGCCGGTGCCGTAGGTGCATTTCGCCTCACCCGGCTGGAAGCAGGTCTGCCCGAACAGGGCGGCCTGCTGGTCGCCGAGCGCACTCGCCACCGGCACCCCGGCGAGCACCCCCCTCGCCGTGCCGTAGACCTCGGCGGAGCAGCGGATCTCCGGCAGCATCGCCGCCGGAACACCCATCGCGTCCAGCAGATCCGGCGCCCAGTCGAGGGTCGTGAGGTCCATCAGCATGGTCCGGCTGGCGTTGGTCACGTCGGTGACGTGCTCGCCGGTCAGCTTCCAGATCAGCCAGCTGTCCATGGTGCCGAAGAGCACCTCGCCGCGGTCGGCACGCTCACGCAGGCCCTCGACCCCGTCGAGCAGCCAGCGCAGCTTCGGCCCGGCGAAGTAGGTGGCCAGCGGCAGGCCCGTGCGGGCCCGGAACCGCTCCTCGCCGTACGCCGACGCAAGCTCGCGCAGCAGCGGCCCCGTCCGGGTGTCCTGCCACACGATGGCGTTGGCCACCGGGCGGCCGGTGGCCCGGTCCCAGACGACAGTGGTCTCCCGCTGGTTGGTGATGCCGACGGCGGCCAGCCCGGACGCGTCGGTGCCGGCGGCCCGCAGCGCCTCGGCGACCACCTGCTCGACGTTGTCCCAGATCTCCTCGGCGTCGTGCTCCACCCACCCCGGTCGGGGGAAGATCTGCCGGTGTTCGCGCTGGGCCACGGCGACGATGTCCCCGGCCCGGTCGAAGACGATGCACCGCGAGGAAGTGGTGCCCTGGTCGATGGCGGCGACGTACTGGGGGGTCACCGCAGCACCGTACCCGGACGGCGGCGCGGCGCGACAGGCGTCACGGCGGGTTCCGGCCCGCTGCCGTCGGCGGCCGTCGGCTTCCCCTACGATGTGCGAACGTGCGCGACATCGCAGTTTTCAGTGGAACCGCCCATCCCGACCTGGCTGCCGAGATCTGCGCCCACCTGGGGGTGCCGCTGCACCCGGTGCGGGTCTCCCGGTTCGCGAACGACTGTCTGGAAGTCCAGTTGCAGGCCAACTGCCGGGAGCGGGACGTCTTCCTGATCCAGCCGTTGGTGCCGCCGGTGCAGGAGCACCTGGTCGAGCTGCTGCTGATGATCGACGCCGCCCGGGGTGCCTCCGCCGGTCGGATCACCGTGGTGCTGCCGCACTACGCGTACGCCCGCTCGGACAAGAAGGACGCCCCACGGATCTCGATCGGCGCGCGGCTCGTCGCTGACCTTCTCACCTCGGCCGGGGCGGACCGGGTGCTCGCGATGACCCTGCACTCGCCGCAGGTGCACGGCTTCTTCAGCGTTCCGGTGGATCACCTGCACGCGCTGCGGGAACTGGCCACCCACTTCCGGCGCTACGACCTCAGCAACACCGTGGTGGTCTCGCCCGACCTGGGCAACGCCAAGGAGGCCGCAGCCTTCGCCCGGCTGCTCGGCACTCCGGTCGCGGCCGGGGCGAAGCAGCGGTTCAGCGACGACCTGGTCAAGATCAGCGCGGTGATCGGCGACGTGACCGACCGCGATGTCATCGTGCTGGACGACGAGATCGCCAAGGGCAGCACGGTGGTCGAGCTGATGGAGCATCTGCGCGGCCTGAAGGTCCGGTCGATCCGGCTCGCCTGCACGCACGGCCTCTTCTCCGGCGACGCGTTGCAGCGGCTCAGCGACCAGGACGGCGTCCTGGAGATCGTCTGCACCAACACGGTGCCCATCCCGGCCGCCAAGCGGGTCCCCAAGCTGCAGGTCCTGTCGGTGGCTCCCGCCCTGGCCGAGGCGACGCGCCGCATCCACAACGGAGAATCCGTCTCCGCCCTCTTCGCCTGACCCAACCCGCACCCCGCGCCCGGCGGGCCTTGCGCCCTGCCCCGTGCGCCTTGGGGCGCCCTGCCCCGCGCTGCGCCTCGCCCCGTGCCGTACCTGCCTCCGCCGATCTGTGAGTGGGGGTTGTCAAGAGGTGCGGTGGTGGGTGGTGATGGTGCGGTATAGCTGTCGGGCGATGTAGCGCTTGAGGCAGCGGGTGATTTCTCGGGTGGTGCGGCCTTCGGCGCGGCGTCGGTTGATGT
>NZ_JBNCKJ010000006.1:0-412993 GCF_049841475.1 Micromonospora sp. DT15
AATCATAATTGGCACTGGCTTTACAAGCACCCTGTTGAGTTCTCAAAGAACAACCACACACCGACCAGAAGCCCCACACTCAGTGGAACCCCAACCGGGGCTTTTACCGCTTCGCGCCCCGCGCTTTCAGCGCCAGGCACTTTTACTACGTTACCCGCTCGTTTCCGCCCTGTCAAACCGATATTTCGCGGTTCGTCATGCTTCAACCCGATAACGCGGGCACCATGTCGCGACCGGCTTGCGCCGCTCTTGTCATGGGTTCGGCAGGCCGGCCGTCGCGATTTCCCGCGACCCGCCCGGTGCCCTGCCGGTTCGTAACCATACCCGGTCGGTTTCGCAGCGCCAAATCCGCCTCGCGGCGTTTCTGGTGGCACCTCCCGGTTGGGGCTCCGGTGGGCGTGCCCACCCGACCCCCAGGCCGTTGGCCTGCGCTCCGGCCGCTTCAGGCTTTCGCCTGTTTCGTCCGTTCCGCGCTGGCAGAGAGAAAGTTACGCGTCCGGCGGGATGATCGTCAAATCCGCCGGACGCGTCCCCCGTCACATCGTCGACAGGTGGCTATTCACCCAGCTCAACGCCCGCGAACGAACGCTTCCCCCGGCGCAGCACCAGGTATCGCCCATGCAGCAGGTCGGCCGGCGACACCCCGGCGTCCACAGCGGTCACCCGGTTGTTGTTGACGTAGGCGCCGCCTTCGGCGATCACCCGCCGAGCCTCCTTGAGGCCACTCACCAGACCGGAGTCCCGCAGCAGACCCGCCACATCCGGCAATTCGCCGGTGAGGCGTACGAGGCCCGCCTCGGCCAGGGCCGCGCGCAGGGTCTCCGGCGACAACTCGTCCAACGATCCACGGCCGAAGAGCGCCTGACTGGCGGCGATCGCCTGTCGGGTCTCGTCGGCACCGTGCACCAGTGTGGTCAGCTCCTCGGCGAGCGCCCGCTGCGCCAGCCGGGCCGCCGGCCGTTCGGCTGTCGCCTTGGCCAGCTCTTCCAGCTCGTCGCGGGTGCGGAAGCTGAAGTACCGCAGGTAGCGGTCGACCTCCTGGTCCTCGACATTGAGCCAGAACTGGTAGAAGGAGTACGGGCTGGTCATCGTCGGGTCGAGCCAGACGGCACCGCCCTCGCTCTTACCGAACTTCGTACCGTCGGACTTGGTGACGAGCGGCGTGGTGAAGGCCTGCACCGGCCCCGCGCCCCGTCGGCGTACGTAGTCGACGCCGGCGGTGATGTTGCCCCACTGGTCGGAGCCACCGAACTGGAGCTGACAGCCGTGCCGGCGGTGCAGCTCGAAGAAGTCGTTGGCCTGGAGCAGTTGGTAGCTGAACTCGGTGTAGCTGATGCCGGTCTCCAGCCGGGCCCGCACCACCTCCCGCGCGAGCATCTTGTTCACCGGGAAGTGTTTGCCCACGTCGCGGAGGAACTCGACGATCGACATCTCGCCGGTCCAGTCCAGGTTGTTGACCAACTGCGCCGCGTTCTCGCCGGAGTACGACACGAAGGGCGCGAGCTGGTCGCGGATCCGCTCGACCCAGCCGGCGATCACCTCGGTCGGGTTGAGCGCCCGCTCGGCGCTCTCCTTCGGGTCACCGATCTGCCCGGTCGCTCCGCCGACCAGCAGCAACGGGCGATGGCCGGCGAGTTGCAGCCGGCGGGCCATGAGGACCTGCATGAGGTTGCCGACGTGCAGGCTCGGCGCGGTGGGGTCGAAGCCCACGTAGTACGTGGCGGCACTCCCACCGTCGAGCAGCTCGCGCAGCTCGTCGAGGCCGGTCGAGTCCTGTATCAGGCCACGCCAGAGCAGGTCATCGGTCAGGGAGTCCCGCCCGGGCGGCGGGGGGCTGCTGTCGGTCACGGTCACCGATTCTCCCCCATCGCCGGCGCCAACCCATACCGGGTTTGGCGCAACCCGCCCCGGCTAGGCTTGCGCCAGTTGATCGAGGAGGGCCTTGCCATGGAGATTCCGGACCTGACGGGTGGCTTCGTCGCCCTGCTCGGCCTCAAGTTCGAGGAGGCCAGCGCCGACCGGGTGGTCATCAGCTGGCAGGTCGGCCCGCAGCTGCACCAGCCGTTCGGCATCCAGCACGGCGGGGTGTACTGCTCGGTCGTGGAGACCGCGGCCAGCGTGGGTGGCGCCCTCTGGCTGGCCGACCGGGGCACTGTGGTCGGGGTGTCGAACCAGACCGACTTCCTGCGGGCCGTCCGGGAAGGCGAGCTGAGGGCGATCGGCACCCCGGTGCACCGGGGCCGCAGCCAGCAGCTCTGGCAGGTGGAGATCACCGACGCCGACGAGCAGCTGGTCGCCCGTGGTCAGGTCCGGCTACAGAACCTCTCGCCCGCCTGAGCGACGGCGTTCGCCGCACCGGTCAACTGCGGGCCTCATCCAGCACCGGCTCCGCAGGCTGGTCGGCGTCGGCGTCGCCGTCGGCTTCATCGGGTACGCGGCTGAGCCGTACCTCGGTGATCGCCCGGTGGTCGATGCCGGCCACCATCAGCACCCAACCGTCGAGCGTGACGTCCTCCCCGGCGACGGTGGGGATGTGCCCAAGCCGGGCCAGTACCAGCCCGGCGACTGTCGTGTAGTCACCGGCCGGGCGCGACGGCAGCTCCACGCCGATGTCCGGCAGGTCGTGCACCGGGAAGGTGCCGGGCAGCACCAGCGCACCGTCGGGGTCACGCCGCACCGAACGCACATCCCGGTCGGTCTCGTCGTAGATCTCACCGACGATCTCCTCCAGGATGTCCTCCAGCGTCACGATGCCGTCGACGGCGCCGCGCTCGTCCACGACGAGCGCGATGTGCTGACGCTCGGCCTTGAACTGGCGCAGCGCCTCCACCACCGGCAGCGAGTCGGGCAGCAGCATCGGCGGTCGGGCGATCTCGTCGACCGGGCGGTCGTCGGGCACACCCACCAGGTCACGCAGGTGGATCACTCCGGCCGTGTCGTCCAGGCCGCCGTGGCGCACGACCGGAGCCCGGGAGTGCCCGGTGGCGGCCAGCACGAGCCGCGCGGCCTCCGCCGTGGTCCCGCTGTCGAGCGTGAAGACCTGCAACCGGGGTACGAGGACAGCCCGCAACCGCCGATCGGCGATCTCCACCGCACCCGCGATGATGGTGCGCTGCTCCTTGGTGAAGCCGTGGTTGCCGGCGACGATGTCGCGCAGCTCGTCCGGGCCGATCTCCTCCGGCTCGTGTTTCGGGTTGAGCCCGACCAGGCGGACCACCACGTCGCTGGTGGCGCCGAGGGCCCAGACCGCCGGCCGGGTGAGGCTGGCGAGCAGGTCGAGCGGGCGGGCCACCAACAGCGCCCACCGTTCGGCGGACTGCATGGCGATCCGCTTGGGCGCCAGCTCGCCGAAGACCAGGGTGACGAAGGTCAGCGCGAGGGTGACCGCCACGATCGCCACCGTCTCGGCGGCGCCACCGAAGACCCCGAGCAACGGCACCAGGGGTTTCGCCAGGGAGACCGCCGCGGCGGCGGAGGCCAGGAAACCGGCGAGGGTGATGCCGATCTGGATGGTGGCCAGGAAGCGGTTCGGGTCCTTGGCGAGCCTGGCCAGCACCCGTCCGGCCCGGCTGGTGCGCTCCAGCCGCTGGATCTGGCTGTCTCGCAGCGACACCAACGCCATCTCGCTGCCCGCGAAGAGCGCGTTGATCACGACCAGGACTCCGACCAGGGCCAGTTGGCTCCCGTAGCTCTGCACGCCCGGTTCGCTCCCTCGTGGTGGTGGCACCGGCTGCCCCGCGCGGCACCCGCCGGTCGGCGAGCCCGCCCGGCGTAGGCGTGTCTTTGCCCCGTCCGGCGCCGGCCGAATCCTGCTCCGGCGAGGCTACGCCGAACCGGACGACGGTGACGCTACGCCGACCGGGGCATCGGTGGGTCAGGCCGACTGGGGCGTTGGCGACGCCGGCAGGTCGAGGACGTACGAGTCGCCGTCCGGGCGGAAGCCGAGCCGGTGGTAGTAGGGGGCCACCATCCGGGGCGGGCTGACCACCCGGTGGAAGCCGCGTTCGGTGAACAGGTGGCTGCGCCGGTAGACGAACTCACCCGGGGTGAAGTCACGGAACTTCGGGGTCACATAGTCCAGGTCGATCTGGGCGACGCCGGGCGCCTCGGCGTGCGCCAGCACCACCCCGACCACCTCGTCAGCGGTGACCACGAGGAACGCCGAGCGCCCTGACGCCTCCGGATCCCAGCGGAAGCCGGGATTGAACCGGGCGATGTCGGCGGCGTGCACCCGCAGCGTGTGCGCGAGGAACTGGTCGCCGACGCCGACCTCCACCACCTGGTACGTCTTCTCGTCGTGCCGGGTGGCGAGCATCCCGCGCAGGTACCAGATGTTGATCACCGCGAGCACGACGTTGAGCCCGACCATGGGCCAGACCTCGATCGCGGCGTTGTAGCCGATCAGCACGACGCAGCCGACGAGGTTGATCGCGCGCAGTCGCAACACGCGCGACTGCAGCAGCGACCAGACCAGCACCGCGGAGCCGGCCCAGCCGACGAGATCCAACCAGTTCACGTCGCGAGACTAGTGCCCGCCCAGGTCAGGGGCGTCGGCGGGCAGCTCCAGCAGCCACTCCTCGACGTCTTCGCCGCGACCGTTGGCGTACCCCGAGTCCTCACCGACCACCACGAACCCGCACTTGCGCAGCACCGCGAGGGAGGCGGCGTTGTCCTTGGCGGTGCGGGCGTGCACCGGCCGGGGCAGCTCGCGCAGCAGGGCGGCCAGGGCCGACGTGGCGTGGCCCCGACCCCAACGTGCCGGGTCGATCCAGTAGCTGACCTCGGTCTGGTCGCCGACCGGGAAGGCGGTCACGTAGCCGACCACCTCGCCGTCGACCTCGGCGGTGCGGACCAGGTTCTGCGGGTTGGTGAGCACCCGGGCCCAGTGTGCGGCGAACTCCCGACGGTCGGACGGGTCCTTCGGGCCGAACGCGGCCATCCGGTTGGCCTCCGGGTCCTGCTGGAACAGGAAGAACTCGACGAGGTCGTCCTCCAGGACCGGGCGCAGCCGCAGATCAGAAGTCATCGGCCGAGGGTACGCAACGGCGGGCCCGCGCGACTCGCTCAGTCACTCACGGCAGCCACCGCCAGCACGGCGGCGAGCAGGGAGCTGGCCACCGACAGCAGGCGACGCCACGGCACCCGCGCGTCGACCACCGGCAGGGCGGACCACCGGGTCACGGCCACTGTCGCTCCCACCGCGGACAGACCGGCCCCGAGCGGCCAGAGCCATGCCGGCACCGCCGACCAGTCGCCCATCCGGTGCGCCAACCCGAGATAGGCGAACGCCCACACCACCGCCGCGATCACTGTCACCCGGTCCAGTTCGCGGCGGCGTGCGGTGCGGAGCAGGGACAGGCCGCCGAGGAAGGTGAAGGCCATCGCCAGGCCGGCGCCGATCCAGACGGGCGCCGCCGGTGTCGCCTCCCCCGCCTCCTTCTGCGGTACGCCGAGCAGCCGCAGGCCGATCGACTCGACACCCTTGTCGGTGTTTCCGAGCACCACCGCGGCCCGGCCGGTGGCCCGTTCGAGGCCGATGTAGGACCGGAACCCGCCGGTGGCGCCGTTGTGCCAGATCACCTCGTGGTCGCCGTGCCGGGTGGTGAACCAGCCGTATCCGACGCGGGTGTTCCCGTCCTCGCGGAAACGGGCGGTGGTGGCGTCGGCGCCGGGCGCGGTGCCGGCGAGGGTCGCGGCGGCCAGCCGGCCCAGGTCCTCGGCGGTGGACCAGGGGCCGATGCCGGCCGGCGCGTACCCCTGTCCCGACCAGGGGTCGAGCGGCCGGCCGGCGGCTCGGCCGCCGTGGGCGCGGTCGGCCGGTAGGTCGTCGGCGTGGGTGGCGATGACTGTGGCGTCCATGCCGAGCGGCTGGAGCAGCCGGGCCCGCAGCAGCTCGGGGTACGCGACGCCGGCCTTCGCGGCGAGCGCGTGGCCGAGCACGGACGGGCCGAGGTTGGAGTAGTGGACCTCGCCGCGGTCGTCGGTGTCGGGGGTGACCCGGTTGGCGACACTCCGGATGGTGTCAAGGTCCTGCCCGGCGTAGGGGTTGCCGCCGGAGACGTTGGACCAGAGGATGCGCGCCCAACCCAGGACGGAGCCGGGGGCGAGCCGGGGCAGGCCGGCCCGGTGGCTGGACAGCTCGGCGAGGGTGACGTCGCGGGCGGGGCCGGTGAGCGTGGACCACGTGGCGTCGAGCCGGTCGTCGGGGTGCACGACCCCGGCGGCGGTCTGGTCGGCGAGGAGCATGCCGGTGAGCGCCTTGGTGACCGAGCCGATCTCGAACGCGGTGCCGGGCTCGACGGGCTGGCCGGTCCGGTCCCGGTCACCCAGGCCGGCGGTGCGGATCCGGCCGTTCTCGACCAGTGCGACGGCGAGCCCGCGGTGTCCCGACGGGTCGCGTACGGCCGCGCGTGCGGCGGCGGCCAGATCGGCGTCGCCGGTGGTCTGCGCGCCGAGGTGGGCCACCCGGGGCATGAGCGCGATTCCGGCGAGGCCGGCGATCAGCGCGACGACGATGGTGATCACTGTCGTTCGGCGCATGGTGTTCCTCCCTCCTGTTCGTCGTGCGGGCTGTCGGTGCTGCGGGCGTGGGTCAGCGGCCGGCGGCGGTGAGGATGGTCAGCAGCGGCACCACGCGTTCGGCGGGGACGGCCCACCGACCCCGGCCGGCGCTGCGCAGCCAGCCGGCGGCGGTGATCTGGCGCAGGTGGTGGTGGAGTTGGCCGGTGGTGCCCAGCTCCTCGATCTCGGCGAGCTCGCTGGTGCTGTGCCGGCCGTCGAGGATCTCGCGCAGCAGCCGCAGCCGCACCGGGTGGGCCAACGCGGAGAGCGTGCTGGCCAGCTCCGTCCAGTCCGCGGCGAGCACGTCGTCGACGGTGCGGCCGTACTGCCAGTCGTAGTGCTGCCCGGCGACGCGGACGGTGCCGGTGTAGAGGACCGCGCCGGTGCCCTCGGGTGGCAGGCGCTGCTTGAGGCCGTCGAGGGCCCAGAAGGTGCCCTCGGATGCGGGCGGCGCTGGTGGCGCCGCTGCCAGGCGCTCACTCAAGGCTGCGAACTGCGTCTCCAGCGCGGCGAGCCGCGACTCCATGGTGGTCATAGGTTGATAGTACGTACAAACGTACTCCCGTACAATCGGGACTCGGGTCTTTGGTCCCGGGCCCCTCGGGCGCAACGCCTCTGCCCTGGGTGATCACTCAGCGGGATGGTGAGACGGACGGCGTGCCGGTGACGCGCCGCGCGGGACGGGGAGGTCACTGGTGGCGAAGACGGGCGGTCCGGGCCGGACGCTGGAGGGCACGATCGATGTGCCCGTCGCGGTCGGGCTCGACGCGGCAGAGGCCGCCGCCCGATTGCGGGTGAACGGACCCAACGCGGTGGCGCCACCGCCGCGCCGGCATGCGGCCGTACGGGTGCTGCACCAACTCACGGACCCACTGGTGGCCCTGCTGCTCGCCGCCGCGGTGGTGACCACGCTGCTCGGCGACTACCCGGACACCGCGGTGATCGTCCTGGTCGTGCTGGTGAACACGATCATCGGGGTGGTGCAGGAGATCCGCGCGGACCGCGCCATCGCGGCGCTGGGCCAGCTCGCCGCTCCCACCGCCCGGGTGGTCCGTGACGGCCGGGACCTGGCCGTCCCCGCCGCCGACCTGGTCCACGGCGATCTCGTCCGGATCGAGGCCGGCGACATCGTGCCGGCCGACCTGCTGCTGGTTGAGGCGAACCGGCTGCAACTGGATGAATCCGCGTTGAGTGGTGAGTCGGTGCCGGTGGGGCGGACCGTCGGTCAGGAGGCGCTGGCCGGGACGGTGGTCACCACCGGACGCGCGGACGGCACGGTGATCCGGACGGGGCCGGCGAGCGCGTTGGGCCGGATCAGCGCCCTGGTGGCGGGCACGCGGCCCGGCGCCACTCCCCTGCAGCGCCGGCTCTCCGCCCTGGGCCGCACGCTCGGGTTGGTCGCGGTCGTCCTGTCGGGGCTGGTCTTCGCGATCGGGGTGCTCAGCGGTCGACCGGTGGTCGACATGGCCATCACGGCGGTGAGCCTGGTCGTCGCGGCGGTACCCGAGTCGCTGCCGGCGGTGGTGACCCTGGCGCTGGCGCTGGGCGCGCGCCGGATGGCCGCCGCGCACGCCATTCCGCGTCGGCTGCACGCGGTGGAGACACTCGGCTCGGTGACCGTGATCGCCTCCGACAAGACGGGCACCCTCACGGAGGGGCGCATGGCGGTGCAGCAGGTCGCCACCGCCGACGGGGGGCGGTACGAGGTCACCGGCAGCGGGTACGCCCCGCACGGCGCCGTGCACCAGGATGGCGCGCCGGTGGCCGTACCGGAGGAACTCCGCCGGCTGGCGCGGGCCGGGCTGCTCTGCAACGACGCCGCCCTGTCACCTCCGGACGACGAACGACGCGACTGGGGTGCCGTGGGGGATCCTCTCGAAGCGGCGCTCGTGGCCTTCGCGGCCCGGTGCGGCCTCGACCCCCAGGACACCCGCGCCGCCTGGCCGCGGGTCGCCGAGCACCCGTTCGACCAGGCCCAACGGCGGATGGTCACCGTGCACCGCTCCTGCGACCAGCGCAATCTCGTGGTCTGCAAGGGCGCCCCGGAGAGCGTCCTCACCACGTCCCTGCTCGACGCCACCGACGATGAGATCGCCGCGCTGACCCGCACCGCCCACCGGCTCGCCGGGGAGGGCCTGCGGGTGCTCGCCGTCGCCGCCGCGCTGTCGGACACGTCGCCGGACCCTGCCACGCCGACCGGCCTGCGCCCGCTCGGGCTGGTCGCCGTCGGTGACCCGCTGCGCGCCGGCGCACCCGAGATCGCCGAGAGCCTCGACGCCGCCGGGGTACGGCTGCTGCTGATCACCGGCGATCACCCGGCCACCGCCGCCGCGATCGGCTCCCAGCTGGGCCTGTGGCACGACGGTGATCCTCTCGCCCGCGGCGACGACGACTCGACGGCGCACCCGGACACCCGCGTCTTCGCCCGGACCCAACCGGAACAGAAGCTCGACATCATCGCGGGCCTGCAGGCCCGCGGTCACGTGGTCGCGATGACCGGCGACGGAGTCAACGACGCGCCGGCGCTGCGCCGCGCCGACATCGGGGTGGCGATGGGTGGCGGCACCGAGGTCGCCCGGCAGGCCGCCGATCTGGTCCTCGTCGACGACGACCTGTCCACAGTGGCCGCCGCCATCGGTGAGGGCCGCCGCATCTACGACAACATTCGCCGGTTCCTGCGCTACGCCCTCTCCGGCGGGGTGGCCGAGATCCTGGTGATGCTCATCGGCCCGCTGTTCGGGCTGGCCGTACCACTGCAACCCGCACAGATCCTCTGGATCAACCTGCTGACCCATGGGGTGCCCGGGGTGGCCCTCGGTGCCGAGCCGGCCGAACCCGGCACCCTGCGCCGGACGCCCCGTTCGCCACAGGAGTCGGTGCTCGGCGCCGGGCTCGGTCGGGACGTCCTGGTCACCGGCGCGCTGATCGCCGCCGTGGTGCTGGGCGCCGGTGTGGTCGCCGCCGACCGGGACCTGCCCTGGCAGTCGGTGGTCTTCGTGGTGCTCGGGCTGGCCCAGCTCGGCGTGGCACTGGCCGTCCGGGCGCCCCGGCCGGCAGGCGCGCGGCGCGGCAACCCCGGCCTCCTCGTCGCGGTCGCGGTGTCGGCGCTGCTGCAGGTCGGCGGGGTGCTGTTCGCCCCGCTGCGGGACCTGCTCGGCACCGACCCCCTGGCACCGACCGTACTGCTGGCCTGCGCGGTGGTCAGCGCCCTGCCCGGGTTGGTGCTGTGGCTGGCCCGTCGCCGTCCGACCCCGCCGAGCGACCGGGTCGACGGGACCAATGGCCCCCGGTCCCTTACCGTCCGCCCCTGACCGTCCGGCCCGCATTGCAGGAGGATGAAAACGGAACGAAGGAGGACGTGATGATCAACAGATCCGGTGCCCCAGTGGTGGTGGCTGTGGACGGCTCGACATCGGCGCTGGAGGCGGTGCGTGTCGCCGCCCGGGAGGCCGCGACGCGGGGCCGCCCGCTGCGGGTGGTGCACGCGTTCATCTGGTCGCTCTACGGCGTGTCGTTGGAGCCGGCGCCGGGCGCTCCCGTCAACGCCGGGTTCCGGCGCCAGGCGGAGCAGCTGGTCGCCGAGGCGGTGACCGAGGCCGGCAAGGTCGCACCGGAGCTCGCCGTCACCGGCGCGATCGTCGAGGGCGCGCCCACGCCGATGCTGCTGGTCGAGGCCCGGGACGCGGCGCTGCTGGTGCTCGGCAGCCGGGGCCTGGGCGGCTTCGGCGGGCTGCTGATCGGCTCGGTGGCGGTGCAGGTCTCCGCCCGCGCCGACTGCCCGGTGCTGGTCGTCAAGGGTGAGGCGCGCGCCGACGGGCCGGTCCTGGTCGGGGTAGACGGTTCGGACCTGTCCGCCCAGGCGTTGGGGTTCGCCTTCGAGGAAGCCTCGTTGCGGGGCACCGACCTGGTGGCCGTGCACGCCTGGATCATCCCGGTCGCGCCGAGCGACCTCCTGCCGGTGGCCTTCGACGTGGAGGCGCTCGCCGCGGAGGAGGAGCGGGTGCTCGCCGAGGCGATCGCCGGCTGGTCCGAGCGCTACCCCGACGTGCCGGTGCGGCGCCGAGTGGCGTACGGCGCGCCGGCGCGGATGCTCGTGGAGGAGTCGGCCTCAGCGCAGCTCACCGTGGTCGGTGCACGCGGCCGTGGCGCGCTGGCCGGCATGCTGCTCGGCTCGGTGAGTCACACGGTGCTGCACCACTCGCACAGCCCGGTGGTGGTCGTTCGGCACCGCCGCGAGGACCGCAAGGACTGACCCCTCGTCCCGTCCGCGCCGGCCGTTCCCCCACGGCCGGCGCGGACCCGCGTCCGGTATCACGTCACCCGCCTGGCCGGTCGGCCGGTGCCGGCGCGTTCGGCGTCGTGACGGCTGCGCACCGCCGACAATGGGCTGACCGACCCAGGGAGTGCCGATGAACCGACCTGTCGTGGTGGGCGTGGACGGATCGCCGTCCAGCCTCGTCGCCGCGGAGCACGCCGCCCACGCCGCGCTGCTCCGGTCCCGGACGCTGCGCCTGGTGCACGGCTACCTGCACCCCTTCGGCTACGGCGTGCCGCTCAACCCGTACGACATCGGTGTGCCACCGCCCTCCGCGGAGGCGCAGCAGATGCTGGAGCGCACGGCGGCCGAGCTGACCGACCGGTGGCCCGGCCTCGCCGCCGAGGTGCGTCAGGTCCTCGGGGGCCCGGGGGCCACCATGATCGAGGAGTCCCGCCAGGCCGACCTCGTCGTGGTGGGCAGCCGTGGTCTGGGTGGGTTCACCGGCCTGCTGCTCGGCTCGGTCGGCGCGCAGGTGGCCGCGCACGCCCACTGCCCGGTGCTGGTGATCCGCCCGGACGAGCAGCCGATCCCGGTGGACGCCCCGGTGCTCGTCGGCGTCGACGGATCCGAGTCGTCCCGGCTCGCCGTGGGCCTGGGCGCCGACGAGGCGGCGCTGCGGGACGTGCCGCTCGTGCTGGTGCACGTCGGCCCTGCGGACGGGGACCGGACGGTGCCGGAGGAGATCGAGGAGTCGCAGGCCGCGTACCAGGCCGACGTGGTGCGGCTCCTGGCCGACGCCTCCGCCGTGGTGCGCGCCGAACACCCCGACCTGGTGGTGCGCGAGCATCCGCTCCGGGCAGCCGGCGCGGCCCAGGGGCTCATCGAGGCCAGCGGCACGGCGGCGCTGCTGGTCGTGGGCACCCGGGGCCGGGCCGGTTTCACCGGGATGCTGCTCGGTTCGGTCAGCCAGGCGGCGATCCAGCACGCGCACTGCCCGGTGCTGGTCGCCCACCCGGTCAGCTGACCGGCGCTCCGTCGCCTCGGCCGAGCATCTGCAGGAAGTCGGTGGTGAGGGCGAACGGATCGGCCGGCCCGGTGGCCGGCGGCCGCCGCTCGATCTGGTCGGCCAACTCCCCGGCGGCGCGCCGGATCCGGGCGCGCAACGCGCCGTCGGCGGTGCCGTCGGACCAGTCCTCCGGAGCGGCGAAGACCGCTGTCGGGACGACCACCGACCGAAGGTAGGCGAACATCGGGCGGACGGCGTGCTCCAGTGCCAACGAGTGCCGGGCCGTGCCGCCGGTCGCGCCGATCAGCACCGGCCGGTCGACCAGCGACTCGGAATCCAACACGTCGAAGAAGGACTTGAACAGCCCGTTGTACGAGGCGCTGAAGATCGGGGTGACGGCGATGAGCCCGTCCGCCCCGGTCACCGTGTCGACGACCTCGCGCAGCGCTGCCGGCGCGAACCCGGTGAGCATGTTGTTCACCACGTCGTGGGCGTACTCGCGCAGGTCCACGACGTGCAGCTCCACGTCGGAGCCGCGCCGGACCAACTCGTCGCGGGTGGCCGCGGCGAGCTGGTCGGCGAGCAGCCGGGTCGACGAGGGCTGACTCAGCCCCGCCGAGATCACGGCCAGGGTGCGGTGAGTCATCGGGTCGCCCCCTCCGGCGCCTTGCCCGTCACGTCGTCGACGGCGTGCACTGTGCTGTCCTTGGCGCCGCCGGCGGCGGCGACCAGCGAGGCGTGCGTCGGCGCCGCCGGCACGTGCGCCGGACGTCTCGCGGCGAACTCCTTGCGCAGCACCGGCACGACCTCCTCGCCGAGCAGGTCGAGCTGCTCCAGCACGGTCTTCAGCGGCAACCCGGCGTGGTCCATCAGGAACAGCTGCCGCTGGTAGTCACCGACGTACTCCCGGAAGCCGAGCGTACGGTCGATGACCTGCTGCGGGCTGCCCACGGTCAGCGGGGTCTCCCGGGTGAAGTCCTCCAGTGACGGCCCGTGCCCGTAGACCGGGGCGTTGTCGAAGTAGGGCCGGAACTCCCGGACCGCGTCCTGCGAGTTGCGGCGCATGAACACCTGCCCACCGAGGCCGACGATGGCCTGGTCGGCGGAGCCGTGGCCGTAGTGCGCGTACCGCTGGCGGTAGAGCGCGATCATCCGCTGGGTGTGCTCCTTGGGCCAGAAGATGTGGTTGGCGAAGAAGCCGTCACCGTAGTAGGCGGCCTGCTCGGCGATCTCCGGGCTGCGGATCGAGCCGTGCCAGACGAACGGGGGCACGCCGTCGAGCGGGCGCGGCGTCGAGGTGAACGACTGCAGTGGGGTGCGGTACTTGCCCTTCCAGTCGACCACGTCCTCGCGCCACAGCCGGTGCAGCAGGTCGTAGTTCTCGATGGCCAGGGGGATGCCGGCGCGGATGTCCTTGCCGAACCACGGGTAGACCGGGCCGGTGTTGCCGCGGCCCATCATGAGGTCCACCCGGCCGTCGGAGAGGTGCTGGAGCATCGCGTAGTCCTCGGCGATCTTCACCGGGTCGTTCGTGGTGATCAGCGTGGTGGCGGTGGACAGCAGCAGCCGCTCGGTACGCGCCGCGATGTAGCCGAGCATGGTGGTCGGTGACGACGGCACGAACGGCGGGTTGTGGTGCTCGCCGGTGGCGAAGACATCCAGGCCGACCTCCTCGGCCTTCAACGCGATGGCGACCATCGCCTTGATCCGCTCACGCTCGGTCGGCTCCCGACCGGTGGTCGGATCGACCGTGACGTCACCGACGGTGAAGATTCCGAACTGCATGACCAGCTCCTCGCGTGTCAACCGGGTGCCGTCGTGGTACCCGGACGCAGCTCACAACTTATTTGACGACGCAACTATTCCGTCGGCGGTACGCCTCGCAGTGGCGCCGGTCACCTCCGTAAGCGGACATCAGGTCGATGGTCTCCCCTCGGTGTCGGCCCCCTCAGCCGCCCGCGACCGACGGCAGCACCTGCACCTCCGCGCCGTCCTCGACGGGGGTGGCCAGGCCACCGGAGTGCCGGCAGTCTTCCCCGTCGACAAAGACGTTGACGTAGCGGCGCAGCTCACCACGCTCGTCGCGGATGCGCCGGCCCAGCCGGGGGTGCGCGACGGCCATCTCGTCGAGGACCGCCCGCAGCGTCCCGGCGGCGGTGACGGTCAGCCGACTCGCGCCCCCGGCCTCGCCGCGCAGCGGGCCGGGTAGCAGCACGGTGACCACGCTCAGACCTCCGCGGCGCGGACGCAGAGCACGTCGGGCAGGTGCGCCGCGATCAGGGACCAGGAGTCACCCTCGTCGCGGCTGGCGAAGACCGAGCCGGAGCGGGTGCCGAAGTAGACCCCACCGGGGCTGGCGTCGTCGGCGCACATCGCGTCGCGCAGCACCGCCGGATAGAACGGGCCCTCGGGCAGCCCCACCGACAGCGGCTCCCACTTGCCGCCGGCGTCGACGGAACGGAACACCCGACAGCGGTGGTCGGTCGGGAACCGCTCGCCGTCGGCCACCAACGGGAAGGTCCACACAGTGCCGCCGCGCCCCGGGTGGGCCACCATCGGGAAGCCGAAGTCGCTGGGTAGCCCGTCGGCGATCGAGGACCAGGTGCGCCCGTCGTCGTCGGAACGGTAGACGCCGTGGTGGTTCTGCGCGTACAGCCGCTCGGGGTTGGCCGCGTCCCGGGCTACCTTGTGCACGCACTGGCCGAACTCCGGCCACTCGTCGGGCATGAAGTAGGCGCGGATGCCGGTGTTGCCCGGCGCCCAGCTCGCGCCTGCGTCCTCCGAGCGGTAGACGCCGCCGGTGGACATGGCGACCAGCAGCCGAGCCGGGTCACGCGGGTGAGGCAGCACCGTGTGCACGGCCTGACCACCGAAGCCGCCCTCCCACTGCGGGCGGTGCGGGTGGTCCCAGAGGGAACGGACCAGCTCGAAGCTGCGGCCACCGTCGGTGGACCTGAACAACGCGGAGGGCTCGGTGCCGGCCCAGACCACGTCCGGCTCGTCGGGGCCGGCCGGCGTCAGCTGCCAGACCCGGCCGAGGGAGACGCCGGTGTCGGCCGGAAACGCGACCGGCGCCTGGTCGGGCTCGTCCCAGGAAGCGCCGAGGTCGTCGCTGGTGGCGACGCTGGGGCCGAAGTGGGAGCTGGTCATGCCCGCGAGCAGCCGCGGGGTGGACCGTCGGGTGTCGACGGCGACCGCGTAGACGCCCGTCATCGGAAAGTGCGGACCGGTGATCTCCCAACTGCGCCGCTCGTCGGTGCTGGTGGCGAGAAACAATCCCTTGGCTGTGCCGATCGCGAGCAGTGTCGCCATAACGTCCTCCGAACCGTCGGTGAGCAGGTCCGGTGATTATGGCCACACCCTCCGACAACCCCCGCCGCCCACACGCCGCAGGTGGGTCAGCTTCGGACGCGCGGCACGTGCCTGCGGTAGGCGCTGACCGTCGGGTCGCCGTCCAGCCAGAACCGCCAGGGCAGATCGTGCGCGCCGGTCACCCCGACCCGGGGACCGGCCACCACCGTCTCCGGCGGCACCGGATCGGCCGGCGGCCGCAGGCGGACCGGGCCGTCGCCGAGCAGGTCCGCCCCGTACGCCTCACGGTCGATGCCGAGCGCGGAGCAGAGCCGGGCGGGCCCGCGGGCCAGATCCACCTCCCGCCGGACGGCCGGCCGGCGCTCCCGTGCCGTGGCCAGCCCGTCGACCACCGCGCCGGCGCGCAGCAGCACGGCGGAAGCCTCCCCCTCGACCCCGGTGACCACGTTCACGCACCAGTGCATGCCGTAGGTGAAGTAGACGTAGGCGTGCCCGGCGGGGCCGAACATCACGGCGTTGCGCGGGGTGCGGCCCCGATGGGCGTGCGAGGCGGGATCGCCACCACTGCCCGCGTACGCCTCGACCTCGGTGATCCGGACGGTGACCCCGCCGGCGGACAGCCGGCAGCCCAGCAGCCCACGCGCCGCCGGCAGCACCGGACCGGCGAGCAGGTCCGCCAGCGCCGCCAGGTCGGTGTCGGTGCTGCGGTCACCGGACGACAGGGCCATGACTCCGACCGTACCCATCCCGGTTCCCCGGCACCCGGCCGGGCGCGCCGACCGCTGAGCGCCGGCCCGAACAAGGCTCACGTCGCACACCAGACAGTCGGCCGAACAGTGAAACCGGACCCTCGGCTCGGGAGTGTTCCCGATGTCGTCGCACGGGGCGACGACATCACGGGAGGAATTCACCATGACCGTACGGAGCATCCGGCTACCACTGATCGCCACCGGCCTGATCGCGGCAGCCGCGACCCTGGCCTTCACCCCGTCGGCCAGCGCGAGCGTCCCGCTGCGGGCCGCGGCGCAGGCCGACAACGCGGCGCTGCCCACGATCGCGGTCGGCGCAACGGGCAAGATCGAGGCGAACGGCGCGGCGGCGATCGTGCCGGTCACCGTGACCTGCTCGAAGGCCCTCGAGTTCGACGTCACTGTCAAGGTCGCGCAGGCGGTCGGCCAGACGATGCGCGCGGGCACGACGGTTCGGAGGGTCACCTGCGCGGAGGGCACCCAGGAGGTGCGGGTCGCGGTGATCCCGGTCGAGCGCCCGTTCGCAGCGGGCGTCGCGTTCGGTGTGGTGACCGCGAGCCCCTGTGACCCGTACTGCACACCCATCTTCGGCGAGCGCCAGTTCAACCTGGTGCGCTGAGGCGTCGCCTGGCGGCACGGCATGCCCGTGCCGCCAGGCTTCAACATTCTGTTGACAATCAGGCGTTCATGCGATGTGCTCGGGGTATGACGACCGAGGACATCTTCACCGCGCCGGACCCGGGCCGGGCCCGCGCCCACCGCACCCACGAGGCATTGCAGCGGATCAGCGAACGGCATGCCGGCACCGACACGCGGCGGGGCCGGTGGGCCCACCCGTACGTGCTCGACCCGTGGGAGGCGGTCGCCCTGGTCACCGCGCTGGCCGCCGGCGGGGCCGAACGCGAACCCGCTGAGGAGCCGATCGACGCCGCCGACCTGACCGCCGCGCTGACCCTGCTGCCCCACGTCCGCGCCGAACTGGACGCACTGGAGGCCGGCCTCCTGACGCTGGCCCGCGACCGGGGGCTGACCTGGCAGGCGATCGCGTACGGGCTGGGGTTGGGCAGCGCGCAGGCGGCCCGGCAGCGCTACGAGCGGGTCGCCGCCCGCTCGGCCGAGCAGACCTCCTGACGACCGCGCCCGTCGGACCGGCACGGCGCGTGTGCGCCAGCAGTCGGGCGGGCACACTGTGCGCACGACGAGGAGGCACCCATGGAGCGCGCGGAGATGCTGGCGTACTGCCTGGCCAAGCCGGGAGCGTGGCTGGACCAGCCGTGGGAGGGCGACGAGGTGGTGAAGGTGGGCAGCCGCATCTTCGCGTTCCTCGGCAGTGACAGCGGCAAGCCGACGGTCGGCATCAAGTGCGGGGCGACCCGGGAGGCGGCCGACGAGTGGCTGCACCGGCACCCCGACGACGCCAGCGTGATGGCCTACATCGGCCGATCCGGATGGAACACGCTGCGCCTCAACGGCGGGATCGACGACGACGAGCTGACCGAGGCTGTCGACTCGTCGTACGACATGGTGGTGGCCAAGCTCCCCAAGCGGGAGCGCCCGACGGCCTGAACCGCCGCGGCGCCGGCGGCAGGCGCCGACGCCACGGCACGGCTCAGCGCGGAACGACCCGCTCGGTGGCCCACTCCCGCCAGCCGGCCAGCCGGTCCGCCGCGGCGGCGAGCTGGTCGGCGACCGGGCCGGGGCCGGTGGAACCGGGGGTGGTCCGGGCCGCGAGAGCCGAACGGACCGAGAGCACGTCGCGCACCGACGGGTCGAGGTGCCCGCTGATCGTGGCCAGGTCCTCGTCGGAGACGTCGTTGAGCTCGCACTCCCGAGCAGCGCACAGCGCCACCAACTGGCCGGTGATCTCGTGCGCGTCGCGGAACGGCACATTGCGTCGGACCAGCCAGTCGGCGACCTCGGTGGCGAGGGAGAAGCCGACCGGGGCGGCGGCGACGAGGCGGTCCACCCGGACCGTCATCGTGGAGATCATTCCCGCCAGGGCCGGAAGCAGCAGCTCCAGGGTGTCGACCGCGTCGAAGGCCGGCTCCTTGTCCTCCTGCATGTCCCGGTCATAGGTCATCGGCAGGCCCTTGAGCATGGTGAGCACTGTCATCAGGCCGCCGACCAGACGCCCGGACTTGCCCCGGGCCAGCTCGGCGATGTCCGCGTTCTTCTTCTGCGGCATGATCGACGAGCCGGTGGCGAAGGAGTCGTCCAGCTCCACCCAGCCGAACTCGTGCGAGGTCCAGAGCACCACCTCCTCGCCGAGCCGGGACAGGTGCACCCCGATCAGGGCGGTGGTGAAGAGGAACTCGGCCACGAAGTCCCGGTCGGCGACGGCGTCCATCGAGTTGGCGAACGACGTACGGAAGCCCAACTCCTTGGCCACCGCCACCGGGTCCAGTGGGAGCCCCGAACCGGCCAGGGCGCCCGCGCCGAGCGGGCTGATCGCCGCCCGGTGGTCCCAGTCGCGCAGCCGTTCGAGGTCGCGCAGCAGCGGCTGCACGTGGGCGAGCAGCCAGTGCCCGAAGGTGACCGGCTGGGCGTGCTGGAGGTGGGTCATGCCCGGCGCGGCGGTGTCGATGTGCCGCTCGGCCTGCTCGACCAGCGCCTCCGCCAACTCGACCAGGCGGCTGGCCACGCCCCGGGCGTGGTCGCGCAGGTAGAGCCGCAGGTCGGTGGCGACCTGGTCGTTGCGGGACCGGCCGGCGCGCAGCTTGCCGCCGAGGCTGCCGAGACGCTCCAGCAGACCGCGCTCCAGCGCGGTGTGCACGTCCTCGTCGTCGATGGTGGGGCGGAACGTTCCGGAGGCGCAGGCGGCCTCCAGGTCGTCCAGCGCGGCCAGCATCCGGCCCAGTTCCTCCGGATCGAGCAGGCCGGCGCCGGCCAGGACCCGGGCATGTGCCCGGGAACCGGCGATGTCGTACGGGGCCAGGCGCCAGTCGAACTGCACGCTCACCGACAGTCGGGCGAGCGCCTCGGCGGGGCCACCCGCGAACCGGCCACCCCAGAGGCTCGTCCGGTTGGTGGCGGCGCTGTTCTCGGTCAGGCTCTTGTCGTCCACGTCGCCCATCATTGCGTTGGTTGCCTTTCGCTCGCGACTGCGGGGCCCGCTTGCCGCGTTTGATCAGTCTTCGCGCTCACACGTGTCACTGTCCGCCACCGCCCAACCGGGCGTCCCGAGCTGCGGCCATCCGGCTCGGCAGCCCCCACAGCTGCACGAAGCCCTTCGCCAGGGACTGGTCGAAGGTGTCGCCGGTGTCGTAGGTGGCCAGCTGGAAGTCGTAGAGGCTCGCCTCGGAGCGCCGGCCGGTCACCGTGGCCCGGCCGCCGTGCAGGATCATCCGCACCTCGCCGCTCACGTGCCGCTGCGCGTCGTCGATGAACGCGTCCAGCGACGCCTTCAGCGGCGAGAACCACAGCCCGTCGTAGACGAGTTCGCCCCAGCGCTGATCGACGCCCTTCTTGAACCGGGCCAGGTCCCGCTCGACGGTCACCGCCTCCAGCTCCTGATGGGCGGTGATCAGGGCGATCGCGCCGGGCGCCTCGTACACCTCGCGGCTCTTGATGCCGACCAGGCGGTCCTCGACCATGTCGAGGCGACCCACGCCCTGAGCGCCGGCGCGCCGGTTGAGCTCCAGGATCGCCTGGCACGGGGTGACCGTCTCACCGTCGATCGCCACCGGCACACCGCCGTCGAAGGTGATCACGACCTCGTCGGGGTCGCGCTCCTGGGTAGGGTCGGAGGTGTACGAGTAGAGGTCCTCGACGGGGGCGTTCCAGATGTCCTCCAGGAAGCCGGTCTCCACCGCGCGACCCCACAGGTTCTGGTCGATGGAGTACGGCGACCTGGCCGACACGTCGATCGGCAGCCCCTTCTCCTCGGCGAAGGCGATCGCCTTGTCCCGGGTCCAGGCGAAGTCCCGGGCCGGCGCGATGATCTTCAGGTCGGGGGCGAGCGCGTACAGGCCCACCTCGAACCGGACCTGGTCGTTGCCCTTGCCGGTGCAGCCGTGCGACACGATCGTGCCGCCGTGCGTGCGCGCCGCCGCCACCAGGTGCTTGACGATCAGCGGCCGGGACAGCGCCGACACCAGTGGGTAGCGGTCCATGTAGAGCGCGTTGGCCCGGATCGCCGGCAGGCAGTAGTCGGCGGCGAACTCGTCGCGCGCGTCCACCACCTCGGACTCGGCGGCGCCGCAGTCCAGGGCACGCTGCCGGATGGCGTCGAGATCCTCACCGCCCTGCCCGACGTCTACCGCGACCGCGATCACCTCGGCGCCGGTCTGCTCCGACAGGTACGGAATGGCGACGGAGGTGTCCAACCCGCCGGAGTACGCGAGCACGACCCGCTCGGTCATGACGTGGTGTTCCCTTCAGCGGTGTCGTCCCGGCGGGCCCAACCGGCGAGCTTGTCTCCGAGCGCGGCCCCGCCGACGGCCTCACGGGCCACGACGAGGATGGTGTCGTCGCCCGCGATGGTGCCGACGATCTCGGGCAGGCCCGCCCGGTCCAACGCGCTGGCCAGGTACTGGGCTGCGCCCGGCGGTGTCCGCAGCACGGCGATGTTGCCGCTGGAGTCGACCCCGTTGAGCAGTTCGCGCAGCAGCCGTACCAACCGGGCCGGCGCGGCCTCGGCGTCGCGCAACGGCCGCTGCCCGTCCTCGGGGATCAGGTAGACTGCCGGACCGTCGCCGCCGCGCACCTTGACCGCGCCCAACTCCTCCAGGTCCCGCGAGAGGGTGGCCTGGGTGACACCGACGCCGTCGGCGGCGAGCAGATCCGCCAGCTCGGTCTGCGACCGGATCGGCCGGTCGCGGATCAGCTCCACGATCCGGGCGTGCCGGGCCGCGCGAGTCAGCGGCGCGGTCATCGCGGCCCTCCCGTGGCGTCATCGCCGGTCGCGGGTTCCAGCAGGAACGTCAGCAGCGCCTTCTGGGCGTGCAGCCGGTTCTCCGCCTGGTCGAAGACAGCGCTCTGCGGGCCGTCGAGCACCTCGTCGGTGATCTCCTCACCGCGGTGTGCGGGCAGGCAGTGCAGCACTATCGCGTCCGGTGCGGCCTGACCGAGCAGCTCCTTGTTGACCTGGTACGGCAGGAACGGGGTGATCCGGTCCAACCCGTCGGACTCCTGCCCCATCGACGTCCAGGTGTCGGTGGCCAGCACGTCGGCGTCGCGTACCGCCTGGGCCGGGTCGGTCAGCACCCGCACCGACCCGCCGGTCTCCGCGGCGATCTCAGCGGCCCGTTTCACCACCGCCTCGTCCGGCGCGAACCCGGCCGGGCCGGCGATCCGCACGTGCATCCCGGCCGTCGCCCCGGCCAGCAGGTACGACTGCGCCATGTTGTTAGCGCCGTCCCCCACGTACGCCAGGGTGCGCCCGGCCGTGCCACCGCACCGCTCCCGGATGGTGAGCAGGTCGGCCAGCAGCTGGCACGGGTGGAAACCGTCGGTGAGCGCGTTGACCACCGGCACGGTCGCGCCCGCAGCCACCTCGGCGATCCGCTCGTCACCGTGTGTCCGCAGCACGATCGCCGCGACGTAGCGGGACAGCACCCGCCCGGCGTCGGCGAGCGACTCCCCGCGACCGAAGTGGGTGACCTGCGTGTCCACCACCAGGGGGTGCCCGCCCAGCTCGGCGATCCCGGCGTCGAACGAGATCCTGGTCCGCAGGCTCTGCTTGTCGAAGAGCACCGCGACCGAGCGGGGGCCGACCAGCGGCCGGTGGCCGAACCGGTCAGCCTTCATGCCCGCCGCCAGGTCAAGGACAGCGGACTGTTCAGCCGGCGAGAGGTCGTCGTCGCGCAGGAAGTGCCGGGTCATCGAGTCGTCCCCGTCGTGGTGGTCAGTGTGGCTGGTGCGGTCTGCGCGCCGGCAGCGGCCGGGGCGGTCGCGTCCAGTGCTGCGGGCAGCGCCGCGAGGAAGGTGTCCGCCTGGGCGGCGGTGAGGATCAGCGGTGGGGCCAGCCGGATCACACCCGGCTGCACGGGGTTGACCAGGAAGCCGGCTTCCCTCAGCGCCTCGGCCAGCACCGACGACACCGGCGCGGTGAGCGCCACACCGAGCAGCAGTCCGGAGCCGCGTACCTCGCCGATCAGCGGGTGGCCCAGCGCCTCGATGCCGCGCCGCAACCGCTCGCCGACCCGCTTGACGTTGTCGAGCAGGCCCTCGTTGGCGATGGTCGCCACCACGGCGAGCGCTGCCGCGCAACTGACCGGGTTGCCGCCGAACGTGGTGCCGTGCGAGCCGGGCGTGAGCAGGTCCGCGGCGGGGCCGAAGGCCAGCGTCGCACCGATGGGCAGACCGCCACCCAGCCCCTTGGCCAGGGTGACCACGTCCGGTTCCACACCCTCGGCCTGGTGCGCGAACCAGTGCCCGGTACGCCCGACACCGGTCTGCACCTCGTCGAGGACCAGCAGCGCGCCGTGCCGGGCGGTGATCCGCCGGGCCTCGGCGAGGTAGCCGGCCGGCGGGACCAGCACGCCGTTCTCCCCCTGGACCGGTTCCAGGATCACCATGGCGGTCGCCTCGGAGACGGCCGCTTCGAGGGCGGCGACATCGCCGTAGTCGACGTGGGTCACCTCGCCGGGCAGCGGCCGGAACGGGTCGGCCTTGGCCGGTTGACCGGTCAGCGCGAGGGCGCCCATGGTGCGGCCGTGGAAGCCGCCCCTGGTGGCCACCACCTGGGTGCGGCCGGTGCGCCGGGAGAGCTTGAACGCCGCCTCGTTAGCCTCCGCGCCCGAGTTGGCGAAGAACACCCGGCCCGGTCGGCCGGCGAGCGCCAACAGCAGCTCGGCGAGGGCCACCGGCGGCTCGGCCACGTAGAGGTTGGAGACGTGCCCAAGGGTCGCGACCTGCTTCGACACCGCCGCCACCACCGCCGGGTGGGCGTGACCGAGGGCGTTGACCGCGATGCCCCCCACCAGGTCCAGGTACTCCCGGCCCGCGTCGTCGACCACGACGGCACCCTGACCGGAGACCAACGCCATCGGCGGCGTGCCGTAGTTGTCCATCATGGACTGCTTCCACCGCTGCGCCAACGTGCTCATGTCGCGTCCGTCCCGTCTCCCGGCACCACCATCGTTCCGAACCCTTCCGAGGTGAACACCTCAAGCAACGTGGAGTGCGCCACCCGGCCGTCGACGACGTGCGCGGCGGGCACTCCCCCACGCACCGCTCGCAGGCACGCCTCCATCTTCGGCACCATGCCCGACTCCAGGCTGGGCAGCAGCTTCGCCAGATCGTCCGCGTCGATCTCGGAGACCAGGCTGCTGGTGTCCGGCCAGTCCGCGTACAGGCCGGCCACGTCGGTGAGCACCACCAGCTTGCGGGCCTGCAACGCGATGGCCAGCGCGGCGGCGGCGGTGTCCGCGTTGAGGTTGTGCAGCACCCCCTCCACGTCCGGCGCCACCGTGGAGATCACCGGAATCCGACCCGCCTCGATCAGGTCGGTCACCGCGGACACGTCGACCGACTCGACGTCCCCGACCTGACCCACGTCGACCGGCACCCCGTCCACGTACGCCGGACGCCGCACCGCGGTGAACAGCCGGGCGTCCTCGCCGGAGAGGCCGACGGCGTACGGGCCGTGCGAGTTGATCAGACCCACCAGCTCCCGACCCACCTGACCGACCAGCACCATCCGGACCACGTCCATCGCCTCGGCGGTGGTCACCCGCAGACCACCCCGGAACTCGCTGGCGATGCCGAGGCGACCCAGCATGGCGGAGATCTGCGGACCGCCGCCGTGCACCACCACCGGCTTCAGGCCGGCGTAGCGTAGGAAGACCATGTCGGCCGCGAACGCCCGCTGCAACTCCGGATCGGTCATCGCGTTGCCGCCGTACTTGACCACGACCGTCGAGCCGGTGAAGCGCGCCAGCCAGGGCAACGCCTCGATCAACGTCTCCGCCTTGACCTGGGCACGAGCCAGATCGCTGCTCAGGCTCACCGCACCGGCCTTTCGTTCGCGACTAGGGGACTCCGCTGCGCTGCGTTCCTCGCGCTCACCGCGCCCGCCTTCCGTTCGCGACTTCGGGACTCCGCTGCGCTGCGTTCCTCGCGCTCACGTGGAGTACGCCGAGTTCTCGTGCACGTACGCGTGGGACAGGTCGTTGGTCCAGATCGTGGCGGCCGACGTACCCGCGTGCAGGTCGATCCGGATGGTCACGTCCCGCCCGGTCAGGTCGACCGTCGAGCGGTCCTCGGCCGCGGCGCCGCCCCGGCACACCCACACCCCGTTGACCGCCACGTCCACCTCGTCCGGCTCGAACGCGGCAGCGGTGGTGCCGACGGCGGCGAGGATCCGACCCCAGTTGGGGTCGTTGCCGAACAGCGCCGTCTTGACCAGGTTGTTACGGGCCACCGCACGGCCCACCTCGACCGCCTCGTCCTCGTCCGCCGCGCCGACCACGTCGATAGTGATCTGCTTGGTGGCGCCCTCGGCGTCGGCCACCAACTGCTGGGCCAGGTCGTGACAGGCCGCGGTGACGGCGGCGGCCAGCTCGGCAGGCGTCGGCTCGATGCCGCTCGCGCCGCTGGCCAGCAGCAACACCGTGTCGTTCGTGGACATGCAGCCGTCGGAGTCGACCCGGTCGAAACTGACCCGGGTGGCCGCCCGCAACGCCTCGTCCAACGTCGCCGGCCCGGCCACCGCGTCGGTGGTCAACACGCAGAGCATGGTGGCCATGCCGGGCGCGAGCATCCCCGCACCCTTGGCCATGCCGCCGACCGTCCAGCCGCTCCCCCGGGTCACAGTGGTCTTCGGCCGGGTGTCCGTGGTCATGATCGCCTCGGCGGCGGCCGGGCCACCGTCGCGGGACAGCCGACGGATCGCCGAGCGGACGCCCGGCAGCAGCTTCGGCATCGGCAGCCGCTCACCGATGAGGCCGGTCGAGCAGACCGCCACATCACCGGCGCCGAGGATCAACCGGGGGCTGACCGAGGTCAGCACGGCGGCGGTATGCTCGGCGGTGGCGTGCGTGTCCTGGAAGCCGGCCGGACCGGTGCAGGCGTTGGCGCCACCGGAGTTGAGCACCACGGCGCGGACCACACCGCCCTGCACGACCTGCTGGGTCCAGAGCACCGGCGCGGCCCTGACCCGGTTGGTGGTGAAGACACCGGCGACACCGGCGTCCGGGCCGTCGTTGACCACCAGGGCCACGTCCGCGCCGCCGCCGGTCTTGAGGCCGGCGGCCACACCGGCCGCCCGGAACCCCCGAGGAGCGGTGACACTCAAGGGGTGACCCCCCAGATCGACAGGCCCGTCGTCTCCGGCAGGCCGAGCATCAGGTTGGCGTTCTGCACGGCCTGACCGGCCGCGCCCTTGCCCAGGTTGTCCAACGCGCTGACCACGATCAGTCGACCCGAGTCGACGTCGACGGTGGCCTGCAGGTGACACGAGTTGGAGCCGAGGGTCGCGGCCGTGTGCGGCCACCGGCCCTCCGGCAGCACGTGCACGAACGACGCGTCCGCGTACGCCCGGGCCAGCACCTCCTGCGGGTCGGCGCCACGCGCCGGCACCGCCGTGACGGTGGCCAGGATGCCGCGCGGCATCGGCGCCAGAACCGGGGTGAACGACAGCCCGGTCGCGCCGGTGGCCTGCTTGATCTCCGGGACGTGCTGGTGGGTGCCCACCCGGTACGGCGACAGGTCGCCCATCACCTCGCTGGCCAACAGGTGCGCCTTGGCCGCCCGGCCGGCGCCGGAGGTGCCGGAGGCGGCGACCACCACCACGTCGGCGGGGTTGGCCGCGCCGTCGGCGATCAGCGGCGCGAGCGCCAAGGTGATCGCTGCGGCGTAGCAACCGGTGTTCGCCACCCGGGTGGAGCCGGCGATCAACTCCCGCTGACCGGGCAACTCGGGCAGGCCGTAGGTCCACTGCCCGGCGTGCGTGCCGCCGTAGTACTGCGCCCAGGCGTACGGGTCGGCCAGCCGGTGGTCGGCACCCAGGTCGACGATCCGCACCTCGGCCGGGAGCTGGGCCGCGAGAGCCGCCGACTGGCCGTGCGGCAGGGCGAGGAACACCAGGTCCGCATCGGCCAGGATCGCCGGATCGGTCTCGCCGAGCACCAGGTCGAGCCCGGTGAGCTGCGGGTGCACCACGTCGACGCGGTGCCCGGCCTGGCTGTGCGCGGTGGCGGCGACCAGGTCGAACTCCGGGTGCCCGGCGATCAGGCGCAGCAGCTCGCCCCCGGCGTACCCGCTCGCACCGGCGACCGCGACTCGGATCCCCATACTCACCTCCGCATGACTATGCAGCGAAGATTAACAAGGACGACTCACGAGTGCAAGTTCATGCAGTGCATTGCATGGTAATGAATAGATGAATCACGCCGATCAACGCCCTGGGTGTCCTCTGCCAGACGATCCCGGCAGAGGACACCGCGTGTCAGTTGACCCGCTCGGACAACCCGTGCTGACGCTCGTACGTCCTCAGGGCCGCATCCCAGGCCTCCGTGTATTCGCTCGGTCCCATACCGAGATCGCCATGTCCACGCACCGCCTCACGGAGCAGTTTGATGAGGTCAGGAACGGCCTCTCGACGTTCCTCCACGTACCGGCGGAACACCTCGGCGAACTGCTCACCAGTCAACCGTGCCGCATGCGAGGTCACCGGATCGTCCTCAAGATTCTGCAGCACCGCACACCAGCGACGAGTCAGCTCGTCCGCCTGGGTCGCCCTGATCTTCTGCAACTCATGATCACACTCAAGCCTGATCCGATCCTCCCAGTACGGCCGGAGGCGTTCCCGTACTCGCTCGTCCGGGCTGACGCGAATGAGCACACTGAAGTACGGCACCAATCCCTCGCGCGGCCAGCGTTGGCCACCGAGACGGCCGTTCAGCGCGCGCTCGAGATCGTGCGAGCGGTGAGGTTCGTGTTCACGTGCCAGATCCACTGCCCGCTCCCGGACAATTCCGGCAGCCCACCCCAGGTAGCGTTCGGCGCGGAGTCGAAGCTCCTCATACGCCATGTTCTGCGCGGTCCAGTTGTAAACGACGTGCAGCCGGAAATCGAACGCGTCGCCCTTGGCGGGCACCAGGATCGGCCCCGGGACGTCCTGACGGAACGTCGCCGTGGTGGAGACGACTGGCGGTGGTGGGGCTGGAGGTAGGGGAAGCTCAGCTGGCGGAAAGAGCACATGCCACCAACGACGACGGTCCACCTGTGTGGGTACGGGTGCTCTGGTGCCGGGACCACCAGGCGGATTCATGATCATCGCGTCTCCTCATCGATCAGGCGTTCTACGTCGTCGAGCAGGCTGTTGTGGGGCATCACGGGACGCCATACGTGGTGGAGCTGATGGTCCAGGCGATGACGCAGTGCGGGCTGTCCAGCGATCACGTGACGCACGAGTTGAAGGCAGTGGGCGGCGACGACCGCCTGGCGGTCAGCCCGGTCCAGCCAGAATCCGAGGGACCGCCACGAGCGGTATGCCGTCCACGGCAGGCTGAGGGCGGTAGCCCAGAGCACGGCCAGGTCGGCCAGACGGATCGTCCCCTGATCGACCAGGTACAGCAGCTCCGGCCAGTGCTCTCTGGGCGGTTCCGTCCACCGGTCCGCGAGCACCCGCAGAGTCCGCGCGGCGTGGAGTCGCACCTCGGGATCGCCGGACGCGGTCCAACCCACCAGCGCCGGCACGACGCTCGCCGCGTGATCATTGCGGTACACCTCGACCAGCCCTCGGACGACGGAGTTGTTCCACCGCTGCATCCGGGCCTGCGCCACCTGGCGCAACTGCACCAACGCCGCATCCGGCCAGAGCTGGGCCAGCCCGAGGCTGTACGCCCGCGCCACGGTGTCGCGTAGATGAGCTGCCGGGCCGGCAGTCCACCTACCGAGTTCGGTTCGGACCCGATGGTGCAACGTCGGCTGCATGGCCATGGCGACCAGCACGATGGCCGCGGCCTGCCGAACGCCGGCACGCCGTTCGCGGGCCAGTACTCCGACCGTGTCGAGTGCCGCTTGCACGTCGCGGGTTGCCGACCAGCCGATGGCTCCGGCGGCGGCCTGTCGGACCGCCGGAAGGTCTCCCCGAATCAGGTCCGCCAGCCAGTCGAGGAGCTCTGCCGGAGACCACCATTCAGCCCACGCGACTTCCAGCAACGCCGATCTGAGCGGCTTCGTCCCCGCCGGAAAGTCGATCCGGCACCCACCCGGCACGCGTACGTCGCTCAGCCGGGTGACGGCCTGGCTCAGTGTCGACCCCAACAGCGCCTCGATTGCCGACGCACGCAGGGGTACACCGATCGACGCCACTTCCTGAAACTGCGATCGGGCCAGACGTTGAGCTGCCTGGTGTATCTCGGCCACGGGCTGTCCGGCGAGCACGGCGCAGGACAGGCGGAACGCTCGCACGTCCTCGGCCGTGAACCCATCGATCTCATCGCCGCCGCGTCGCAGGTCGAGAATCTCGACGGCTCGCTCTCGCAGTTGAAGCGGCAGAAACTGCTCCAGCCGCTCCGTCAAAGCGCCAGCCTTGGGAGCGGTCCGAGCGATCGTCTCGACGACCTTCAGGACTTCGCTGGGTGAGGGCTCTCCTGCCAGGTAAGCCGACAGCAGTGGATGTTCGGCGCAGTCCACATCCACGTACTGCTCCAGGCAGTGCCCGTCGCACGTGTCCACACACCAGCCGACACACCGCCCGGCGAGTTGATGGCGAAGTTGCGCCCGAAATACCTCAGCTGCCGGGGCGGCACGGTGTTCCACAACGTGGCCGACGAGGTCGTGTCTCCGTCGGGAGAAGTCCCCCGCCAGGACCAGTGTCGTGCCTGATGTCGCAGCCCTGGCAGCGAGCGCCACGAGTGTGAAGCCGTCGACCTCGCGGAGTACGACCTCGCTCAGCCGGAGCACGTAGCCGTGACCGGCGGGTAGAGGCGTCTCAGCGCCGAGCAGATCGGACAGCTGCTCGACACCGAGCACACGGACCCGGCCAAAGCCGTGTTTCCGAGCCACTGCCAAGGTGGCCGAAGTGATCAGTCCACTTCCGACCGGACCGGAGAGGCAGACCAGGTCGTGGAGCTGGAGATGGTGGTCGAGTCGGTGATCACTGGGCGTGTTCGCGTACCCGCTGGCGATGTCGCGGACCTTGGTCTCGACCAGGGTTTCGAACCAGATGCGCCCAGCGCCGTCGGATCGCGCGGCGGTGACGTTAACCGTCCCGATCGCGACGGCGCCATGACCGGTAGCGTTCTGCCCCTGAACCCGAACATCGCCGACGTCGATGCTCGACCCACCCAATAGGCCAGCGAGCCCGCGCAGCACGTCGGTAGGGTCGAGGAGGTCCTCAGGTTCGTCTACCTCCTCCTCCGGCGGCTCCTCGGGCAGTCCCTCTGCCGGGCCCGGCTCGCCCTTGCCATCGCCGGGACCTGTAGCTGTTGATCCGTCCCGCGATCCGCCCAGCACAACATCGTCGTCGTCACCACTCGGTTCATCGACGGGCGGTGCCTCCAACACGTTGTGCGGAAGGTCCTCCAGATCCCAGTCCGTCCCAGCGGAGGTAGTGGGGTGCCGACCGGTCATCGGGGATTGCCTCGCCCCGTGCCGAAGTTCGCATCGCGACCAAGCGAGCCGATCGCCGTCGCACCGTGGCCGATCGCGTTCTGCCCCTTGACGCGGATATCGCCGGTACGAATTCCACCGTGATCCGCCGCCCTGTTCGCTGCCTCCGCCTCGCCGTTGTCCGGCGGCTCCTCCACAGCCTGGGCGGAGCCTTCCCCATCGGAGGGCACGACGCCCGGGACGGAGACGCCGCTGAGATCCTCGTCCACCACACAGAGCCAGGCGTGCTCGCGGAACTCCTTGTCCGGATGGGCCACCTCGATCCGCAAGAAACGCTCAGGTCGCATCTCTTCCGGATACTCGCTGACCACGTCCCGGAAGATCTCGGTCGACACAACGAGAGCCACCCCGGCCTCGGGAAAGGCTGCCAGGGCCTTCTTGACGGGATCGGCCTCGCACAGGCGACAGACAAAAACGACGGCGTTGCCCGGGAAGCCGTTCGCACCGTCCAGGTGCACCAAACCCTGATGTACGGCCACCCGAAGTCGGATTCGGGCAACGGGGAGGCGGCTGCTGTTGTGGCTGCGCAGCCGCCGGTTCAGCTCCGGCACGAACTTACCGATGACACGAGACTCGGACACCTCGCGGGGCACGATCGCCAGCTCGCCGTCACCCGCCTGCTGAGTTGTCCAGGCCACGCGGTCCAAGCCGACCGTGTCAGCGGCCTCGTGCAGCAGCTCGCGAAAATGCCGTTGCGCCTCATACTGCTGCAGGTTGCTTCGTCGGCTGTACCGTTCCATATCGACAGAGATCAACAGTCGTCGCTCGGGATGTTGCATCAAACTCCCGCCCTTCGTCACCCGGCTCGCCCAACAAGCGAGCACCGCAGGAACCATCGAACCGCCGGGGGCTGATCGGGATCCCGTAGAAGTACGGCATCGTCTCGGGCTGTCGAGAAACGGTCATCCCGTTCTGTTCGGGAGTCAGGCAGAGACCCACACGGTGTCCTTGCCCCATGAGGACGAACCTGTTTGAGCTGCTGCTGGCCCTCGAATGGTCACCGATGGCTGTGCTGGTGCTGATTGCCGTCCGCCTGCTGGTCGAAATCGTCGCCACCACAGGGGCATCGCGCTGCGCACAGGAACGGCTACGCTTCGGCCGCTGTCAGTGGAGGAGGCTGAGGCCGCAGATGCGACGACCACGCGAACTGTCCGCCGGCGAGTGGCCCTACGGCACGTTCCTGCAACGGCTCGCGCCGCCAGTCAGGATGACGCTACTGGGCCTGGGAGTTCGTCGTCAGGTTCCCGCCGGGCAAATCGTGATCCACGAGGGCATACGGGAATCTCACCTGGTACTCCTCGAAGAGGGCCTGACAAAGGTGACAGCTTCCCTGCCGGACGGCCGGTCCGCTCTGCTGTCCCTCCGGGTGGGCGGTGATCTCGTCGGCGAGATGTCGGCGCTGAACAACGCACCCCGCTCCGCGACCGTCACGACCTGCGGGCCCGCAAGGTACAGCGTGATCCAGCCGGACCGGTTCAAGCAGTTCCTGAAGGAACACCCAGACGCCGCCCTCGAACTCGCCGCGATGGTGTCCGACCGGCTGCGGTGGTCCAATCGACGGCGGATCGACTTCACGTCGTACCCGGTGAAACTGCGTGTTGCCCGAGTGATCGCCGAACTGTGCCGGACCCATGGACGACAAGGGCCTGATGGCATCATCATCGACGTCCGACTCACGCAGCCCGACCTGGCGACCATCTGTGGCGCCTCCGAGACCGCGATTCAGAAGGCGCTGCGGGAGCTACGAACAGACGGCCTGGTCGACACCGATTACCGCCGGATCACCGTCCGCGATCTGTCAAGCCTACGGAAGCTCGGCAACCTGGAAGCTGGCGACGATTGAGGGTCTCCTCCTGCGTCCCGTAAGGAGGAGACCCGTCGAATCCGTCAGGCGCCGCACCCGGTGACGCCGAGGCGCTCAGCCGCGACAGCGAACGCCGCGTCCGTACCGCAACCATCTTTTCGACGGTGAGCATCCGGTCCGGTGCCGGGCCTGGCTGTGCCCGGTCGCGGCGACAAGTCAAACTCCGGGTGCCCGGCCATCAGGCCCAGCAGTTCGCCCCCGGCGTACCCGCTCGCTCCGGAGCGCTGGGATGACGGTCGAAGAAGTACGGCAGCCAACGCCGACAGAACGCGCCGAACGGCCGGACCGCCGGACAGACCCGCCAGTTGAGGCCGGACAGGGACACCACGTCCCGCCGGTCGGCCTGGTTGAACAGGCCGATGGTGACGTCGAAGACGCCTCGTTGCACGGCTGCCTGGACACCTGCGGCCAGAATATCCGCATCCACCTCGTCGACGGTGGCGTCCCGCCTCAGCAACTCGCCGGCCACGGCCGGCAACAGGTTGTTGCTGATGACCGTGATCAGTTTCGGGTTCGGCGCGAGATCGACGACTGACGACGAGTAGCCCGAGACGTTGACGAAGGCCTCGGTGAAGGGCAGCAGGACCTTTGCCGTGCCCCAACCGTCGACCAGTTCCGCCGCCGACCGCGACACCTCGGAGACCAGGTACAGGTGGGTGGCGAGGACGGCGTACCGGACCCGCGGATCAGCGGCCAGCAGCTTCGCGACCCGGAACTCCTCGGCGCTGAAACAGAGCCGGGCGAGCATGTACACGCGGGCCAACTCCCGTGCCTCGGCGGTCGTCAACAACACCTCGGCCGACCCCGCCCCCTGCGCGGGACCGCCCGGCGACGGCCGGCGCGAGGGCCGGCCGTCCTCGCCCGCGACGCCGATCGCGTCGTCAAGCGTCGAGAGGATGCGCTCGGCCGGCAGCGGTACGGCGTCCGGGCCGCCCCGACACCGTCGGGCAAGGTCCGGCCAGTGCGTCGACAAGCGGGTCATGACATCCCGGCACGCCTCGGCGTGAGACTGGCCCCGTCGTGACGCGAGCCGCTCGATGCCGCGGAGCAGGTGCGCGGCCGGCGAGCCCGGGGTGGTCTCCTCGCGTAGCCGAGCGACAGCGTCCGGCAGGCTCCGGCCGGCCGTCAGCCCGAAGTAACCGTCGAGGGTGTCGAGATCGGCAGCGCCGAAGCGCACCGCCACCGACTTCCCGGCCACGACCCGTTCCCAGTAGTACGCGCTGAGCGCGGCGGGATCCGCCAGCAGCGCGCCGAGGTCGCCGGACTCCGGCGAGGGTCGCCCCGGCGGCAACACACCCCGCAGCAGCGTGCGAACGAAATCGTCGTTGCGCGCGGTCACCTCGGCGGAAGCGGCCTGAAACCAGACCTCGGATGCCAGCTTGGCGGTCTGCCTCTCCTCGTTCACGGATTCGAGATAGGTGTCCAGCTTCTCCTTCTCCGGATGCGCCGGGCATCGTTCGCCCAGCGAGGGAGCCGCCAACCGGATGTACATCCCGAACAACCCGCCGGTGATCTCGCGGCCCGGGGCGCCCAGGTCGAAAAGGTCGTCGGCCAGCACGGAGCCGAGGGCACCGAACACACACCCGGTGGCCAGGGACGCGTCGTCGGCGATGTCAGCGGCCGCGACGCACAGATCGACGATGAAACGTCGCAGGGACAGCGCGGCCGCGTTCCCGTCGGTCGAACCCCAGACCGGGCCGGCGGGCCGGGACGCGACCGCCGTCGACAGGAGCTGCCGCAGAGCTACCAGCGCGTCGTGCAGCTCATCGGCGAGTTCGCTGACCGGCCGGCGCGGCGCCGCGGACTCCGCGAGCAGGACCGCACCGAGGTAGTGCCGCGTGACGATGTCCTGGATGTGCTCCGGCGTCATCTCCCGGATCACGATCCGCGCCCGCTTGCGCACCTCCTCCCGCAGGTCGGTGTAGAGCGGCATGTTGAGGGCGCCCTGCAGGTCGTACTGCATGCGCAGGACGAGGCGCTGCACGATGGGCGTGTCGTCGTCGACGGCCGAGGCCAGCGTGGCGCGGCGCAGTCGGTCGAGGGAGACGCCCGCGCTCTGCCGCTCGTACCAGGCGCGGAAACCCTCGTCGCGCAGGAGATGCCGGTCCGGGTCGACGACGAAACCGGGCCGGGACGCGGCGGCCGCGAGCGCCGCGACGACCCGTGGCATCTCGTCGGCGAGAAGCTCCAGGAAGGAACGCCCGTCCCCGGTCGCCAACAGGAACCGGTCGAGAGCCGACCCCGGAAGGTCATTGGCGCCGAGGAAGCCGGTGCCCTCGTCGGTCCGGTGGAACGCCGCCATGATCGCGCTGCGTGGCCCGCCGGCGGACGTACGGTACCGGTGATGGACCAGCCGACTCGCGGCGAAGATCGTGTGACACGGTGCCGGGATGTCCTCAAGGTGGACGACTCGCGGGAGGCCGTCGTCGAAGAAACGGGCCTGGGCGGCGAGCGCCTCGTCCACCCGGGCCTGCGAGGGGAAGATGCAGCTGTCCTCGTCGCTCCACACGGCGCCGTCGTCGTCCACGTAGCACTGCCGCAGGAGCCGATTCGTGCGGGGCAGGTAGGTGAGCCCCTGCCCCGAGGGCCCTCGACCGGTGCCCATCGTCCAGGTGACGATCACCTTGAACTCGTCCATGAAGGGGCTGTTGTCGACGTGCAGGGTGTTGTCCCGCGCCACGACGTCGAGTGGCTGCGTGTCCTTGGCGCGCAAGTCGATGATCTTCACGGGCCCGCCGAGGGCGTGCGCGACGAGCGCGACCAGCAGCGGATGGGAGAACGCCTCCCGGAAGTCCGGGTGCTCGACCAGGGAGCCCGCGTCGGCGACGTTCAGGTAGTTGTGCAGCGAGCCACGGCTGCCCCTGGTGTCGATCGCCGAGTCGTACACCCGCCGCGCGCTGTCGAAACGCTCGGGTGGGACGAGCCCGGCGAAGCTGAGGGCACCCTCGGCCGCGAGGTTCCCGCTCAGCGACGTGAAGGTGTTCCGCAGGAGCGGGCCGTCCGCCTCCGCCCGGCAGGCTCTGTCGACCATCGCTTCGATCTCGCGGCGGAACCTCGTGGCTTCCCGCTCCCGCCGCAGTTGCCGATAGGACGCGGGGCTGGCCAGCTCGTCAGCCGGGACGAGCGGCGCGTACCGAGGACTCATGTCGCCGGACTCCCGACCACCAACGTCGACTGGGTGAGATCCGGGTAGTGCTCCAGGCGGGCCAGTGCCCGTTGGACCTCTTCCACGGCGCTCACGTTCCCGCACTGACCGTACGCCTGCTCGAGCTGACCCAGGATCGTCCGGACGGAACGGAAGTTGCCGAGGGACTCCTCCACCCGCCAGGCCCGCTCCAACCAGGTGCAGCCCTCCTCCACCTCGCCCGACCGCAGGCCGGTCGCGCCGAGCAGACGCAGGGCCAGAGCCCTGCCGTAGTCGTTGCCGCGCTCCTCGCACATGGCGAGGCTGCGCAGGCCGAGCCCCCGGGCCCACGAATGGTGGCCCGTTTCGTTCAGGGCTCGCGCCGCGTCGTACAGACCCCGGGCCTCGCGGACGACGTTGTTGCCGCTTCTCGATTCCCGGGCCGCGCGCAACCCCCAGCGGAGCGCCTCCCGGTGGTCACCCGACCGGAGGCAGAGCTCGGCCATGGCGTGATGTGACGACGCCCGACCCGAATCGTCGCCGGACGCCGCGTCCAGCGCGATGGAGGCGCGCAACTGCTCCTTCGCCGGCTCAAGCTGGCCGATGTCCGCGAGGGCCCGTCCCAGTGCGCGTCGGGACAGCGCCTCCATCGCCGGGTCACCGGCGGCCGCCGCGGCGACAGCCTCCCGCTGGACGGACAGCGTTCGCGTGACGTCCTGTCGCCAGTAGAGGAACGTGTTGACCGCCCGCGCGAACCGGGTGATGAAGGCGAAGTCGTCGTCGGCCCGGGCCTCCTCGATGAGGTAGGTCATGGACGCGGTGATCGACTCGAACCAGGAGAGGGCCTGCGCCACCGTGAGGCTGACCGATCCGACGACCGCCAGCAGCTCCTGGTCCACCGGCAGGGAGTCCCGGTGTGGATCGATGGCGCGATCGGCGGCGTAGCTCAACGCCAGGTACACGGTGCGGATGCGGCGCGCGGTCAGCTCCCGCTCGGCGGGGTCCAGCACCTGCCCGAGCGTCTCCGCGAGATAGGCCTTCATCAGGTCGTGGAAGCGGTAACGGCCGGGGCTGATCTCGTCGATGAGGGATGCCAGGCACAGTGCTTGAAGAGTGCGGTCACACACCCGCCTGGGCTGGCCGAGGACGAGGCACAGCACCGCGACCGAGCATTCGTTGCTGGGCAGCATGGACGCGACGTAGAGGACCTTCGCCGTCGCCGCGTCGAGGTCGTCCAGTGACCAGGAGATGACGCGTCCGACCTCGATACCCAGACCGGCGTCGTCGAGGAAGCGAAGTGGACTCTGCTCCTCCTCGATGCCCCTCGCCGCGTCGTCGATCGTCCACGTGGTCTGGATGGCGAGCTTCGCCGAGACGATCGCCAGCGCCAACGGGTGCCCCTCCAGAAGCTGCACGATGCGCCGGGCCGCGGCCTGCTCCCGTTCGACGCGGACGAACCCCACACGTTCGGCGATGAGCTCCACCCCCTCGTCGAGGGTCAGCAACGGAAGTTTGATGACCCGGGCGTCGTGACGAACGCTCATCTCGGGGATCGCCCGGCGGCTGGTCACCACCAACACCGACCCGAAGCCGGGCACCAGGTCCCGAATCTGCTCGTAGGAACCGACGTTGTCCACGATGACGAGGCACCTCCGGCCGGCGGTGACGGCGCGGAAGACGCCGCCCCACTCCGCCTCGTCGTCAGGAAGGTCGGACCGGTTGATCCCCAGCGTGGCCAGGAAGCTACGCAGGGCGTCCCGGGCCTCGATGCGCGGTGTGCCGGAGTACGCACGCATGTCGACGAAGAACTGCCCGTCGGGATATTCGGCGATGCGCGAGTTGGCCCAGGCGACCGCGAGGGTGGTCTTTCCCGAGCCGGCCAACCCCCAGAGCATGCAGCAGCGCGAGCCCGGCGTTGTCGTCGCCTCGTCCATCTCGTGCAGCAGGTGGTGCCTGCCGACGATCCGACCGATTCCACCCGGGAGCATGTGCGGTGGCTCGGGCACACGCGCGGCAGTGCGCGGCTGTTCGACGTAGATCGCGCCGGAGGTGCCCACCTGGAGGACCTGGTGCGCCAACAGGCCCTCGGCCACGTTGTGCGACGAGCTTCCGGAGGCGGGCTCCATGTCGGTCACCTTCCGGCTACATCGTGATGTCGCCGACGCGCTGGGCCTGCACCAGCTTGCCCACGTTGCTGGAGGCCACCACGTTCGTGCTGCCAGCCGGCGTCGCCCCCTGCCGAAGCTCCCGCAGAAACTCCGGATCCTCGGCCGCGAGACGGGCCAGAAGCGCACGGAGCTGAGCCACATCGTCCGCCGAGGCGTCGCCCCGCGTGACCCGGTCCAGGGATTCGAGCATCCCCGCCGGCTCGTCCCCGCGGACGAATCGCCGCCGGATCATGTCGACGAGAGCCGCCCCGGACCCCTCGGCAATCTTGACGAGCGCCCCGGCGACAATTGCCTCGATCATGCGCTGCTCCTTGACCTGAAGGCCTGCGACAGGCGTCGGCGCTCACCCCTTCGCCAGGCAAGGCTACCGATTCGTGTCGACCTCGGAAAGGCTCGTGAGACGGTCGGCAACGTCGACACCGAGCCCCCGGCCGGCCACCCGAACGCCGTCTCGTATCGACATCGACGCATGCCATCGGCGACGGATGCCTGGTGCCCAGCCACCGCGACCTGCCAGGCGACGCCATCGCCGGCGGCAAAGGCTGGCGCGGCCTGTCGGAAGCCCGACACGGCGGAGCCGGCGGCGACACAACGACGGCCCCGCTACCCGCTGCCGGGTACCGGGGCCGTCGTGAATCGCGTCAGGCGCCGCGAAGGGTGGCGCCGAGGCGCTCCGCCGCTACGGCGACCGCCGCGTCCCGTGCCGCGACCGCCTCCTCGACGGTGAGCGTCCGGTCCGGTGCCCGGAAGGTCAGCTTGTACGCCAGCGACCGGCGGCCGGCGCCGAGCTGCGCGCCGGAGTACACGTCGAACAGCCGCACGTCCTCCAGCAGCTCACCGGCGCCCGCCTCCAGCGCCCGGCGCACCTGCTCCGCCGGCACCGACTCGTCCACCACCAGAGCCACGTCGATCAACGCCGGCGGGAAGCCGGAAACCGTCGGCGCCGGCGTCACCGGGGTCGGCGGCAGCGCGTCGAGGTTCAGCTCCATCGCGCTGGTACGGCGAGGCAGCTCCAACGCCGCTACCACCACCGGGTGCAACTCCCCGGCGTGTCCGACGACCGAGCCGTCGACCCGCAGCTCGGCGCAGCGACCCGGGTGCCACGGGGCGTACTCGGCGGCACGCACCTCGACACGCTCGTCGGGGATCCCGGCGGCGGCCAGCACGTCACGGGCCGCCTCGATCGCGTCCGCCCAGCCGGCCGGTCGGCCCGCACCCCACCAGCCGGCCGGGTCCAGGTCACCGGAGAGCACCACCGCGACGTGCACCGGTTGCGCCGGCACCACCGCGTCGGCGGCTGCGAACTCCTCGTCGGTGGGGCGACGGTCCACGCCCATCGCCGGCGGGCTGCCGGCGCCGACGCGCGGGTGGAAGACCGCACCGATCTCGTAGAGGGCGAGGTCGCGGTGACCCCGGCCGAGGTTGCGCTTGAGGATGCCGAGCAGCGGGCCGAGCAGCGTGGTGCGCAGCAGCGGCTCCTCCTCGGACAGTGGGTTGGCCAGCCGCACCGCGGGCCGACGCGGGTCGTCAGCCGGCAGGCCGAGCTGGTCGGCCAGCTCCGGCGACACGAACGGGTGCGCGAGCACCTCCACGTACCCCCGCTCGGCGAGCGACGTCGCGACGGCCCGGCGGCGACGCTGCCGCGGGGTCAGACCGCGCCCCGCAGGCGCGGTCGGCAACACCGACGGCACCTTGTCGTACCCGTCGAGGCGGACCACCTCCTCGACCAGGTCGGCCGGATCGGTCAGGTCGGGCCGCCAGGTCGGCGGGGTGACGCTCAGCACCGTCCCGACGCCGCTGGCCACGCCGACCGCGCCCGGGTCCTCGGACAACCGGTCCGCGCCCTGCGCGACAGTGCAGCCCACCTGCTCCAGCAGGGCGACCACCCGCGCCGGCGGGTACTCGACACCGACCCGCCGGGTCGGCAGGTCCGCCGGAAGACTGATCGGGGTACGCGGCCGGACGTGGTCGATGTCCAGGATCTCCACGCTCGGGGTGCCACCACCGTGCTCGGTGAGCAGCCGCACGGCACGCTCCAGCGCGACCAGCGGCACGGCCGGGTCGACGCCCCGCTCCCAGCGCTTCGCGGCCTCGCTGAACAGCTTGTGTCGACGGGCGGTGCGCCCGACCATCGCCGGGTCCCAGTGCGCCGCCTCGAAGAGCACAGTGGTGGTGACCCCCGTGACGACCTCGCTGGTCTCACCGCCCATCACCGCCGCGAGGGAGATCGGCCCCGTGTCGTCGCAAATCACCATGTCGTCGGCGGTGAGCACCCGGCTGACCCCGTCCAGGGTGGTCAGCTTCTCCCCCGCCTCGGCGCGACGGACCACCAGCGGCCCGGCGATCCGGTCGGCGTCGAAGGCGTGCATCGGCTGGCCCAGCTCCAACATCACGTAGTTGGTGATGTCGACCGGCAGCGAGATGCTGCGAATGCCGGCCGTGACGAGCCGCTGGGCCATCCACGACGGGGTGGGCGCGCCCGGGTCGACGCCCCGCACCAGGCGGGCGGTGAACCGGTCACAGCCGACCGTGTCGCGGACCTCCACCGGGTACGCCGGCGTCTCGGTGCCGGCCGGGGCGGGCACCAGGGCGGGATCACGCAGCGGCACGTCGAACGCGTGGGACAGCTCCCGGGCCAGGCCGCGCAGGCTCAGCGCGTACCCCCGGTCCGGGGTGATCTCCAGCTCGAACACGACGTCGTCGAGGCCGACGACGGGCCGCGCGTCGTCGCCCGGCTTGGCCGCGCCGTCCGGCGGCAGCACGATGATGCCCGAGTGGTCGTCGCCCAGGCCCAGCTCCTTGGCGGAGCAGATCATGCCGGCCGAGTTGTGCCCGTACGTCTTACGGGCGCCGATCGCGAACCCGCCGGGCAGCACACCACCGGGCAGGATCACCACCACCCGGTCACCGACGGCGAAGTTACGCGCCCCGCAGACGATCTCCTGCGGCTCGCCGGTGCCGTTGGCGGCGCCCACGTCCACCCGGCAGAACCGGATCGGCTTCTTGAAGCCGGTCAGCTCCTCGATCTCGCGCACCTCGCCGACGACAAGCTGCCCGGTGACGCTCTCCCGAAGGTCCACCACGGACTCGACCTCGATACCGAGGTCGACCAGGGCCTGCTCCAGGTCACCGGTGGGCAGGTCGGCGGGGAGGTCGACGTACTCCCGCAGCCAACTGACAGAAACTCGCATGACTTCAGACCACCGTTCCCGTGTCTCGTACCCGCATCGCCTACGCCCCGGTCCCGAGCGCGCGGCTGAACCGCACGTCGCCCTCGAAGAGATGGCGGATGTCGCTGACCCCGTGCCGGACCATCAGGGTCCGGTCGATGCCCATGCCGAAGGCGAATCCGGAGTAGACCTCCGGGTCGACGCCGCAGGCCCGCAGCACCCGCGGATTGACCATGCCGCAGCCACCCCACTCGACCCACTGCGGGCCGTCACGGTGCTCCGGGAACCACACGTCGAACTCCGCCGACGGCTCCGTGAACGGGAAGTAGTGCGGCCGCCACCGGGTCTTCGCCTCCGGGCCGAACATCGCCCGGGCGAAGTGGTCCAGCGTGCCCCGCAGGTGGGCCATCGTGATGCCCTTGTCGACCACCAGGCCCTCGGCCTGGTGGAACACCGGGCTGTGGGTGGCGTCGATCTCGTCCGTGCGGTAGACGCGACCCGGCACGATCACGTAGATCGGCGGCTTGCGGCTGAGCATCGTGCGGGTCTGCACCGTCGACGTGTGCGTACGCAGCACCAGGCCGGAGCCCTCCGGTGCGATGTGGAAGGTGTCCATCAACCCGCGCGCCGGATGGTCGGCGGGGATGTTCAACGCGTCGAAGTTGACCCACTCCAGGTCGACCTCGGGCCCCTCGGCCACCTCGTAGCCCATCCCGACGAAGAGATCGCTGATCGACTCCATCAGGGTGCTCAACGGGTGCCGGGCGCCACGCGGACGCCGGTCGTAGGGCAGTGTGACGTCCACCCGTTCCTCGACCAGCACCCGCTCGGCCTGCTCGCGCTCCAGCACCTCGGCGCGGTCGGCGTAGGCGGTCTCGATCGCCCGGCGGGCCTCGTTCACCCGCTTGCCCGCGTCCGACTTCGCGGCCGGCGGCAACGCGCCGATCTCCCGGCGCGCCAGGGAGACCGGAGACCGGTCACCGAGGTGCACCGGGCGCAGCGCGGTGAGCGCGTCCGGGTCGGCCGCCGCCGTGAACGCCTTCGTGGCGTCCGCGACAGCCTCGTCCAGGGCGGCGGGGTCGAGCAGGGCGACCTGCTTCGGGTCGTACGGATCGTTGCGGTAGCTCATGGCGTACGGGCACTCCCTCACGGCGGCGCCTGCCCTCGTCGGGGCGGCGAAGCGAGTCTACGGACGCGCGGCTGCGCCGCAGCCCGCCGGTAGGAGTTGCGCAGGGAGCAGGTCAGGCCCGCCGCCCGCCGACACCGGCGGGCTGGCTAAACGAACGCCGTGTCGCGTTCATGGACGGACGCTCTCCCCTGCTGTCAGTCGCGCCGCAGGCGTTCACCCTCAGCGCTGTGCTCTCGCTGAAGCGTACAGGCAGACCGCTGCGGCGGCAGCCAGGTTGAGGCTCTCCGCGCGCCCGTACAGCGGCACCCGCACCGTGGTGTCGGCGGCGGTGGTCAACTCCTCGGGCAGCCCGTGCGCCTCGGAACCGAACAGCCAGGCGGTGGGCCCGACGAGCCGACCGTAATCGGTCAGGTCGTCCAGGTCGTTGTCGCCGTACCCGGTGGTGGCGAAGATCGAAAGCCCGGCGGCGCGCAGCGCGTCGACCACCGCGACCGGGTCGGGGGCGCGCACCACGTCGACGTGGAAGAGGCTGCCGGCCGAGGCCCGCACACACTTGCCGTTGTACGGGTCGACGGCGTCCCCGGCGAAGATCACCGCACCCGCTCCGGCCGCGTCGGCGGTGCGCAGCACCGTGCCGGCGTTGCCCGGGTCGCGGATCTCGGCGAGCACCGCCACCAGCCGGGGCGCACCCGCGAGGGCCTGTTCCAGTGAGACGTCCAGGTGTCGGCAGACGGCCACCAGCCCCTGTGGGGCGACGGTCTCGGTCAGCGCCGCGAGGGCGTCGTCGGTCACCTCGGAGACCGGCACGTCGGCGCGGGCCGCCGTGGCGGCCAACTCCGGGTACCGGTCGAGCGCGGTGGTCGTACCGAACAGTTCGGTGACCACCTCCGGCCGCGCGAGGGCCTCGCGGACCGCCTGCGGGCCCTCGGCCAGGAAACGGCCGGTGGCGTCGCGGTCCCGGCGGCGTTGCAGCCGGCGGGCGGCGACAACCCTTGGGGTACGCGGGGTGAAAGCCATGGTGTGCGCTCCTCCGGCACGATTGAGGCGCCCCCCGAACGGCGGTGCCGACACGGGAGACGCCTCGCTCTGGTGCGTGGGGATCAGGCGGCCTGAGCCGCCGCGCCGCCGGTGCCCTCGGCCGTGACCGCAGCCCGGGCCAGCTCGACGATCGCCGCGAAAGAGGCGGCGTCGTTGACAGCCATGTCGGCCAGGATCTTGCGGTCGACCTCGATGCCGGCCAGACGCAGGCCCTGGATCAGACGGTTGTAGGTCATCCCGTTGGCCCGGGCGCCCGCGTTGATCCGCTGAATCCACAGCTGCCGGAAGTCGCCCTTGCGGTCGCGACGGTCCCGGTAGGCGTACTGCATCGAGTGCAGCACCTGCTCCTTGGCCTTGCGGTACAGGCGGGAGCGCTGACCGCGGTAACCACTCGCGGACTCCAGCAGGGTACGACGCTTCTTCTGGGCGTTTACAGCCCGCTTGACGCGTGCCATCTCAACTCCTAATTACGTAAGGTGGCGCGCGTCAGCGGCCGAGCAGCTTCTTGATGCGCTTGACGTCGGCCTTGGCCAGCACGACCGTGCCGGTCAGCCGGCGGGTCTGGGTGGAGGGCTTCTTCTCCAGGTTGTGGCGAAGGCCGGCCTGCTGGGCAACGATCTTGCCCTTGCCGGTCACCTTGACCCGCTTACCCATACCCGTGTGGCTCTTCATCTTCGGCATGTGGAACGTCTCTCCCCTGTTACTCGCCGCTGGTGTCGGCGGCGAGGCCGGTGTCACCGGCTGCTGCGGTCTCGCTGACCGCCGCGGTCTCATCGGCTTCCGGAGCGGCGGACTCGTCCCCTGCCCGGTCCCGAGGTCCACCGCGAGACGCCGTAGCGGCGACCGCGGAGGCCTTGACGGCCCGATGCGGAGCGAGAACCATGATCATGTTTCGGCCGTCCTGCTTCGGAGCGGCCTCGACGTATCCCAGTTCCGTGATCTCGGATTCGAGTCGACGCAGAAGCCGGTAACCCAGCTCCGGACGACTCTGCTCGCGACCGCGGAACATGATCGTCACCTTGACCTTGTCGCCCGCCTTGAGGAACCGCACCACGTGACCCTTCTTGGTCTCGTAGTCGTGCGGGTCGATCTTCGGCCGAAGCTTCATTTCCTTGATGACGGTCTGCTGCTGGTTACGCCGCGCTTCGCGCGCCTTGAGTGCGCTCTCGTACTTGAACTTGCCGAAGTCCATGAGCTTGCACACCGGCGGGCGCGCCATCGGCGCAACCTCGACCAGGTCCAGATCGACGTCCGCGGCCAGCTGAAGAGCGCGCTCCAGCGGGACGATGCCCACCTGCTCACCCTCTGGGCCGACCAGTCGGACCTCACGTGCCCGGATCTGCTCGTTCACGCGTGGTTCGACGCTGATGGGGCCTCCTCGAGTCGTTTCTGCTCTGTCGCCGACCCCTGCGGCTCCCGGGAGGGAACCGACCCGAAAAGCAGAAGGCCCCGGCGCATGCCAGGGCCCGCTCGACCGGTCAGCACGATCACAAGGATCGCGCATCCGGCACCGGGACATGCCCGGAACCGGTGACCGGACCCGGCCACCGTAGCGGCGACTCGGGTGGGAGCAGGCGCTCCGCTTTCAAGGCTGCCTGCTCGCACGCGGAGACAGCCTGGTCGACTCGACAACACTACACCGGCGCCCCGGCGACCCCCAAACCGGGCACGACCTGCGGCGAGTCACGAGCGCGACCGACCATTGCGCCGCGCCGCCCTGGCGCGCCTGGCGCCGCTTCAAGATCCGCGCACTTTCCCTGAAACTGCTGTGTCAGGGCGCCGGGAGGCAGCAGTTTCAGGGTAGTTGTCCAGATCTTGGCGAGGGGTGCGCGGCAGGCCTGGCCGCTGGGCGGCGACGCGAGGCCAACGGCGGGCGGTTCCAGCCGCGAACCGGCGGGGGCGGTGGGCCGCGAACCGGCAGGGGCGGTTAGGCCGCCAACCGGCGTGGGCGGTGTCGCGAGGGTCAGCGGCCGACGGCGCGTTCGGCGAGGCGGACCTGGTGGGCCTCGTGCAGCCGGCGCAGCGCGCGGACTCCGTCGACGGCCAGCTCCTTGTCGGCGGCCTGCAACGCGACCATCGGCAGCAGGTCGTCATCGTGCAGCTCCAGGCTGGCCCACGGCGCGCCCCGGTCGAAGCGGACGCCCCGGACAACCTCCCAGGGCAGCTCGTAGGAGCTGATGACGTTGCGGACCCGAATGCTCCGGGCGTCGGCCTCCACCCGGGGACGGGTGAACAGCAGGAAGCCGAGCGCACCGAAGATGCCCAGGCCGATCATGGCGATCTGGTCGCCGCGCTGGAAGCTGCCGTAACCATCGCCGGTCGGGCCACTCAGCGAGGTAGCGACCAGAGCGAACACCACCACCAGAGCGGCCGCCGCCGACCAGCAGACCACCCGGATGCGGCGGGGCTTCAGGCGGACCAGTTCGGTTTCACTCACCCCACCAGTCTGCCATCCGCGCCCGGTCATCGAACGCACCACCCGCCGAGCCACCGCCCCGAGCCCACCACGGCCAGCCAGCCACCTCAAGATCGTGCTCGATCCAGGATCCAGTGGCCTCCGTCGAGATCGAGGCCACTACATCAATGATCGAGCACGATCTTCCGCGTCCAGTCAGCCCCAGGGCACCCGCCGCCGCGTCGATCATGGAGTTGTGGTGGTGGACGTAAGGAGCGAAGGCGGCTGAAACGGCCACCACAACTCCATGATCGACGCCAGCTGGGTGGGGGGCGCGGGGGGCGTGGGGGCGTGGGGGGGTTAGAGGCGGCAGGCGTGGATGTTGGTGACGAGGATGGCGCGGGCGCCCAGTTCGTACAGCTCGTCCATGATGCGGTGCACGTCGTCGCGGAGCACCATGGCCTGCACCGCCACCCAGCCCTCGCGGTGCAGCGGCGACACGGTGGGCGACTCGATGCCCGGGGTGAGCCCGCTGGCCCGGTCCAGCAGACCGGCCGGCACGTCGTAGGCGAGCATCACGTAGCGGCGTGCCACCAGCACACCGTGCAGACGGCGCAGCAACTGCTCGGCCTGCGGTTGCGCGGGTGCGCCGGCACGCCGGACCAGCACCGCCGACGAGCGCAGCAGCGGCTCGCCGAAGACCACCAGGCCCGCCTGGCGCAGGGTCGCGCCGGTCTCCACCACGTCCGCGATCACGTCGGCGACGCCGAGGCGTACGGCGTTCTCCACCGCGCCGTCGAGGCGGATCACGTCGGCCTTGACGCCCACCTCGCCGAGGTGCCGTTCGACCAGCCCCGGGTACGCGGTGGCGATGCGGTGGCCGCCCAGCTCCTGCACGGAGGCGATGTCGTCGGGGCGGGCGGCGAAGCGGAAGGTGGCCCGGCCGAAGGCGAGGTCGACGACCTCCTCGGCCGGCGCGGCCGAATCGATCAGCAGGTCCCGGCCGGTGATCCCGAGGTCGAGGTCACCGGAGCCGACGTAGGTGGCGATGTCCTTCGGACGCAGGTAGAAGAATTCGACGTCGTTGGCCTCGTCCCGGCAGACGAGGTCCTTGGGGTCGGTGCGCTGGCGGTAGCCCGCCTCGCGCAGCATCTGGGCGGCCGGTTCGGCCAGGGTGCCCTTGTTGGGAATGGCGACACGCAGCATGACGGAGTGCTCCTTCGATCCGGTTGGCGATCAACAGGGGTGGGGGCACTCACAGATGTCGGTAGACGTCCTTGAGCTCGAGACCGCTGGCAAGCATCAGCACCTGGACCTGGTAGAGCAGCTGGGAGATCTCCTCGGCGGTGCGCTCCGGCCCCTCGTGCTCGGCGGCCATCCACGACTCGGCCGCCTCCTCGACGACCTTCTTGCCGATGAAGTGCACGCCCTTGTCCAGCGCGGCGACGGTGCCCGAGCCCGGGGTGCCGGCGGCGGCCTTGGCCTGCAGCTCGGCGAACAACTCCTCGAACGTCTTCACAGGGAACGATTCTTCCAGCCACCCCGGCGGCACCCCACGTCCGGGTCTGCCGAAATCCAGTAAGCGGACAATTCCCTACCAACATGGTGGGACAATTGTCGATCGATGCTCATGGAGCTCTACGCTGTCCGCCATGGCCAGCCGCTCACGTCTCCTCGCGCTCACCGTCGCCGGTGCCGTCGTCGTAGCCACCGCCGGGTGCGCGCCACAGGACGAAGACCCGACCCCCACTGTCACCGCAGCGCCGTCCTGCGCCAAGGACAGCCTACCCACGCGTACGCCGGGCAAGTTGACCATCGCCACCGACCAGCCCGCGTACGAGCCGTGGTTCGCCAAGGACAAGCCGGACAGCGGTGAGGGCTTCGAATCCGCTGTCGCGTACGCGGTGGCCGAGAAGCTCGGCTACGCCCGCGCCGACGTCACCTGGACCCGGGTCAAGTTCGACACCGCCATCGCGCCGGGGCCGAAGGACTTCGACTTCGACATCAACCAGTTCTCCATCACCGACGAACGCAAGCAGGCTGTCGACTTCTCCGCGCCGTACTACCTGGTGCGGCAGACCGTCATCGCGTTGAAGTCCTCGAAGATCGCCGGCCGGAAGTCGCTGGCCGAGCTGCGGGACGCCCGGCTCGGCGCGCAGGTGGGCACCACCAGCTACCAGGCGATCACCGACGTGATCAAGCCGGCCGCCAAGCCGCAGGTCTACAACAGCAACGACGATGCCAAGAAGGCCCTTCAGAACGGGCAGCTGGACGGTCTCGTGGTCGATCTTCCGACCGCCTTCTACATCACCGGCGCGGAGATCACCGACGCCGTGATCGTCGGGCAGGTGCCGCAGGTCGGTACGCCCGAGGCGTTCGGGTTGCTGCTGGACAAGAACTCACCACTGACCTCCTGCGTGAGCGGGGCGGTCGGTCAGCTCACCACCGCGGGGACGTTGAAGGAGCTGGAACAGAAGTGGCTCGCCCAGGTGGCGGGGGCGGCCGAGCTGCGGTGACGCTTCTGGATCGGGTGCCCTCCCAGGCGCAGCTGCGGCGGTCGGCGTACCGACGTCGGCAGACCGTCTACAGCGTGCTCGTCGCGGCGTCCTCGACGGCGGCGCTCGGCACGCTGCTGGTGCTCGCGGTGACCGGAGCGCCGGGCTGGGACCGGGTCCGGCGCTCGTTCCTGGATCCGGAGATCGCCCGCGACGCGCTGCCGACGGTGCTGAGCGGGCTCTGGCTCAACGTACGGCTGCTGGTCTGCTGTGCGGTCGGCGCGCTGCTGCTCGGGCTGGTGCTCGCCGTGCTGCGGACGCTGCGCGGGCCGGTCTTCTTCCCGGCCCGCGCGCTGGCCGCCGGCTACACCTACACCTTCCGCGGACTACCGCTGATCATCGTGCTGTACCTGCTCACCCTCGGCGTGCCGGGGCTGCGGTTGCAGGGCATGCCGCCGGTGCTGGTGCTGGGTGGGATCGCGTTGGTCCTCACCTACGGCGGCTACCTCGCCGAGGTGTTCCGGGCCGGCATCGAGTCGGTGCACTCCAGCCAACTCGCCGCGGCCCGCTCGTTGGGCCTGACCCACCGGCAGACGATGCGGCACGTGGTCCTGCCGCAGGCCGTCCGCCGGGTGGCGCCACCCCTGCTCAACGACGTGGTGGCGTTGCAGAAGGACGTCGGGCTGGTCTCGCTGGCCGGGCCGATCGACGCGGTCCGCGCCGCGCAGATCGCCACCGCCCAGACCTTCAACTACACGCCGTACATCGTGGCGGGGGTGCTCTTCGTGCTGCTCGCGATCCCACTGATCGCCGTCACCGACTGGGTGACGCTGCGCGCGGCCCGCCGACAGTCGGGAGGCTGATCCATGGCGTTGCTGCGCTGCCGGGGCCTGCGCAAGGAGTTCGGCGGGCACGCCGTGCTCGACCAACTCGACCTGACCGTCGCCGAGCATCAGGTGGTGGCCCTGATCGGCGCGTCCGGGTCCGGCAAGTCGACCCTGCTGCGCTGCGTCAACCTGCTCGACGAACTCGACGACGGCACCATCGAGTTGGACGGGGAGGACATCTCCGATCCCCGGGTGGACCCGGACCGGGTCCGGCGGCGGATCGGCATGGTGTTCCAGGCGTACAACCTCTTTCCGCACCTGAGCGTGTTGGACAACATCACCCTCGCGCCGCGTCGCGTACACGGGCGGGGCCGGGCGGAGGCCGAGGCGCAGGCCCGGGAGCTGCTCGACCGGGTGGGGCTCGCCGCCAAGGCGGACGCCTACCCGGACCGGCTCTCCGGCGGGCAGCAACAGCGGGTGGCGATCGTCCGGGCGCTGGCCAACTCACCTCGACTGATGCTGCTCGACGAGGTCACCTCCGCGCTCGACCCGGAGCTGGTCGGCGAGGTGCTGGCGATGATCCGCGACCTGAAGGCCGACGGCATGACCATGGTGCTGGCCACCCACGAGATGGGCTTCGCCCGGGACGTCGCCGACGAGGTGTGCTTCCTCGACGCCGGCCGGGTGGTCGAGAGCGGCCCGCCCGAGCAGGTGCTCGGCGAGCCGACGCAGCCTCGTACCCGACAGTTCCTGCGCCGGATCATCGAGGCCGGCCGCCTCTGAAGGCGGGCCTTCAGAGGCGGCAGAGGCGTCAGCCGCCGAAGCCGACCCGTTGGGCGTTGCCCGCCGCCACCGTCCGCACGGCCAGCGCCGCGTCGAGCGCCGCCACCGTGGCGGCCCAGCCCTTGTCCTCCGCCGAGCCGGGCAGACCGGCGCGGTCACGGGCCTGCTCGATGGTCTCCACTGTCAACACGCCGTGCGCCACCGGCTTGCCCTCGTCCAGCGCCACCCGGGTCAGCCCGTCGGTGACCGAACGGCAGACGTAGTCGAAGTGGGCGGTGGACCCACGGACCACCACGCCGAGGGCGACCACCACGTCGCAGCGGCGGGCGAGGGCCTGCGCGACCACCGGCAGCTCGACCGAACCGGCGACCCGGGCGACAACGGAACGCGCGCCGCACGCCTCGGCGGCGGCCACCGCACGCTCCAGCATGTGGTCGGTCAGCTCGCCGTGCCAGCGGGCGGCAACGACCCCGACGGTCAGCCCCGCAGCGTCGACCGCCTCGACTCCCGGCTCACCGAAACCCGCCATCGTCATGCTCCGATCTCGTCGTTGGCGACCGGACGCCCCAGCGGCGCCTCGGAGACCTCGTCCAACTCGTCCAGCAGGTGACCCATCCGGTCCCGCTTGGTGCGCAGGTAGCGCATGTTCTCCGGGTGCGCGCCGGCCGGCAGCCCCTCGCGGCCGGTGATGGTCAACCCGTACCCCTCCAGGCCGGCCCGCTTGGCCGGATTGTTGGTCAGCAGCCGCATCGACCGCACGCCCAGGTCGTAGAGGATCTGCGCGCCGGTGCCGTAGTCGCGGGCGTCGGCCGGCAGGCCCAGGTCGAGGTTGGCGTCGACGGTGTCGCGGCCCAGGTCCTGCAACTGGTACGCCTGCAGCTTGTGCAGCAGGCCGATGCCGCGCCCCTCGTGCCCACGGACGTAGAGCACCACGCCCCGGCCCTCCTGCCCGACCCGAGCCATTGCGGCGTCCAGCTGCGGTCCACAGTCGCAGCGCAGCGAGCCGAACACGTCCCCGGTCAGGCACTCGGAGTGCACCCGGACCAGCACGTCCTGGCCGTCACCGATGTCACCGAGCACCATCGCGACATGTTCGGCCGGGTCGTGCTCGGCGCGGTAGCCGAGCGCCCGGAACACCCCGTGCTTCGTCGGCATCCGGGCGTCGGCGACCAGCTCGACCTGCTTCTCGGTACGCCGGCGGTAGGCGATCAGGTCGGCGATGGTGACGAGCGTGAGGCCGTGCTCGGCGGAGAACTTCTCCAGGTCCGGCAGGCGCATCATGGTGCCGTCGTCGTTGACCAGCTCGCAGAGCACGCCGGCCGGACGCAGCCCGGCCAGCCGGGTCAGGTCGATCCCCGCCTCGGTGTGCCCCGGCCGGCGCAGCACCCCGCCCTCGCGAGCGCGCAGCGGCACCACGTGGCCGGGGCGGGCCAGATCGGTCGGGTCGGTCGCCGCGGCGGCGAGGAGCCGGCTGGTGTGCGCGCGGTCGGCCGCCGAGATGCCGGTGCTGACGCCCTCGCGGGCGTCCACCGTCACCGTGTACGCGGTGCCGCGCCGGTCCTGGTTGGTGTGGTGCATCGGCGGCAGGTCGAGCCGGTCGGCTTCGCTCTCGGTGAGCGCCACGCAGACGTAGCCGGAGGTATAGCGAACCATGAACGCCATCAGCTCCGGCGTGGCCAACTCGGCCGCGAAGATCAGGTCGCCCTCGTTCTCCCGGTCCGCGTCATCGACCACGACGACCGGCCGGCCGGCCGCGATGTCCGCGATCGCCTGCTCGATATCCCCAAAGCTGGTCATGCGACGGCCTCCCGGTAGATGGGCTTACGAACGGTGGCCGTGGCGCGGGAGGTGCGCCACCAGGCGGCGAAGCCCCAGACGCAGAGGGCGCCGTAGATCAGGTACATGACGGCCGAGGGGTAGAACCCGCCGCGCAGCAGCAACGGCACCCCGACCGCGTCCACAGCGATCCAGAGCAGCCAGAACTCCACCCAGCCGCGGGCCATGCCGTACGTGGCCAGCAGGCTGCCGGTGAGGATCCAGGCGTCGGGCAGCGGGCCCCACGAACCGAGGGCCTTGAGCAGCGGGTACGCCGCGGCGGTGCCGACCACGGCGGCCAGCAGCATCATCAGCCGCTCCCGCCCGGTGGCCCAGCGCGGGACGACAGCGGCCTGCCCGGAGTCGCCGCGACGGTTGCGCTGCCAACGCCACCAGCCGTAGACGCTGACCGCGAAGAAGAACACCTGCCGGCCGGCCTGCCCGTACAGGTCGTGCTCCTGCGGGGTGGCGAACACGCCGCCGAGGAAGACGGTGAGGAGGAGCGCGTTACCGACCATGCCGACCGGCCACGCCCAGACCAGCCGGCGCAACCCGAGCAACGCCGAGACCAGCCCGAACGCGTTGCCGACGATCTCCCTGGCCAGCACCGGCGACCCGGCGACGTGCACCTGGGCGTCCAGCAGCCAGCTGAGCGGGCCCATCAGGCCACCCCGCCCTGGTCCGAGGCCAGCCCGCGGGCGTCGGCGTGGGTGAGCCGGTCGCCGAGCAGCCGCTCGACGTACTTGGCCAACACGTCGACCTCCAGGTTGACCGGGTCGCCGACGCCTTTCGCGCCGAGCGTGGTCAGCTTGAGCGTGGTCGGGATCAGCCCGACGGCGAACTCGTCCGCGCCGACCGCGGCGACTGTCAACGAGACACCGTCAATGGTGATCGAGCCCTTCTCCACCACGTACCGGGACAGGGCGGCGGGCAGCCGGAACCGGACCGTCTCCCACTGCTCGGCCGGCTCCCGGGAGATCAGTTCACCGACGCCGTCGACGTGGCCCTGCACCAGGTGCCCACCGAGCCGGCTACCGAGCGCGGCGGCCCGCTCCAGGTTGACCGGGTCGCCGGGGCGCAGCGCGCCCAGCGCGGAGCGGCGCAGCGTCTCCCCCATCACGTCGGCGGTGAAGACACCGTCGGCCACGTCCACGACGGTCAGGCAGACACCGTTGACGGCGATCGAGTCGCCGTGGCGGGCGTCGGACGTGACCAGCGGGCCGCGTACGCCCAGCAGCGCCGAATCGCCTGCCGTCGGCGCCACCCGGACGATCTCGCCCATTTCCTCAATAATGCCGGTGAACATCTCAGCCCTCCCTTTTCCGGGGCAAAGCAGTGATCCGGAGATCCGGACCGATCTGCGTAACGTCGACGAACTCCAGATCGATGGCCTCGGCGATGGTGGTCACTCCCGCGTCGACCAGAGCCGTCGGGCCGGCGCCGAGCAACCGCGGCGCGACGTACCCGACGATCTTGTCGACCAGGCCGGCCTCCAGGAACGCGCCAGCCAGCCGGGGGCCGCCCTCCAGGAGCACCGCGCGGACCCCGCGCTGGTGCAGCGCCGCGAGCAGCGCCGACAGGTCGACCCGGCCGTCCGGGTCGGCTCCGACCTCGTCGGCGGTCGCGATCCAGGTGCGTGCGGCGCCGTCGCGGACCTTGGCGTCAGCCGGTGTACGCCCCGAGCTGTCCACCACCACCCGCAGCGGCTGCCGGATGGCCAGGCTGCCGTCGCGCAGGTTGCGGGCGGTCAACCGGGGGTCGTCGGCGAGCACGGTGCCCACCCCGGCGATGACCGCGTCGACGGTGCCACGCAGCGCGTGCACGTCGATCCGGGCCGCCTCCGAGGTGATCCACATGCTGGTGCCGTCCGCCGCGGCGGAGCGACCGTCGAGCGTGGCGGCGTACTTCCAGATCACGTACGGCCAGCCTCGGCGCATCGAGGTCAACCACGCGACGTTGCCGGCCTCGGCCTCCTCGCCGCGTACCCCCAGATCGACCCGGACCCCGGCGGCGCGCAACGTGGCGGCACCCCCGGAAGCGACCGGGTTCGGGTCGGGTACGGCGATGACCACCCGGCCCACCCCGGCCTGGACGAGCGCGGAACTGCAGGGGCCGGTGCGCCCGGTGTGGTCGCAGGGTTCCAGAGTGACGATCGCGGTGCCGCCCTTGGCCCGCCGCCCGGCCTGCGCCAGGGCGACGATCTCGGCGTGCGGCCCCCCGGCGTACGCGTGGAATCCCTCGCCCACGACCTCGCCGTTCTCGTCGAGGAGCACGCACCCAACCACGGGGTTGGGGCTGGTGGTGCCGAGCCCGCGCGCCGCCAACTCGATCGCACGCCGCATCGCCTCATCAACGGAGACGCTGGCCATCGCGCTGCCCCTGCCCTCTCACTCGCCGTCCGCGCGCTGGCGGTCAGGGAGGCGGTGGCCATGGGGCCACGGGCAGGCGGTGGCGGATTCCGGGAACGGCACAGCCGCCCCGGGGGGTCGGCACGGCACGCTGAAGCCAGCGGCCGGCTCGGACCCGTCCGTCCCGCGCGCTGTCTCCCATCCGGACTTTCTGGGCGCGGACGAACCGCCCCCAACCGTCGGCCCCGGATTTTCACCAGGTCCACCGGACGGCAGAGCCGTCCGGGTCGCGGGCTGACCACGGTCAAACCGTGGATCACCGCCGGTTCGGAATTTCACCGAGTCCCGCCAGCGCGTGGTGGGTACACGGGAAGTCTTACACGCCGATCCGCCTCCGTCGCCACCTAGGCGAGCTACTTCACAGCGTTATCACGCTCAGGTGACGCCTCGACGCCGGTCCACCGCCACGTACGAGCCCGGTTGACTCTTGGCCACCGTCTTCATCTCCGAGGCCACCGCGATCGCTTCGAGCGGGTCGGTGAACCGCTTGCCGGCGTCGGAGAGGGACACCCCGATGGAGAGCGTGACCAGGGCCGCCCGCCGGATGTTGCCGCGTCGATCCTTCAACTCGACGAAGCCACGCTCCCGGTCGGTCTGGTCGTAGAGCGTGTCGGCGGCGTTCTCGAAGTCGACGACCGCCCGGGACGTCAGTGGGCGCACCTGGTCCGGGGCGCAGACGATGACGAAGTCGTCGCCACCGACGTGACCGAGGAAGGCCGGTGGCAGCCCGACGCCCACCACCGCCCGGTGCAGGCTGCGGGCCAGCGCGGAGATGAAGTCGTCGCCGCGCACGAAGCCGTACCTGTCGTTCACGCTCTTGAACCGGTCGATGTCGACGTAGCCGACGGCGTAGTCCACGCCGTTGCGGACCCGATCGCTGATCTCCCGACGGATCCGGCTGTTGCCGGGCAGCCCGGTCAGCGGGGAAACCTCCCGGAACTCCTTGTTCCGGCGCAGCGTGGACGAGACCCGGGCCACCAGCTCGGCGGTGTCGAACGGCTTGACCAGGTAGTCGTCGGCGCCGGCGCTGAGCCCGTGCACCTTGTCGACGGTCATCCCCTTGGCGGTCAGCATGATCACCGGAAGGGCGGACGTCATCGGGTCGGCGCGCAACCGGCGGGTCAGCTCCAACCCGTCGATCCGGGGCATCATGAGGTCGACCACCGCCAGGTCCGGCCGTTGGCGCTCGATGACCTCCAGGGCCTCCTGGCCGTCGCTGGCGTGGATCACCTCGAAGCCGTGCAGCCGCAGGTTGAACTCGACGAACCGGGCGATGTCCTCGTCGTCGTCCACGACGAGAATGATGTCCTTGCGGTCGGCCTCGGGCTCCACCTCAGGCCCCGGGCGCCGCGCGTTCCGCCAGTGCCCGCAGGTGCCGTACCGCCTCCGCCGGGTCGGCGGCCCCGTACACGGCGGTGCCGGCCACGAACGCGTCGGCGCCAGCCGCCGCCGCCTGCTCGATGGTGTCGGCGGCGATCCCGCCGTCCACCTCGATGCGCAGCTCCAGGTGCCCGGCCGACGCGTGCCGCCGGGCCGTCCGCACCTTCTCCAGGAGCTGCGGAATGAACCGCTGCCCACCGAAGCCCGCCTTGATCGTCATGATCAGCAGGGTGTCGAAGCTGGGCAGCAGGTCCAGGTAGGGCTCGATCGGGGTGTCCCGGTCGATGGCCAGGCCCGCCTTCGCGCCTGCCGAGCGCAGGTCCTTGGCGAGCGCCACCGGGTCGTCGGACGCCTCCGCGTGGAAGGTGACGTTGTACGCCCCAGCGTCGGCGTACCCGGGGGCCCACCGGCGCGGGTCCTCGATCATCAGGTGCACGTCGAAGGGCATCGCCGTGACAGCCCGCAGGCTCTGCACCACGGGCAGCCCAATGGTCAGGTTCGGCACGAAATGGTTGTCCATCACGTCGACGTGCAACCAGTCCGCGGCGTCCTCGACGGCACGGACCTCTTCGGCGAGGCGGGAGAAATCGGCGGCCAGGATGCTCGGCGCGACGATCGGCGGCGGTACGGTCACGGGGCCAGTGTACGAACGTGGCCACCCGCCACCCGCATCGCGGCACCTTTGGGGACGCCCTGTGACCCAGCAGTGACCATTGGTGCAGAATTGGACGCTCCGGGCCCCCGAATCCGGACGAACAGATATCAGCCACTGGCCGATCGACGGAAACGCGACGACACTCCAACCGGGACGGTGCCGTAAGCTGCACGCCCGCCGGGGTCTCGCCGCGGGGCGCGGCGACCGGCCGCCAGCTCCCGGGAGGGCGGACGATGCGACGGTGGCTTCCAGCGCTGGCGCTGGCCAGCGTCACGACGATGCTGCTGGCCGGCTGCGCGCCGGCGCGAGGCGCGGACGGTGATCTCACCGACGACTGGCCGACGCTGCGGGTTCCGAAACCATTCACCCCCGCCACCGACACCTGCCTGCCACGGATCGCCACTGTCGTGCAGGCAAGCACGTACGAGACGGTGGACTGCGCGCGCAACCACCTGGCCGAGGCCATCCACGTCGGCACCTTCGTCGGGCCCGACGCGCTGACCGAGACCCGACCGGAACCCGGATCGCAGGCGCTGCGCACGGCTCGCGCCGAATGCGACCAGCGGGCCCGGGAGGTGCTCGGCGGCGACTGGCACACGGCCCGACTCGCGCTGTCCCTCGCCTTGCCGTCCGCGCCCGCCTGGGCCGGCGGCGCCCGCTGGTACCGCTGCGACCTCAGCGAGACCGGCAGCATCGACAACACCCGCCCGGTCAACCGCACCGGCAGCCTGCGCGGCGCGTTGATCGGCGACACGCCCCTGACGCACCGCTGCTTCGACCCCAAACTGATCGGCGACAACCTCAACTACATGGCGCCGGTGCTCTGCACCGAGCCGCACCGCGCCGAGTTCGTGGGCGTCTACGACGAGCGGGACATCAGCTGGGCGGAGTTCGCCAAGTCCGCCGAGCAGGCGCACCGGCGCTGCATGGCGCTGATCGCCGAGTACGCGGCGGTACCCAACAACAGCGAGCTGCCGTACCGGGCCGGGTCCATCTACTACCCGCCGTCGCAGCGGGAGTGGGAGGAGGGCGACCGTGGGGTGCGCTGTTTCCTGTGGAGCGACGACCGCAAACTCACCCGCTCGATGCGCGACGTCGGCCCGGAGGGACTGCCCGCGATCTGAGCATCGGTGCCGTATGCTGCTGCGCCGTGGCGCAATCGACCGGCTGGGTCCGGTCGGAGGCCAGCAGCGGCGGGAGGTCGGGATGCGACGGTGGTTGGCGGCGTTCGCCGGGGGTGGGGCGCTGGCCCTGGCGCTGGCCGGTTGCGGCGCACCCGCCGGAGTCGACAGTGACCTCACCGACGACTGGCCGGCGCCTGTCGCGGCGCAGCAGTTCGTCCCCTCCGCCGACGTCTGCCACCAGAGCTCCCAGCAGGTCGGCTTCCTGACCGGCTACAACCCGACGGCGTGCACCGAGGCACACCGGGTGGAGACCATGCACGTGGGCACCCTCACCGGTCCGGGCGCCGAGGCCGGCACGCCCCCGCAGCCCGGCTCGGCCGGCATGCGGGCCGCGCAGACCGGGTGCGACACGGCGGTCAACAAGGCGGTGGGGGCCGACTGGCGTTCCGGGCGGCTCGGCCTGACCGTCGTCCTGCCGTCGCCGCAGGCCTGGTCGGGCGGCGCCCGCTGGTACCGCTGCGACGTCACCGAGATCGCCAGCATCGACGACACCGCTGTCGACCTGCGCACCGGCAGCCTCCGGGGCGCGCTGTCCGGGCCGGCCCCGCTGGCGTACCGCTGCTTCAACCCGAAGCTGGTCAAGGACGACATCGACGAGATGGTGCCGGTTTCCTGCACGGCCAAGCACCACGCCGAGTTCGTCGGGGTCTGGCAGGCGCCGGACACCAGCTACGCCGAGTTCACCCGCGGCACCAAGCGGACCCACCGGGCCTGCCAGACGATGATCGCCAAGTACGCCAAGGTTCCGGACAACTCCCAGCTCGACTTCCGCGCCGGCACGATCTACTACCAGCCGTACGAGGAAGAATGGCGCAACGGGAACCGGGGCGTGCAGTGCTTCCTCTGGATCTCCGACCGGAACCTGACCCGCTCGATGAAGAACGCCGGCACCAAGGGCCTCCCGGTCACCTAGGCCTGCGGAAGCCCGGTCGCGCAGAGGGTGAGCGCACGCGTCCGGCCGGTCGGCTGACCGGCCGGACGCGTGGAACGGATCAGCCTCGGCGCAGGACGGCGAGGAACATCGCGTCGGTGCCGTGGCGGTGTGGCCAGAGCTGCACTGTCGGCCCGTCACCGAGACCGGGCATGCCGGCCGGCAGCAGCGGGCGGGCGTCCACGAAGTCCACCGGAACCCCGCTACGGCGGGCCGCCTCGGTCACCGTCACGTGCGTCTCGACGGTGTGCGGCGAACAGGTCACGTAGGCGACCAGGCCACCCCGGCGGACCGCCCGCAGCGCCGCGCCGAGCAGTTCCCGTTGCAGCCGGGTCAGCGGCGGCAGGTCGGACGGCTGGCGACGCCAGCGTGACTCCGGCCGACGACGCAGCGACCCCAGTCCGGTACACGGCGCGTCGACCAACACCCGGTCGAAGTGCTGCTCCGGCAGTTTCGGGTCGCCACCGACCTCACGGCCGTCCATGGTCAGCACGGCCACCGGCAGGTCCCGGGTCGCCAGGGAGACCAGCCGAGCGCGGTGCTCGGCCACCTCCACAGCCGTCACCCGGGCACCCCGCTGCGCGGCCAGCGCGCCGAGCAACCCGGCCTTGCCACCCGGGCCGGCGCACAGGTCCAGCCAACGTCCGTCCGGGCCGTCCAGCGGCGCGTCGGCGAGCGCGGCGGCCACCAACTGGGAGCCCTCGTCCTGGACGTGGGCCCGGCCGTCGACCACCGCCGGGATGTCGCCCGGCGAGCCGCCGGGAAGATAGACGGCGTACGGCGAGAAAGCACCGGGCGCGCCGCCGACCTGGTCGGCCAGCTCGACCGGGTCGATCAGGCCGGGCCGGGCCGCCAGGTGCACCGGCGGGCGCTCATTGTCCTCGATCAGGAGGCGCTCCGTCTCACCCAGATCGCCACCGAGCGCCTCGGAGAAGGCCCGCACGATCCACTGCGGGTGGCTGTACGCCAACGCGAGGTGCCCGACCGGGTCGGTCTCCCTCGGCGGTGCGAGCTTCGCCACCCAGGCGTCCGCGTCACGGGTGGACACCTCGCGCAGCACCGCGTTGGCGAAACCGGTAGCGCCCGGTGCGACCGAACGGACCAGGTCCACAGTCGACGAGACCGCGGCGTGCGGCGGCACCCGGGTGTGCAGGAGCTGGTACGCCCCGAGCCGCAGCGCGTCGCGTACCGGCGGGTCGATCCGGGCCACGTCCCGGCCGGCCGCGTCAGTCAGGATCGCGTCCAACGTGCCCAGGTGGCGCAGGGTGCCGTAGGTCAGCTCGGTGGCGAAGGCCGCGTCCCGACCGAACAGCCCCTCCTCCCGCAGGATGATGGGCAGCACCAGGTTGGCGAACGCGTCGTCCCGGTGCACCGCCGCCACCGCCTCGTACGCGGCGCGGCGCGGCCGGTCCATCGGTGGCCGGACCGGGCGGCGGTCCCCGCCACGGCTGGTCGACGGGCCGGAGCGCGTCGGTCGGGTTCCCTCCGGTGCCGTCACGCGAAGTCCTCTCCAGTGCCGACCCGGACGCCGCGCGCCCAGTCGGTCGCGTTCATCGCCCGCTTGCCCGCGGCCCGGACCTCGCCGAGACGTACCGGCACTGTGGCCGTGCCGGCCAGCACCCGGGACTTCTCCACCAGCAACTCCCCCGGCTTGAGCTCGGGGCCGTCGGGCACCGGGACGACCGGGCCGAGCTTCACCCGCTCGTCGCGGAACGTCGTCCAGCCGCCCGGCGCGGGCGTGCAGGCCCGGATCCGCCGGTCCACGGCGAAGGCCGGGTCGCTCCAGCGCACCCGCGCGTCGTCCACTGTCAGCTTCGGTGCCAGCGACACCCCGTCGGCCGGCTGCGGCTCGGCGCGGGCGGTGCCCTCGTCGATCGCGTCGAGCACCGCCACCAGCAGCCCGGCGCCGGAGTCGGCGAGCCTTCCCAGCAGGTCCCCGGAGGTGTCGGTGGCGCGGATCTCGTCGGTCAGCGTGCCGTAGACCGGGCCGGTGTCCAGGCCCTCCTCCAGCTGGAAGACGCTGGCCCCGGTCAGCTCGTCACCGTGCAGCACGGCGTGCTGCACGGGCGCGGCGCCACGCCAGGCGGGCAGCAGGGAGAAGTGCAGGTTGATCCAGCCGTGCCGGGGGATCTCCAGGGCCGCCGGCGGCACCAGCGCGCCGTAGGCGACCACCGGCACGCAGGCCGGCTCCAGCTCGCGAAGCCGGTCGAGGAACTCCGGGTCGCGGGGACGGGCCGGGGTGAGCACCTCGACGCCGTGCTCGTCGGCCCACTCGCCGACCGGTGAGCGGGACAGGCCCCGTCCACGCCCGGCGGGCGCGTCGGGCCGGGTGACAACGGCCACCAGCTCGTGTCGGGAGGCGGCGACGGCGGCCAGGGCGGGAACGGCGACGGCCGGCGTACCGGCGAAGATCACGCGCATCCGGGTCAGCGCCCCAGACCGAACGGGTCGCTGATGTGCGGGCTGAGCTTGACCGTGGGCGGGGCCGCCGCGTCGTACCACTCGGCCTGGCGGATCGCCTTCATGGCTTCCTTGCGCCCCTCCGGGTCCAGTCGGTCCAGGAAGAGCACCCCGTCGAGGTGGTCGGTCTCGTGCTGCACGCAGCGCGCCATCAGGCCGGTGCCGACGATCTGCATCGGGTCGCCGAACGAGCTGAAGCCCTTGGCGATGACGTTCTGCCGACGCTTGGTGTCGAAGTAGAGCCCGGGGATGGACAGGCAGCCCTCCGGGCCGTCCTGCTCCTCCTCGTCGGGGAACTCCAGCACCGGGTTGATCAGGTGCCCGAGGACGTCGTCGACGTCGAAGGTGAACACCCGCAGGCTCACACCGAGCTGCGGCGCGGCCAGGCCGGCGCCGTTCTGCTCACGCATCGTGTCGGTGAGGTCGGCGACGAGCCGACGTAGCTCGGCGTCGAAGTCGACCACCGGATCGGCCGGCGTGCGCAGCACCGGATCCCCAAACAGACGGATGGGCTGGACGGTCACGCGGGACGGCTCCTTCTTCGAATGGACGAGCGGTGCCGTACCAGTCTACGGAGTGCCCGGCCGGACGCCGGGCGGCGCACCTCGCTCAACCACCGCCGGTGTGCCCAGCGTCACCGGCGAACTGCCCGGCCAACAACTCCCGTACCCGCTCGGCGTCCGGGTGGCCGAGATCGTCGAGGATGAGTAGGGCCCGCAGCCAGGTACGCGCGGCGCCGGCCGCGTCCCCCAGCGCCTGCCGGCTCTCGCCGAGCCGGGACAGGGTGTCCGCCTCGTCGTAGCGGTCGCTGACCCGCCGGTACAGCCCGAGGGCCCGCTGGAAACAGCGGATCGCCGCCGGGTGGTCAGCCAGTCGGGCGTGGATGAAGCCGAGGCTGTCCCAGGTGTTCGCCTCGCCGTGCCGGTCCCCTGTCGTCCGCAGCAGCGCCAACGCCTCCCGGCAGTGCCCGAGCGCCGGCTCGTACCGGCCGAGCTGGGCGTACGCCCACCCGACCGCGTTGCGGGCGCTGGCCTCCCCGGCGACGTGCCCGGCGGCCCGGTACAGCGCCAGGGCCCGCTCGCTCTGCTCCAGGGACTCGGCGTGCCGGCCGAGCCCGTCGAGCATCGCGCCGAACGCGCGGTGGGTGCGCGCCTGCCCGGTGTGGTCGGTCAGCTCCGCGAAGATCGCCAGGGCCTGCCGGTAGTTCCTCGCCGCCTCGTTCACCCGACCCAGCCGGGACAGCACCCTGGCGAGGTCGCGGTGGGCGTTCGCCTGCCCGGGTCGGTCGCCGGCCCGCTGCGCCCCGGCCAGGGCGTTGCGCTGGGCCACGGCCAGGTCCGGCCACCGCCCCCGGCGTTGCAGGAAGTCCACCAGTGTCCAGGCCAGCTGCCACGCGTGACCGTCGAACCCGGCCCGCCTCGCGTGGGCGACGGCCGCGAGCAGCACCGGATACTCGACGCTGAACCAGGCGAGCGCCTGACCGAGGTCGGTGATCTCCTCGGGCAGCACACCCGGCGCGGGGGCGGTGAGGGTGACCGGGTCCCGACCCGGTTGCAGCAGCAGTGCCGCCGCGTGGGCGGTGTGCAGGTAGTGGTCCAGCCCGCGCCGGATCGCGGCCCGCCGCGCCTTCCCCGGTTCGAGACGTTCGACCTGCTCGGCCGCGTACGCCCGGAGCAGGTCGTGCGCGCCGAACCGACCGGGGGCGTGCTCGGTGACAAGGTGCGCGTGGGCCAGTTCGGCCAGCAGTCGGGGCACCTGGGCCCGCGGCAGCCCGGCCAGACTGGCCGCCGCGGCGAACCCGATGTCCGGTCCGGGATGGCAGCCGAAGAGCCGGAACAGGCGGGCCGCCGCCGGGGTCAGGCTCCGGTACGACCAGGAGAAGACGGCCTGCACGTCGGTGCCGGCGTCCCCTCCGTCGAACGAGTCGAGTGGTCGCGGCGCCGCCCGCAGTTCGGCGGCGAGGGTGGCCAGCGGGAACGTCGGCTTCTCCGCACCTCTCGCGGCGAGCACGGCCAGCGCCAGCGGCAGCCGCGCACACCGCTCGATGATCTCGTCCACCGCCCGCGGCTCGGCCGCCAACCGGTCAGTGCCGAGCCTCCGGGCCAACAGTTGCCAGGCCTCGGCGGTGCTGAGCAGGTCGACGCCGATCGGCCGGGCGCCCTCGGCCGCGATCAGCCCGACGAGCCGGTTGCGGCTTGTCACCAGGACCAGGCAGTTCGGGCTGCCGACCAGCAGGGGTCGGATCTGGTCGGCGTCGCGGGCGTTGTCCAGCAGCACCAGCATCCGGCGGCCGGCGAGCAGGCTGCGGTAGAGGCCCACCTGCGCGGGCAGGTGGGTGGGGATGCGTTCGGGCGGTACCTCGAGGGCCTCCAGGAAACCTCGGACCGCCTCGACGGCCGTCACCACCGATCCGGTGGCGTCGAACCCGCGCAGGTCGACGTAGAGCTGGCCGTCCGGGAAGCGGTCGGCGACCCGGTGCGCGAAGTTGACAGCGAGGGTCGTCTTGCCGACCCCGGCCGTACCGGACAACGTCATGACGGTGACCGACGCCATGCCCTCGTTCCCGGGTGCCACGGCGCGAGCGCATTCGGCCTCGAGCTGGGCGAGTTGGGTCGCCCGCCCGACGAACCCGGGCAGCGCCGGGGGCAACTGGCGGGGTATCGGGAATCGGGGGGACGTGGTGCCGGCGCGCGGGCCGCCGACCCCGGCCCGCGCGACCGCCCGCCCGCCGGTCGCGTGCTCCCGGTTCGGGCGTCGGCGTCGCTCTTCGACCCGGTCCCGCGCGGTGGCCAGCACCCCCTGTTCGGCGGGGCTGGCCCCGAGCAGTCGGATGAGGACGTCGAACCGCTCCGGTGGCGGCAGGATGTTGCCGGCGAAATACTCGCCGATGATTCCGCGTGACCAGCCGGTCTTCGCGGCCAACTGTCGGTACGTCAGCAGGGTCTCGCCCTGTTGCCGGGCCTCGCGGCGGCGCAGCTGGCGCAGCAACCCGGCCAGCTCGGGCAGTGTCTGCGTCTCGGTGCAGACGCGGACCAGCTCGGCTGACCCGTGTGACGTCTGATGAGTGCCGGACGGTATCCACTGCTCAGACATGCGACCCCCACCCCGGTCATCCGGCCCCCCGGATGCGCACGGGCAGGGTAATTCCGGCCCCACGCCAATCGATAGACGGCTGCCAATGTATGACAGTTCCACTACGGACAGTCGCCCCGTCCAACAGCGTCCAGCGGTGTCCAGTCCCGTCCAGGATCCGCCCCATGGCGTCGACGCCCCTGCCACCGTCCTGGTGCGGGCACGGCCCGCTCCACGACCCCTGGGGGAAGAGGTACCCGATGATCCGTCCACACCCGACCACCCGGCGCCCCGTGGCGATGCTGCGTCGCGTCGCCGTCACCGCGATCAGTCTCACGCTGCTCGCCGCCGGCCTGACCGCCACACCGGCCACCGCCGCACCCGGGGGCAAGGCCCCCGCCACCGGATCGTTCATCGACAGCACGCCGGTGCCCGGCGGCTTCGCCTCCTGGTCGGAGCTGCTCCGGGTGCAGCAGCGCATGAACAACGCCGCCGCCCAGATCACGAACGCGGCGCAGCGCAGCGCCAACTCCGGCTTCGCCGGCATCGTCGCCGACCCCACCACCCGCCACCTCCAGGTCTACTGGAAGGGTGAGCCGCCGGCCAACCTGGTGGCCAACGCCCGGGCCACCGTCGCCACCAAGGTGCTGCCCGCCGCGTACTCGCAGCGGGAACTCATGGCCGCGGCCGACCGGCTGCGGGCCTCCGCCGGTGACAAGATCACCACGGTCGGGCCGCGCGCCGACGGTGCCGGCCTGCTCGTCGGCACGCAGGACGGGCTGCTCGGTGCTACCGCGCTGGCCGGTGTGCCGGTGACCGTGCAGACGAAGGTCGCCGCCGCGCCGGCGACCCGATGGGACGACACCGCGCCGTGGTGGGGTGGTGCCGCCTGGCGCAACGCCACCACCGGTGGTGGCTGCTCGACGGGCTTCGGGGTCTTCAAGAACGGGAACGCGCGGATCCTCTCCGCCGCGCACTGCGGCAACCTCAACAACGTCGCGACCGACCCGACCGGGCAGTCGATGGGCACCGTCAGCACCCGCAACGCCGGCACCGACACCCTGCTGTTGTCGGCCGGCTCCGGCGGCCGGGTCTTCAACAACAGCACCGACGCGAACGGCAACGTGGTCAGTGAGTTCAGCAACCAGGTGATCGGCGCGTCGGCCAGCCAGGTCGGCAACTGGGTGTGCACCTCCGGCGCGTACTCCGGCACCCGCTGCTCGATCCAGGTGAAGGCCCGCAACCTGTGCATCAACGTGCGCGACTTCGGCCAGGTCTGCGGTCAGGTCCAAGCGGAGAACACCACCGGCGCCAACGCCGTCGGCCAGGGTGACAGCGGCGGCCCGGTGGAGATCGTGAACGCGGCGAACACCCTCCAGGTCTGGGCCACCGGCACCAACACCGCCATCGACGACACCTTCACGTCGACGACCTGTACCGGCTACCGCCCCGGCGGCCGGGTCTGCGCCTGGCGGTTCTACTACGAGGACATCTTCTCCGGCATGGCCGGCGTCGGCGCCTCGGGTGTCGTCCTCGGCTGAGCCGTACCAGCTATCCGCCGTACGACTCGGTGGCCGGGCCGGCGCGCGTACCCCGCGCGTCGGCCCGGCCTCGCTCAGGCGCCGGCGGCCGGGTCCCCCGCGAGCACCGCGTCGCCGCGGAGCAACGCCGGCTCGGGCAGCGGCAGTTGGATCTTGTGAGCCGCCTCCCAGTCGTAGATCAGGCCGGGGCGCACCTGGGCGGCGAAGTAGTCGATCGCCGTCATCCCGCCCACCACCGGCTCGTCGACCTCGGCGACCAGCTGGGCGGGGACCAGGGAGAACCCGTTCTGCAGAGCGGCACTGAGGCGGCGATGGCCGTCGACGACGAAGAAGTACTCGCCGGTGAACCCGATCTTCAGCGGTTCGAGGGCCTCGTCGCCGGCCTCGGCCACCCCACCGACGAAGTCGGTGTCCCACAGACCACGCAGGGTGGCGATGTCCTCGGTCGGGTAGACCCGGGCCGGGTCCAGCAGCAGCAGCGGCGGGCCGTCGCGCAGCACCTCGGCGCCGAGCGTGCCCTCGTACGCGGCCACGATGTGCTCGATCACCTCGGCGGCGGACGCCCGGGTGGTGTCGCAGATCAGGTCATAGTTACGCAGCCGAGCCTTGTCCACCCCGTACCGGATGATGAACCGACTGCGCTCGCTGGCGCTGCGCTCCCGGAGCTTGGCCTTGGCCTCCTCCAGCGAGGCGTAGCTCTCGGCCGGCCCGGAGGGGCGGGCGAGCACCCGGCGGGCCGCCTCGCCCGGCTCGGTGATCATGTGCACCTTGAGCGCGTCGGTGAAGAAGTGCCACGCCAGCCGGGAGTCCATGATGAGGGGCTCACCGGAGGCGGCAATGTCCCGCTGGAGCTGGTCCACGTAGCCGTCGACGGCCTGATCCAGCTCGGCGTGCAGGTTGAGCTGCAGCGCGGTCATCTGCCGCTGCTGCGCCATCTCCCGGTAGAGGTCCCCCACGCTGACCCGGCGCATGCCGAGCCGCTTCGCGATCTCGACCGACACGGTGCTCTTGCCGCTGCCGAGGTCGCCGTTGAAGACGATCGATTGTCCAACGGTCACGACTGGTCCACCCCTGATCACCGGCTCATTGACATCATCGACCTCGCGCCCGACCGACGCGTTCCCGCCATCGTCGCGCCATCCCGCGACGGCCCCAGCTCGGCGTGGCTGACGCCCCCTCGAAACCTGGAGCCCGTCGTACGCCTTGGCATGACGGGCGATGCTACCACTCGGACGCCACCGCTTTGCCGGACGCGGTGTGCGAGGGCTGCCGTCAGCGGGTGAGGTCCGCGACCGTCAGTACCGGCCGAAACACCTCAGAACAGGCTGAGCGGATCGACCTGGAGACGAACCGGATCGGCGGCCTTGCGAGCGGCCCGGACACCGGCGGCCGAGTGCAACGCCTCGGCGAGCGCTGCGGCGCGGGCCCGGGGCACCCGGACCAACATCCGTTCCCGGCCCTCCTCGGCCGGCACCGGCCCGAGCACCTCGGCGTCGTCCGGCAGCCGAGCCGCCGCCAGCAGGTCCGCCACCGCCTCGGCCACCCCGGTGACGCTCGCCATCCGCACGGCCGGCGGGAAACCCAACTCGCGGCGCTCGGCCAGCTCCCGACCGGCGAACCAGCCGGCGTCCCAGCGCAGCAGCGCCTGCACGGGGGCGAGCGCGCCGTCGGCGACCACCACCACCCGACCGGCCGGCGCCGGGCGGGCCAGCGCCGCCGCCGCCAACCAGCGGCGCAGCGACTCCTCGCCGGCGCGCAGGTCGGCCCGGGTCAGCAGGGCCCACGAGTCGAGCAGCAGCACCGCGCCGTAGCCGCCCTCGGCGACCGGCTCGGCGCCCGGGGTGGCCACCACCAGGGCCGCGCCGCCTGGCACGTCGGTCAACACCTCCTCGCGCCCCGAGGTGCGCACCGGCACGTCGGGGAACGCCCGGCCCAGCTCCTCGGCGGTCCGCCGGGCGCCGGTCACCGCGGCCCGCAGCCGCCGCCCACCGCACTCCGGGCAGGCGTACGCGGCCGCCACCCGAGCGCACCACCGGCAGGCCGGGGTACCACTGGCCGAGGGCAGCGCGAGCGGGCCGGCGCAGTGCGCGCAGCGGGCCGGGGTGCGGCACTCGGCGCAGGAGATCGACGGGACGTAGCCGCGGCGGGGCACCTGCACCAGCACCGGCAGGTCCTGGCGGAGCGCGTCGCGGGCAGCCGTCCAGGCCAGGCTGGGCAGCCGGGCGGTGGCGGCCCCGGGGTCGCGGGCCAGTTGCGGGTCGTCCCCGGTCGGCGCGATGGCCGGGATCCGCGCCCGTACGGTGGCCCGGTCGGCGACCACCTCCGGGGCCCAACCGGTCTCCACCAGCAACTGCGCCTCGGCCGTCCGGGCGTACCCGCCGACCAGCGCGCCGGCCTCGGCGAGGTGGGCGCGGGTGAGCAGCACGTCGCGGGCGTGCGGGTAGGGCGCCCGGGGCTCGGAGTGCAGGTCGTCACCGTCGTCCCAGACGGCGACGAGGCCGAGCCGGGCCACCGGGGCGAACATCGCCGCCCGGGTGCCGATCACCACCGGCACCTGGCCACGGCGAGCGGCGAGGAACGCCCGGTACCGCCGGGCCGGGCCGAGCGCGGCGGAGAGGCTGACGTGCCGCCCCGGGCCGAGGACGCCGGTGAGCGCCGCGTCGAGACGGTCGAGGTCACGCGCGTCGGGCACCACGACCACGGCCCCGCGCCCACCGGCGACGGTGGCCGCCACCGCGTCGGCGTACCGGGCCGCCCAGTCCTCACCGGGCAGCGCCGACCAGACCGCGCGGGGCGCCCGGCCGTCGGCGAGCGCCCGCAGCAGAGCCGGACCGGTCGGGTAGTCGCGCCACCCGCGCGGGTCGACCGCTCCGACGGGGGCCGCCGGGGTGGGCGGCTCGCCGTGGGGCTCCTTCTCCACCCGCGCGTGCCGGGGCGGCACGGCGAGCCGGAGCACGTCGGCGAGGCTGCCCGCGTACCGGTCGGCGACCGCCCGGGCCAGCCGGGCGACCTCCGGGGCCAGCACCGGCTCCGGGGAGACCACCTTCTCCAGGTACGCGAGACGGCCGGTGTGCCCGGAGTCGTCGGCGCGCGACAGCAGCCACCCGTCGACGAGTTGCCCGGCGAAGCGCACCTTCACCCGCGTACCGGGCACCGCCACCTCGTCCAATTCCGCCGGCACCAGGTAGTCGAACGGCCGGTCCAGGTGCGCCAGTCCGACATCCACGCAGACGCGTGCGACCGGCGACCCGTCCGCGGGTCGCCGGTCGCTGCGCTTGGTGGCGGTCAGGCTCCCGCGGCCGACTTGAGGTCGGCGGCCCGGTCGGTGCTCTCCCAGGTCAGGTCCGGCAGCTCCCGGCCGAAGTGGCCGTACGCGGCGGTCTGCTGGTAGATCGGGCGGAGCAGGTTGAGGTCCCGGATGATCGCGGCCGGACGCAGGTCGAACACCTCGGTGACGGCCTTCTCGATCGAGGAGACGGGCACGGTCTCGGTGCCGAACGTCTCGATGAACAGGCTCACCGGGTGCGCCTTGCCGATGGCGTAGGCCACCTGCGCCTCGCACCGCTCGGCCAGACCGGCGGCGACCACGTTCTTGGCCACCCAGCGCATCGCGTACGCGGCCGAGCGGTCCACCTTGGACGGATCCTTGCCGGAGAACGCGCCGCCACCGTGGCGGGCGTACCCGCCGTAGGTGTCGACGATGATCTTGCGGCCGGTCAGCCCGGCGTCGCCCATCGGGCCACCGATCTCGAAGCGGCCGGTCGGGTTGACCAGCAGCCGGTAGCCGTCGGTGTCCAGGCCGAGGCTCTCCAGCTCCGGGGCGATCACGTGGTCGCGCACGTCCGGGGTGAGCAGCGAGTCCAACGAGATGTCGGCGGCGTGCTGGCTGGACACCACGACGGTGTTCAACCGGACCGGACGCAGCCCCTCGTACTCGATGGTGACCTGGGTCTTGCCGTCCGGCCGCAGGTACGGGATCGTGCCGTCCTTACGCACCGCCGAGAGGCGGCGGGCCAGCCGGTGCGCGAGCGCGATCGGCAGCGGCATCAGCTCGGGCGTCTCCGAGCAGGCGAAGCCGAACATCATGCCCTGGTCGCCAGCACCCTGCGCGTCCAGCGCGCTCTCCGACGCTCCGGTGCGCAACTCGAAGGCGTTGTCCACACCCTGCGCGATGTCCTCGGACTGCGCACCGATGGAGACGCTGACCCCGCAGGAGGCACCGTCGAAGCCCTTCTTCGACGAGTCGTAGCCGATGTCGAGGATGGTCCGGCGGACGATCGTCGGGATGTCGGCGTACGCCTTGGTGGTCACCTCACCGGCGATGTGCACCTGACCGGTGGTGATCATGGTTTCCACTGCCACGCGGCTGTGGGGGTCCTCGGTCAGCAGCGCATCGAGGATGCCATCGCTGATCTGGTCAGCGATCTTGTCCGGGTGGCCTTCCGTGACCGATTCGGACGTGAAGAGACGGCGTGTCACGGCACTCCCTAAGCGTATGAAGTCGTTCCGCGGAAGTTTAATCACCACTGCGGTCCGTGTCGGGTTCGGTTGTGCTCTGTTCCACCCGTCAGGAGCGGTCAGGCAGCCGCGCGACGACGAGATCCCAGACGGCGTCGGCCACAGCTTCCTTGGCCTGCTCGGGCAACCGGCTGACCGAGCCGTCCGCGCCGATGACCGTCACCGTGTTGGTGTCGGCACCGAAGACCAGGTCCGGACCGACCTCGTTGACCACGATCAGGTCGGCCCGCTTGCGGGCGAGTTTCGCCCTACCGTTGGCCTCGGCATCGCCGGTCTCGGCGGCGAACACCACCAGCACCTGCCCTGGCCGTTTGCGCTGGCCGAGCTCCGCCGCGATGTCCGGGTTCGTGACCAGCTCGATGGTGGGTGCGACACCGTCGTCCGACTTCTTGATTTTGCCAGTCGCGTACGTCGCGGGCCGGAAATCGGCCGGCGCCGCCGCCATCACCACCGCGTCGGCCTCGACGGCGGCCTTGACTGTCGCCTCCCGCAACTCGGCGGTGGTGCCCACCCGGATCAGGTCGACCCCGGCCGGGTCGGCGAGGCCGACGTTGGCCGAGATCACGGTGACCCGGGCACCCCGGGCGACAGCCGCGCGGGCGAACGCGTACCCCTGCTTGCCCGACGAGCGGTTGCCCAGGAAACGCACCGGGTCGAGAGGCTCACGGGTGCCACCGGCGGTGACCACCACCCGGCGACCGGCCAGGTCGGCGTGGGCGGAGTCGCCACGGGCCAGCAGCCGACCCGCGACGGCGAAGATCTCCGCCGGGTCGGGCAGCCGGCCCTTGCCGGTGTCGGCGCCGGTGAGCCGGCCCACAGCGGGTTCGATGACCCGGACCCCACGGGAGCGCAACGTGGCCACGTTCGCCACCGTGGCGGGGTGCTCCCACATCTCGGTGTGCATGGCCGGGGCCAGCAGGACGGGGCAGCGAGCGGTCAGCAGGGTGTTGGTCAGCAGGTCGTCGGCGAGGCCGTGGGCGGCCTTGGCGAGCAGGTCGGTGGTGGTCGGCGCGACCACCACCAGGTCGGCCTGCTTACCGAGCCGGACGTGGGGCACCTCGTGGACGTCGGTCCAGACGTCGTCGGCGACCGGTTGACCGGAGAGCGCGGCCCAGGTCGGCGCTCCAACGAAGCGGAGCGCCGACGCGGTTGGCACCACCCGAACCCGGTGACCCGATTCGGTGAAGAGTCGCAGCAGCTCGCACGCCTTGTAGGCGGCGATGCCGCCACCGACCCCGAGGACGATCGAGGCGGACATCGGCCAGCGGGGGCTTACGGCTGGTCGGTCGGCTCGGCGGTGAGCAGGCCCGAGTTGATCTCGCGCATGGCGATGGAGAGGGGCTTCTCCTGCGGGGTGGTCTCGACGAGCGGGCCGACGTACTCCAGCAGACCCTCACCGAGCTGGCTGTAGTAGGCGTTGACCTGGCGCGCGCGCTTGGCGGCGAAGATGACCAGCGCGTACTTCGACGTCGTCTTCTCGAGGAGCTCGTCGATCGGCGGGTTGGTGATGCCTTCGGGGTTGGCGATGGATCCCACGAATTAACCTCTGCGTCTTTCGAGCCGCGCGGACGCGGTGCTGAGTCTCAACGGCGGCCGACCGTCAGCCACGCACGCGTGACCAGGCCGGATCCGGATAAGAAGAACCGAGTAAGCCTACCAGCTCCTCAACCACCCGTTCGGTGTGGTCGTGGGTCAGCGCGTACGCGACGGTGGCGGCCACCGTGGCGTCGGGCGCGTACCCGGGTGGGCTCAGCAACACCAGCCGGGCATCGGGCAGGCGCGCCCGGACCAGCGGGACGCCGCGCAGGTCGAGCGGGAGCAGCACCGGCTGCCCGGCGTCGAGCCGGGCGCGCAGCGGTGGGTACGGGGTGCCCCGGCGGTGCGAACCGATCCGGGACCACTCCAGCAGCTCGCCGTCGACGATCCGTCGATCGAACTCGGCGGGGGCGAGGAAGACGCGGTCCACCCCGTCGATCTCCGACTCCCGGCGCGGCCTGGTGGTTGCCGCGACCGGGATCCACACGGACGGAGAACGCGCCCGGACGAGCTCGACGACACTCTCCCTGCCGGAACCCGAAGGTCCAGCCAGGACAGTGAGCCGAGCCGCCGGGCGCGCCTCGTCATCCGTGCTCACTGCTTGTTTCTACACGCTGCCAGGTTCAGTTGGCGGCGAACTCTCCAAGCAGTGCCTTGCGCTGCTGCTCGCCGAGGCCACGCAGGCGACGGCTGTCGGCGATCTTGAGCTTCTCCATGATCTGGGTCGCCCGGATCTTGCCGATGCCCGGCATGGCCTGCAGGACGGCCGACACCTTGAGCTTGCCAACGACGTCGTCGCTCTCGGCCCGCTCGAGGACAGCACCGAGGGTGGTCTTGCCCTGCTTGAGCTGCTCCTTCAGCTGAGCACGGGCCTTGCGGATCTCCGCGGCCTTCTCGAGCGCGGCAGCGCGTTGTTCGGGGGTCAGTGACGGGAGCGGCACCAGTTCTCCTCAGGTCCCTATCGCGGCGGGCGGGGCGCACCGCCGCATCTGTGAAACGTGGTGTCGCTGTGAACCAAGGGGTCCATGGTTCCCAGCGCGGGGAAAACTAGCGGCCAACGGAGCTTTCGGCAACGTGGGGGCCGCATGATCACCGTAGAGTGACCGACCCGTCAGTCAGTCACCGGGCAGGCAGAACGGCCCGGCAGTCGACCAGAACGCGGTCCGCGGCGGCCCGCAACGCGGCCACATCAGGGCCGGCCGAGAGCACTTCCCGGGAGTACGACGGGAGCACCGAGGCGAGGCTCGAACCGAAGACGGTCCGCAGATCGGCCGCACCGGCACCCTGCGCGCCGAGCCCCGGAGCGAGCAGTGGGCCCCCCACACCGGAGAGGTCGTGACCGGTGTCACCGATGGTCGCGCCGACCACCAGACCGAAGCTCCCGAGTGGGGACGCACCCCTGTTGAGCTGGGAAATCTCGTCGATCACGGTTTGCGCCACGGTGCGGCCGTCGGCCGTGACGGCCCGCTGCACGGCGGCACCCTCGGGGTTGGAGGTGAGGGCCAGCACGAACACGCCGCCGCCGTGCTCGGCAGCCAGTTCGAACATCGGCGCCAGCGAACCGACCCCGAGGTAGGGGCTCGCGGTGACCGCGTCGACATACACGGGGCTGGATGGATCAAGGTACGCGGCGGCGTACGCGCTCACCGTCGAGCCGATGTCGCCGCGCTTGACGTCGAGCAGAACGAGCGAGCCGGCATCCCGTAACTGTCGGATAGTTGACTCAAGAATCGCCACACCTCGGGACCCGAACCGCTCGAAAAAGGCCGACTGAGGCTTGACTACCGCAACCCGGTCACCGAGGGCTTCCACCACGGTTCGGCTGAACCGGTCGAGCCCCTCAACGTCGTCCGGGAGGCCCCACTGAGCCAGCAGACCCGGATGCGGGTCGATGCCCACACAGAATGGGCCCCGCTCGGTGATCGCCCGGTGCAGCCGGGTACCGAAGCTCTCCATCGGAGTGTTCCCCTCTTCTCGTCCGGGCGGCTGACCCGCCCGGGTAACCCGTCGACCCGGTGGCCGGGCCGACTCAGCCAGCCGCCACCGCCGCCGCCACCCCGGTAGCGATCCGGGCCACGTCGGCATCGTCGGTGACGTACGGCGGCATCGTGTAGATCAGGTCGCGGAACGGGCGCAGCCACACCCCCTGGGCGACCGCGGCAGCCGTCGCCGCGCCGAGGTCGACCTCGTGATCGAGCTGGACCACGCCGATCGCGCCGAGGACCCGTACGTCGGCCACGCCCGGCATGCCGCGCAGAGGCTCCAGACCGGCGCGCAGGCCGGCGCCGACCCTGGCGACCTGCCCGGCCCAGTCTCCGGCCCGCAGCAGCCCGATGGAGGCGTTCGCCACCGCGCAGGCCAACGGGTTGCCCATGAACGTGGGCCCGTGCGCCAGCACACCGGTCGCCGAGATGCCCCGGGCGACCTCCGCGGTGCACAGGGTGGCCGCGAGCGTGAGGTAGCCGCCGGTCAGCGCCTTGCCCACACAGAGCACGTCCGGCGTCACCCCGGCGTGCCCGGCGGCGAACATCTCGCCGGTACGGCCGAACCCGGTGGCGATCTCGTCGAAGATCAGCAGAATCCCGTGCGCGCGGGTCACCTCGCGCAGCACCCGCAGGTAACCCGGGTGGTGGAAGCGCATCCCGCCGGCGCCCTGGACGACGGGCTCGACGATCACGGCGGCCAACTCGTCGGCATGCCGCTCGACCGTCTCCACCAGTGCCGCCACGTACCCGTCGTCGGGCGAATCGGTGAAACCGCCCGGCGGCACCGGGGCGAACACCTGCCGGGGCAGCACGTCGCCCCACAGGTGGTGCATCCCGCCCTCCGGGTCACAGACGCTCATCGGATGGAAGGTGTCGCCGTGGTAGCCGCCCCGCCAGGTCGCCAGCCGGCGCCGCTGGGGCCGCCCGACGGCCCGCTGGTACTGCAGGCACATCTTCACCGCCACCTCGACGCTGACCGAGCCGGAGTCGGACAGGAACACGTGCTCCAGGCCGTCCGGGGTCAGCTCGACCAGGCTTCGGGCCAGCCGTACCGCCGGTTCGTGGGTGAGCCCGCCGAACATCACGTGGCTCATCCGGCCGAGCTGGTCGGTCACCGCCGCGTCGAGCACCGGGTGCCGGTACCCGTGGATCGCCGCCCACCAGGACGACATCCCGTCCACCAGCTCCCGCCCGTCGGCCAGGGTGAGCCGTACCCCCTCGGCGCCGCGCACCACGTAGGGCGGGTTGGCCGGCGGCAGCGCGGCGTACGGGTGCCAGACGTGTGCCCGGTCAGCGGCCAGGATCTCCTCGGGTGTCACGCGTACTCCTCTGCGCCTCAAACGGTCCGGACGGCGGACGTCCTGCGGCCGGGTCGGACCTCTCCCCCGCCGCCTCCCCGCCGTGGCCGCCGCTTCCATGTCCGCTGCCTTTGCTCTGCACCCGCGGATGCGCCACCCGGCGGCCGGGTGCACGTCCGTCACCCGGCGGCCGGGTGGCGCGCTCCGGGTGGTGCACCTTGGGGTGCAGAGCAAAGGGGCAACAACGGGCGTGGTGTCGTCGACGCGGAGCGGGCCCGGCACCCCGTTGCGCCGGGCCGGCACCGCACCGGCGGCGGTCACCGGCCGGCGACCGCTTCCGGTGCCGCCGTTGCGGCCGCCGCGCGGGCGGCGGCGCGGACCAGGGCCGGTCCGCGGTAGATGAAACCGGTGTAGAGCTGCACCAGGTCGGCGCCCGCATCGAACATCCGCGCCGCGTCGTCCGGGTCCAGCACACCCCCGACGCCGACGATCGGCAGCCGGCCGCCGGTCTCGGAGTGGACGAAGGCGACCACGTCACGGGCCCGCCCGGTGAGCGGCCGACCCGAGAGGCCGCCGGCCTGCCCGCCACGCTCGACGTCGACGTCGGCCAGCCCGTCCCGGGACAGCGTGGTGTTGGTGGCGATCACCCCGGCGGCACCCCGGGCCAGGCAGACCTCCAACAGCTCGGCGATCGCCGCCTCGGTCAGGTCTGGCGCGATCTTGACCAGCACCGGCTTCTCCCCCACCAACGCGCCGAGCAGCGCGTCCAGGTGGGCACGGTCCTGCAACGACCGCAGACCCGGGGTGTTCGGTGAGGACACGTTCACCGCGAAGTAGTCGCCGTGCCCGCGCAGCGCCCGGTACGAGGCGAGGTAGTCCTCGACCGCCTCGTCCAGCGCTGTCACCTTGGACTTGCCCAGCGAGATGCCCAGCGGCACCCCGAGCGGGCGCGGCAGCGCCGCCAACCGGGCGGCCAGCGCGGCGGCCCCGGCGTTGTTGAAGCCCATCCGGTTGACCACCGCCTCGCTGGCCGGCAGCCGGAACAGCCGCGGCCGGGGGTTGCCCGGTTGGGCGTGCGCGGTGACCGTGCCGACCTCCACGAAACCGAAGCCGAGCGCCGGCCAGGCCGGCAGCGCCGCGCCGTCCTTGTCCATCCCGGCGGCCAACCCGACCGGGTTGGGGAACCGCACCCCGAACACCGTGCGCGGCGCGTCGACCGCGTAGCGGGCCCGCAGCGCGGCGAGCGCGGCCGGCCGCCGCGACAGGGCCGCCAATCGCCGCAGCGTCCACTCGTGCGCCGCCTCGGCGTCGCCACCGCCGATCCGGAACAAACCGGGTCGTACGACCTGCTCGAACAGTGTCACTGGGCCGCCCGCAGAGTGGCGTGCAGGTCCTGCAGGGGGCGGACCTGCATGTCGCCGCGGATCCGCGCCTCGATGCCCATCACCGCCGCGGCGGCTCCGGGAACCGTGGTGATGCACGGGATGTCCGCCGTGACGGCCGCGCTGCGGATCTCGTAGCCGTCGGAACGGGCGCTGGCGCCCGAGCCCTGCGGCGTGTTAATCACCAGCGCCACGTGGCCGCCGCCGATCAGCGACACCGCGTCGTCGCCCGCACCGGCCTGGTAGTGCTTCCGGATCTGCTCACAGGCGATGCCGTGCCGGCGCAGCACCTCGGCCGTGCCGGCGGTGGCGACGATCTCGAAGCCCAGATCAGCCAGCCGCTTGATCGGGAAGATCATGCCGCGCTTGTCCCGGTTGGCCACCGAGACGAAGATCTTCCCAGCGGTCGGCAGCGACCCGTACGCGGCCGACTGGCTCTTGGCGAAGGCGTGCCCGAAGTTGGTGTCGATGCCCATCACCTCGCCGGTCGACTTCATCTCCGGCCCGAGCAGCGAGTCGATCCCCTTGCCCGCGCGGGTCCGGAAACGCTTGAACGGCAGCACCGCCTCCTTGACCGCGACCGGCGCGTCGGCCGGCATCGTGCCCCCGTCCCCCGTCGCCGGCAGCAGGCCCTCGGCGCGCAGGTCGGCGACGCTCGCACCGAGCGCGATCCGGGCCGCCGCCTTGGCCAGCGGCACCGCCGTGGCCTTGGAGACGAACGGGACGGTCCGCGACGCGCGCGGGTTGGCCTCCAGCACGTACAGCACGTCGTCCTTGAGGGCGTACTGCACGTTGAGCAGGCCACGGACCCCGACGCCACGCGCGATGGCCTCGGTGTAGCGGCGGACCTCGGCCAGGTGCGAGCCCGCGAGGGTGATCGGCGGGAGCGCGCACGACGAGTCGCCGGAGTGGATGCCCGCCTCCTCGATGTGCTCCATCACGCCACCGATGTAGACCTCGCCGTCGGCGTCGCACAGCGCGTCCACGTCGATCTCGATGGCGTCGTCGAGGAACCTGTCCACCAGCACCGGGTGGTCCGGGGAGATGTCGGTGGCCCGGCCGATGTAGTCGCGCAGCGTCGGGTCGTCGTAGACGATCTCCATGCCCCGCCCGCCCAGCACGTACGACGGCCGGACCAGCACCGGGTAGCCGATCTCGTCGGCGATCGTCTTGGCCTCGTCGTACGAGGTGGCCATGCCGTGCGCCGGTGCGCGCAGGCCGGCGCGGGCCAGCACCGCGCCGAACGCGCCGCGCTCCTCGGCCAGGTGGATCGACTCCGGGGAGGTGCCCACGATCGGCACACCGGCGTTCTTGAGCCGCTGCGCCAGCCCCAGCGGGGTCTGCCCGCCGAGCTGGACGACCACCCCGACCACGCCCGGCCCGCCGGCCGCCCGGCCGGACGAATCCTCGGCGTGCCAGACCTCCAGGACGTCCTCGAAGGTCAACGGCTCGAAGTAGAGCCGGTCGGCGGTGTCGTAGTCGGTGGAGACCGTCTCCGGGTTGCAGTTGACCATGACCGTCTCGTAACCGGCCGACCGCAGAGCCTGCACGGCGTGCACGCAGGAGTAGTCGAACTCGATGCCCTGCCCGATCCGGTTCGGGCCGGAGCCCAGGATCAGCACCTTCGGCCGGTCCGACGGCACGACCTCGGTCTCCAGGTCGTACGTCGAGTAGTGGTACGGCGTGGTCGCCTCGAACTCGGCCGCGCAGGTGTCCACGGTCTTGTAGACCGGGCGCACGTCCAGGCGGTGGCGCAGGGTCCGCACGCCGTCCTCGGCGGCCAGCTCCGGGCGCAGCGCGGCGAGCTGCCGGTCGGACAGACCGGCCCGCTTGGCACGACGCAGCAGGTCGGCGTCGAGCACCGGCGCGTCGACGATCTCAGCGCGCAGCTCGATCAGCGCGGCGATCTGGTCCAGGAACCACGGGTCGATCCCGCCGGACGCCTCGGCCACCTCGGCGATCGACGCCCCGAGCCGCAGCGCCCGCTCCACCGTGTACAGCCGGCCGTCGTGCGGGATACGCAGCGCCGCGAGGGTGTCGGCCAGGGTGACGCCGGCAGGGTCCGGCACACTCCAGAAACCGGCCGACTTGGTTTCCATCGAGCGCATCGCCTTGTTCAGCGCCTCGGTGAAGTTGCGTCCGAGGCTCATCGCCTCGCCCACCGACTTCATCGTGGTGGTCAGCTCCGGGTCCGCGCCGGGGAACTTCTCGAACGCGAACCGGGGGATCTTCACCACCACGTAGTCCAGGGTCGGCTCGAACGCCGCCGGCGTCTTCAGGGTGATGTCGTTGGGGATCTCGTCGAGGGTGTAGCCGATGGCCAGCTTCGCGGCGATCTTCGCGATCGGGAAACCGGTCGCCTTGGAGGCCAGCGCCGAGGACCGCGACACCCGGGGGTTCATCTCGATGACGACGATCCGGCCGTCGACCGGGTTGACCGCGAACTGGATGTTGCAGCCGCCGGTGTCCACCCCGACCTCACGCAGCACGGCGATGCCCAGGTCACGCAGGTGCTGGTACTCCCGGTCGGTGAGCGTCATGGCCGGGGCCACTGTGACGCTGTCACCGGTGTGCACGCCCATCGGGTCGATGTTCTCGATCGAGCAGACCACCACCACGTTGTCGTGCCGGTCGCGCATCAGCTCGAGCTCGTACTCCTTCCAGCCGAGCACGCTCTCTTCGATGAGCACCTCGTGCACCGGGCTGGCGGACAGGCCGTCGCCGGCGATGCGGGCCAGGTCCTCCGGGGTGTGCGCCATGCCGGAACCCAGGCCACCCATGGTGAACGACGGCCGGATCACCACCGGCAGGCCCAGCTCGGCGACGGTCGCCTCGACCTCGTCCATGGAGTGGCAGACCCGCGAGCGGGGCACCAGCCCGGTCGGGTCGTCGACGCCCAGCCGTACGCCGGCCTTCGCGACGATCTCCTTGAACAGCTGCCGGTCCTCGCCGCGGTTGATGGCGTCGATGTTCGCGCCGATCAGCTCCACGCCGTACTTCTCCAGGACGCCGGCCTCGTGCAGGGCGACGGCCGTGTTCAGCGCGGTCTGCCCGCCGAGGGTCGCGAGGATCGCATCCGGGCGCTCCTTGGCGATGACCAGCTCCACGAACTCCGGGGTGATCGGCTCGACGTACGTGGCGTCGGCGAACTCCGGGTCCGTCATGATCGTCGCCGGGTTGGAGTTGACCAGGCTGACCCGGATCCCCTCGCTGCGCAGCACCCGGCACGCCTGGGTGCCCGAGTAGTCGAACTCGCAGGCCTGCCCGATGACGATCGGCCCGGAGCCGATCACGAGGATGTGCTGGAGATCGGTCCGCTTAGGCATTGCTGCGCCCCTTGCTGTGGTTCCGACCTTCGATCAAGTCGGCGAAACGGTCGAAGAGGTAGTCGGCGTCGTGCGGGCCGGCCGCCGCCTCCGGGTGGTACTGCACCGTGAACGCGGGCACGTCGATCGCCCGCAGCCCCTCGACCACGTTGTCATTGAGGCAGACATGGGACACCTGAACGCCGCCGAAGTCGGTGTCGATCACCTGGTCGGGAACGACGGCGCCGACGCCGGCGCCGGGCACCTGGACGGCGAAGCCATGGTTGTGGCTGGTCACCTCGACCTTGCCGGTGGCCCGGTCGAGCACCGGCTGGTTGATCCCCCGGTGGCCGTAGCCCAGCTTGTAGGTGCCGAAGCCGAGCGCCCGACCGAGGATCTGGCTGCCGAAGCAGATGCCGAACAGCGGGATCCGCCGGGTCAGCACCTCCCGGGCCAGCGCCACCGGCGCGTCGGCGGTCGCCGGGTCACCCGGGCCGGGCGAGAAGAAGACCGCGTCCGCGCCGGTGGCGAGCAGGTCGTCGATGCTCGATCCGGCCGGCAGGACGTGGGTGGTCACCCCGCGCGCGGCGAGCCGGCGGGGCACGTTGCGCTTGATGCCCAGGTCCAGTGCCGCCACCGTGAACCGGTGCTCGCCGACAGCCTCGACGACGTACGGCTCGGCGGTGCTCACCTCGGCGGACAGGTCCGCGCCGACCATCTGCGGCGCCTGACGGACCCGGGCCAGCAGGCTCTGCGGGTCGTTGTCGATGCTGGAGATGCCCACCCGCATGGCGCCCCGCTCGCGCAGGTGCCGGGTCAGCGCCCGGGTGTCCACGCCACTGATGCCCACCACACCCTCGGTGGCGAGACGGTCCTCGAGACCACCGGTGGCCCGCCAGTTCGAGCCGATCCGGGCCGGGTCGCGCACGACGTAGCCGGCCACCCAGATCCGACCGGACTCGTCGTCCTCGCCGTTGACGCCGGTGTTGCCGATGTGTGGCGCGGTCTGCACCACCACCTGACGGTGGTACGACGGGTCGGTGAGGGTCTCCTGGTAACCGGTCATGCCGGTGTTGAAGACCGCCTCACCGAAGGTCTCTCCGACGCTGCCGTACGCCTCGCCGGGGAACGTACGCCCGTCCTCCAGCACCAGGATTGCGGGTCTGCGCTTGACCATTACTTGACAGCCTTTCCGTCCAGGACCGTCGGCTCGCCACGCAGGAAGGTCGCCACGATGCGACCTGGCAGCGTCATGCGGGCGTACGGGGTGTTGCGACTGCGACTGGCCAGCTCCGCCGGATCGATGGTGCGGTGGGCGGCCGGGTCGATCAGGGTCAGGTTGGCCGGCACACCCGGCGCGGGGTCGACCCCGTGCCCGGAGAGGCCGGCGATCCGTGCGGGGGTGCGCGACATCCGCTCGGCGATCAGGTCCCACTCGGGGCCGAGCACGTCCAGCGCGATGGAGAGGGCCGTCTCCAGACCGAGCATCCCCGGTCGGGCGTACGCCCACTCGCACTCCTTGTCCTCCACGGCGTGCGGCGCGTGGTCGGTGGCGATCACGTCGATCACCCCGTCGGCGAGGGCGGCGCGCAGCGCGGCGATGTCCGCGGCGGTGCGCAGCGGCGGGTTCACCTTGTAGACCGGGTCGTAGCTTTCCGCCCGTTCGTCGGTGAGCAGCAGGTGGTGCGGGGTCACCTCGGCGGTCACGCGTACCCCGCGCGCCTTCGCCTGGCGCAGCACCTCGACGCTGCCGGCGGTGGAGACGTGGCAGACGTGCAGTCGGCTGCCCACGTGCTCGGCGAGCAGCACGTCCCGGGCGATGATCGCCTCCTCGGCGACCGCCGGCCAGCCGATCAGGCCGAGCCGGGTGGAGACCTCACCCTCGTGCATCTGGGCGCCCTCGGTGAGCCGGGGCTCCTCGGCGTGCTGGGCGATGATCCCGTCGAACGCCTTCACGTACTCCAGTGCTCGGCGCATCAACTTCGGGTCGGCGACGCAGTGCCCGTCGTCGGAGAAGATCCGCACCCGGGCCGCCGAGTCGGCCATCGCGCCCAGCTCGGCCAGTCGCTCGCCGGCCAGCCCGACGGTGACCGCGCCGATCGGCTGCACGTCGACCAGACCGGCCTCGCGGCCGAGCCGCCAGACCTGCTCGACCACGCCGGCGGTGTCCGCCACCGGGGAGGTGTTGGCCATCGCGCAGACCGCCGTGTAGCCGCCCAGCGCGGCCGCCCGGGAACCGGACTCGACGGTCTCGGCGTCCTCCCGGCCGGGCTCGCGCAGGTGGGTGTGCAGGTCGACGAGGCCGGGCAGGGCGACCAGGCCGGTGCCGTCGACGACTGTGGCGTCCGGCGCGGTCAGGCCGGGGCCGACCTCGGCGATCACGCCGTCGCGGATCAGCAGGTCGGTCGGCGCGGCGCCGACGACACTCACGCTGGTGATCAGGTACGCGGTCACCGGTTGTTCCCTCCGAGCAGCAGGTAAAGGACAGCCATCCGCACGGAGACCCCGTTGGTGACCTGTTCGACGATGGTGGAGCGGGGTGAGTCGGCGACCTCGGGGGTGATCTCCATCCCCCGGTTCATCGGGCCGGGGTGCATGACGATCGCGTGCTCGGGCAGCCGGCGCATCCGGGGCCCGTCCAGACCGTAGCGGCGGGCGTACTCGCGCGCGGAGGGGAAGTAGGAGTCGTTCATCCGCTCCCGCTGCACGCGCAGCATCATCACCACGTCCACGTTCGGCAGGACGGAGTCGAGGTCGTAGGAGACGTCGGTGCCGGGCGCGAGGGCGCCCGCGATGTCGACCGGGATGAGGGTCGGCGGGCCGACCAGGGTGACCTTGGCGCCGAGGGTGGAGAGCAGCAGCACGTTGGAGCGGGCCACCCGGGAGTGCAGCACGTCCCCGACCACCGCGACCGACAGGCCGGCGAGCCGGCCCAGACGGGCCCGCATGGTGTACGCGTCCAGCAACGCCTGGGTGGGGTGCTCGTGGGTGCCGTCGCCGGCGTTGACGACCGACCCGTCCACCCAGTTGGCCAGGCGGTGCGGCGCGCCGGAGGCGGGGTGTCGGACGACGACGGCGTCCGCGCCCATGGCTTGCAGGGTCAACGCGGTGTCCTTCAGGCTCTCACCCTTGGTGACGCTGGACCCCTTCGCGGAAAAGTTGATCACGTCGGCGCTGAGCCGCTTCGCCGCCGCCTCGAAGGAGATCCGGGTACGCGTGGAGTCCTCGTAGAAGAGGTTCACCACGGTCCGTCCGCGCAGCGCGGGAAGCTTCTTGATCTCCCGGCCGGCGACGGTGGCCATCTCGGCGGCGGTGTCCAGGATCTCGGTGGCGGTGTCGGCGTCCAGGTCCCCGCCGGAGAGCAGGTGCTTGATCATGAGGCAGTTCCCCCGTACAGCTTGACCTCGTCCGTCCCGTCGATCTCGGCGAGCGTCACCTTCACGCTCTCGGCGAGCGAGGTCGGGATGTTCTTGCCGACGTAGTCGGCGCGGATCGGCAACTCCCGGTGGCCCCGGTCGACCAGGACGGCGAGCTGGACCGAGGCCGGGCGGCCCACGTCGTTGAGCGCGTCGAGCGCGGCCCGGACGGTGCGGCCGGAGAAGAGCACGTCGTCGACCAGGATGACCCGTTTGCCGTCGATCCCGCCGGGGGGCAGCTCGGTCGGACCCACCGCGCGGGTGGCGTGCCGACGGAGGTCGTCGCGGTACAGGGTGATGTCGAGCACACCGACCGGGACGGCGACGTCCTCGAAGGTGCTGATCCGGTCGGCGAGCCGCCGGGCGAGGGGGGTGCCCCGGGTGGGAATCCCCAGCAGCACCGTGTTGGCGGCGCCCTGGGTCTTCTCCAGGATCTGGTGGGCGATGCGGTCGACCACGCGTTGCACGTCGGCGCTGGCGAGGATCACCTTCACCGAGGGTTGTTGCGGTGGTGACGAGCGGGCAGCCTGTGGGTACGCCACGGCGGACCTCCTTCCCCGCCTCACGGGACGGGTCGTTAAAGGATGTCGGGCACCTCCGGCCGGACCGCACAGCGGACCTGGACCGGGGCTTCCGCCACGTTACCAGTGGTCACCGGGGTGATGGCCGGCGGCCACTGACCACCGGGTCAGGTACCGGAAAAGGAGAAAACTCCCCGGACGCTCCGCAACGGTAGGGGCACGACCACTTGACCACGTGTCGCATTCCCCGTACCGTCACGCTCCGTAGCGATCGACGGGAGAACCCCGAGCAGCACTGGGAGTGTCCGAATGCCCTCTGAATACGCCAAGTCTCTGGGCGCCCGCCTGCGCTCCATCCGCCAGCAGCAGGGTCTCTCCCTGCAGGGTGTGGAGGAGAAGTCGAACGGGCGGTGGAAGGCCGTGGTGGTCGGCTCTTACGAGCGTGGCGACCGGGCCGTGACGGTGTCCCGTCTGGCCGAGTTGGCCGAGTTCTACCGCGTACCCGTCTCGGAGCTGCTGCCTGACGGCAGTGGCGTCCGTCACGAGCCCACCAGCAAGATTGTCCTGGACCTGGAGCGGCTCTACGACGAGGCCTCCGAGGACCTGGCCTACGTCGCCCGCTACGCCCGCGCCATCCAGCAGCAGCGCGGCGACTACAACGGCCGGGTGCTCTCCATCCGCGCCGACGACCTGCGGGCGCTCGCGATCGTCTACGACGCCTCACCGTCGGGCCTGATCGAGCGGCTCACCGAGCACGGCGTGCTGGTGGCCGACCCCCGGGCGTTCTTCGCCTCCTGATCTGCCGTTCCACCTGATCTGCCGCTTCACCGAAAGGGCCCGTGCCGGCTGGCACGGGCCCTTTCGGATCAGCGGTGTCCGGTGCGGACGCTCAGCGGGTGGCGTACTCGGCGATGCGGCCGAGCACCCCGTTGAGGAAGCGCGGCGAATCGTCCGTCGACATCTGCCGAGCCAGCTCGACGGCCTCGCTGATCGCCACCGCGTCGTCGATCTCGTCGACGTAGAGCAACTCGTAGACGGCGATCCGGGCCAGATTACGGTCGACGACCGGCATCCGCTCCAGCGTCCAACCCTCGGCGTAGCTGGCGATCAGCTCGTCGATCCGGTTGAGGTGCTCGGCAACCCCCTCGACCAGACCCACCGCGTAGCCGAGGTGCTCCGGCCGGGGCTGCTCGATCCGCTGCACGTAGCCGGCGAGCACCTCCACCGGAGGCTTGTCCCGCAGGTCGGCCTCGTAAAGGACATCCAGCGCCCGCTTGCGCGCCTTGCGGCGCGCCGGCATCTGCTGCTTGGAACCCTCAGCCATCAGGCGCGGCCGAGGTAACGGCCGTCGCGGGTGTCGACCTTGATCTTCTCGCCGGTGGTGATGAACAGCGGAACCGGCACGGTGGCGCCGGTCTCCACGGTCGCCGGCTTGGTGCCGCCGGTCGAACGGTCGCCCTGCAGGCCCGGCTCGGTGTAGGTGACCTCCAGCACGACGCTGGTGGGCAGCTCGATGTAGAGCGGCACACCCTCGTGCTGGGCGACGGTCGCCTCCGCCTCGGGCAGCAGGTAGTTGGCTGCCTCACCGACGGTGCCACCGGGCACGGTGATCTGGTCGAAGGTCTCCAGATCCATGAAGACGAAGTCCTCACCGTCGGCGTACAGGTACTGCATCGTGCGCTTGTCAACGGTCGCGGTTTCGACCTTGGTGCCCGCGTTGAAGGTCTTGTCGACCACCTTCCCGGACAGCACGTTCTTCAGCGTGGTGCGCACGAAGGCACCACCCTTACCGGGCTTGACGTGCTGGAACTCGACGACGGCCCAGAGCTCGCCGTCAAGGTTGAGTACCAGGCCGTTTTTGAGGTCGTTGGTGGAGGCCATTTCCTGCCTTGATCATCAATTGGCGGACAGACCTGGCAAGTCTACAAGCTGCGTCGAATCGGTCGGCCCCCCGTTCGGAGCGCCCAGTCGGTGGGCCCTCAGCGGGTGGCCAGATGGTGCAGAGCGAGACGATATCCGTCGATACCGAGACCGCAGATCACCCCGGTCGCCACCGCCGAGACCACCGAGTGGTGCCGGAACTCCTCACGGGTGTGGATGTTGGAGATGTGCACCTCCACCAGCGGCCCGCGCAGCATGGCGCAGGCGTCGCGCACCGCGTACGAGTAGTGCGACCAGGCGGCCGGGTTGAGCACCACAGCGGCGCCCTCGTCGGCCGCCGCGTGCAGCCAGCCGAGCAGCTCGTGCTCCGCGTCGGTCTGCCGGACCGTCACCGCCAGCCCCAGCTCCCGACCCGTGCTCTCGCAGAGCGCCACCAGGTCCGCGTAGCTGGTCGCGCCGTACACGTCGGGCTCGCGGGTGCCCAGCCGACCCAGGTTCGGCCCGTTCAACACGTAGACCTTCACGGGGTTGCCACCTCCCGGTAGGCAGCCTCCAGCAACGCGTCGTCGGGGCCCTCCAACATCGCCGGGCGGGCCAGCCCGTCGAGCACCACGAAGCGCAGCCGACTGCCCCGGGCCTTCTTGTCCACCCGCATCGTGGGTAGCAGCTTCGGCCAGGCATCGGCCGGGTAGCTCACCGGCAGGCCCAGCGCGCTCAGCGTGACCCGGTGCCGGTCGGCGGTCGGCGCGTCCAACCGCCCGGCGAGCCGCGCCAGCGTGGCCGCGTACACCAGACCGACAGCGACGGCGTGGCCGTGCCGCCAGCGGTAACCCTCGTTCTGCTCGATGGCGTGGGCCAGGGTGTGACCGTAGTTGAGCACCTCCCGCAGGCCCGACTCGCGCAGGTCGCCGGCGACCACGTCGGCCTTGACCCGGATGGCCCGCTCGATCAGCTCCCGGCTCACCGGCCCACGGGGGTCGGTGGCGGCCTCCGGGTCGTTCTCGATGAGATCCAGGATCGTCGGGTCGGCGATGAAACCGCACTTGACGACCTCGGCCAACCCGGCCGCCAGGTCGACAGCGGGCAGGCTGTCCAGAGTGGCCAGGTCCGCCAACACCCCGACCGGCGGGTGGAACGCGCCCACCAGGTTCTTGCCGGCGGCCGTGTTGATGCCCGTCTTGCCGCCCACCGCGGCATCCACCATGCCCAGCAGCGAGGTCGCCACCGGCACCCAGCGCACACCCCGCAACCAGCAGGCCGCGACGAAGCCGGCCAGGTCGGTCACCGCGCCGCCGCCCACCCCGACCACCGCGTCGGTACGGGTGAAGCCGGCCGCTCCGAGCCGGTCCCAACAGGCGGCGGCCACCTCGACGTGCTTTCCCGACTCGGCGTCGGGCACCTCGATCGGCAGTGGCTCGACGCCGGCGGCGCGCAGGCGTTCGCCGAGCGCGTCCGCGAGGGCCTTGAGCGGAGGCGCGTGCAACACCGCCACCCGGGTCGCGCCGGGCAGCAGGCCAGGCAGCGCACCCAGCAGGTCACGTCCCACCAAGACGTCGTACGGCCGCTCGCCGCCGACCGGAATTCGGGTCACCTCGTCCATCGCCGGCAGCCTAGTCCAGCGGGCGGCGCGGGGAGGGCGGCTGTCCACCTGCTGGCCGAGCGGCCCAGTCCGCCAACCGGCGGGCGTGCTCGGCCACCGCGGCGCGCAGCGCGTCCGGATGCCGCACGGTGAACGGACAGCCCAGCCCGGCGAGCAGCGCGGCCATCCCGGGCAGGCTCTCCGCTCGGGCCCGCAGCAGCACCCCGTCGGTGGTGGCGGTCAGCTCGGCCACGCTGGGCGGGATGCGGCGGCGGGCGGCGACCAGGTCGGTCTCCAGCACGACCTCCACCTCGTGCCGGTACGGCACGCCGGCCAGCGACCGGGTCACCCAGGCCACCGCCTCGAAGCCGTCGGGCACCGTGAACGTCGCCACGCCGGGCGTCACCGCGCCGATCCGGTCCAGGCGGAAGGTCCGAATCTCCCCGCGTCGGTGGTCGTGGCCGGTGACATACCAACGGCCGGCGTGGAAGACGAGCCCGTACGGGTCGAGTTCGCGCTGCGACCGCTCGCCCCGCCAGGAGCGGTAGTCCAGTGCCACCCGCTGCCGGTGCCGGGCGGCCGAGGCCAGCGCGAGCAAGGTGCCGGACGCTGGCCCGCGCTCCGCCTCCGGGCGGCGCAGGGTGAAGCCCAGGTGTTCCTGGACGGCGGCGAGCCGGTCGGCGAGCGCGGCCGGTAGCACCCGGCGGATCTTCGCCAGCGCGGTGGCGGTGGCGGGCTGCTCGGTGGCGAGCCCGACCCGTTCGGCGACGACGAGGCCGAGCAGCACGGCCACCGCCTCGTCGTCGGTGAGCATCAGCGGCGGCAGCTTGTAACCGGGGTGCAGTCGGTAGCCGCCGTGGCGGCCCCGGTCGGCGGTGACGGGAATGCCCAGCTCGACGAGCGTGGTCGCGTACCGGCGCACGGTCCGCTCGTCCACCCCGAGGTGGCCGGCGAGTTCTGCGGCCGTCGACCGGTGCCGGGTCTGCAGCAGTTCGAGCAGGGCCAGCACCCGCCCCGCGGGATGTGACACGGGCCATTCCTCCAAACCGGGCGGATCCTGTCCGGAATAGATCGTACGGTCTGTCGGTAACCGAGAGAAGGAGCCACAGATGGCGACATTCGTGCTGGTGCCGGGATTCTGGTTGGGTGCCTGGGCGTGGCGGGACGTGACCGCCGCGCTGCGGTCGCAGGGGCACGAGGTCTATCCGATGACGCTGACCGGGGTGGCCGAACGCGACCACCTCGCCGGGCCGGAGGTCGGCCTGGACACGCACACCACCGACATCGTTCGACTGATCGAGGTCGAGGACCTGCGCGACGTACTGCTGGTCGGGCACTCCGGCGGTGGGATGCCGGTCGCCCAGGCGGCGGACCGCATCCCGGACCGGATCGCCCGGGTCGTCTACGTGGAGAGTGGGCCGCTGCCGGACGGCACGGCACAGTTCGACACGCTGCCGCCGGACGAGCAGCAGCGGCTACGCGAAGCGATCGGCACCGGGCACCTGCTGCCGCCGCCGGCCTGGGACCCGGCCGCCGACCCGACGAACCTGGCCGGCCTGGACGAGCCGACGCTCGCGCTGCTGCGTACCCGGGCCACCCCGCAGCCGCTGCGGACCGCCACCGACCCGGTCCGACGCACCGGCGGGCACCCCGTTCCGACCGCGCTGGTCGCCAGCACCTTCCCGCTCGGTGTGGTGCGGCAGATGATCCAACAGGAGCATCCGTTCTTCACCGGACTGGCCGACAGCCAGCTGCACGAGTTGCCCACCGGGCACTGGCCGATGCTCAGCGAGCCGAAGGCCCTGTCCGACGTCCTGGACCTGATAGCCCAAACCTGACCCCGCTGCCTTTGCCCCCGCGCCCGCGCCCCCGCCCGAGCCCCGCCGATCTTGCACTTTCAGTTGCCGAGATGCGGTTCATGCCCCTTAAGTCAGAGCAGCAAGTGCAAGATCGGCGCAAAGGGGGGCGCGAGGGCGCGGGGCCTGACGTCAGCGCGGGAGCAGTGCGGCGACGTCCGCGACGACCTGCGCCGGGGCCCGGCCGTCGGTGACCACCGTCTCGGTGGCGACCTCGGCGTAGAGCGGCCGGCGCTGGTCCAGCAAATACTTGAGGGTGGCCCGTGGGTTGATCGCCAGCAGCGGCCGGCCGGCGCCGAGCCCGACCCGCTTGACCGCGTCGGGCAACTCGACCGAGAGGTGCACCACCCGGTGCCCGATCAGGGCCGCCCGGATCTCCTCGGCCAGCACCGCGCCGCCGCCGAGGGCGAGCACGCCGGTGCCGCCGGCCAGCGCCGCGGCCACGGCGGCCCGTTCCAAGGTACGGAAGTGCGCCTCACCCTCGTCGATGAAGATCTCCGGGATCGGCTTCCCGGCCATCTGCTCGATGTCGGTGTCGGTGTCGCGGAACTCCACGCCGAGGGTGGCGGCGAGCGCCCGGCCGACAGTGGTCTTGCCGCAGCCGGGAGCACCGACCAGCACGACGACCGGTGCCATCAGCGGATGACCAGCGCGTCGAGGTACCCGGCCAGGTTGCGGCGGATCTCGGCGATCGAGTCTCCACCGAACTTCTCGGTGGCCGCCTCGGCCAGCACCAGCGCCACCATCGCCTCGGCGACGACCGCCGCTGCGGGCACCGCGCAGACGTCGGAACGCTGGTTGATCGCGGTGGCCGGCTCACCGGTGGTGACGTCCACAGTGGAGAGGGCCCGGTTCAGCGAGGAGATCGGCTTCATCGCGGCGCGGACCCGCAGCGGCTCGCCGGTGGTGATGCCACCCTCCAGCCCGCCGGCCCGGTCGGTGACCCGGCGGACACCGGTGGCCGACGGAATGATCTCGTCGTGCGCCTCCGAGCCACGGGACCGGGCCTGCTGCCAGCCGTCGCCGATCTCCACGCCCTTGATCGCTTGAATGGACATCAGCGCGGTGGCCAGCCGGGCGTCGAGCTTGCGGTCCCACTGCACGTGGCTGCCCAGCCCCGGTGGCACCCCGTACGCCAGCACCTCGACCACGCCGCCGAGGGTGTCGGCGGCCTTCTTCGCGGCATCGACCTCGGCGACCATCAGGGCGCTGGCCTCCGGGTCGAGGCAGCGCAGCGGGTCGGCGTCGATCCGCGCGGCGTCGGACGGCGTGGGACGCAGCCCGGGCTTCGCGGCCACCGGGCCCAGCTCGACGACGTGCGAGACGATCTCGATCCCGAGCGCCTGACGGATCAGCGCCTTGGCCACCGTGCCGACGGCCACCCGGGCAGCGGTCTCCCGTGCGCTGGCGCGCTCCAGGATCGGCCGGGCGTCGGTGTGGCCGTACTTCTGCATGCCGGCCAGGTCGGCGTGGCCCGGCCGGGGGCGGGTCAGCGGGGCGTTGCGGGCCTGCCGGGCCAGCTCGTCGGGGTCGACCGGGTCGGCGGCCATCACGGTCTGCCACTTCGGCCACTCGGAGTTGCCGACCCGGATCGCCACCGGGCTGCCCAGGGTCACGCCGTGCCGCAGGCCGCCGAGCAGCTCGACCTCGTCCCGCTCGAACGACATCCGGGCACCCCGCCCGTAGCCCAGCCGTCGACGGGCCAGCTCGTCGGCGATCTCGGTGGTGGTCACCTCGATGCCGGCCGGCACCCCCTCCAACATCGCGACGAGGGCGGGACCGTGCGATTCACCTGCAGTCAGCCAGCGCAACACAGCGGTCAGTCTGTCACGGCGGGCCACCGACGCGGCGCGCTCCCCGGGGCGTCCCGCCCAGCGGACGCCGCCGCCCGCTGAACAGGACATCCGTTGCTCCGCACCCGCCGCCGCGGCAATCCGCGACGCAACCACCGGACGGCCTTTGCTCTGCACCCGCCACTGCGACGCGCGACGCGCGACGCGCGACGCGACGGTGGCTCAGATCCCCCGACCGCGCTTGTGCAGGGTGCGCAGCACCGCGTCGGCCCGGACCACCCGACCCGCGACGGCGAGGGCCAGGTAGGCGCGCGGCTCGCGGGGGTTGCTCCGCAGGGTGCGCCGGGCCCAGCGCAGCGCGCCCCGGCGGTCGCCGGAGGCGGCCTGGGCGAACGCGATCTGCCCGGCGACACGGGCCTCGCCGGCCGGTTGACTGGCGAACTCCGGGTAGCGCTGGAGCAGCCACTGCAACGCCTCGGAGATGGTGTCCCACCGCTGCGCGAAGTACGAGCGCTTGTGCCAGCGGACCAGCACCGACGGCGTCCGCAGGTTGATCAGAGGCGCGCTGCGCGCGGCCCGCAGCAGGAACTCGTAGTCCTCCGCGTAGCTGCCCGGGATCTCCTCGTCGACCAGCCCGAACCCGTCGCGCAAGGCGGTGGCGCGGATCAGGAAGGTCGACGGGTGCAGCTCCGTCATCCGATCGCGGAGCAGGTCGTCCAGGGTGATCCGGTCCTTGTCGAGCACCCGGTCGACGCTGTGCCCGTCGTAGTTGACCCGGATGCCGCAGCAGACGAACTCGGCGGCCGGGTCGCCGGCCAGCGCCTCGACCTGGGCGGCCAGTTTGCCGGGCAGCCACTCGTCGTCGTCGTCGCAGAACGCGACAAGCTCGCCCTCGGCGGCGAGGGTGCCGCTGTTGCGCGCACCGGCCAACCCGGGGGTACGGGCGTTGCGGATCACCCGCACCACGCGGGCCGGGCCGCTCCCCAGCTCGGTCAGCGACTCGTCCGGCACGGACTGGTCGAACACCACGACGACCTCGATCAGGGCCGGGTGATCCTGTGCCAGGATCGCGCGCACCGCGGCCCGCAGCAGCTCGGGGCGGTCCCGGGTGGGTACCACGACGCTGACGGTCGGCTGCTGGGTCATCGAATCTCCTCCGTACCCGGGCGCGGCCGGGACCAGGCCCGCCACCGGGGTGGGCGCGGGGTCGAACGGGCCACCAGGTCGTCGACGATCTGCCCGACCCGGGCCACCGCCGCCCGTCGTGCCTCGTGTGCCTCCGGGTCGGCGGCCACCGCGTACCGGGACGGGTCGGCCAGCCCGGCGGCCAACGCGTCGTGCAGGGCCTCCCGGGTCTCGCAGAGCGCCACCAGCCCGGCGGCGCCGAGCCGGCGGGCGAAGAGGAGCTGGTGGTTGTCGACGTGCTCACCGCGAGCCGGGTCGCGGGGCACCACGATGGGCAGGTGGCCGTGCCGGCGGGCTTCCAGGATGGTCGCCGGGCCACCGTGGCAGACCACCAGATCCGCGTCGATCATCGCCTGTTGCAACGCGTCGTGGCCGAGGAACGGCACCGCGCCGCTGAGCTGGGGCGCGGTCGTGTGCCCGTGCTGCATGGTCAGCCCGATCGGGCCGGCAGCCTGCGCGTGCCACTGCGCCAACCAGTCGACGAGCCGGTCGAAGGGGTGCTTGTCGGTGCCCACCGCGACCAGCAGTCGGAGCTGGGCGACCGCCGAGCTGTCGCGCTGGCGCGGCAGGCGGGCCGCCTCGGTGCCCGGTCGGGGTTGCGGACGCCGGGCGGTGCCCGTCTCCCCGGTCACAGCAGCGTCCCGACGACTGTCGCCTCGGGGTACTGCCGGCGCTGCTCGTCCCACTGCACGAGCATCGCGGACAGGAACGGCCGGCAGAGCCGAGCGGTCAACGTCGGGGTGTCGATCCGGTCGTACACCTCGATGTAGACGGTCGGGATGCGCCGCAGCCGGGCCAGCACCACGAACGGCACCGCCACCCCGGCGCCTGTGGTGACCACGGCGGCGACCCGCCGGGCCCGCAGCACCCGCCAGGCCAGCAGCGCGTTGCGCAGCAGGTTCGGCACGTTGCGGGTGGTCGGGTGGTGCGCCGGCACCAGGTCCTCGCCGGCCAGCAGCGACACCGCCTCCGGGGTGTCGAAGGTGACCCAGCAGCGCCGCCACTGTTCGTACCAGGGCCGCAGGGCCAGTAGTTGGGCCAGATGGCCACCGCTGGAGCCGACCAGCAGCAGCACCGGTGCCCCACTGTCGTCGTTGTTCGTGTCCACGCGACTCCCCACAAGTTCGCTTGGAATTTCAGTTCACGCCAGGCAGAAGCAGATCACACGATTCCCGGTCGTTGAATAGCGCGACCGGCCGAGCCGACGATCTCCACAGCGGGCGGTGCGGTGCACCGAACGTCCGAGGTCCATCGATCGTCATCACCACCTGCGATTATGTCGTCACTCTGCGGCGCACCGTCGTCGCCGCGATTCCTCCAGATCAGCCGCTATGTCTTTTCTCGATGACGTCCAAGAGTGCGGGATGCAGGGCGGCGTTCCAGCCCGCGCCCGCGTCGGCCAGCCGCCACGTCCGCAACCACATCTCCACCAGGTACGCGTCGGCGACGAGCCGGCGCTGCGCGGCGTCGAGGCCGAGCCGCTCGCCGTGCCGGCTCAGGTGTCCGTCCACAGCCGAGGCGGCGGCGTCGGCCGGCTCCCCGCGCAGCACGAGGGCCCGCTGGAACGCGTCGTGCGCCAGGTCGAAGCCGACCGGCACGTCCGGCCCGCTGTGCTCCCAGTCCCAGGCGACCAACCGGCCGGCGTGCCAGCCCAGGTTCCACGGCACCCAGTCGCCATGCCAGTGACCGAACTCGACGCTGGTGTCGCCATGCATGCGGGCCAGCGCCGAGACCGCGGCGACCGCCCGCGCACCGGCCGGCTCGGTCGCGGCGGCCCGGCCGGCCTGATCGGCCAGCCGACGCAGGAAGGTCGAGTCGACCAGCGGTCGAGGTGTGCCCTCCGGGCCGCCCCGCCGGGCGACCGCGAGCAGCGCCGCGATCCGCGGCGGGTCGTCCACCGGCACCCCGCGTACCGCCGGGGGCAGCGGCTCGATCACCGCGACCACCTGACCCGCCCACGACGTCTCGGTGAGCAGCCGCGGCGGCGTCGGATGATCGGCGACACCGACCACCTCGCGCAACGCCCGCAGCGCCGCCGCCTCCGCGCTGACCAGCGCGCGGGTCGCGTCGTTCCAGCCGATCTTCGCGTAGCCGCGCGGACTCCCGTCGGCACTGAAGAGTTGCAGGGTGGGCTTGCCGTTCGGGTCGGGTGGGCGGACCCCGAACGCGGCCAGCAGCGGCGTGTCACCCAGGTCGGCGGAGAGCCGCTCGCTCAGCAGCAGCTCCGCGGCCGGCACCCCGGCCGGCACCGAGACGGTCAAGGTGGGAAAGGGCGCGAGCCCCGCCCGACCGAACCGGGCCAGCCCGCCGAGCACCGCCCGCAGCGCGCGCACCTTCGGTGGCCGCAGGGCGTTGTACGCCAACAGGGACGCCGCCCCGGCCCGGGGCGCGCCCAACGGCACCAGGAACCGGGCCCGGGCGACCGACGGCACCACCGCGTACCGGGCCACCGCCTGGTGACCGGCCGGCAGGGCACCGGCCACGGTCAGGCCGACCCGATCGTCCGGGAAGACCGCGCGGCTCACCCAACCCAGGCCGTCCACCCGCGAACGCGGGTCGGTGGCCGGGCCCACCCCTGTCGTCACGCCGCCCGGTCCGCCCAGTCGAGGTCCAGCCCGAGCCGTTGCCGCAACGCGTCGTTGTACGGCCGGTAGTAGTCGGTCAGCTCGGCGCGCACGCTCGGCTCCAACGGTGCCGAGCGCCGATCGTTGTAGACCTTGAAGTTGGGCAGGTCGTACGCCGGCAGACCGAGGAAGTCCAGGGTCCGTCGGTAGGTCGCCCGCGAGTCGCGGTACAGGTCCTCGCTGGGCAGGAAGAGGATCTGCCCGGAGTCGAAGCGCTCCAGCCACGGCTCCAGGTGCTCCAGGTAACGCCCCCGGGCCCGGTACGTGTACCAGTCGTACGGCTCGCTGAACGACTCCGGCTCGGCGATCAACCGCTCCCGCTCCCCCGCCGTGCGTTCCGGCTCGGCGGCGAGGGCGGCGGCGAAGTCCAGTGGTTCGATGCCGTGGGTGCGGCGTTCCTTCCAGTGCGAGTACGCCCGCTCCACCGGGTCCCGCAGCAGCACGATGAGCTTCACCGACGGCATCAGCGCGGAGACCCGCTGCGCGGCGAGCGGGTGGAACATGTACAGCGGGGCGGCCTCACCGACCCGGACCGGCCCGCCGTGCCGCTTGGCCAGGGCCTCGCGCTGCCGCTCGGTCGGGAAGTGCGAGCGGTACCAGGCTTCGCCGCGGCCCCAGTGCTCCTCGAAGTAGTGCGCCGACTTGGTGTTCCACGCGGGAAAGAGCCGGGGCACCAACGGGTGCTGGATGAGGTAGTTCCACAGGGAGGTGGTGCCACCCCGTTTGGTCCCGATGATCAGGAAGTCCGGCAGCGGCCGGCGGTCGCTGGTGCGAACGCCGTAGTCGACGAGCGACTCCCTCACCCGGGTGGTCACCTGGGTCGGAACCAACTGCTTGACCCGGTCACGGATGGACACCACGACGAACCTCACCTGCCTCTCGTCGATGCCGAGGTGGGTTCGGCGGCCGCGGCCGCGTTGTCCCCTCCACGGATCTGCCTCATGGTCCCCCGGATGCCGGCGCGCACCCGGGGCAACGTCAACATGCCGACGCAGCCGGCCAGCAGCACCGCCAACGCCACCGCGAGGCCGGGCAGGCCGCGACCGCCCACCAGCACGCCGGCCCCGGCGGCCAAACCCACACCGGCGATCGTGGCCGCCGCGGCACGCACCATCGCGGCGTCGAACAGCGGCTCCCGAACCACCGACCGGGCGAACCCGGCGGCGGTGAGGTTCTCGGTGGCGATGCCGGCCGCCCAGGCAACCGCCGCGCCCGTCGCGCCGTAGCGGGGAATCAGCCAGAGACCCAGCGAGACGGTCACCGTCAACCCGGCAACGGTGGCGACCAGGTGCAGCCCGCTGCGCCCGCCCATCAGGAGCAGGCTCTGCACGTTGCCCACTCCGGTGTTGACGAGCATCGCCAGCGCCAGCACCGTCATCGCCGGCACACCGGCGGTGAACTCCGGCCCGAACAGTTGGAGGAAGGCCAACGCGAAGACCGCCAGCAGCAGGTACACCGGCCAGGACAACACCAGCCCCCAGGTGGTCAACTGCCGGTGCACGGCCGCCGCCGCGGCCCGCTCACCCCGCCCGAGCAGCCGGGACAGCTGCGGCGACACCGCCACCCGCAGCCCCTGCATGGCCAACTGACCCGCCAGCACATACCGGCCGACGGCGCCGAAGACACCGGCGTCCGCCGGCCCGGCCAGCACCGAGGTGAGCAGCACGCCCACCCACATGCTGCCGGCGTCGATGGCCGCCGAGGCGGCCCGGGGCAACGCGAAGCGCCAGAACGTGGACCAGTCGGCGCGGTGCGGACGCAGCGTCGCGCCCCGACCCAGCCCGAGCGGGCCGGCGACGAGGGTGAGACAGGCCAGCAGCGCCAACGCCGCCGGCACCAACCAGCCGGTCATGCCGGCGAGCAGGCCACCACCGGCCAACGCGGCCGCGCCGACCAGCACCGGGCGGGCGACCGGCAGCAGCAGGAACTGCACCCCGACGTACGCCCGGATGGGCCGCACGCAGCGCAGCGCGGCCAGCAGCAGGGTCATGGCGACCACCACCGGCACCGCGGCGAACGTGACGGTGAGCAGAGCATCGCCGCTCGCGCCGGAGCCGCGCAGCAGCCGGGGCGCGAGGGCATCGGCGGCCAGCACGCCCACGCCGGCGACCAGCAGCCCGGTCAACAGCGGCGGGATCAGCGCCACCGGGAGCACCCGGGCGGCGTCGCCGCGCACGCCGGCGGTGCGGCGGGGCAGAGCCCACATCAGGCCGGTCTCCGCGCCGAGCGTGCAGATCGCGGTGGCCACTGTGACGACCCCGATCGCGGCGAAGAACGCTCCCGCGCCGGCCGGGCCGTAGCCGCGGGTGATCACGACCGCCAGCACGAACCCGAACAGGCCACTGGTGGCCGCGCCGAGCAGCCCGGCCACGCCGCTGCGCGCGCTGCGGCGGGTCTCGGCCGAGCCGGTGTCCTCGGCGGGCGACGGCGTCGCCTGATCCTCGGCGGGAGTGGACGTGGGCCGGCCCTCGTCGGCACCGGCCGACGGTCGGGTCGCGGCGGTCACGCGGGCACCGGCGCGGTCCGCGCGGGCGTCGGCGACGACCCGGCCAGCCGGGTCAGCCGTTCACGTTCGGTCAGCGCCATCGCGAAGGCCACAGCGAAGAACGCGACCGCCAGGTTCTGGTTCGCCATGCCGTAGAACGGGACCTGCACGAGGCAGACCACCGGCACCACCGCCAGCCACTGCCCGGCCGCCGACGTCGCCCGCGCGCAGATCACCGCCGCGGCGACGAACCACGCCAGGAAGCAGATCAGCGCGGGTACGCCGTGGCTGAACAGCACCATCCACAACTGCCCCTGGGTGCCGATCGGCGCGGCCGCCGACACCGTGTCGACGTTCACCGGAGCCCCGTAGCCCAACCAGGGCGACTCCTGCACCCGGCGGATCACCTCGGTGTAGAGCGAGAGCCGGTCGGTGTTCGTGTCGCTGGAGTCGACCCGCTTGCTGATCAGCTCGGTGATCGGGATGAACAGGGTGGCCAACCCGCCGATCACCACGACCCCGACGATGGAGGCGGCCACCCGGACGTTGCCGCGCAGGCTGGCCCGCACCCCGAGCACCGCCAGCCCGGCGCCGAGGCTGAGGAACATCGCCCGGTTGAGGGTGAGGAACGCCGGCGCCAGCGACAGCGGCAGCGACGCCAGCAGCGCCCAGCGCAGCAGCCCCTGCCGGCGCAGCATCGCGAAGGCCACCACGCAGGGCAGGGTCATCGCGTAGGCGCTGCCGTAGTTGTTGGTGTACGCGAACGGCGCGGCCGGCCGATAGATCGGGTTGAGCGATCGGGCGCTGTATTCAGCGGTGGTGAGGTGCACCATGTCCTGGATGAACGGGGTGCCGGCCACCCCGCCGGGCAGCAGCACCTCCATCGGGGTCGTCATGGCCAGCCGGGGCACGAGCACCCCGAGCCAGCCCAGTGCCACCAGCCCGAACCAGAACGCGCAGAGCGGGGTGAGCACCGCCACCAGGCTGGCGCGTTCCCGGGCGGCCGCGTAGACGTAGACGCCGACCACCAGCGCGGTCAGGTAGAAGGCCAGCCGCAGGGCGAACGTGAGCAGCGAGGCGGGCGAGGACAACTGGGTGGCGCTGACCACCACGATGGCGAGGAAGAGCAGCCAGATGCCGGCCGCCGGCGGCAGCGGCACGCGCCCCCGGGTCAGCAGCAACGCGAGCAGCAGCGCGCCCAGCAGCGGCCAGCCGAGGTAGAACGCACCGAGCAGCCACCAGAGCGGCACCAGGCCGAACATCAGTGACAGCGGCCAGAGCGGCAGGTGCGGCGGCGCGGACGGCGGCACCGGCGCGGGCTCCTGCGGAGCGCCTCCGGGTGGTGGTTCGGTCGCCGGGGCGCGGGTCACCGACACGCTCAGGCCCGACCGTTTCGGGTAAGGACGAAGCCCAGCGGGGTGACCCCGGCGGCGCGCAGCCGCTCCACCAGGCGTCGCAGGTCGCTCTGCCGGGTGCGGTCGCGCTCCACGACCACCACCGCGCTGCCCTGCCGGGCCACGGCCACGCCACGCTCGTCGGACTCGGCCGGCGGGGCGTTGAACAGAACCAGGCCGTGGTCGGCGCCCTGCCGCCAGGTGCCGAACCGGACACTGCCCACACCCACGACAACCTCGTCGGGGGTGACGACGCGACTGTTCTCCGGGCGGGCGGACGCCACTCTCGGCAGCGTCAGGGTGGCGTCGGGGTCGGTGGACGGGCGGGCGCCGGGCGGGTGCGGGGAGGGCCGACGGGCGGGCGTGCTCTCCGTGGTGGCACCGGCGGCCGGTGTGCTGCCGGCCGGCCGGGGCTTGGGCACCAGCGGGCGGGACGGGTCGATGGGCAGTCGCCCCCGGTCGGCGAGGACGCTGGCCCGTAGCCGGTCGATCCGTCCGCTGTCGTCGGCGACGAAGACCTCCCGGCCGTCGACGGCGAGCGCCACGGCGAGCCCGGCGGTGAGCGGGGTGGCGTCCTCCCGGGCGGTGACCAGGGCCACCCGGGCCGGCTGCCGGACCCGCTCGGCGACCGCCATCGCCACGTACCGGATGTCCGCGTCGACCGCCCGGGGGCTGCCCCGGAACGCCGGCCGGCGCACCGTGCCGAGCAGCGGCAGGCCGGAGGCCTCCCGGCCGTCGGCGACCGAGCGGACCCGCCGGTCGGTCGACTCCCAGAGGTACGCCAGGACGACGCCGACCAGCGCGCCACCGAGCAGGCCGGCGACCAGGTAGAGCGGCCGGTGCCCGGCGGAGGTGACCAGCGCCTTCTCGGCGGTCTGGGTGACCCACCCGGGGTTGACGTCGACCGCGGCGATCTCGGTACGGGCGGCGTTGAGCTGGGTGAGCTGGTTGTTGATCCCGGCCAGTTCGGCCACCAGCGCGTCACCGGCGGCGCTGTCCTTGGCGGTGTTCGCCCGCTTCTGCAACGCGGTCTGCTGGGCGGCGACCTTGGTGATGCTGGCGTCGTAGGAGCGCAGCATCTCGGCGCGCTGCTGCTCGTACATGGTCCGGCGCACGCTCAGGTACGCCTCGGCGGCCCTGTTGGCGCTCTGCACCGCCTGGTGCGCCTCGCGCGCCTGGTAGGTGAAGCGCAGGATCTGCCCACCGGTGGGCACCTCGACCTCGAGCGCGTCACGGATGTCGCGCGGGTCGCCGCCGGCGAATTCGGCGAGCTGCTGCACCACCTCGGTGCCGGTGGCGATGCCGCTCTCCACGTTCATGTTGACCGCGCGGTCGGCGCCCGCGCCGCTGGGGGTGAAGGCGTCTGTCACGACCGGCCGGACCGCGACCACGGCGCTCGCGGACAGCGCCGCTGGGACCAGCAGCACGTAGCCGAGCGCGGCGAGCAGGCCGACCATGGCGACCGCCGCGACCAACCGCAACCGGTGCATCGGCACCCGCAGCAGGTCGGTCAGTGTCACGGCACGTGAGGTGCCGGGGGACGGGCCGTCCGTGGGCCAGGGGGCGGGCGCTGCATCAGTCATGGAACTTCTTCACCGTCTGTTGAGGATTGCCGACGACCACGACGCCGGGCGGTACGTCCGTGCGGACCACAGTCGCCGCGCCGACGACACTGTCCCGGCCGACCCGCACGCCCTTCAGGACCAGGGCGTGCGCACCGACCCAGACGTTGTCCTCGAGAACGATCGGAGCACGGGTGAGCGGGCCCGGCGGTGCGTGCCGCTGCTCGGGGGGCAGGTTGTGGAAGTCGTTGTCGAGCAGCTCGCAGTCCGACAGGAGGCACCGGTCCCCCACCGTCACCGACGTCCAGGTGCCGATCCAGGTGGCGTTGAGCAGACAGTCCGCGCCGACGCGTACCTCACCGGGACCGGCGAAGCGGACGAGTTTGTTCAACCGGGTGCGGTCACCGATGGTGACCCGCACACCGCGCCGCAACCGGATCCGGCCACGGATCTCCACGTCTCGACCGAGCGTCAACCGTCGGTAACGGAGCTGATACCAGCCGCGTTTGACCGCGAAGACCAGACGCACCGCGCGTCTCGTTCGGATGCCACCGGCGCCGAGCAACGACCCTCCCCCACCGTCGCGGGCCGGCGGCGGTGGGTACCCGCCACCGGCCCAACGTGAACAATCTACCGATGCTCCGTTACGAACGGTTGACCCTTACTGTACGGAGAAGAATGTCGATGGGGTAGACCAGGACAACTCGGGCGTCGCGCTGCTGATGACCGTCGCCGTGGTGCCGTTGACCACCGCCGTCGGCGCGGCCGTCGGGTCGAACGGCACGCTCCGCAGAGTGCCGTCGGTGGAGCCGTAGACGATCCGGCCGCCCACCCAGGCCATGCCCCGCACCGTGGACCACGTCACGCCCGTGGTCGGCAGGGCGAACTCGGTGGCACCGAGGTAGTTGCCGTCGATCTCGAAGTACCGGTAGTAGAGGTTGTTGGCCCCGGTACGGGTGTAGTAGAGCCGGCCGTCGAGGAAGAAGGCACCGGTCAGCAACGCCGGGTTGTACCAGTCGTTGTAGCCGGACGCCTCCCACGGCGAGCCGATCGCGCCCCCGTTGAAGAGCGAGATGTCGATCCGACTGCCGGTGGGCGTGCCGGCCACCGTGTGCGACCAGTAGATCCGGTCGTCCACCCGCCACGTCGCGCCGGCCGCCGTGTACGTGGGCTGGCTGACGCTGGTCGCGGTGCCCAGCTCGGTGCCGTTGAACGGCACCTTCGCCACGGTGCCCGAGGCGGTGCCGACGTAGAGGTTGCCGGTGGTGGCCGACGGCGGGTTCTTCGCGGTGAAGGTGCGTCCGCCGGCGAGCGGGAACATACCGAGCCGGCCGTGGTACTCCTCGCCCATGCCATCGGAGTTGTGCCCGAAGTAGAGGCCGTCCGAGCCGCGCCAGAGCACCGGCACCGACGAACCCCAGCTGCTGGTGCCCGACGGCATCGAGGCGCTGCCGCTACGGCGTGGGTTCCAGTTCACCGGCATGCCGGTCGCCGGAGTGACGGCGGCGATGCCGAGCCGGTCGATCGCGCCCGAACCCGCGTTGTCGCTGGCGTTCGGGTTGTTGAGCCAACGGAAGTGCCCGCCCAGGTAGATGACGTTGTCCGCGACCTCGACCGAGGTGATGGTGTCGTTGCCGGTGAAGTCGACCCAGGTCGCGAGCAGGCCGCTGCCCCGCGCGGCGGTCTCGAAGCGAACCAGGGCGTCGCAGTACGCGGTCGGCCAGCCGGCGCCGCCGTTGGTGCCGACCACGAACCAGCTGCCGTCCTCACCGAACTTTACGTCCTGCACGTAGTGCACGAAGGTCGTCGGCGAAGCGCACGGCGGGGTGAACTTCTCGGTGCTCCAGTCGAGCAGGGTGGGAGTCCCGGAGACGTCCACCAACGCCATCTGGTTGCGCGGCAGGTCGTTGACGAGCGTGAAGTTGCCGCCGACGACCAGGGTGCCGCCGTCCGGCGCGACGTCGATGGTCCAGACGTACGACGTGGTGCCGTGCCGTCCCACAGTGGCGTCGATGCTGAAGCTCGGGTCGATCGCGCCGGTGGTCGCGTTGAGCCGGCCCAGACCGGCGTGCGCGGTGCCGTTGAGCCAGTTGAACGCGCCGGCCACGTACAGCCAGTTGCCGTGCAGCGCCAGGTCACGGACGGTGCCGCCGTCGGAACGCCCGACCCAGCTGTCGATGATCGCGCCGGTCGACGGGTTGAGCGCCACCAGGTTCTTCCGGGAGACGCCGTTGACGTTCTTGAAGGTGCCGCCGACGATCAGCGTGCCGCCGGGGCCGGCGAGGAGCGTGTTGACCGCGCCGTCGAGCACCGGCAGGAAGGTGGTCGACATGGTGCCGGTGGTCCGGTCGTACGCGAAGAGGTAGCGCTGCGTCACCCACGCGGAACTCGCGGTCTGCCGGAGCTGGGTGAAGCTGCCGCCGACGAAGACCGTGTTGCCCACCTGCGCGAAGGCACGGGTCTCACCGTCTCGGGCGTGCGGGGTCGTGTCGGCGGGGTTCGCCGACACCAGAGTCGCCGTGGCCGGGACCGGTACCACAGCGGCCGACGCGGTCGTGGGCACGCCCAGAGCTGCGGCGATGATCGCCAACGCGACCATCCCCGCCCGAGTACGACGTCGTCCTGCAAAACGCCACAAGTGCGAGAGTTTGGGCACGCTGCGCCTCCAGATTGGATGAGAACCCGAGGTAGCGTGCCTCGTCCAGCCTGGTAAACAAAATCCGCCGATTGGGCGGTGCATGAATCCGCAAGCCGACAGAACGCCGGAGGATCGGCTGTGCGACCCCCGGCGAACGTCGTCCGGTCAGCCCATTTCGAACGTCAGCGGTTACCTCCGGTGGGTTGCCGCAGGTAGGGGTCCTGGCCGGCCTTCGCGAAGCCAGCCACCGCCGCGGCGTCGTGGTTCATCGTCATGTCGCAGGTCGACGTGCGGCTGGTCATGCCGGCCGAGTTGAAGTAGATGGCCGCCTTGATCTTCGGGTGCTCCTTCAGCGCCGCCGGGAACTCCTGGAACCACCGCTGCTTGGCGCCCAGGTCGGCGGAGTTGAAGTTGGTGCCGAACTCGGCGAGCATCCGGGGCTTGCCCGCGCCGATGCCGTTGTCGTCCAGCCACCGGTAGAAACCGCCGACCGTCGTGCTCGGGCTCTTCCACACCGTGCTGCCGTTGCAGACGTGGAAGTTGTACGGGTCGTAGGCCACCCAGTCGACGTACCGGTCACCCGGGTACAGGCCGGCGTACCGGGAGTAGTGCCCGGACCAGCCCATCATCGTCCAGACCCAGACCGCGTTGGTCGCGCCGGCGCTGGCGAACCGCTCGTGGACGTAGCGCCAGGCCCGGACGAAATCGGCGTCGCTGCCCTTGTTCGGCTCGTCCTCCGGCTCGTGGTCGAAACCGATGAAGACCGGCACACCGGCGGCCTTGATCCGGCCCGCGACCGCGTCGATGGTGCCGTCCTGCTTGCCGCCGTAGACGTCCGACCACTTCAGGGTGGTACCTGCGGAGAAGTCCCGGGACTCCCAGGCGAAGAACATCAGCCGGCCTTCGCGCATCTGCTGCTGCTCGTACATGTCGGGGAATGCGCCGTTACTGCCGGCGTTCGAGAAGTCGTGGTAGCGGTGCACGATGTCGAACTTGCGCCCGACCTGAGTCTCCACATCGGTGACGGCCTTGCCGTGGTCCCAGCCGCCGGCCGCACCGGCGGGCGAATACATGCCCCACCAGGCGCCACAGGACGGGACGAGCTTGTCCGAGACGGAACCACACTTGCCGGACGGAACGGTGCCGCTGGCGCTCGGGGTCGCCGTCCGGGTCGGGGCGATGGTCGGCGACGGCTTCGGCGAGGCGGTGGTCGGCGACGCGCTCGGCGACGGCGGCGGTGCCGGCCGCGTGGACGACGGCGGCGACGGCCGGGACCCGAGGTCGTAGCTGATCAGCAGGCTGGGCCGCAGGTCCGGGTTGCGATTCTCGACCGACGCCCAGTAGATCCGGCTCTCCAGGCCGCTCTGCGCCAACGAGACCGTCCAGGTGCCGTTGCCGGTGACCAGTTTGGAGACGTCCCACTCGTTGAAGCCCTTGGACACGCTGGTCACGCTGTCCAGTGCGGCACCGGCCGACGTCAGCGGCGGCCGCGACTCGCGGGCGCTCAGCGGCGAGGCGTGCGCCGTCACCGTGGCGGGGAACTGCTGCCAGGCGTGCACCCGCAGCGTCGCCCGGATGTTGACCGCGGTGGACGGCACCGTGGTCACCGCGAACTCGATGACCGCCTCGCGGCCACCGCGCGGGTTGCCGTCGCAGCGCGTCGCGCAGGTGGCCAGCGTCGACTTCGCCGCGTTGTCACCGTCCTGCGACACCGCGGTGGCGGTGGTGTCGGCCGCCGCCCGGATCGACAGGTCGTCGCTGGCGAGCAGCGGCATCATCGTCGCCACGATGCCGGCCACCACCGAACCGCCGACCACGCCGATGGCAATCGCCTTACGCCGGGGCCCGGAGCGGAACCGGGTGATGCGGTGCAGTCCGTGCCTGGTCAAGGAAACTCCCTGTGTCTGCGTCCGTAACGGTGAGCAGCGTATCGATGACCAGGACATGTGGCAGGTAGGACAGTTTTCCGTAAGCGCGTCTTAACCGTCAGCTAAGGAACCGCCTCGGGGAAATCAGGGCCTCTGGCCACAGGCGCGACCGAAGCCCGCCACACACCTTGCCGGTGGAGCACGCGCGCAGTCAACGGAACCCGTGGAAAGCTGCCCGCCACCAGGACGTTGCGGCTGCCTGTTCGGTCCGTCAGCCGGCGCGAGCGACAGTCAGCGCGGCGGCCATCGCCGCCGTCGGCGCGGTCACGCCGGTGAACTGTTCGAACTGCCCGACCGCCTGGGCCAGCAGCAGATCCAGACCGGAGACGATCCGGCAACCGGCCGCGTCGGCGGCCGTCGCCAACGGCGTCGGCCACGGGTCGTAGAGCGCGTCGAAGAACACCGCGCCCGGCCGCCAGGCCACCGCGCCGGCCAGCGGGTCGGCCACCCCCTTCGGCACCGTGGAGACGACCACGTCGGCGGTGCCGAGCCGCCGGGGCGCGTCGGCCCACGAAGCGGGTGTCAGCGCGACGCCCACCGCGTCCGCCACCGGGCGCAACTCGTCGACCGCCTCGGGCCGGCGGGCCACCACCGTCACCGACCAGCAGGCCAGTTGCGCGGCGGCGGCGAGCGCGGCGCGGGCCGTCCCGCCGGCGCCGAGCACCGCCACGGCGGCACCGGCTGTCACACCGGCGTCGGTGAGCACCCGCACCATGCCGGCGACGTCGGTGTTGTCCGCGTACCAGGAGCCGTCCGGACGGCGTACCAACGTGTTGGCCGCACCGACGGCGGCGGCGACCGGCGACGCGGCGTCGGCCACGGCGAGCGCGGCCTCCTTGCCCGGCATGGTCACCGACAACCCGGCCCACTCCGGGCCCAGGCCGGCGACCAGATCCGGCAGCTCCGCGGCCGCGCACTCGATCCGGGTGTACGACCAGCCGGTCAGCCCGGCGGCGACGTAACCCGCGGTGTGGATCACCGGGGAGAGGGAGTGCGCGATCGGCTTGCCCAGCACCGCGGCCCTACGGCTTGCCTCGGTCACCCCGCACCACCCAGCGCTGCTGTCGTGTTCCGCATCACGTCTCCGTCCTCACGGACCCTCGGATCGACCCTACCCAGCAGGCAGATCGAGCCACCAGAGACCCACTGTCGAGGACCACGCCCGGGGGCGGCCAGCGCTTGACGCTCATCGATGGGAGTGAAAGCATTTCGGTGACGGTACGACCGATCTGAAAATGGGGGGAACCTTGAACAAACGCATTCTGCGTGCCCTGGTCGCAATTGCCGCAGCCTTCAGCCTTTCGCTGATGATCGGCGCGCCCGCCAAGGCGGACGCCGCAGCGGGCAGCTGGTCGGACAACCACCAGCTGTGCAATTCCAGCTCCTGCGTGCGCTCGGGCAACATCGTGCGGCTCTGGCAGGCCATCGTCTGGGCCGACGACCTGAGCGGCACCGTCGGCACCAGCTTCATCGACGGGGAGTTCGGCTCCAACACCGCTGCCAAGACCAGGACCTGGCAGGACGTGATGAACATCGGCATCGACGGTTCCGTCGGGCCGCAGACCTGGGGCAAGGCGTACGGCGCTGTCAATCGCAACACCGGGTTCGACACGAGCACCCAGACCGGCTACTTCTACTACGGCTACAACCGCACGTTCGGTCTGCGCAAGCAGAACAGCAATGGCGTGTGGACGTTCCTCAACCCGCGCACCGGCACGTGGACCGGCACGAGTCACTGACAATGACGCAGTAATTGCGCGTCAGGACTGAAGACGTAAAGGCCCCCTTCCCGGCGACGACCACAATTGCGGTCGCAATGGGAAGGGAGCCTTTACGGCGTGATTCGGCCGGTCAGATGATGCCGGCCTCCCGAGCCTTGTTCTCATTGCGCTGGTGCTGTTCGTACGTCTCAGCGAATGCGGAGTGGCCCTTGTCGTCGATGGCCACGAAATAGAGCCACTTGCCGGTCGGCGTGTCCATCGCGCCTTCCAGGGCCTGCTTGCCCGGGTTGTTGATCGGGGTCGGGATCATGCCCGGCAGCTTGCGGTTGTACGGGTTCTTCGGGTCGTCCAGCTCGGCCGCCGTCATCTGCTTGGAGGACTTGGTCGGCTTACCGATGGACTCCAGGTAGTAGTTGACGGTGACGTCCATCTCCAGGCAGTTGCACGGGAACTCGCCGTACGCCCGGTTGTAGGCGACCCTGGCGACCTTCCCGAGGTCGTCCTTGTTGCCCGCCTCGGCCTGGGCCAGCGAGGCCACGATCAGCGCCTCGTACGGGCTGACCTTGCGTTCCTCCTGCACCCGGTCGGCGAACTTCATCTCACCGGTCACCGAGAGGAAACGGTTCACCATCAGCTTGAGGATGCTCTCGGCGGTGGACTTCGGCGGGATCTCGTAGGTGTCCGGGAAGAGGAAACCCTCGATGGACTTGACGCTCTTCTTGCCGTCACCGCGCGTGTACCACCAGTCCGGGACGCCGAGCCCCTCCGGGTCCTTCGCGGCGGCCTGGAAGTCCTTGACCGGGATCTTGGTCTTCTCGGAGAGCAGCTTGTAGATGTTGAAGCTGGTGCGGCCCTCGGGGATGGTCAACCCGTTGACGATCTTGTTCTTCAGGTCGAGCATCGCGGTCACGGCGTTCGCGCCGCTCATCTGCTTGCGCAGCTTGTACGTGCCCGGCTGGATGTTCTTGCTGCGCGAGTTGGCCTCGGCCGCCTCGATGAACGCCTTCTGGCTCTTGACCACGTCGGCCGCCACAAGGGCGTCGGCCATGTCGGCGAGTAGCGCGCCGCTCTTGATCTCGACGGTGATCTCACCAGCCCCGCCGCCGTCGTAGTCGGGGGTGACGAAGTAGTTCTGAATACGGTCGAAGCCGTAGAACGCGCCACCGCCGATGCCGCCCAACAGGAGCAGGGCCATCAGCAGAGCCAGGAACGTCTTGCCCCGGCCGCCGCCGGACCCGCTCTTGCGCTTGCGGAAGCCGCGCCGGTGCCGACCCTTCTCCCCCCGCTCCGCATCGTCGAACCCAAGATCCAGATCGTCGATCATTACGTCCGCCTCCGCTGCGCGTCCAGCCAGCTCTGCAGGATCTCCACCGCGGCCGCCTGATCGACAACCGCACGTTGACGTTTACCTCGGACGCCACGCTCGGCAAGCCTACGAGAAGCGACCACGGTCGACATCCTCTCGTCAGTGAGCGTTACCGGGACAGGCGCTATCACATCGACCAGTCGGTCAGCGTACGCCTTCACATGGACGGCCGCAGGGCCATGCTTGCCGGCGAGATTGACCGGAAGACCGACGACAACCCCGACGGCCTCGTGCTCGGCCACCAACGCGGCCAACTCGGCGAGGTCACTCGGCACCGCGTCCGGCGCCGCCGTGAGATCGCGGGCCAGCGTGACCAGCGGCGTTGCCAAGATCCCGTCCGGATCCGAGCGGGAGATGCCCACCCGCACCTGACCGACATCCACACCGATCCGCACACCGCGCGTCAGCTCAGCCACCGACGGTCACCCCCGACCGGGTACGAACCAGGGCGGACCAATCGGCCCGCCCTGACTCACAGTGATGATCGGTCACGCTTCAGTAATCGCCTTCTCGACGGTGAGCAGCAGGTTCGGCGCCTCGGCCGCGGGCAGACCGCCGCCCTGGGCCAGATCGGGGCTGCCACCGCCACGCCCGGAGAACGCCGCCTTCACCAGATCCGACGCGGCCAGGCCCCGGCTGCGCGCCGCCGCGTTGACCGCGACCACCAGGGACGCCTTGCCGTTCGACCGCGCCGCCACCGCGACGACCGCCGGCCGCGCCGGGTCGATCTTGCCGCGGATCTCCTGAGCCAGGGTGCGCACATCGTTACCGGCCGCGCCCTCCGGCGCCTCCGTGCCCACGTACGCGACCCCGCGCACGTCCTTGGCCTGCGCCGCGAGCGCCGCCGCGCCACCCAGCACCAACTGGGCACGCAGCTTCTCCAGCTCCTTCTCGGCGTCCCGAAGCTGGGTGACGGTCTGCTCCACCCGGTCGGCGACCTGATCGTTGGGCACCCGGTACAGCTCGGCCAACCGGGAGACCAACAGGTGCTCCTTGGCCAGGAAGCCGAAGGCGTCCATGCCGACCAGCGCCTCCACCCGGCGGACACCGGAGCCGATCGACGACTCGGAGAGGATCTTCACGAGGCCGAGTTGGGCCGAACGGGCCACGTGCGTGCCGCCGCACAGCTCCCGGGCGTAGTCACCCACCTCGACGACCCGCACCTCCTCGCCGTACTTCTCGCCGAAGAGCGCCATCGCCCCGATCCGCCGCGCCTCGTCCAGCGACGTGATGAAGGCGTGCACTTCCAGGTCGGCCAGCAGCACCTCGTTGACCTGCTGCTCCACGTCACGTAGGACGCTCGGCGACACCCCGGTCGGGGTGTTGAAGTCGAACCGGAGCCGGCCGGGCGCGTTCAACGACCCCGCCTGGGTGGCCGACTCGCCGAGGAAGTTCCGCATGGTCTGGTGCACCAGGTGGGTGGCGGTGTGCGACCGGGAGATCGCCCGACGCCGAGTCGTGTCGATCTCGGCGAAACCGGCCTCGCCGGCACGCACCTCACCCCGGATCACCCGAGCCCGGTGCACGATCAGGCCGGGCACCGGCTGCTGCACGTCGAGCACCTCGACCTGCCCGCCACCAACGGTGATCATGCCCTGGTCAGGCTGCTGCCCACCGCCCTCGGCGTAGAACGGGGTGGTGTCCAGCACCAGCTCGATGGTGTCACCCTCGGTGGCCGCCTGGCGCGGACCGTCGGCGCCGAGCAGCGCCCGCACCGTCGACTCGCGGGACACCTCGCTGTAGCCGGTGAACGTGACCGGGCCACCCGCGTCGAGCACCGACCGGTACGCCGACAGGTCCACGTGCCCGGTCTTGCGCGCCTGCGCGTCCGCCTTCGCCCGGGTCCGCTGGTCCGCCATCAACCGGCGGAACCCCTCGTCGTCGACGGTGAGACCCTGCTCGGCCGCGATCTCCAGGGTCAGATCGATCGGGAAGCCGTACGTGTCGTGCAGCTGGAACGCCTTCGCCCCGGACAGAGAGCTGCCACCCGCCGTGCGGGTCTCCGCGATCGCGGTGTCCAGGATCGTCGTACCCGCCCGCAGGGTGGACAGGAACGCCTCCTCCTCCGCGTACGCGTAGTCGGCGATCCGGTCGAAGTCGGTCGCCAACTCCGGGTACGACGGGGCCATGCAGTCCCGCGCCACCGGCAGCAACTCGGGCAGCGCCCGCTCCTGCCAGCCGAGCAACCGGATCGACCGGATCGCCCGACGCATGATCCGCCGCAGAACATAGCCGCGACCCTCGTTCGACGGGGTCACCCCGTCGCCGATCAACATCAACGCCGTCCGCACGTGATCCGCGATCACCCGCAACCGCACGTCGTCCGGGTGCGACTCACTCGCCACGTGCCCCGAGTGCGCCCCGTACCGCTTCCCGGTCAGCTCGGCCGCCCGCGCCAGGATCGGCCGGACCTCGTCGATCTCGTACAGGTTGTCCACACCCTGCAGGATCGACGCCATCCGCTCCAGGCCCATGCCCGTGTCGATGTTCTTCGCCGGCAGGTCACCCAGGATCGGGTAGTCCTCCTTGTTGGTGCCCGGCCCGCGCTCGAACTGCATGAACACGAGGTTCCAGTACTCCATGTACCGGTCCTCGTCGACCGCCGGGCCACCCTCACGCCCGTACTCCGGGCCCCGGTCGTAGAACAGCTCCGACGACGGACCACACGGCCCGGGAATGCCCATCGACCAGAAGTTGTCCGCCTTGCCCCGACGCACGATCCGCTCCGCCGGCACACCCACCGACCGCCAGATCTCGTACGCCTCGTCGTCGTCGAGGTAGATCGTCGGCCAGATCCGCTCCGGATCCAGCCCGTACCCACCCTCGGCGATCGGCTTCGTGGACAACTCCCACGCCAGCGGAATCGCACCGGCCTTGAAGTAGTCACCGAAGGAGAAGTTGCCATTCATCTGGAAGAACGTGCCATGCCGGCTCGTCTTACCGACCTCGTCGATGTCCGGCGTGCGGATGCACTTCTGCACACTCACCGCCCGCTGGTACGCGGGCGTCTGCTGACCCAGGAAGTACGGCACGAACTGCACCATGCCGGCATTGACGAACAGCAGGTTCGGATCGCTGATGGCGGGCAGCGGAGCGGACGGCACCACGGCGTGCCCATTCGCCTCGAAATGCGCGAGGTACCGCCGCTTGATCTCCGCCGTCTTCATCGCTGGTGTTCCTCCGGAAAGATTTCTCGATCGCCGATTCGCGGGTCTTCCCGCAGATCGGCGAACTTGTCGTCGAACGCCTCGCCCTGGGCGAACGCGTGGTGGATCTCCTGCTCGCGTTCGGCCATCCCGACCCGGACGTCCTCCACGAAACTACGCAGGGACTCGACGAGCCCGCCAGCGGATTCCGTCAGCGAGCTGGCGATACCCGCCGGCGTGTACGCCTGCGCGGTCCGGGTCGCCTTGCGGACCACGATCACACCGACGGCCACCCCGATGCCGAGCCAGAACAAGCGCCTCATGTCCCGCTACCTCCTGGTGCGCCGGGCCGGTCAGCTGTTGCCGCGTCGCGCGGCCCGTCGCTGCTGCTTGATGGTGTCGCGTACCTCGCGCTCGGTCTCGGCGTGCCGGCGGCCGGCGGCGGCCTTCCGCACGCCGTAGCCGAACGCGGCCACCTTCACCAGGGGGTTGGCGGCCGCGGCGGAGACCACGGTGGCCAGGTTGGCGACGTTGGCGGTGACGTTCTGCGCGTGGCTGGTCATGGTGTCGACCTTCGCCAGCTGGAGGTTCACACCGTCGAGCGAGATCTGCACCTGCTCCAGCGCGGTGTTGACGTTCTTCACAGTGGTGTTCACGTCACCGAGCAGCGGTGCGGTCCGATCGTTCAGGTCGTTGATCATGCGGGTGGTGGCGTCAACCGTGTGCCGCAGCCGCAGGATGGGCAGCGTCAGGATGAGCACCAGCACCGCGAACGCGGATGCCGCGATCAGCGCCGCTATCGCTCCAATGTCGCCCACGCCTGTCCTCCTCAAGCAGAGTTCCGCAGGACCCGACGTCCCCGGAACGCACAACCATGCCACCCGTACCGGCCGCCGAGCCGTCGGCGCTCACCGGTAGCGGGCGTGCCCGCCAGCCCCAGACCCTACCGTCCGTGATGGAGACCGGCTCAGGACGGTGAGGGTGTCAGCTCACCCAGCGGATCCGCACTGACCGTCGGGAACGGATCCTCACCGGTCAGTGACGGGTCGGTGGTCGGCTGCGGCCTGGTCCGCTCATCGTCGATCGCATTGCGCACCTTCACCGACACCAACGAGCCGGTGCACTCGGTCGCAGCGGCCGACGGGTCGCCGGACGGCACGGTCGCCGGCTCGCCGTCCACCGGCGGCGGCACACAGGTCGGCTCACGTACCCACAGGTCGAGGGTCAACTCGTCGCGACGCCAGCAGGTGTAGCTGCCCTTCGTCTCCTGCTCCGGGCAGCGGCTCACCTTCCACGGCTGCCACCCGTCCCGCCGCAGCGCGTCCTCGTAGACCTGCGCCGTCTCCTTGGGCGCCTTCTCCGAGGTCACGGTGCGCTCACGCAGCCGGCAGTCGAGCAGGCACCAGCGGCTGCCGCTGACGTCGTCGACCGTCTTCGCGGCCGCCCAGCCGGGCACGCCGAGCTGGTCCAGGTTGTCGAAGACCGGGTCACGGCTCAGCGTCCGGAGCCCGAAGAAGAGCGGCACCGCGCCGAGCAGCACGACGCTGACCAGCACCAACACCGCCGCACGCAGGCGACGTCGTTCACGGGTCTGTCGGCGTTCCTCGGAACGGGCATTCGGTGCGGCGTCGTCGTCCGGCGCGTCCTGACCGGCCGAGCGCAGCGCCGGCCCGTCGGAGGGCTCCGGTTCCGGGCGGTCCACCGGTCCGGCCGCGGCGGGCACCGCGGCGGCGGCGCGGGCCACGCCGACTGGCTCGCCGGCGCGTCCGGGCGGCGGCACGGGCGCGACACCGCTCGGCTCGGCACGGCCGGGCTCCCGATTCGGCGGCAGGGCGCGGCCGGCGGCGCGGTCGGCCGGCATGGGTCGCCCGGCCGGCGCAGCACCACGGGCCGGGCCGGGCTCACCGGGCCGGCCGTCGGCTGGCGGCTGCCCGCCGGGTGGGCGGACAGCGGCACGAGCCGGACCATCTGGACGGGTACGCGGCGGACCGTCCACACCCGGCGGCACGGCGGCACGAGCCGGACCATCCGGACGGGTCGCGTCCGGGGGTGCCGCATCGCCACCCGGGCCGGGACGCGGTGGGCCGTCGGCGCCACGGTGCCCGGTACCGGGTGCCGGCGCGTCGCCCGGAACGGGGCGGGCCCGCCCGGGTGGGACGGAGCGGGCAGCGCCCCGAGCAGCGGGACCGACGCCGGGTCGACCGCCGGCGTAGGGGTCGTCGCCACTGTCGCTCGCGGTCCCCGGTCGACCGGGGACAGCCGTACCGTCAGGGCCGGGCTCGGCCGGTCCACGTCGTCGTCGGCCGGTCGGATCCGGGGCGGGCGGTGCGTCCGGGCCGGGCCCCGCCACGGCACGGCCGCGCCGAACAGTGGGGTCCGGAGTGGGGGGCACCGCCGCAGCGCCCCGCCCACGGGCGGGCCGGTCACCGGGCGGCGAGGGGTAGGTCAGGGCCTGCTCTCCGGTGGATCCCGACCCGTCGGGCCGGACGGCGCGACGACCGGTCGGTGCGTCCGCGCCGGGGTCGACCGGCGGGCCGGCGGGCCGGCGGGCGGCGGTGTGTTCCGCGGCCGGGTCGGGCACGGCGAGCCGACCGGACGCCTGGTCGGTGAGGTCTACCGGCCCGGTGGGCGGCGCCGGACGGCGTCCCCCGGCCGGCGGACTGCCGTCTCGACGGTTGACCACTCGCAGGGCGGGGTCGGTGTGTGGCAGGCGGCCGGCCTGGCGCAGCCAGTCCGCTGGCCGCTCCGGCCGATCTGGGCGGGGTTCGCCGCTGGGCGGCGTTCGGCGTTCCGGTTCATCGGAGACAACCCGGCGGCGACCGGTGCCGTCGGCGGGGCCGGTGGTGGGCAGGGCGCCACTGTGCGCGCCGGTCGCCTCGGGCACCGACGACGCGTTCCCCGAGCGGGGCACGGGTGGCGCGTTCCCCGAGCGGGGCACGACCGGCTCGTCGGGTTCCGCGGCGCGGCGACGCCCGCCGGCTGTCGGACGGGCACCCTCGGACGCGCGCCCGGCGGGTTCGGGTGCTCCGGGGTCGGCCGGGCCCGGACGACGCCGGGCGGTACGCGGGTCACGGTCGATGGCGGGGTCGGGCCGCAGGCCGTCCGCTGCCGACGGCACGACGCCAGCCGGCGCACCGTCGAAGCGGGCCGGCCCGGGGGCGGCGGAAGCACCGGCGGCCCGCGTCGGGTCGGGTGCCGAGCCGGCGGCGCGGCGACCGGCGGGCGGGCCGCCGGCGGGAGGCCGGGCACGGCCGGGTTCGACCGGTTGCTCCGGGCCGGGTCGGCGGACCGGCGGACCGGCGTCCGGACGGCGCAGCGGCGGCATGGAGTCGGGTTGACCGCCGGGTGCGGCGGGGTCCTGATGACGGCCCGGCGGAACAACGGCGTCCGGACGACGGGCCGGCGAAGCGGCGGCGTCCGGGCGACGACCGGCCGGGGGGCCCGAGGTCGGTGGGCCCACGGGTGGGCCGGGAGGGGCGGCCGCACCGCGCGGACGGGCCGGGCCGCCGGGCGCGTCGGGTGCCGGACGAGGCCCCGCCGGGCCGGCCGGGTCACCCCCGCCCGGGCGAGCGGGGGGCGGGGACTGTGGTACGGCAGCGCGGGCGCCGGGCACCGGCTGAACGCCTCGGCGTGGCGGCTGCCCGGCTGCGGGGCCGGCTGCGGGCGGCCGGTTGTCCGGGCGACGACCCGCTGGCGGCGTCTCCCCGGGCCAGGGCCCGTCGACCGGTCGACGGCCGGCGGCACCGCCCGGTTCACTCTGACGCGGAGCCGGCGGCGCCGAGGGCTCCGGCGCACTGCCGCGCGCACCGGGCGGCTCTCCCGCCGTACGCGGGGCGGCGGGTTGTGCCGGAGGCCCGGCCGGGTCTGCCGGCGGCATACCCCCGCGGGGCCGGTTCGGCTCCGCCGGAGCGCCGTCCGGGCCCAGCTCGGTGCGTTGCTGCTTGGCCGAACGAAGATCGTCGATCCAGCCGAACTCCTCGCCGGCGACCGGCTCCTCCGGCTCGGGCTCAGCAGCCCGGCCGCGACCCCAACGGCGGGTCTTGGCGCGGGGATCGCGCCGCTCGTCCGGGCCCTCGTCCGGGCGGTCCCCACCACGCGATCTCACTGTTGACCCTCTCCTGCGGCGTCGGTGCCGCTGTCCTGCATCGTGCCGGGGGCATCCGTGCCCGTCGTCGGACGGGCGGCCCCCGGGGATAGCGCTGGCGCGGTCTGCGCCGTTACGGACGGCTCGGATGTCGGCGTCTGCGGGCGCACGGCCGGAGCCGGCAGACCACGCACGATCCGGCGCAGCAGCGGCAACCTGGTGGCCACCGACCGCTCCGCGCCGTGCGGGCTGGGCTGGTAGTAGTCGGTGCCCACCAGGTCGTCCGGGACGTACTGCTGGGTGACCACGCCGCGCTGGTCGTCGTGCGGGTAGCGGTAGCCGGTTCCGTGGCCCAACCCTCGGGCGCCGGAGTAGTGCGCGTCGCGCAGCCCTCGCGGCACCGGGCCACCGCGACCGGCCCGGACGTCGGCGATGGCGGCGCCGATGGCGGTGGTGGCCGAGTTCGACTTGGGCGCGGTGGCCAGGTGGATCACCGCCTGGGCGAGGTTGAGCTGTGCTTCGGGCAACCCGACGTACTCGACCGCGTGCGCGGCGGCGGTCGCCACGCTCAGCGCACCGGGGTCGGCCATGCCCACGTCCTCGCTGGCGAAGATGACCAGGCGACGGGCGATGAATCGGGCGTCCTCACCGGCGACCAGCATGCGGGCCAGCCAGTGCACCGCAGCGTCCACGTCCGAGCCGCGCATGCTCTTGATGAAGGCGCTGACCACGTCGTAGTGGGCGTCGCCGTCGCGGTCGTAGCGCACCGCCGCCACGTCGACGGCCTGCTCGGCGGTGGCGAGGTCGATCCGCCCGCCGCCGAGGGCCGTCGCGGAGGCGGCCGCCGCCTCCAGGGCGGTGAGTGCCTTACGGACGTCACCGGCGGCCAGCCGGACCAGGTGATCCTCGGCCTCGGTGGTCAGCACCAGCGCGCCGTCCAGGCCACGCTTGTCGGCGACCGCGCGGCGCAGCAGGCCCCGCACCGCCTCGTCGTCCAACGGTTGGAGGGTGAGCAGCACGCACCGCGACAGCAGCGGTGAGATGACCGAGAAGTACGGGTTCTCGGTGGTCGCCGCCAGCAGGGTGACAGTGCGGTCCTCGACGGCGGCGAGCAGCGAATCCTGTTGGGTCTTGCTGAAGCGGTGCACCTCGTCGATGAAGAGCACGGTCTGCGGGCCACCGGAACGACGCTGGCGGCGAGCCGCCTCGATCACCGCCCTTACGTCCTTCACGCCGGCGGAGAGCGCCGACATGGCGACGAAGCGGCGGTCGGTGGCCCCGGCCACCAGGTGCGCGATCGTGGTCTTGCCGCTGCCCGGCGGGCCCCAGAGGATCACCGACATCGGAGCCCCGCCGGAGACCAGCTGCCGCAGGGGTGCGCCGGGAGCGAGCAGGTGCTCCTGCCCGACCAACTCGTCGAGGGTCACCGGGCGCATCCGGACGGGCAGGGGCGAATCGTCGGCCACCGCGGTGAAGCCGTCGACACCGGCGGGACCGTCGGGCGCGCTGCGCGACCCGGCGGGTTCACCGAGGGAGAAGAGGGCGTCGGACTCCATCACGAAGACAGTACCGGGCCGGGCCCACGACGCCGGAATCGCGCCGCGGGCCCGCCACCGGTGATCGGTTCCGGTCAGCCACGCCCGGGGCGACGGCCCCGGTACCAGCGGCCGCCGCCACCGCCGCGCGGGCCGCTGCCCACGCCGGCCAGGTAGAGCGAGAGCAGAAGCAGCCCGATGAGTACGAGGGTGTTCCAGTTGAACAGGTCCGGCGCTCCGAAGTCGGTGCCGAGCAGGTCGAGCAGCAGAGCAAAGCCAAAGACGATGGCCGCGAGAATGGCGAGCATGTCGGTCCTCCGGTGGGGGTTCCCAGTAGGTCGGCGCGTGATGTACCCAATCGGTCGACTCGCCAATCTCCACGGTGGAGGTGGCCACGCCGCGACGGCCCGGCGGAGGCATTCGCCCCCCGGCTCCTAGGCTGGACCACATGATCATCGACGACCAGGTGCTCCAGGACCGGAGCGCCGTCCTGGCCGCCGTCGGGCACCACCCGTTCGCCCGGCACGCCCTCGGACGGGCCGGGCCGGTGCACGCGTACCAGCGTGGCGGTGCCGTGCTGTGGGTGGTGCCGCCGGGACACGGGCCGGCCGGCTGCGCGATCGGCCCGGCCGAGCCGGCGCTGGAGATCTGTGTCGCCCTCGCCGCCGACGGGATGTTCCAGTCCGGACAGCACCTGCACCTGCCTCGACACGATCGCGGTCTGCTGGTCGACCGGCTGGCGGTGACCGAACACAGCGACTGGGACTTCCACTGGACCGACACGGCGCCGCCGGCGCCGCCGGACGAACAACCAGTGGTCCGCCTCACCGCCGCCGACCAGCCGGCGCTGGCGGCACTGGTCGAAGAGTCGTTCCCCACCAGCACCTCGCGGCCGGGCGACCCACGGGTGGTCGACTGGTACGGCATCTGGGCCGACAACCGGTTGGTGGCGTGCGGCGCGGACCGCAGCCAGGGGGACATCGGCTTCCTGGCCGGCCTGACCGTCGCCCCCGACCAACGTGGTCGGGGGCTGGGCGCGTCCCTGACCGCCGGGATGACCCGGGCGCTGCTGGCACGTCACGACCTGGTCGGGCTCGGCGTCTACACGCACAACGTCGGTGCGGGGAGGCTCTACCGTCGGCTCGGCTACACCAACACCCTCCCGCTCAGCTCGATCCGCCTCGCCTGACCGGCCCGCCGTCCGGCCAGGCGAGGGGGCTATCGCTAACGGTCGGTGGCGGGCACAGGGACCGCGGTCGGCTCGACGGCCGGGGCGGCCCGACGGCCGGCCAGCCAGGCGGGCAGGTAGAGCGGGGCGGCGACGGCCAACACCACAGCGCCGACCACCATCGCGGTGCTGACGCTGGTGGCGGCGGCGAGCGCGGTGAGCACCACCCCGCCGAGCGCGCCGGCCGGTTGCGCCATCATCGAGTTCAGCGAGAGCACGCTGGTCCGGTACGGACCGTCGACCTGCCGGTGCAGCAGCCCACTGTGCAACGGGTTGGACGCGCCGTGCACGGCGTAGCAGGCGAGGTAGGCCACCAGCACGCCGACCGGCCCGGCGAACAACCCCATCCCGACCACAGTCACGCCCTGCAGGACGCGGAGCAGGGCCGCACCCGGAGCGGCGCCGAACCAGCGCAGCAGCAGTGGGGTCAGTGCCGCGCCGGCGGCCGAGGCGAGCCAGGCGGCCGAGTTCGCCGGCCCGAGCAGCACCGCGGCGCGTTCCGGATCACCGATCACCTCGGCGAGTCGCACCGGCAGCAGCGACTCGAAGGTGACCATGCCGAAGCCCCAGAACAGCTCGACGGCCACCAACGCCAGCAGCACCCGGGAACGACGCAGCAGCCCGACGGCCTGACTGATCATCCGGGGCGCCTGGACCACCGAGGCCCGCAGCGCCGCGACCCCTGTGGCCGGCCGCTCCTCGACCAGCAGCACCACGAGCGCGACGAGCGCCGCCGCCTGCGCCACGATGGCGGCCAACACGGGCACCGTGAGCGCGGTGACCGGCCCGATCGGGCCGAGCGCGATGAGACCACCGCTGACCAGCGCGCCTCCGCCGATGGCGCCGCCGACGACGGTACCGGCGTAGCCGAGGCCACGCTCGTACTCGGCCTGCGGATCGGCGGCCAGGGTGGCGTCGACGTACCAGGACTCCAACGGGCCGCTGTCCAACGCCCGGTAGATGCCCTGCAGCGCCCAGACCACGAAGAACAGGGCGAACGAGTCGGCCACCGCGAACAGCGCGAGGGAGACAAGGTTGATCACCCCGGCGGCGAGCAGCACCGGTCGACGACCGAGAGCGTCGGCGAACCCGCCGGTGGGCAACTCCAGCGCCAGCACCAGCAGCCCCTGAGCCGTGCCGACCAGGCCGATCTGCGGCAGCGACAGGCCGCGCTCCTGCATCAGCAGGATCATCACCGGGATCATCAGACCCGTGGGCAGCCAGCGCAGGCCGTAGAGCGTGAGGTAACGACGCCGAACCTGACGTACGGTCAACGCGCTCACAGTGCCTCCTCGATTCGCGACTGCTGGGCCGGCCCGACCGGCGCGCTGCTCGCGTTCACCATCGCTGGTCCAGACGCGGGAAACCGGCCAGGAAGACGTGCACGGGCTTGACGTCCGGGGCGTCGCGGACGGCTTCGTCGCGGTAGCGAAGGAGCACCGCCAACAGGTCGTCGTTGAGCGCACGCAGTCGGGCAGGGTCGAGCGGCAGCACCATGTCGCCCATCCCCGCGGCGTCGCGCCAGGCGGAAGACTGAGTGTGCTCGACGGCCATCCACCGCTCGGCCAGCTCACCCATCAGCCGCACCTGGTCGGCCTGGATCCACTGCACCGCGGCGCGGGCGTCCGGGTCGTCGTCGAAGTCGGTGGGCTCGAAGTGGCTCATGTCGTGCGCGGCCTGCCACCATCGCTGCCGACCGGCGCCCCGGTCCGGATCCTCGGCCACCAGCCCCACCTCGGCGAGTTGCCGCAGGTGGTAGCTGGTCGCGCCGGTGTTGGTGCCCAGTTTCTCGGCGAGGGCCGTCGCGGTGGCCGGGCCGTCGATGCGCAGCGAGCCGAGCAGCCGCATCCGTAGTGGGTGGGCCAGCACCCGTACCTGCCGCGCGTCCAGATCGACGCGGCGGGGCTCGGCGCGCTTGTCGGGTGGGGAACTCTCCATGAGTGCACACTATCTCTGCACACTTCTTGTGCACAAGAGTTGTGCATAAGAAGTGTGCACAGGTGCTGGGTCGGCGGGAGTGCCGTTCTCAGTACGCCAGGAGTTCGCGCACCCCGCGCAGCCGGGTTCGCAGCAGGCCGGTCGCGCGAGAGGAGTCCAGGCGGACATCCAGCGGTCGGACCACCCCGGTGGCCGCGCTGGTGGCGGTCTTCAACCCGGCCGCGTCCAGGCCGTCCCGGCCGGCGACCAGCAGACCCAGCTCGGCCCGGCTCACCGCGTCGGGACCGGCCACGTTGAGCAGACCGGCGTACGACGAGACGACCAGCTCCAGCACGGCGTCAGCCAGGTCGGTGACGTCGATCGGGCAGCGCAGCTCGTCGCTGAACAGGGTGGCCCGGCCGGCGAGCGCGTCCCGGCAGAGCTGGATCTGTTTGCTGCCCTCCCCCAGGATCAGGGAGGTCCGCACCAGCGCCGCGCCCGGGTCGATCGCCCGTACGGCGGTCTCAGCCGCCGCCTTCGCGGCACCGTACGCATGCACCGGCGTGGGTGGTTCGTCGTCGGCGTACGGCACGGGTCGTCCGGCGTGCAGCGCATCGCTGGACACGTGCACCAGCCGGGCGCCCGCCTCGGCGGCGGCGACCGCCACGTTCGCTGCCCCGTCGGCGGTGACCGCCCAGTCGCCGTACCGATACGGGGTCCCGACCACGGCGTCCGGCCGCACCTCGGCGACCATTGCGCGCACGGCGGACCGGTCGGTCACGTCCAGCCGTCGTGCCGCGACCCCCGGCACCGCGATCTCACCGGAGTGGAACGTCCCGACAACGGAGAACCCGGCGCTCAGGCCCCGCCGACAGACCTCTCGCCCGAGTAACCCACTACCCCCGACAACAAGCACCCGCATCTGAGCCCACTCCCCCGTAGACGATCAAGAGGTTTGCGTCATCTCGCGGGGCGATGATGACGCAAACCTCTTGATCAACCAAGCGAAGGGCGAATGGGGGTGCGGTCAGACCGGGTCTGCCACCGGGGCTGCGGGGCCGGCCGTTCCGGTGTGGGCGGTTGCGGCGGGCTTGGGCTTGGCGTCGATGCCGGCCTCGGTGCGCTGCTGTGCGGTGATCGGGGTGGGCGCACTGGTCAGCGGGTCGAAGCCACCCCGGGTCTTCGGGAAGGCGATGACCTCGCGGATGGAGTCGGCACCGGCGAGCAGCATGCAGACCCGGTCCCAGCCGAACGCGATGCCGCCGTGCGGCGGGGCGCCGTACTTGAACGCCTCCAGCAGGAAGCCGAACTTGTCCTGCGCCTCCTCGGGGGTGATGCCGAGCAGGTCGAAGACCCGCTTCTGCACGTCACCCCGGTGGATACGGATCGACCCGCCGCCGATCTCGTTGCCGTTGCAGACGATGTCGTACGCGTACGCCAGGGCCCGGTCCGGAGCCTCCTCGAACCGGTCGACCCACTCCGAGTTCGGCGAGGTGAACGGGTGGTGCACGGCCGTCCAACCGCCCTCGTCCGTGCGCTCGAACATCGGCGCGTCGACCACCCAGCAGAACGCCCAGGCGCTCTCGTCGATCAGGCCGGACCGCTTGGCGATCTCGACGCGGGCCGCCCCGAGCAGCTCCTGTGCCTCCCGGGTGGTGGCGCTCGCGGCGAAGAAGACCGCGTCACCCGGCTTCGCGCCGACCGCGTCGGCGAGCCCGCCCAGGTGCTCGGCGGAGAGGTTCTTCGCCACCGGGCCACGTGCCTCGCCGGTCTCCGCGTCCAGCACCACGTACGCCAGACCGCGCGCGCCACGCGCCTTCGCCCAGTCCTGCCAGCCGTCCAGCTCCTTGCGGCTCTGCGCCGCGCCGCCCGGCATCACCACCGCGCCGACGTACCCGCCCGCGTCGATGGCCCCGGCGAAGACCCGGAACTCGGTGCCGCGCAGGTACTCGGTCAGCTCGGTCAGCTCGACGCCGTAGCGCAGGTCCGGCTTGTCCGAGCCGTACCGTGCCATCGCGTCGTGCCAGGTGATCCGCGGGATCGGACGGCTGATCTCGTGCCCGGCCAGGTCCTTCCACAGCGCCGAGACGATCGCCTCACCAAGGTCGATCACGTCGTCCTCGGTCACGAACGACATCTCGATGTCGAGCTGGGTGAACTCCGGCTGCCGGTCGGCGCGGAAGTCCTCGTCGCGGTAGCAGCGGGCGATCTGGTAGTACCGCTCCATGCCGCCCACCATCAGCAGCTGCTTGAACAGCTGCGGCGACTGCGGCAACGCGTACCAGCTGCCGGGCTGAAGCCGCACCGGCACCAGGAAGTCGCGGGCCCCCTCCGGCGTCGAGCGGGTCAGCGTCGGCGTCTCGATCTCCAGGAAGTCCCGCTCGTGCAGCACGCCCCGGGCCAGCTGGCTGGCGCGCGAGCGCAGCCGCAGCGCGTTCGCCGGGCCACTGCGGCGCAGGTCCAGGTAGCGGTACCGCAGTCGGATGTCGTCGCCGGCCTCGATCTGGTCGTCCACCGGCAGCGGCAGCGGCGCCGCCTCGGAGAGCACCTCCAGCTCGACGACGGTCACCTCGACCTCGCCGGTGGGCAGCTCCGGGTTCTCGTTGCCGGCCGGGCGGCGGGTCACCTCACCGACGACCTTCACGCAGAACTCGTTGCGCAGCGCGTGCGCGTCTTCCTCGCGGAACACCACCTGGACAACACCGGAACCGTCGCGCAGGTCGACGAAGATGACCCCGCCGTGGTCGCGGCGGCGGGCCACCCAGCCGGCGAGCGTCACCGTCGAGCCGGCGTCCGCGGCGCGCAGGCTTCCGGCATTGTGGGTACGGATCACGGCTGGCAACTCCTCATCGTGGAACAGTCCTCACCCGCATTCTGTCAGGGGTGGCCGCCCCGCCTCCGGGCACCCGGCAGGCCGGCACGATTCGCTGGTGGGGTGGACCCGCGAACCCGACTCCCCCGGCAGCCGAGCCGGTTAACGTGGCGAAATGCGGCCCGTACCGAACTGGGCCGTCGCCACGGCGGCGGCGGCACCCGTGCTGCTGGTGGCTGGTTGGACGGTGGCGGAGGCCCGACAGCCCGTCGGGTACGACCCGGTCCGGGACACCATCAGCGAGTTGGCAGGACAGGACGCCACCGACGCCTGGATCATGGTGGTGGCCCTGGTGCTGCTCGGCTGCTGCTACCTGTCGGTCGCCGCCGTCCTGCACGCAGCCGGGCTGCCCAGCCGTTTCCTGCTCGCGATCGGTGGGGTGGCCACCATCGCGCTCGTCGCCTTTCCCCGGCCGCCGGTAGGCGGTTCACTCAGCCACGGCGTCGCGGCGACGGTGGCCGTTCTCGCCCTGGTGCTCTGGCCGGCCGGCTCGGCACTGCGGCTGCCGCGCGGCCACGACACCGAGCACCCCACCCGATCGGAGCCGCCCTGGGCGTTCCGCCGGGCGGTCGGGCTGAGCGCCACGCTTGTGTTGCTCGCGCTCTTCGGCTGGTGCGCGTTCGAGGTGACCAGTGGCTCCCGCACGGGGTTGGCCGAGCGGGTGACGGCGGTGGCGGTCTCCCTCTGGCCGCTGCTGGCGGTTCTCTCCGCCCGGCGGGCGCACCTCGCCTGGTCGACCGGCGGCACCGTACGCGTCGGCCCGGACCTGCCGACCATCGGCGTCGTACCCCCGGATCCCCTCGGACCACCGAGCGGGCCTGCTTCCGGGCGCCCCGACCGGCTGCCGTGAGTCGGCGGCCCGTCTGATCTTTCCGTCGCCCGCGCCTGTTCGAGCGTCCGCACCGGCGGCCGGTCAGCCCGAGCATGCGGCCCGGAAGCGGCGCCGGTCTCGCATCGTTACGATCGCCCGATGTCCACCGTTCCCCGTTGGGCCCTGCTGTCAGCCGGCGGCGCACCACTGTTCCTTGTCGGCGGCTGGACTCTGGCGCAGGCCGCCCAGCCCGACGGGTTCGACCCGGTGCGGCAGACCATCAGCGCGCTCGCCGCGACGGGTGCGGACCATCGCTGGATCATGACGGTCGGGCTGGTCGGCCTGGGCCTCTGCCATCTGACGACCGCGCTCGGCCTGGTCAGCGCCGCACCGGCGGGCCGAGCGCTACTCGCATTGGGCGGGCTGGCGACCCTGGTCGTGGGCGCGTTCCCGCAGCACCCGACCGGTGACTCGACGACCCACGCCGTGGCCGCCGGTGTGGCGTTCGGGGCGTTGGCCGTCTGGCCGGCCCTGGCGGTGCCGCGTCGCGCGAGGCCGTCTCTCGACCGCGAGCACCGCCACGCTCCGGCTTTCGTACGCCGGCTGGCGCTCGCGGCGGCGGTGGTCCTCGTCGCGCTGGTGGGCTGGTTCGCCGCCGAGCTCTTCACCGACGGAGCATGGATCGGGCTGACCGAGCGGCTGGCTGCGGCCGCCGAGGCGGGCGTACCGCTGGCCGCCGTGCTGGTCTCCCGGGGCCGACCGGGACCGTCCGGGCCCGGCTGAGTGTCGTCGTGTTCGGTGGCTGTCAACGCGACGCGGGCCGCCGGAGAGTTCCGGCGGCCCGCGAGCGGTGCGTGGATCAGAAGACGCTGACGCCGTAACGGCTGAGCGCCTCGGTGACCGGCTGGAAGTAGGTCGTGCCACCGGTGCGGCAGTTGCCGCTACCACCGGAGGTCATACCCAGGGCGGTGCCGCCGGCGAAGAGCGAGCCGCCGCTGTCGCCCGGCTCGGCGCAGACGTTGGTGCGGATCAGACCGGAGACCGAACCCTCGGCGTAGTTCACCGTGGCGTTGGTCGCGTTCACCGAGCCGCTGCGCAGGCCGGTGGTGCTGCCGGAGCGCTGCACCGACTGGCCGACCGACGCGTTGCCCGAGCCGGTGATGTCGCGGAAGCTGCCGTTGTAGAGGGAGACGTTGCCGGCGGCGTTGGCCGAGTTGCTGTGCCGCACGATGCCGTAGTCGTTGCCCGGGAAGCTGGTGCCGGTACGGGTGCCGATCAGCGAGGTCTGGCCGGAGTTCGAGTACCAGCTGGCCGAGATGTTGGTGCAGTGCCCAGCCGTCACGAAGTAGTAGGTGCTGCCACTGCGCACGTTGAAGCCGAGCGAGCAGCGCCCGCCCCCGCCGGCGTAGATGGCCTGGCCGCCGGAGATTCGGGTGCTCAGCACGCCCGCCTCGGCCTCGACCCGGACCGCGCCGTTGGCGCGCGCGGCGGCGGCCTTGACCCGCTCCAGCTTGGCCCCGGTGACGGTGCTGTCGACGGAGACGACGACCTGGTTGGTGACCGGGTCACTCCACCAGGCGGTGCCTGGGATCTTGGCGGAGCGCTCCAGCTCGGCGGTGGCCCGGTTGAGCTCGGCGGCACCGCGGGTGACGTAGCGGACGACGGCGCCGGCCTTGCTCGCCTTACTGGCGGCGGCCGCGTCGGTCACCGTGACGACGGATTTGCCGCTGGCGTCGATGTACGAGCCGGCGGAGCGGTCGCCGAGTTCCGCGGAGATCGCGGCGGCGGCGTCGGGGGACGCGGCAGGAGCGGCCTGGGCGGGCGCGCCGATGAGCGAGCCGACGACCAGGGTTCCGGAAACGGCGACTGTGGCCGCAACGCGGAATGAGGACCTCGTGGGTCGCATGTAACAAACCTCCTGGGCGGGGGAGCGGGTCTGCCGGGGGCGACTGACCCGAGGGCAACGCGGCCGATCTGGGGAAACCGGCCGGCTGAGACTGAAGTATTCACATACTTAAGATCATTAACAAGGCTTGGATTCGCCCGAATTCGTCGACCTCGGCTGGTCGCACGGCCGCAACACCCCCGACACGCTGGTGAACAGCCACCGTCACACCCAATCGGCGACCGCCGCACTTTCAGCGCGTACGGTCATCGATGTCTGCTCTGAGTCGCCGCTCAGCGTGGGGCGCGCCCTCGTCGGGTCAGGGGGTACGGCGTCGGGCGCCGGGGCCCGGGCTGGGTACCACGTCACGTGGCCGCCCCACGTCGTGACCGTCGGCGCAGCGCAGGTCGGCGCGTACCTCGGCGCCGCAGTCGCGGTGCGTGACGCGCAGCGGTGGGCCCTCCGCGTCGGCGAGGTACCGGTCGCCCCAGGCGAGGACGGCGACCAGCACCGGCCACAGGTCCAGGCCCTTGTCCGTGAGCCGGTACTCGTGGCGCAGCCGACTGCCGGGCTCCCGGTACGGCTCGCGACTGAGCACGCCCTGCTCCACCAGGGTGGCGAGCCGGTTGGTCAGCACCTGACGCGGAATGCCGGTGCGTACCCGCATGTCGTCGAAGCGGCGTACGCCGGTGAACACCTCACGGAGGACCACCAGAGTCCACCGCTCACCGAGGACCTCCATCGCGCGGGCGATGGTGCAGTTCTCAACTGACCAGTCCAGAGCCGCGGGTCGCATCCGACCAGGCTAGATCTCGTTGACAGACTCAGCAACCGGCTGACAGGCTGCGTCCATGACGCAGACGCAGGAACCAGCGCGCAGCCGTACCTTCACGTGGGCGGACCCGGCGACCAACGCCGCCCAGGTCGGTCGGCGAAGCGGCCTCGACATGCTCCGGGCGATGATCGCCGGCGAGCTGGCCGCGCCGCCGGTGATGCACCTTCTCGACATGGCCAGGATGGAAGCCGACGAGGGCCGGGTCGTCGTCGAGCTGACTCCACAGGAGTTCCACTACAACCCGCTCGGCAGCGTCCACGGTGGCGTGCTCTCGACCCTGCTGGACACCGCCGCGGCGTGCGCCGTGCACACCACCCTGCCCCCCGGGGTGGGCTACACCTCGCTGGACCTCAACGTGAAGTTCCTCCGCCCGGTCACCGTCGACAGCGGCACCCTGCGCTGCGAGGGCACCGTGCTGCAACGCGGCCGCCGTACGGCCCTGGCCGAGGCTCGCATCACCGACGCCACCGACCGCCTGGTAGCCCACGCCACCAGCACCTGCCTCCTCCTCCCCCTCCCCTGACCCCACCTCCTTCCCAAGTTGATCATGAAGTTATTGCCCCGACACGCCGACGCGAGTGGCAACAACTTCATGATCAACAGGCTGGTGACAGGGGGACAGGGTGGGGTGGGTTAGCGGAGGGCTAGGCGGGCGGCTCGGGCGTCGCGCTTCTCCTCGAAGCGGCTCGCGGCGCGGTCCAGGTTCTCCAGCTGGGCGGCGAGCTGCTCGCGGGCGGCCTCACCGTCGGCGTTGAGGCCGGTCACGTTGAAGACGTCCCACTGACGCAGGACCGGCTGCAGCACCTCGTCGCGGTGCTGGCGCAGGTCGTAGATGCCGGCCAGGGCGATCGCCACCGACTTGCGGGCGAACCCGTCGATGCCGCTGCCCGGCATCTGGAAGTCGGCCACCACGTCGGCGACGGCCCGCATGGCCTGGCTCGGGGCCAGCTCGAACGCCGCAGCGAGCAGGTTGCGGTAGAAGACCATGTGCAGGTTCTCGTCGGCGGCCACCCGGGCCAGCAGCGCCTCGCAGGTGGGGTCGCCGGTGGCCTTGCCGGTGTTGCGGTGCGAGATCCGGGTGGCCAGCTCCTGGAACGAGACGTACGCCAGCGAGTGCAGCACCTCGTCGCCGTGGGCGTTGGTGTAGCCCTCCGACATGTGCGTCATCCGGGCCCGCTCCAACGCCACCGGGTCGACCGCCCGACTGACGGTCAGGTAGTCGCGGATCGCGACGCCGTGCCGACCCTCCTCGGCGGTCCACCGGTGCACCCAGGTGCCCCACGCGCCGTCGCGACCGAACAGGGTGGCGATCTCGTGGTGGTACGAGGGCAGGTTGTCCTCGGTCAGCAGGTTCACGATCAGCGCGGTGCGGGCCACGTCCGGGATGGTGGAGTCGGTCGGTGACCACGCCTCGCCGCCGAGCGGGCCGTCGAAGGTCCGCCCCTCGCTCCACGGCACGTACTCGTGCGGGAACCACTCCTTGGCGAGCGAGAGGTGGCGGTCCAGGTTGCGGGCGACAACCGGCTCCAACTCGACGAGCAGCGCGGTCTGGCTCACTGTGGTGCTGACGGTCACGAGAAACTCCCTACGGTGGCGTAACTTACGCTACCGTAGGTCCCCGCGGCCGTCAGCGCCAGTGGGGGCGCTCAACCGACAGTGGGTTTGAGGTCTCCCGGGGGTGGCGTCCACTCCCCCGCACCGGCCGTGACCTGCTCACCGGAGCGGATGTCCTTCACCTCGTCCGGCGCTCCCTCGGCACCGGGGAACCACACGTACGGGATACCGCGCCGCTCGGCGTAACGGATCTGCTTGCCGAACTTCGCCGCACTCGGCGACACCTCGGTAGGCACCCCGCGCCGCCGCAGCGCCTCGGCCACCCGGTTGCTGGCCGTACGGTGCTCCTCGCTGGTCACCGCGACGAGCACGGCGGTCGGCACCTCCCGCGAGACCGACAGCTCCCCCGCGCCGAAGAGCAGACCGAGCAGCCGGGTCACACCGATCGAGATCCCCACCCCCGGGTACGAGACAGCGCCGGCGCTGGCCAGATTGTCGTACCGGCCGCCGGAGCAGATGGAGCCGAAGCGCTCGTAGCCGCGCAGCTGGGTCTCGTAGACGGTGCCCGTGTAGTAATCCAGCCCGCGGGCGATGCGCAGGTCCGCCACGCAGAGGCCGGGCGAGTGCTCGGCGGCGGTGTCCACCACCCGGACCAGCTCCTCGATGCCCTCGTCGAGCAGCGGGTCGCTCACCCCGAGCGCCCGGACGGCGTCGGCGAACGAGGCGTCCGGGGCGGAGATCTCGGCCAGCGCCAGGCACGCCTTGGCCTGCGCCTCGCTCGCCCCGGCAGTCTGGGCCAGCAGCTCGGCCACCTTCGCCGGGCCGATCTTGTCGAGCTTGTCCACGGCCCGCAGCGCCGCCTCCGGGTCGGTCAGCCCGATGCCCCGGTAGAAACCCTCGCAGATCTTGCGGTTGTTGACCTGGATCGTCACCGGTGGGATCGGCAACGACCGCAACGCGTCCCCGATCACCAGCGGCATCTCCGCCTCGTGGTGCGCGGCCAGGGTGTCCCGGTCGACGATGTCGATGTCGGCCTGGACGAACTCCCGGTAGCGGCCCTCCTGCGGCCGCTCGCCCCGCCACACCTTTTGGATCTGGTAGCGGCGGAACGGGAAGCTCAGCTTGCCGGCGTTCTCCAACACGTACCGGGCGAACGGCACTGTCAGGTCGAAGTGCAGGCCGAGCTGGTCGTCACCACCGGCACCCTCGGCGTCGGCGTGCAGCCGCCGGATCACGTAGACCTCCTTCGAGGTCTCGCCCTTGCGCAGCAGCTGGTCCAGCGGCTCCACGGCGCGGGTCTCCAGCGGCGCGAAGCCGTACAGCTCGAAGGTGGCCCGGATCCTGTCGAGCACGAACTGCTCGATCATTCGCTGTCCGGGAGTCCACTCCGGGAAGCCGGAGATGGGCGTGGGCTTGCTCATCGGCGTACTCCTTGCGGTCCCGCGCCGGTGGCGCGGTGGTGTCGTGGGTCCGCGCGCGGCGCGGACAGAAGATCTAGAGGCCCCGGGTGGGAGCGGCCGGCGACGTGCCAGCCACCTCGATGAGGTACGGGTTGCTGGCGCGCTCGCGGCCGATGGTGGTGCTGGGGCCGTGGCCGGGCAGCACGACGGTGTCGTCGGCCAGCGGGAGGATCTTGTCGCGCAGGCTGGTGAGCATGGCCGGCATGCTCCCGCCCGGCAGGTCGGTGCGGCCGATCGACCCGGCGAAGAGGACGTCACCGGAGAGGCACAGCTCGTCAGCCTCCCAGCCCGACCCGGCGCCCGGCAGCCGGAACAGCACCGACCCGCCGGTATGGCCCGGGGCATGGTCGACGGCGATCTCCAGGCCGGCGAGTGTGAGGGTGGCGCCGTCGGTCAACTCCGCCACGTCCTCCGGCTCGGTGTAGCTCAGCCGGCCGCCGAAGAGCGATGTCAGGTCGGTCGAGAGGCCCTTCGACGGGTCGGCCAGCATCTCCCGGTCACCGGGGTGCACGTACGCCGTGATGCCGCGTGCGCCGCAGACAGGCGCGACCGAGAAGGTGTGGTCGAGGTGGCCGTGGGTGAGCAGCACGGCGGCCGGATGCAGGCGGTGCTCGGCGAGCAGCGCGTCGAGCTGGTCGAGCACCCCGATGCCCGGGTCGACCACCACGCACTGCTCCCCCGGCGCGGTGGCAACCACGTAGCAGTTGGTGCCGAAGGCGTCCGCGGGAAAGCCGGCCACGAGCACAGGCGCTGTCCTTTCCGTCGAGCATCTGTCGTCCTGCACAGCAGCCTATCGGGCGGGCCGAGCGAGTTTGCCGCGTCCGTCCCACACGTCCCGCCAGGCACAGTGACAACCTCCGATAAGCGCTGCTCGGGATGGGGTGGACCTCGTACACCACATTCCCAGTCACTAGCCGTACACTCTGGCGGGCGTGTGGCGCGGCACACGTGACGCCCGGACGGGCCGGGGCGACCGGCCGCCGGCGACGACCAGGTAGAGGAAAGGGGAGCACCGGTGGCTTCCAGCAGGGACCGGCAGCGCAAACTGGCGCGGGCCAAGCTCGACCGGCAGTTGGCTCGCCGGGCCGCCTCGACGCGGCGCCGACGGCAGATCCAGGCCGGAGTTGGCGCCGCTCTGATCCTCGTGCTGGTCGTGGCCGGCTCAGCCTGGGCGCTCGGGGCGTTCGACTCCGACCCGAAGCAGAACACGGCCGCGGAGGACACCTGCCTCTGGACGCCGCAGGACGCGACGGCCAACACCAACCTCAAGGACGTCGGCACGCCGGCCACCAAGGATCTGCCCACCGACGGCACCCGGGCGATGACCGTGACCACCAACCAGGGCGCGCCGATCACCGCGGAACTGAACCTGACCAACTCTCCGTGCGCGGCGGCGAGCATCGCCCACCTGGCGAGCCGGTCGTTCTACGACAACACCAAGTGCCACGAGATCACCGCCGAGGGCGCGCTGCGCTGCGGCGACCCCAGCGGCACGGGTCTTGGTGGGCCGACCTACTCGTTCTACGACGAAGAGGTGCCGACCGTGCCGTCGGCGTCGCCGTCGGCCAGTCCGGCCCCCGGCCAGCCGCCGACGTACCCGAAGGGCACGGTGACGATGGTCTCCAACCCGCCGGGCAGCAACGGCAGCCAGTTCCTGATCTTCTTCAAGGACTTCACCACCGCCGACCCGAAGTACCCGGTCATCGGCCGGGTGACCGGCGGGCTTGACGTGGTGGAGAAGATCGGCGCCCTCCCGACCGTGGACAATGGGACCGGGGCGAAGGTCAAGCCCAGCACCGATGTGACGATCCAGAGCCTCACGGTCGGTGAGCCGGTCACCGGTGCGGCACCGGCTCCGTCGGCCTCCGGCACCCCGGCCAGCAGCCCGAGCGCCGGCTGACCGGGCGCCACCAACAACCCAAGCGGCACCCAGCAGCAGACAGCCAGGAGGATCCAGGCGTGACGTCCACCAGAGAGCGGCAGCGCGCGGCGGCACGCGCCCGGCTCGAGAAGGAGATGGCCGAGCGCGCGGCCAAGGCCCGCAAGCGCCGGCAGACGACGGCGATCGTCAGCGCGGCTGCCGCGCTGGTGCTCGTGGTCGCCGGCACCGTCTGGCTGGCGGTGAGCCTCGGCGGCGACGACGACGACAAGAGCGACACCGCCGCGCCGGCGGCCGGTGCGGCCGAGTGCGCGTACAACGCGCTGCCCACCGACCAGCGGCCCCCGCAGATCAAGGACGTGGGGGTGCCGAGCAACGAGCAGTCCGCCACGGGCGTGCAGACCATGACGATCGACACCAACCTCGGCCCGATCACGGCCAAGGTCGACCGGTCGTTGGTGCCGTGCACGGCGGGCAGCTTCACCTACCTCGCGGAGAAGAACTTCTTCGACAACACCAAGTGCCACCGCCTCGTGAGCGAGGGCATCAAGGTGTTGCAGTGCGGTGACCCCAGCGCCACCGGCAACGGCTGGCGGGACACCGACGGCCAGGGCGGCCCGAGCTACCGCATGGCCGAGGAGAACCTGCCCACCGACAAGCGCCCGCCGTACCCGGAGGGCGTCATCGCGATGGCCAAGTCGCAGGATCCGGGGAGCACCGGCAGCCAGTTCTTCATCGTCTACGGCGACTCGCCGCTGGACCCGGCGTACACGGTGCTGGGCACCATCACCGGCGGCATGGACCTGGTCAAGGACGTGGCCAAGGCCGGCGACGACGGGGCGTTCGCCCAGCAGGCCGGCGGCGGCCACCCGAAGAAGGAGGTCATCATCAAGGACCTCACGATGAGCAACCCGCAGGGCTGACCCCACGCGCACGACGAAGCGCCCGCCGGCTGAGCCGGCGGGCGCTGTCGTATTCCCAGGGTACGGAGTACGGGCCGCTCAGGCCCCGGAGGTGACCCGGTAGGCGTCGAAGACGCCGTCGACCTTGCGAACCGTGGCCAGCAGGTGGCCCAGGTGCTTCGGGTCGGCCATCTCAAAGCTGAACCGGCTCACCGCCACCCGGTCACGGGTGGTGGTGACGGTAGCGGAGAGGATGTTGACCCGTTCGTCGGAGAGCACCCTTGTGACGTCGGCCAGCAGCTTGTGTCGGTCCAGGGCCTCGACCTGGATGGCGACCAGGAACGTCGACGCGGAGGTGAGCTTCCAACTCACCTCGACGACCCGCTCGCTCTGCGCGCGCAGGTCCTCGGCGTTGGCGCAGTCGTCGCGGTGCACGCTCACCCCGCCGGAGCGGGTGACGAAGCCGAACACCGAGTCCGGTGGGACCGGTGTGCAGCAGCGGGCCAGCTTGATCCAGACGTCGCTGACGCCCCGGACCACCACGCCCGGGTCGCTGCTGCTCTGCCGGCTGCGGGGAGGCCGGGTGGCGACGGCGGTCTCGGCGATGTCCTCCGCCGCGCCCTCCTCGCCCCCGTACGCGGCCATCAGCTTCTGCACCACCGACTGCGCGGAGACCTGACTGTCGCCGACCGCCGCGTAGAGCGACGCCACATCGGCCAGGTGCAGGTCCCGCGCGATCGACATGAGCGCGTCGGAGGTGAGCATCCGCTGCAACGGCATGCCCTGCTTGCGCATCGCCTTGACGATCGCGTCCTTGCCGGCCTCGATCGCCTCCTCGCGCCGCTCCTTGTTGAAGTACTGGCGGATCTTCGTCCGGGCGCGAGGGCTCTTGACGAAGCCCAACCAGTCCTGCGTCGGGCCGGCCGTCTCGGACTTCGACGTGAAGATCTCGATCACGTCGCCGTTGGACAGCGTCGATTCCAGCGGCACCAGCTTGCCGTTGACCCGCGCGCCGATGCACTTGTGCCCCACCTCGGTGTGCACCGCGTACGCGAAGTCCACTGGCGTCGACCCGGTCGGCAGCGGGATGACGTCACCCTTCGGGGTGAAGACGTACACCTCCTGGCTGGACAGGTCGAAGCGCAGCGCGTCCAGGAACTCGCTCGGGTCGGCCGCCTCACGCTGCCAGTCGAGCAACTGCCGCAGCCAGGTCATCTCGTCGATGTGCGCGGGCGGGCCGACGATCTGGGTGCCCTTGTGCTCCTTGTACTTCCAGTGCGCGGCGATGCCGAACTCCGCGGTGCGGTGCATCGCGTACGTGCGGATCTGCATCTCCACCGGCTTGCCGGTGGGCCCGATGACAGTCGTGTGCAACGACTGGTACATGTTGAACTTGGGCATCGCGATGTAGTCCTTGAACCGGCCCGGCACCGGCTGCCAGTTGGCGTGGATGACCCCCAGCGCCGCGTAGCAGTCGCGAACCGTGTCGACCAGGATCCGCACACCGACCAGGTCGTAGATGTCGTTGAAGTCGCGACCCCGCACGATCATCTTCTGGTAGATCGAGTAGAGGTGCTTCGGCCGCCCGGTGGTCTCCGCCTTGATCTTGGCGGCCTTCAGGTCCGTCTGCACCTTCTGCGTCACCTGCCGCAGCAGCGCCTCGCGCTGCGGCTGGTGCTCCCCGATCAGCCGGTTGATCTCCTCGTAGCGCTTCGGGAACAGCGTGCCGAAGGACAGGTCCTCCAGCTCCCACTTGATCGTGTTCATACCGAGCCGGTGCGCCAGCGGCGCCAGGATCTCCAGGGTCTCCTTGGCCTTCTGCTCCTGCTTGGGGCGGGGCAGGAAGGTCAGGGTGCGCATGTTGTGCAGCCGGTCGGCCAGCTTGATCACCAGCACCCGCGGGTCCTTGGCCATGGCCACGACCATCTTGCGGATCGTCTCGGCCTTGGCCGCGTCACCCAGCTTGACCTTGTCGAGCTTGGTGACGCCGTCGACCAGCAGGGCGACCTCGCCACCGAAGTCGGCGCGCATCTGGTCGAGGGTGTACTCGGTGTCCTCGATGGTGTCGTGCAGCAGCGCGGCGACCAGCGTGGTGGTGTCCATCCCCAGGTTGCCGAGGATCGTCGCCACGGCGAGGGGATGGGTGATGTAGGGGTCACCGGACTTGCGGTACTGCCCGGAGTGCCACCGCGCGGCCGTGTCGAAGGCGCGCTGGAGCAGCCGGGCGTCCGCCTTGGGGTGGTTGTCCCGATGGCTGGCGATGAGCGGCTCCAGCACCTCGCTGACCTGGGAGGTCTGCCAGGGCGCGTTGAACCGGGCCAGCCGGGCCCGGACCCGCCGACCGGTGGGCGCGTTGGACAGCCCGAACCCGCCGCTGGGCGACGGGTCGATGCCGGCGTCGGTCGGGAACGGCACCACGACGCCATCGGCGCCAGGGGACGCCTCGACGCTCGGCGGGCCGCTGGTCGGCTTCACCGCGCTCTCGCCGGGAGCCCGGCCGGAGCCGTTGCCGTTGCCCGTCACCCGGGCCGGCGCGTCGCCTGTCGGGTCGGTCACCGAGCCGTCAGCGTCGCCTGTCGGGTGCACCGTGCCCTCCGCCGGAGGGACGACATCGTGGGACACCGGCCTCCTCACCGCTCGCCGGAAACACGCCGGCCGAAGATCGGCCGACCTGGTCTCGCCCGCCGGACGGGATACCGCCGGCGTCAGCAAAGGGCAATGCTACCCGCACGGACGGCCCCCTGCCGCTCCGCCGGACGGTCGGCGCCGCGTCCATCCGACCGGTCCGGGACCAAACGGTCAGCAGAGTACCGACCGGCTCAAACAGTCAACAGGGCGTGGACGGGACGCGGCGCCAGTCGCTCGCGCCCACCCAGGAAGCCGAGTTCCAGCAGCACAGTGAAGCCGGCGACGGTGCCACCGGCCCGCTCGACCAGGTCCAGCGTCGCCTCGGCCGTGCCACCGGTGGCCAGCACGTCGTCGACCACCAGCACCCGGTGCCCGGCGGTGAAGGCGTCCTCGTGCACTTCGAGGGTGGCTTCGCCGTACTCCAACTCGTAGGAGACCGAGTGCGCGGGGCGCGGCAGCTTGCCGGCCTTGCGCACCGGCACCACGCCCATCCCGGTCGCGTACGCGATGGCCGCCGCGACGACGAACCCGCGCGCCTCGATGCCGACCACCACGTCGAAGGTGTCCCGCCCGTGGTGGGCAACGATGCCGTCGATCACCTCACGGAAGACCGTGCCGTCGGCGAACAGTGGCATCAGGTCCTTGAACATGACGCCGGGCTTGGGAAAGTCGGGCACGTCCAGCACCCGACTGGCGACCAGTCGGGCCACCTCCGGGCCACTGTCCCCGTGCGCTACGGCGCTGTGGGTCTCCGTCACGGCTGTTTCGCTCTCCTTCGACGACGAACGGCGTCCGGCAACAGCATGCCGGACGCCGTTCGGGTGTTTCCTGTCGGGTCAGCGCCGCTTGGCGCCACCCGGCCGGTTGCCGCCACCACCCGGGCGACCGCCCCGGGCACCGGTGGACCGCTTGCCCGCCGGCCGAGCGCCCACCTTGGGGGCGGCACCGGCCAGCGCGGCGGCGTCCTGGTCGACCGGCTCGTCGGTCGCGTCGGCCTGGGCCACCGGGCTCGCGGCAGCACCCTTACCGGTGACCTCGCCGCGGCTGATGGCGCCCCGCCGGGTCAGGACGCGCTTGTTGTGCGCCTGGATCCGCGGGTCGTAGTTCTTCAACAGCGCCAGCAGCGGGGTGGCCACCAGGATGGAGGTCAGGAACGCCACCGCCATACCGACGAACAGCACCAGACCCAGGTCCTTCAGCGTGCCGGCACCGAGCAGGCCGGCACCGATGAAGAGCAGACCACCGACCGGCAGCAGGGCGACCACCGAGGTGTTCAACGACCGCATCAGGCTCTGGTTGACGGCCAGGTTGGACGCCTCGGCGTACGTCTGGTTGTTGTTGGCGGTGATGCCCCGGGTGTTCTCCTGGACCTTGTCGAAGACCACCACCACGTCGTAGAGCGCGAAGCCCAGAATGGTGAGGAAGCCGATGATCGTCGACGGGGTGACCTCGAAGCCGACCAGTGAGTAGATGCCGGCGGTGAGGATCAGGTTCGTGATCAGCGAGGCGACGGCGGCCACGGCCATCCGCCACTCGAAACGCAGGATCAGGTAGACCATCACCAGCGCGATGAAGATGACCAGACCGAGTACGGCCCGCTCGGTCACCTGGCTGCCCCAGGCCTCACTGACCTGGTTGTCGCTGATCTGGTCGGCGCTGATGCCGAGGTCCTCGGCGATCTGGGCCTTGACCGCGGTGGCCTGGTCGGCGCTGAGCTGCGGCGTGCGGAGCTCGTAGGAGTCGCCGCCCGGACCGCCGACCTTCTGCGTGGTGGCCACCGTGACGCCGGTGTTCTCGGCGGCGAGGGCCGAGTTGACCTCCCGCTCGGCGTCGTCCAGGGTGCCGACGCTCGCCGGGACCTGGAACGAGTTGCCGCCGGCGAACTCGATGCCCAGGCTGAACCCACGGATCGAGAAGCTGAGGATCGCGATCAGGACCAGGAGCCCGGCGACGCCGAACCAGAGCTTGCGTCGACCGACGATGTTGAGACCGGCCTCGCCGTTGTAGAGGCGGCTCGCCAGACCGTTTTGAGCCATCTCAGGCCTCCTTGGCGCGCGGGTTGCGGGGCTGAGTCGGCTGGTTGCGAGCCGGCAGTGCTCGGCCCAGACCGCTGACCCGCGGGGACAGGAACGCCTGGGTCCGGGCGAACATCGTCATGATCGGGTGCCGGAAGAGGAAGACCACGACCAGGTCCAGCACGGTGGCGAGGCCGAGCGCGAACGCGAAGCCCTTGACGGTGCCGACCGAGACCACGTAGAGCACCACAGCGGAGAGCAGGGTGATCGCGTTGGCCGAGATGATCGTCCGACGGGCCCGGATCCAGGCGCGGGGCACCGCGCTACGCGGGCTGCGCCCCTCCCGGATCTCGTCTTTCAGTCGTTCGAAGTAGATGACGAACGAGTCCGCCGCCACACCGAGCGAGACGATCATTCCGGCGATGCCGGCGAGGGTGAGCGTGAAGCCGATCTGCCGGCCGAGCACCACCAGCGCGCCGAAGACCAGCAGCGCGGAGAGGATGAGGCTCAGGAAGATCACCGAGCCGAGCAGCCGGTAGTAGAAGAACGCGTAGATGATGACCAGCAGCATGCCGATGCCGGCAGCGAGCAGACCGGCGCGCAGGTGGCTGGCACCCAGCGTCGCGGTGACGTTCTGCGCTTCCTGCTGCTCGAAGGTCACCGGCAGCGCGCCGTAGCGGAGCTGACCGGCAAGGGTGCTGGCGTCCTTCTGGGTGAAGGTGCCGGTGATCTGGGAGTTGCCGGTCAGCACGCCCTGGATCTCCGGGGAGGAGACGATCTTGTTGTCCAGCACGACGGCCACCCGGCACTTGCCGTCCTGGCCCAGGGCGGTCGCGTCGCAGGCCTGGCCCTCGTTGTTGAACGCCTCACGGGTCAGCGAGGTCCACTTGCCCTGACCGTCACCGGTGAAGTCCAGGCTGACCACCCAGGCGTTGGTCTGGTCGAGCACCGCGTCGGCGTCGGACACGTCGGTGCCCAGCACCTTGGCCTGGTCGAGCAGGTACTTCGACGCGCCGTCCTCGCAGGAGACCACCTGCTGCTTCGCGTCGGAGATCGACGCCGGGGGGCGCTGGTCGAGCTGCGCGCAGCCGATCGTCGGCACGTTGAACTGCATCTGCGCCGGCAGCACCGCGACCTCCTGCGGAGACAGCGTGCCAAACGGCTTGAGCTTCTCGGCCAGCGACGGGTCGGCGGTCAGATCGGCCGGGGCCTGCAACCCGTTGGCGGCCTGCCACGCGGCGGCGCCGACCTTCTGCTCGACGGCCTTGCGCTGCTCCTCGACGCTGGCCGGCACCGGCTCGGCACTGGCGCTGGCGCTGGGCGCGGCGGCGCTCGGCGAGGCCGTGGCGGACGCGGAGGGGGTCGGCGTGGCGCTGGGCGACGCCGGGGCCATTCCGCCCTGACCGCCGCTGGGCGACGAGGTCACCTTCGGCGAGGCGCTGCCGGACGGGGTCGCGGCACCGGACGGGGTCGCGCTGCCGGTCGGGGCGGCGCTGCCGGACGGGGTCGGCGCGGCGGCGGGCGGCGCCTCGGCCACCCCGCTGCCGGACGCGGCCTTGAGCACCTTGCGGAAGCGCAGCTCGGCCGCTTCGCCCACGTCGTCGAGGTTCCGGTTCTCACCGGGCAGGGAGATGACGATGTTGCGGTTGCCCTCGGTGACCACCTCGGCCTCGGCCACGCCGAACGCGTTGACCCGACTCTCGATGATCTCGCGGGCCTCCTCGAGGTTCTCCGCCGTCGGGGGCTTGCCGTCGACGCTGTTGGTCGCCTCCAGTGTCACCCGCGTGCCGCCGATGAGGTCCAGGCCGAGCTTGGGCTCGAGCCGGTCCTTCCAGCTGCCGCTGGCGCCGGCGAAGAACACCAGAAGATAGAGGACCACGAAGATGAACCCGAGCACGGCGAGCTGCCGCCCGGGGCGCATCTGTCCCTGAGGTGGTGCCACGGCTGTCCTGTCTCCCTGTACGGTCGCGCCGCTGTCACAGCGGCGGCGGTGTCGGGCCGGGGGTCCCGCCCGACGGGTCTGCCTTGAGCCGACGGAATGCCGACACGAGGACCGGGCGCCCCCGGCGCGGAACGCCGACGGTCACGGGAACGTGCCGACGCCCGGCGTCGACCCAACTATCCAGTTTTCACGTCTCGCCCGCTGCCCCGTCCGGGCGCGACGACCCCGGAAGCCGGCCGACCGGCCGTACGCCGCAATCGCCGCTCCCCGAGGGAAGGGGTCACTCCTTGACGGTGTCCGCGTCCTCGGTGACCGGCTCGCTCGGCAGCTCCGCGCGGGTGACGACCCGCGCGATGGCCGGGCGGGCGTACCGGGTCTGCACGCCCGGGGCGACCTCGATCAGGACGGTGTCGTCCTCGATGCCGGTGACAGTGCCGTAGAGCCCACCGATGGTCACGACCTCGTCGCCGGGGCCGAGGTTGGACTGCATCGCCTCTGCCTCTTTGCGGCGCTTCTGCTGCGGCCGGATCATCATGAAGTACATGACACCGAAGAGCAGGGCGATCATCAGGATCGGCGTGAAACCGCCGGCCCCGCCACCCGCTGCTGCCAATTGCACGGTTACTGACCTTCCCATTGGCCACCTGCCCGGCACCGGGGTGCCGGAGCGGAGGCGGATTCTCACGTCCTGTACAGACCGCGGCGAAGTCTAAACCCTGCACCTGGGAACGCCGAATGCGGCACAGATCACGTTCACATCACGGCTGATCGACGTCCAAGGAGAACAAGTCGGGCACAGGTGGACTATCCACACCAAATGTACCATTCGGTGGAGTGCGTCCCAGATGCCGCCAAGCGGCCTCGGTCGCCACCCGACCCCTGGGCGTACGGGCCAACAACCCGGCCCGCACCAGGAACGGCTCGCAGACCTCCTCGACCGTGTCCGGCTGCTCCCCCACCGCCACCGCGAGGGTGGACAACCCGACCGGGCCGCCCCGGAACGAGTCGACCAACGCGGTCAACACCGCCCGGTCCAGCCGGTCCAGGCCGAGCGCGTCCACGTCGTACACGATCAGGGCCGCACGCGCGGTGTCGAGATCGACCACCCCGTCCGCCCGGACCTCGGCGTAGTCGCGCACCCGGCGCAGCAACCGGTTCGCGATCCGGGGCGTGCCCCGGGACCGACCGGCGATCTCGATGGCGCCCTCCGGGGTGATCGGCACCCCCAGGATTCGCGCCGAACGGTGCAGCAGCGTCTCCAGATCCGCCGGCGCGTAGAAGTCGAGATGCGCCACGAAGCCGAACCGGTCCCGCATCGGCCCGGTCAACAGACCCGAACGGGTCGTCGCGCCGACCAGGGTGAACGGCTCGACGTCCAGCGGGATCGCCGTCGCACCGGGCCCCTTGCCCACCACCACGTCGACCCGGAAGTCCTCCATCGCGCTGTACAGCAACTCCTCGGCTGGCCGCGCGATCCGATGGATCTCGTCGATGAAGAGCACGTCGCCCTCGGCGAGGCTGGTCAGGATCGCCGCCAGATCGCCGGAACGCTCGATCGCCGGGCCGCTGGTCACCCGGATGCCCGCGCCCAGCTCGGCGGCGACGATGTTGGCCAGACTCGTCTTGCCCAACCCGGGTGGGCCGGAGAGCAGAATGTGATCCGGCGGCGACCCCCGCCGCATCGCGCCCTGCAACAACAGGTCGAGCTGGTCGCGTACCCGGTCCTGGGCGATGAACTCGGCCAGCCGCCTCGGCCGCACCGTGGCCTCCGCGTCCCGATCGGCGTCGCTGACGTACGCCGAGACGAGCCCTTCGGTCTCACTCATCGAGCCGCCTTCATTCGCGACTGCGGGGCTCGCAAACCCGGCTCACTCCTCGCGCTCATCGTGCCGCCCGGGCGGTCATCGGGTGCGGCCCAGCAGTCGGATGGCCTGCTTGAGCAGGACCGGCACCGGCGGGGTCTCACCCTCGATCGACTCCGCCACCGCGGCCACCGCCTGATCGGCCTGCCCGGCCGTCCAACCCAGCCCCACCAGCGCCTGCCGGACCTGGTCGGGCCAGCTGCCGCGGGTCACCCCGGCCGCCCCGTCGGCGCCGATCGGCACCGGGCCGATCCGGTCCCGTAGCTCCAGCACCAGACGTTCCGCGCCCTTCTTGCCGATCCCGGGTACGCGGGTCAGGGCGGCCGTGTCCGCGTTGGCGATCGCCTTGCGTACCGCGTCCGGGGTGTGCACCGCCAGCACCGCCTGGGCCAGTCGCGGGCCGACGCCACTCGCGGTCTGGAGCAGCTCGAACAGGGACTTGGCGTCATCGTCCGCGAAGCCGTAAAGAGTCAGCGAGTCTTCCCGCACGATCAAACTGGTGGCGAGCCGGGCGACCTGGCCGACCCGCAGCTCCGCGAGGGTCCCCGGGGCGCAGTGCACGGCGAGCCCGACCCCGCCGACCTCGATCACCGCCTGGTCCGGACCCGTCGCGGTCACCGTGCCGCGCACGCTGGCGATCATCGTGCTCCTCCTCGTCGTGCCCGGTCCGCCGCGGCGGCCAGCTTGGAGCGGGTCCCGCCGCGCCACACATGGCAGATGGCCAGGGCCAGCGCGTCGGCGGCGTCCGCCGGCTTCGGCGGCTCGGCCAGCCGCAACAGCCGGGTCACCATCGCGGTCATCTGCGCCTTGTCGGCCTGGCCGGACCCGGTCACGGCGGCCTTCACCTCGCTCGGGGTGTACGTCTGCACCGGCAGCCCGGCCCGCGCCCCGGCCAGCACGGCGATGCCACTGGCCTGCGCGGTGCCCATCACGGTACGAACGTTGTGCTGACTGAACACGCGCTCGACGGCGACGCTCTCCGGTTGATGCTCGGCCACCAGCTTGTTCAGCGACCGGTCCAGGTGCAACAGGCGCAACGCCAGGTCGTCGGCCGGGTCTGTGTAGACCACGTAGTAGGCGACCAGGGTGCAGGGCCGGCCGGGCACACCCTCGACCACACCCACCCCGCACCGGGTCAACCCCGGGTCCACACCGAGCACGCGCACGCCGCCCCCTCCCCAGCCGTCAGCAGTACGTGTGTTCGACACCCTAACCGGCGCCCTTCCCACCAGCCCCACGGGACACGCCCTCCCACACCCCCACGCCCCCAACGCCCCCAACGCCCCCACGCCCTATCCCCCGCGCCCCGCGCGCCCGCCCCCACGCCCCACGCCCCACGCCCCACGCCCCACGCCCCCAACGCCCCCGCCCTATCCCCCGCGCCCCGCGCGCCCGCCCCCGCGCCCCGCGCGCCCCGCGCCCCGCGCCCCGCGCGCCCCGCGCCCCGCGCGCCCCGCGCCCCGCGCGCCCCGCGCCCCGCGCGCCCCGCGCCCCGCGCGCCCCGCGCGCCCCGCGCCCTCGCGCCCTCGCGCCCTCGCGCCAAGATCTGCGCAACATGCTGGATGTTGCTGCCTCCGGCGCGCGAGAGACAGCAACATCCCTGATATTGCGCGGATCTTGACGACAAACGCCGCTCCGACTGACCGGGGGGGTCTGCGGGGCGGCCACCCCTCGTCAAGGTCACGCTCGATCCAGGATTTAGTGGCAACGGCGCGCCTGGATGCCACTACATCCAGGATGTTGCGCGATCTTGCGGCGCGCGGCGTGGCGGGGTGTGGCAGAGGCCGGGCCCGGCAGCGGGAGGCCCGGCATGGGCGGCGCGAGGCCCGGCAGGCCCGGAGAGACGGGCGGCGCGGGGCGGCGCGGGGCGGGGCGGCGCGCGGGGCGGGGCGCGGGGCGGGGCGGGGCGGCGAGACGGGCGGCGCGGCGCGGGATCGGGTGGAAGGGGGCGGTGGGTGGGGGCGGTGGGTGGGGGCGGTGGGTGGGGGCGGTGGGTGGGGGCGGTGGGTGGGAGCGGGTAGTAGGGGGCGGGTGGGGCCACACAGCTTTGGTACGGAGTATGTGTCGCTGGCCCATGTGCCGGGGAGCACACAGCTCGTAACTTCTTGCGCCATGACGGCAGAACCCGTGGTGGTCCCCCACGTCGTACAGCTCGACCTCTCCGGTCGGACCGCCCTGGTCACCGGGGGTGGCGGCGGTATCGGGCGGGCGTGCGCCCTGCGGCTGGGCGCGGCCGGCGCCAAGGTGCTCGTGGTGGACCGCAACCTGGAGGCGGCCAAGGCGGTGGCCGCCGAGGTCGGTGGCCGGGCCGAGGGCGTGGACCTGTCCGACGCCGCGGCGGTGGATTCGCTCGACGTGGACGTGGACATCGTGGTGAACAACGCCGGGCTCCAGCACGTCGCACCGTTGCAGGACTTTCCCGTCGAGCGGTTCGAGTACATCCAGCGGGTGATGGTGGAGGCGCCGTTCCTGCTGATCCGCCGGGCGCTGCCGCACATGTACGCGCGGGGCTGGGGGCGGATCGTCAACATCTCCTCGGTGCACGGGTTGCGCGCCTCGCCGTACAAGGCGGCCTACGTCTCGGCCAAGCACGCCCTGGAGGGGCTGTCGAAGGTGGTCGCGTTGGAGGGGGCCGCGCACGGCGTCACCGCCAACTGCATCAATCCGGCGTACGTGCGTACCGCGCTGGTGGAGAGCCAGATCGCCGACCAGGCGGCCAGTCACGGCATCGACGAGGCCGAGGTGATCGAGAAGATCATGCTGGCCCGGGCCGCGATCAAACGGTTGATCGAGCCGGAGGAGGTGGCCGAGCTGCTGGCGTACCTCTGCTCGCCGCCGGCGGCGTTCATCACCGGGGCGTCGATCGCCCTCGACGGGGGCTGGACGGCCAACTAGTGGGGCTGAGCACAATGTCGACCATGTCTTCGCCGGTGGAGTTCCTGGAGCTGCTCGCCCGAGAGGCCGCGGCGGTCGAGTTCGAGGGACCGCTGGTGGCCGCGCGGGCCGCCGGGCTACCGCCGGACCGGCTGGCCGAGCTGGAGCAGGCCAAGTCGGTGGCGTTGCGGGTCCGCGCGCTGCTGGAGCGTCGCCGCCGCCGGGAGAGCGAGCTGTCCGGCCTGTACGACACGGTCAGCGACCTGGCGGGGCTGCGCGATCTGGACGACGTGTTGCGGGCGATCGTGCACCGGGCCCGTCATCTGCTGGGCGCGGACGTGGCGTACATGACGCTCAACGACGACGAACGTGGCGACACCTACATGCGGGTGACCGACGGGTCGGTCTCGGCCCGTTTCCAGCGGCTGCGTCTGCCGATGGGTGCCGGTCTCGGTGGCCTGGTGGCCCAGTCCGGTGCCCCGTACGTGACCGCCAACTACGGCGAGGACGCGCGCTTCCACCACACCGGCGAGATCGACGCCGGGGTGGGCGAGGAGGGTCTGGTGGCGATCCTGGGGGTGCCGCTGCGGCTCGGTTCGACCTCCATCGGCGTGCTCTACGCGGCCAATCGTTCGGCCCGGCCGTTCGTTCGGGAGGAGGTGGCGCTGCTGGTGTCGCTGGCCGCGCACGCCGCGGTGGCCATCGACACCGCCCGGCTGCTGACCGAGACCCGTTCGGCGTTGGCCGAGTTGTCGGCGGCGAACACCACCATTCGGGCGCACAGCAGCTCGGTGGAGCGGGCCGCCGCGGCACACGACCGGATGACCGCGCTGGTGCTGCGCGGCGGCGGCGTGGAGGACGTGGCGGCCGCGGTGACCGAGGTGCTGGGCGGCGCGCTGCTGGCGCTGGACGCCGAGGGCCGCCTGCTGGCCCGGGTGGGTGAGATCGAGGAGCCGGACCGCGCGGACATCGTCGAGGCGGTGGCCGCGTCCCGGACCGAGGGGCGCAGCGTACGTCGGGGTCCGCTCTGGTACGCGGCGGTGGTGGCGGGCGCGGAGAACCTGGGCGCCCTGGTGCTGCGCCCGGACGACGAGTTGGTCGACGCCGACCAGCGCATCCTGGAGCGGGCCGCCTTGGTGACCGCGCTGCTGCTGCTGTTCCGCCGCACGGTCGCGGAGGCGGAGGGACGGGTGCGTGGCGAGTTGCTGGACGACCTGATCGCCCGCCCGCTGCGCGACACCGACGCGCTGCGCAGTCGGGCCCGTCGGCTCGGGGTGGACCTGGACGCGCCGCACGTGCTGGTGGCGGTGGGCGACGACGCGATCGCCGCGACCGGCTCGGCTCGGCAGCGGGTGCTGTCCTGGGCCACCACGTACGCGTCGGCGCGCGGCGGGCTGGCCGCGGCGCGCGACGGCCGGGTGGTGCTGATGCTGCCGGGGCTGGACGCGGGCGGCAGCGCCCGCGCAGTGGCCCGGGACCTGTCCCGGGTGACCGGTCGACCGGTGACCGCCGGGGCGAGTGGCCCGTCGAACACGCCGTCGGCGCTGGCCCTGACGTTTCAGGAGGCGGACCGGTGCCTGACGGCGCTGGGCGCGCTGGGCCGCGCCGGGCAGGGCGCGAGCACCGTGGAGTTGGGCTTCGTCGGGTTGTTGCTGGGCACTGTCGGGGACCGGGGCGAGAAGGACGTGACCGAGTTTCTCACCGCCACCGTCGGGCCGGTGCTCGACTACGACGCCCGGCGCGGTACGGCTCTGGTGAAGACGCTGGAGGCGTACTTCGGTGTGGGCGGCAGCCTGGCCCGGGCCGCCGAGCAACTGCACGTGCACGTCAACACGGTGACCCAGCGGTTGGAGCGGGTCGGGCAGTTGCTCGGTGTCGACTGGCAGCGGCCCGAGCGGGCGCTGGAGGTGCAGCTCGCGCTGCGCCTGCACCGACTGCGCACACCAGCCGGCTGACCGACGCCGGCCGGCGGCAGGAACGCCGCCGACCGAGCAACCAGCGTCGGCGGACAACAGCCGCCGACCGAGCACCCGGTGTCAGCGGGCGGGCAGCCTCAGCCGGGCACGAACGCGCCGACCGAGCGCCCGGCGTCAGCGGGCCCGGATGCCCTCCAGCACGGCGTCGACGACCCGTTCGGGCAGGGTCTGCTCGTCCAGGTCCGGGTTCCACTGGAGCACCCGCTGGATCAGCATCGGCCCGGTGAGCAGCGCCATCGTCACCTCGACGTCGATGTCGGCGCGCAGCACCCCCTCGTCGATGCCGCGCCGCAGCACCTCGCGCATCAGCTGCCGTCGGGGCGAGATGATGTTCTGGTAAAGCTGGAACTGGTCGGCGCTGCGGTTCACCGCGGGTGCCAGGCAGGGCATGATCTTGGCTGCTCGCGGGTCGACGTTCTTGCCGATCGCGCCGACCAGCAGCACCAGGTCGTCGCGGACGGAGTGGCCCGCCGGCTGGGCCATGACGCCCTTGAGGCGGCGCAACGCGTCCAGCAGCAACGCGTCCTTGCCGGCCCAGCGGCGGTAGATGGTGGCCTTGCCGACCCCGGCGCGGGCGGCGATCGCCTCGATCGAGAGCGCCTCGATGGTGCTGCCCTCGGCGAGCAGGTCGAGGGTGGCCTCGATGATGGCCTCGTCGGCGCGGATGCTCCGCGGTCGACCGGGCGACCGCGGAGCATCAGCAGTGGACGTCATTTCCGTCATTCTTCCCGGACCTATGCCGTGCCGGCCAACTCGGGCTCGGCGACCGGCGCCGCCGGGGCGACGCTCGCGTCCTCCTTGCCCGGCATCCAGCGCAGCACCACGATCATCCCGAGTGCGGCGATCACCGCGGACAGCCCGGCCGCCCAGTGCATGGCGGTGACGAAGGCGTCGTTGGCCGCCGAGATCAGCCCCGGCGCCGCCGGGCCGAGCTGGCCCGCCGCCGCGTACGCCCCGGAGATCGACTCGTTGGCCGCGTCCTGGGCCTGGGTGGGCAGACCGGTCAGGGCGTCACCGATGTCGCTGCGGTAGACCGCTGAGAGCACCGAGCCGAGGACGGCAACGCCGAGCGCACCGGCCACCTGGCGGATGGTGTTGCTGACCGCGGAGCCCACACCGGCCTTCTCCCGGGGCAGCGCCGACATGATCGACTCGGTGGCCGGCGGCATGATGTTGGCCATCCCGGCGCCCTGAATGAGGAAGACCAGCAGCACGATCCAGATCGGGGTGGAGGCGCCGATGAAGACGAAGGCGGCGAGGGACACCACCGTCAACCCCAACCCGACGGCGGCGACGGCCTTACCGCCGTAGCGGCGGACCATCGCGGCGCTGCGCGGCGCGAAGACCAGCTGGGCGCCGGCGAACGGCAGGAAGAGCAGGCCGGTCTGCAACGGGCTGTAGTCGCGTACGAGTTGCAGGTAGAACGAGCCGAAGAACATCGAGCCCATCGCGGCGAAGAAGACCAGGCCGACGATGGCGACCGGCGCGGCGAACCGGGGCACCTTGAACAGTCGGACGTCCAGCGACGGGTGGTCGCTGCGCCGCTCGTGCTGCACGAACCACGCCAGTACCGCGATGCCCACCAGGATCGAGCCCCAGGCCACCGGGCGGTCGAAGCCGTGCTCGCCGCCGTCGATGATGCCGTAGGAGAGGGCGACCAGGCCGACCACGGAGAGCAGCACGCCGAGTACGTCGATCCGGCCGGGCCGCGGGTCACGCGACTCGGGGACCAGCAGCGCCACCAGGACCACGCCGGCGGCGACCACCGGCACGTTGATCAGGAAGACCGAGCCCCACCAGAAGTGCTCCAGCAGCGCGCCGCCGAGGATCGGGCCGATCGCCACGGCGAGACCGACCGCGCCGGCCCAGACACCGATGGCCCGACCACGCTCGCGGGGGTCGAAGACGTTGGAGATGATCGACAGTGTCACCGGCATGATGGCCGCGCCGCCGACCCCCATCAGGGCGCGGGCCGCGATGAGCTGTCCGGGGCTCTGGGCGTACGCGGAGAGCAGCGACGCCAGGCCGAACAGCACCAGACCGATCATCAGGAAGCGCTTGCGGCCGGCGCGGTCGCCGAGGACCCCGAAGGTGAACAGCAGCCCGGCGAAGACGAGCGTGTAGGAGTTGATGGACCACTCCAGCTCGCCCTGGCTGGCGCCGAGACCGTGCACCGGGTCGGCCAGGGTGCGCAGGGCGACGTTGAGGATCGTGTTGTCGAGGACGACCACGAGGAGGCTGATCACCAGCACCCCCAGGATCGCCCACCGCCTCGGGTGTCCGGTGTTGTTGTGCAGCTCCATGCCTGGCTTTCCCCCCACGCTTGTCACCCGAGACGCAATACGATACGGGTCAGACTCGTAACGCGGATCAGCCTACGACGCGCATTAACGATACGGCACCGATCCGTATCGTATGTGGTGGGCATCACGCCCGGTCGCGACCGACAGGCAGGCGTCGACGGCCTCCGTCAACGTGCCGAGACGCACCGCCGGACCGCTGAGCGGCTCGATCCAGCCCGGCCCCGCGCCGTACACCCGAAGGCGCGGAAAGTCCCGGGCGAAGCGCACCAGGCGGTACGCGCGGCCGGTCAGCGGCGTCTGCGACCAGAGCACGACGGTGCGCGGACGGGCCCGGTACACCGCACTGGTGAGCGCGGACCAGGGCAGCGCGGGGCCAAGGTTCAGACAGCCGCGACCCTGCTCGCGCAACGCGGCGGCGAGCGCCAGCAGACCCAGGCTGTGCGCCTCCTTCTCGGCACCGGCCAGCAGCACCCCGCCGGTGCGCAGTGACCGGCCCGGCTCCCGGCGGTACGCGTCCAACCCGACCCGGACACCCTCGCAGAGGGCGTGCTCGACGACGACCTCGACGGCGGTACGCCCCGACAGCCGGGCCAGCAACGGACGACAGACCTGCTCCCAGAGCGCCGGCACGCCCCAGGCCTCGGCCAACTCCAGCACCAGCGTCGCGACGGCGGTGGCGTCCAGCTCCTCGGCCGCCAGCGACACCTGCTTGTGCGCGATCTCCACGGCCTCCGCCGGCATCGGATCGGTCAGCACCAGACGTACCCCCGGGTAGACGTTCTCTACCCGGGGGTTCGCTCGGCGGGCACCTGGTGGATGCGCCGTCGCGGAATTTCAGCGGCGGCGGGCCGCCAGCCGGTGGGCCAGCGCGGCGACGCTGCCCCAGATTCCACGCCGGAACAGCACCACGACCAGGACGAAGATGCCGCCGGTGACCAGGCCGATCGCCTCGAACCCGGAGAACGACAACCAGTCCTCCAGCCGGACCACGAGGGCGGCGCCGAGCACCCCACCCCAGAGGGTGCCGATCCCGCCGAGCACCACCACGATGACCGCCTTGCCGGAGGTGGTCCAGTGCAGCACGTCCAGCGAGACGAACCGGTGGCTGACCGCGAACAACCCGCCACCGAGGCCGGCGATGAACCCGGAGAGCACGAACGCGGTGAGCTTGTAGCGGTGCACCGGGTAGCCCAGCGCCCGCGCCCGCGCCGGGTTGTCCCGGATGCCGACCAGCACCCGACCGAACGGTGAGTGCACGATCCGCCAGGCGGCGGCGAGCCCGAGCAGCACGATCGGCAGGATCGCGTAGTAGAAGAAGTAGTCGTCGGTGAGGTCGACGCCGAACAGCTCGCGGGGCACCCCCTGGAGGCCGTTCTCGCCCTGCGTCACCGAGCGCCACTCGTTGGCGACGTAGTAGACCATCTGCGCGAAGGCCAGGGTCACCATGGCGAAGTAGATGCCGGTCCGCTTGACCGCCAGGTACCCGATCGGCACCGCCAGCACGGCCGCGGCGAGGGCCCCGGCCAGCACCGCGAGGGGAAACGGCAGGCCGACGTGGATGGCCACCAGCCCGGTGACGTACGCGGAGGTGCCCCAGAACGCGGCGTGGCCGAAGGACATCAGCCCGGTGAAGCCGAGCAGCAGGTCCACCGCCACGGCGAAGAGCGCCCAGCAGAGGATGTCCACCGCGACCGCCGGGTAGAGGCCGTTGGGCAGCCACGCCGCGACGGCCAGGCCGACGGCGAGCAGCGCGTACCGGACCCAGCCGGGGGCCCGGGCCACGGCGATCAGCCCGGACGGTGGCGTCGAACGGGACGCGTCGGTAGGAGTGTGCACGGTGTTGGTCATGCGGGGGCCTCCTCCCGACCGAACAGGCCGGCCGGGCGCCAGAGCAGCACGCCGGCCATCACGACGAAGACGATCGTCTGCGAGACGAGCGGGAAACTGGAGAGGTACGCCTCACCCCACGCCTGCACGAGTCCGATGCCGAAGCCTGCGGCGACCGACCCGAAGATCGAGCCCAGCCCGCCGATCACCACCACCGCGAACACCACGATGATCAGGTCGGCGCCCATCAGCGGGTTGACCGCGCGCATCGGCGCGGCCAGCACACCGGCGAGGCCGGCCAGCCCGATGCCGAAGCCGAAGACCGGGGTCACCCACCGTCCGACGTCGATGCCGAACGCACGGGTCAGGTCCGGCCGCTCGGTGGCCGCACGGACCACCATGCCGATCCGGGTCCGGGTCAGCACCCACCACACCGCCACGCAGAGCAGCACCGCGAAGCCGAGGATGAACACCCGGTACGTCGGGAAGTCGAACAGCCCGAAGTCGACCGACCCGCTCAACAGCGACGGCGTCTCGTACGGGCTGGACTGCACGCCGTAGCGCAGTTTCACCAGGTCCTGAAGGATCAGCGTCAGACCGAAGGTGAGCAGGAAGTTGTAGAGCGGGTCCAGTTTGGTCAGGCGGTGGATCACCGCGCGTTCCAGCGCCATGCCGAGCAGACCCAGCCCCACCGGCATGATCACCAGGGCGGCCCAGAACGGCACGCCCGCCTCGCTGAGCAGCACGTACGCCCCGAACGCGCCGAGCATGTAGAACGCGCCGTGGGCGAAGTTGACGACTCGCAGCATTCCGAAGATGACCGCGAGCCCGAGGGCGAGCAGGGCGTAGAACGCCCCACTCACCAGCCCGTTGAACGTGTTCTGCGCGAATCCGCTCACCGCGTCACATCCGCTCGTGACCGCGGGGCTCGCACAACCCGCTCACTCCTCGCACTCACAGCTTGCAGTCCGCCGAGGGCGCGCGGAACGCCTCCGCGGCGGGGATCGTCTTGAGCACCTTCACGTAGTCCCACGGCTCGGCGACCTCGGACTGCGACTTCACCTGGGCCAGGTACGCGTCGTGCACCACCCGGTGGTCCTCGGCGCGGATCTTCCCGTTGCGCAGGAAGACGTCCTCGACCGTCTTGCCCTCCAGGCCCTTGACCACAGCGTCCGCGTCGTCGGTGCCGGCGGCCTGCACCGCCTCCAGGTACTGAAGGGCCGCGGAGTAGTTGGCGGCGTGCGCGAAGGTCGGCCGGGTGCCGGCCTTCTGCTGGAAGCGGTCGGCGAACTCCCGGTTCTTCGCGTCGAAGTTCCAGTACCAGGCGTCGGTGTACGTGGTGCCGGCCAGCGCCGCCGGGGTGAGCGAGTGGATGTCGGTGAGGAACATCAGCCCCACCGCCAGGCCGACGCCCTTGTCCCGCAGCTTGAACTCGTTGTACTGCTTCACCACGTTGACCAGCTCCGCGCCGGCCTGCATGGTGCCCAGCACGTCCGGCTTCGGGTTCAGGTTCGGCGCCTTGAGCAGGAAGGTGGAGAAGTCACCGCTGGTGTTCGGGAACGGCGCCCCGTCCTTGCCGACGACAGTGCCGCCGGCCGCCGTGATCGCGGTGGAGAAGCTCTTCTCCATGTCCTGACCGAAGGCGTAGTTCGGGTAGAGGATGTACCAGTTCTTGCCGATCTGCTCGGTGGTGGTCTTTCCGGTGCCGTTGGCCAGCATGTACGTGTCGTACGCGTAGTGGAAGGTGTACTTGTTGCAGCTCTTGCCGGTCAGGTCGGTGGTCGCCGCCCCGATGTTGAAGTAGAGCTTCTTCTTCTCCTTCGCCACGTCGGCGACCTTCAGCGCGGCCGACGAGGTGGGCACGTCCAGGATCAGGTCGACGCCCTTGCGGTCGTACATCTCCTGGGCCTTGGAGTTGGCCACGTCCGGCTTGTTCTGGTGGTCCGCGGTCTCCACGGTGATGTCCTTGGTCACCGCCTTGTCGCCGTACTTCGCGGTGAAGTCGGCGATGGCCATCTCCACCGCCGCCACCGAGTTCTTTCCGGACAACTCCGAGTACGCCCCGGACTGGTCGTTGAGCACGCCCAGCACGATCTTGTCGCCGGTCAGCTTCTGGTCGCCACTCGACTGGGGGCCACCGCCACCGCACCCGGCGGCCAGCACCACCACGGCCGACGCCGCGGCCACACCCATCGTCCTACGCATGCCCACTCCATCCATTCCGCGCGGCGTCGCGCGGGTCGTCGTTGAGAACATTCAGATCCCGAGGTACGCGAGCAGTTCGCGTTCGCGCGAACGCACCTCGGAGTTGTCCATCGCCTCGGCGACCCGGCCCTCGGCCAGCAGGTAGTGCCGGTCGGCGACACCGGTGGCGAAGTGAAGGTTCTGCTCGACCAGCAGCACTGTCACCCCGTGCCGTTTGGCCTCGCGCAGCAGGTCGCCGACCTGCTGCACCAGCAGTGGCGACAGCCCTTCGGTGGGCTCGTCGCAGAGCAGCAGCCGGGCGCCCATCCGCAGCACCCGGGCCAGCGCGAGCATCTGCTGCTCGCCGCCGGAGAGCATGGTGGCCGCCGAGTCCCGTCGCGTGTACAGGGCCGGGAACGCCTCGTACACCCGCTCCAGCGACCACGGGTCGGGGCCGACGGTGGGTGGCAGCGTGAGGTTCTCGGTGACGGTCAACGTGGCGTAGCTGCCCCGGTCGTCGGGCACCCAGCCCAGCCCCAGGCGGGCCCGCTTGTGCGCCGCCAACCCGGTGATGTCCCGCCCGTCCAGCTCCACCGTGCCGCGCTGACCGGGGTGCAGCCCCATGACGCAGCGCAGCAGAGTGGACTTGCCGGCACCGTTGCGGCCGACCAGGGTGACCACCTCGCCAGCGGAGACCTCGAGGCTGACCTCGCGCAGCACCTGTGCCTCGCCGTAGAAGGCGGACAGGTTCTCAATGCGCAGCATCGGCGGCTCCCAGGTAGGCGGTGATCACGCGCTCGTCGGCGCGGACCTGCTCGTACGGGCCCTCGACGAGGACCTTGCCGGCCTGGAGCACGGTGACGGTGTCGGCGAGGCGGCCGACCACGCTCATGTTGTGCTCGACCATCACCACGGTCCGGCCCTGCCGGACCCGACCGATCAGGTCGACGGTGCGGTCGACGTCCTCCAGGCCCATGCCCGCGGTCGGCTCGTCGAGCAGCAGCACCTTCGGGTCCAGCGCCAGGGCGATGGCCAGCTCCAGGGCTCGTTTCCGGCCGTACGCCAGGGACGCCGAGGGGGCGTGCGCCAACTCGGCCAGTCCCACCATCGCCAACAGTTCGTCGGCCCGTTCGGTGTAGCGGCCCATCAGCTTCGCCGACCGCCAGAACCGCCAGCCCAGCCCGCTGGACGACTGCAACGCCAGCGCGACGTGTTCGCGCGCGGACAGTTGGGGAAAAAGACTGGTGATCTGGAACGAACGGGCCACGCCGAGCCGTGCCACCTGCTCGGGGGGCAGCCCGGTGACGTCCCGCCCGGCCAGCTCGATCCGGCCGCCACTGGGGCGCAGGAAGCCGGTGAGCAGGTTGAACAGGGTGGTCTTGCCCGCGCCGTTCGGGCCGACCAGCGCGTGCACGCTGTCCGACGCCACGTCGAGGTCGACGTCGTCGACCGCCCGGAAGCCCCGGAAGTCGCGGGTCAGCCCACGGGCCGACAGGAGCGCTTGCCCGGCCATCGCCTCATCCTCCGCACGTCGCGGCGACGGTCGGTTCGGTGACCGCGGTCACAGGCCCGTCGCGTGGACGAAACCTACGGCGGGCCTCCGGAGTCGAACCATGTCGATGGGATCCATATTCGACCCGCAGTTGACGTGCCTGAACTCCACTCCCCCGCGCCGTCGACTTGACCGGACCCCCTAGGTTGATGATCCACACAGCCCACCGGAAGGTCCCCACCCCATGCCCGTCGGCTTCACCATGGCGATCGTCTTCGCCGTCGCCCTGGCGGTCAGCGCCGTCGTCGCTCTCGTCGCTCCCGCACGGCCGCTCAAGCGGATGGCCGCCCTCGCGGCGCTCGGCTTCCTCGCCCTCACGCTGGTGGTCGGCGTCGCCTCGAGCGCCCATTCCGTGCCCATCCGCTCGGTCGGCATCGTCACCAGCTTCGGCAAGCCCACCGGGCAGGTGACCGGCTCGGGCCTGAAGTGGGTGGCGCCCTGGCAGAAGGTCGGCGAGTGGGACGCGGGCCGCCAGAAGTACGACCACATCGGCGGCAACAACTGCGTACGCGTGCGCACCGGCACCCTCGCCGACGCCTGCGTCGAGGTGCTTGTCGAATGGCAGGTCAAGCCGGAGAACGCGCCGAAGCAGTTCATGGACTACAAGGGCGACTTCGGCAGCTTCCGGGGTCAGCGGGTGGGTGTGCAGCTGGACAGCGCGGTCAACGACGCCTTCGCCGCGTACAACCCGCTGGAGAAGATCGACGCCCAGACCGGCGACCTCAACGTCGACCTGAAGCCGTTCGCCGCGAACATCAAGACCAGCGCGGAGACGCGCCTCGCCACCGACGTGGACATCCTTTCGGTGACCATCACTCGGGTGAACCACGACGACAAGACCGAGGGCAACATCAAGGCGTTCCAGGACAAGCTGGCGCAGACCCGCAACCTGGAGCAGGACCGCAAGAACGCCGAGATCTCCAAGCAGATCACCGAGACCAACGCGAAGGTCGACAAGGTGACCCGTTGTCTGGAGATCGCGGAGAAGAACGGTGCGAACCCGGGGCTCTGCATCAACCCGGGCATCGTCACCGGCAAGTGACCCGAGGCCGGCCCACCCCTGGCGGGGTGGGCCAGAGGTCGACCGAATCGCCGCCACCGGCAACTGTGGTACCGCGAACGGCGTTGTCCGGGTTAGCCTTTGCGCATATGGCTACCTTTCGCAGCGCCTCAGTGCTCCTTTCCGCAGACGGCACCAGGACCCCCGGCACCGCCGCGCTCTTCGCCGAGCCGGCCCGTAGGGGCGGAATTCCGCCCTGGGCAGGCGACTTCCGACCCGCCAACAGCGCCGGAAACGGCCCCAAGAACGCGGTCGGAAAGACCTTCACCCTGGAGCTGCCCGACGGCAGCACCGGCAAGGTCGTGGTCCAGGGCCTCAAGAGCGGCAAGGGTGGCGTCGTGCTGGCGCTGATGGGCGAGGACGCCCCACCCTTCTGACCGGTCGCCCGGCTCTCGTCGCCAGGGTGCCCAGGGTTGGCCCTTCCCGGGCCGACCCCAGGCTCCCTGGCCAGACACGCCAGTCGCCCCGACAAATCGCTGGGATGTCGATGGTCGCGTCGCGGCGGCGGTTACCAGCGTCAGTCCAGCGTGACCACCCAGCGAGCGCCCTCACCCCGCGCCAACCGGTCGAACGCCGCGGGCGCCTCGTCCAACGGAATCGTCCCACTGACCAGCACACCCAGATCCAGTGCGCGGTCGGCGAGCTCGGCGGCCAGCACCGGCACCTCCCGGTCCGGATCGGACGAGCCGTACACCGAGGAGCGCAGGGTGCGGGCGGAGTGGAAGATGTCCAGCGCGCCCAGGCTGACCATGTCGTCCTTGGCGCCCATGCCGACCACTGTCACCGCTCCCCCGCGCCGGGTCAGCCGCCAGGCGGCGCGGATGGTCGCGGCCCGACCGACGCACTCGAAGGCGTGGTCGACGCCCCGGCTCTCGGTGCGCGCCCGTACCTCCTTGGAGAGCCGGTCGTCGGAGAGCAGGAAGTCGGTCGCCCCGGCGGCGAGCGCCAGGTCCCGTTTCGCCTCGGCGACGTCGATGGCCAGGATCGTCGTGGCACCGGCCCGGCGGGCCGCGCTGAGCACGGCGAGCCCGACGCCACCGAGCCCGACGACCGCGACCGACTCGCCGGGTGCCACCCGGGCGGTGTTCCGGACCGCACCGACGCCGGTGAGCACCGCACAGCCGAGCAGTGCGGCCTGCTCGGGCGGCAACCCGGCGGGGATCGGAATGACGGCACGCTCGGGTACCACCACCGCCTCGGCGAGCGCGCCGAGGCCGAGGGTCAGGTGCAACGGGACCCCGTCGTCGGTCTCGCCGCGCGACACGGTCGGAGCCGTGGTGTCGGCGCAGAGCCACGGCTCGCCACGCCGACACCACCAGCAGGCCCGGCACGCCGGCGCCCAGTTGAGCACCACCGGTGTGCCGACGGTCAGCTGACTGCCCGGCCCGACCTCGGCCACCACACCGGTCGCCTCGTGCCCGAGCACCAGCGGGAACCTCGCGGCGAGGGTGCCGTTGACCATGGACAGGTCGGAGTGGCAGACACCGGCCGCCCTGATCGTCACCCGCACCTCGCCGGGGCCGGGCGCGGGCAGGCGTACCCGCTCGACCCGCAGCTCGGCGCCGGAGCCGCGCGCGACCAGCGCGCGAACGATGACCGGCGCGGACGCCGGCCCGGTGCCGCCACCCGGCGCGGCCGGGGACAGCTCGGGCCGGTCTGCGGGCACGGCCGGGGACAGCTCGGGATCGGTCATCGCTGGATCGCCTTCAGCTCGCAGAACTCGGCCAGCCCGTGCACGCCCAACTCCCGGCCCAGGCCGGACTGCTTGTAGCCACCGAACGGGGCGAGCGGGTTGAACGGGGCGCCGTTGATGTCGACAGCGCCGGTACGCAACCGCCGGGCCACCGCGAGCGCCGCGTCGGTGTCGGCGGACCAGACCGCGCCGGCCAGCCCGTACTTCGAGTTGTTGGCGATGGCGACCGCCTCGTCGGTGTCGGCGAACGGGATGACGGCGAGCACCGGGCCGAAGACCTCCTCCTGGGCCAGCGCGCTGTCGGGGTGCACGTCGGCGAAGACGGTCGGGGCGACGAAGTGCCCCCGGGACGGCACCGGGGCGTCGGGCCCGCCGGCGACCAGCCGGGCGCCGTCGGCGAGGGCCCGGTCGATGTGGCCACGCACCCGCTGGGCCTGGGCTGCGGAGACCAGCGGGCCGAGCCGGGTCGCCGGGTCGAACGGGTCGCCGAGTCGGTAGCCGGCCACCGCCGCGGCGATCAGGTCGAGGGCTTCGTCGTACCGGTCGCGGTGCACCAGCATCCTGGTCCAGGCGGTACAGGTCTGCCCGGAGTTGAGCAGGGCGTTGCCGACGCCCACCTTGACGGCGGTGGCCAGGTCGGCGTCGGGGAGGACCACGTTGGCGGACTTGCCGCCCAGCTCCAGCGCGACCCGGGCGATCCGGTCGGCGGCGAGCCGCATGATTCGCGCGCCGGTGGCGGTGGAGCCGGTGAAGGAGACCAGGTCGACGTCGGGGTGCCCGGCGAGCGCCTCACCTACCACCGGCCCGGTGCCGGGAACCAGGTTGAGCACGCCCGGCGGCAGGCCGGCCTCGGTGACCGCGTCGAAGAGCAGGTACGCGGTCAACGGGGTCAGCTCGCTGGGTTTGAGCACCACGGTGCAGCCGGCGGCCAGGGCGGGTGCGAGCTTCGCCATCACCTGGTGCAGTGGGTAGTTCCACGGGGTGATCGCGCCGACCACGCCGATCGGCTCCCGGACGACGAGGGAGTTGCCGATGCTCTCCTCGACCGGCGCGCGGGCGGCGAGCGCGACGTGGTCGCGCAGCACGGTCAGTGGGAGCCCGACCTGCACCCGGGTGGCGAGCTTGAGCGGAGAGCCCAGCTCGACGGCGATGGTGCGGGCGAGGTCGTCGGCGCGGGCGGTGAGCGCCGCGTGCAGCCGGTCGAGGTGGGCGGAGCGCTCGGCGGGGGTGGCGGCCGACCAGCCGGGAAACGCGGACCTTGCCGCGGCAACGGCGCGATCCACGTCGGCCGAGGTGCCGGCCGGCACCTGCCCGATCAGGTCCCCGGTGCTCGGGTTCTCCACGTCGATGAGGCCGGAGTCGGCGGGAGGGGTCCACTCCCCGCCGACGTGCAGGTGACGCCGCAGGCGCAGGGAGTCGGGCAACAGCGACGGCGGGGCGGCGAGGTCCATGTCGTCCCTTCGAGGGGGTGGGCGATGGGGTCGCGACGGGCGATGAAACTAGCGCTGGGAGTTTGGACGTTACCCGTCGGGCCGGGCGGACTCCACCGTGTCGACGCTGCGGGTGTACTCGGCGGCCAGACCGTGCAGCAGGGCGTCCAGGCCGAGGGCGAAGGCTCCCTCGTCCACGCTCTGCTGGTGCTCGGCGAGCCGGTGGGCCTGTCGCAGGTGCGGGTAGTGCGCCGCGTACAGCTCGGGGTCCTCGACGAAACCGCGGGCGAACGAGCCGAGCGCCGACCCGGCCACGAAGTACCGCAGCGCCGCGCCGATGTGGGTGGCCCGGGCCGGCGGCCAACCGGCCCGGACCAGCCCTCCGTAGACCGCGTCCGCCATGGCGAGGGCCGCCGGTCGACGACCCGGGCCCTGCGCCAGGTACGGCACGACGTTCGGGTGCGCGGTGAGCGCCCGCCGGTACGACCACGCCCAGTCCCGCAGCGCGGCGAGCCAGTCCCGGCTGGCGAAGCCGCTGGTGTCGACGGCACCGGTGACCGTGTCGGCGACCGCGTCGAGGATCTCGTCCTTGGTGGCGAAGTGGTTGTAGAGCGAGGGACCCTGCACGCCGAGCGCGGCGGCGAGTCGGCGGGTGGAGAGCGCGTCGAGCCCGTCGGCGTCGATCAGCGCGAGCGCCGTCTCGACGATCCGGTCGCGGGTGAGCAGAGGCCGTCGAGGTCGGGGCACGTCAGAACTCCTCGGTCTGCGGTGTCCCTCCCCGTGGGAACCACCTGTTCACGCACCCTATCGGGGACCGCCTGCGGGCGGGCGTCACCACGTCGGCCGGAGAAGGGGTCTGGACGAATGAAAACTTACACCGCTAGTTTATGAGGGACCGCTACGCCCGTGGCGGCGCACCACCACGCCGACCGAGGGGGAACCGTGGACTTCGCACTGTCCGACGAGGAACGCGCCGTCCGGGACACCGTGCGCGCGTTCATCACCCGTGAGGTGATGCCCCTGGAAGCGGAGGTGCTCCGCCGGGAACGGGCGCACCAACCGGGCCTCGACCACTCCGAGGTGCGCGAACTGCAACTCAAGGCGCGCAAGTTCGGCTTCTGGGGCCTGGCCACCCCGGAGGAGTACGGCGGGATGAACCTGCCAGCCGTACTCCAGTCGTTGATCTGGACCGAGCTGGGCCGCACGTTCGTGCCGTTCCGCTTCGGCGGCGAGGCGGACAACATCCTGTTCCACGCCACCGAGGAGCAGAAGCGGGAGTTCCTCATCCCGACCATCGAGGGCGAACGACGCTCCTGCTTCGCGATCACCGAGCCGGGCGCCGGATCCGACGCGGCCAACATCCGGCTGTCCGCCCGCCGGGACGGCGACGACTGGATCCTCGACGGCGAGAAGACCTTCATCACCGGCGGTCACGACGCCGACTTCGCCATCGTGGTCGCCGTGACCGACCGGGAGAAGGGCGCCCGCAACGGCGGTGCCACCGCGTTCCTGGTGGACCGGTCGATGGGCTGGCGCTCGGAGTTCATCCAGACGATGGGTGAGGGCGGGCCGGCGTCACTCATCTTCGACGGCGTACGCGTGCCGCACCGCAACATCCTCGGTGAGATCGGGCAGGGCTTCACGCTCGGCATGGAGTGGATCGGCAAGGGGCGCTACACCATCCCGTCGCACGCCATCGGCATCGCCGAGCGGGTGTTGCAGATGGCCATCGAGTACGCCAACACCCGGGAAACCTTCGGCACGAAGATCGGCACCAACCAGGCCATCCAGTGGATGATCGCCGACTCCGAGACGGAGCTGGAGGCGGCCCGCTGGCTGGTGCTGCGCTCGGCGTGGACGGTCGACGCGGGCCTGGACCCCCGGCACGCCTCGTCGATGGGCAAGCTCTACGGCGCCGGCATGGTCAACCGGGTGGTCGACCGGGTGCTCCAGATCCACGGCGGCATGGGCTACACCCGGGAGCTGCCGATCGAACGCTGGTACCGGCAGGTCCGGCTCTACCGGATCTTCGAGGGCACCGACGAGATGCAGCGGCTGATCATCTCGCGTGACCTGCTGCGCGGCTACACGAAGATCGGTGGCCACCTGGCCTGACGCACGGCCGTCCTCGGTGCCAGGTTCAGCCGGTCAACGCCGTCAGCGCGGCGTCCACGTCGGCCTCGGTGGAGTAGATGTGGAACGAGGCCCGGACCCGTCCGGCCCGCACCGCCGCCCGGATACCGGCCGCCGCCAGACGCTGCTCCGCGTCCGGCACGTCCACGCTGACGATGGCGCTCTCCCCCGGCTCCCGGCCCAGCCCGGTCAGGAACCGGTTGGCCAACGCCACGTTGTGCGCCCCGATCGCCGGCACGCCGATCTCGGCGACCACCTCCAGGGCGGGCGCCGCACCGACCCAGCTGAACCAGGCCGGTGAGATGTCGAACCGGCGGGCGTCGTCGGCCAGCCGCAGCGGCGGGCCGTAGTAGGAGGCGTGCGGGTCGCGGCCCGCGTACCAACCGGCCGCGTCGGGGCGCAGCCGCTCGCGCAACCCGGGGGCCAGATAGGCGTACCCGGTCCCGCGCGGATTCATCAGCCACTTGTAGCCGCCCACCGCCACCACGTCGGCCCGGCTGCCGTCGAACGGCAGCCAGCCGCACGCCTGGGTCGCGTCCACCGCCACCAGCGCGTCGTGCGCGCGGGCCGCGGCCACGATCTCGTCGTACGGCGCGACCGCCCCGTCGGCCGACTGCACCAGGCTGAACGCCACCAGATCGGTATCGGCGTCGATGGCGTCGACCAGAGACCCCAGCGGCACCGTGCGGACCTTGACGCCACGTTCCTCCTGCACCAGCCAGGGGAAGAGATTCGAGGTGAACTCGACCTCGGGAACCACCACAGTGGCACCGGCCGGCAGCGCCGCCGCGACCGGCGCGAGGAGCTGGGACACCGCCGCGCCGACGGCCACGTCAGCGACCGGCACCCCGATAAGGCCGGCGAAGGTTGCCCGAGCCCGGCTCGTCGACTCGCCCCAGCCCTCCCACGACGTACGACCGACCCGCCAGACCGCGAGAGCCTCGTGCAACGCCGCCCACGCCGGCTCCGGCGGCAACCCGTAGCTGGCGGTGTTCAACCAGCCCGGTTCCGGCTCCCACAGCTTCTGCGCCTGCTCGATCTCCATGCTCTCGACGCTAGGCCGAACGACGCGCGACGGGCACTACCAATCGGCGATCGGCGGCCCGTCCGGTGGCGGGCTGGGAGCCGGCTCATCGGCGGCGGGCGGGCGGGTGGATCCGGGCGAGACTGTCGGCGAGGCTGGCGAGCCACCTGTCGACCTCCACCAGGTGCCGGACCGACTGATGGTCGGCCCCGTCGAGGAGCGGACGGATCCGGTCCAACTGGTCGACGCAGGTGGTCGAGACGGGCTCCCGGTCCGATGCCCGGCCGTGGGCGACGTCATCGGCGAGGGCGTCGTACGCCGATCGCAGGCGCCCGGCGGAGTTTCGCAGGAGCGTCGCCGCACCGGGCCAACCGGCGAGGCAGCCGGGCGGGTTGCGCCGCAGCAGCGACTCCGCCCCGGGCACGACGTGGTGCCCGGCGCTCAGCACGGCGTCCCAGTTCACCTGTTGCCGGTGCGGATCGTGCCGCTCCGAGTGGTACTGGCAGTACGACGAGTCGATGAGGACCATCCGGCGACGGACCCGGTCGAGGGCGCCCGCGGGCGGCGGAGCGTCACCGAGGATCGCCTGGACCGTCTGTTCGACAGCGTCCGCGCTGGCCGCCAGGTAGCGGGTGGCATTGCGCCGCAGGTCGTGGCCCGCGCCGCGCGGCCAGATCGCCACCCCGGCGAGCACGCCGATCACCGCGCCGAGCAGCACGTCGACGAGGCGTGCCTCGGCGAGCCGCCAACCCTCCGGGCTGAGCTGGGCGACTGTCAGCAGCACTGTGAACAGCGCCTGCTGCCACACCGGGCCGAGCAGCCGGCCGACGCCGAAGGCCAGCAGCAGGGTGACCGGCAGGACGACGGCGTACACGATCGGCTCGTCGACGACGAGCATCACCCCGCCGCTGACGGCCGCACCGACGATGGTCCCCAGCACGGCTGGTCGCAGCGCCGTGCGGGTGTCGGCGGCGGACGTGCGCAGGACCGTGAGGGTGGCCAGCAGCACCCAGAACCCGTGGGTCAGCTCCAACACCCCGGCGGCCACCCGGGCGATGGCGAGCGCCACGGCCAGCCGCAGCGAGCTGTGCAGGTGGGCCGAGCGCGGCGCCAGGTGTGAGCGGAACTGCCACCAGTACAGCGTCCACGGGCTGCGCCGGGCGTACGCGAACAGCTCCGAGGAGTCGTCGTCGCCGGGCCGCGCCCCGGTCGCCACCCGGGAACCGACGACGAAGACCCGCACCTGGTCCGCGAGGGCCAGCGCCGTCGCGTCCCGGCACAACCGGGGTACGTCCGGCGCGTCGCGGACCTGGCCGGAACCCACCGGGTACGCCGCCTCGACCCGTCCGACCGCCACGTCCAGGTCGGCCGGGGCCACCGCCGGGGCACCCGGCGACAGGCTCCGGCCGGCCGCGCGGGTGGTGTCCGCGCACGAGCGCAGCAGACGCGCCGCTGCCAGGTCCGGGATCGGCTCCGGCGGGGCGTCCGCCGCCAATCGGTCCGCGTCGGCGAGCACCTCCCGTAACGCTGCCCCGCAGATGCGCAACGCCCGATCCTGAGCGCCCGCCGCGGTGGGCGCCCACGCCGGAGGGCTGCGGTTCAGCGCGATCGCCGCCACCACGTCGTGCGCCCGCTCGCGTCGCGCGTTCCGGTCGCCCACGGCGGCGTGCGGGTCGGTCAGCCGCTCGGCGGTGGCGTCGAGGAAGGCGGCGATGCCGTCGGCCGCCTCGGCCAGGCGCTGCCGGTAGGAGACCGGCACCGGGTCGGGCCAGAGGAACACCTCGGCCACGGCGAGCAGCACGACGGCGAGGGTCACCCCACCGAGTCGCTCCGGCAGGGTGTCCGGTTGGTACGGCGGGAACGACGCCAGGATGTAGAAGAGCTGAAACGCGCTGGCCAACCCCACCAGGCGCGGGTTGCCGACCCCGGCGAACGCCACCACGAACCCGACGACCAGCATGCCACCGGCGGCCGCCCAGGTGCTCCACGCCAACAGCGAGCCCGCCGCGATCAGCGCCCACACCACCGGCAGCGACAGCACGAGGATCCGCGCCCGTTGCGGCGCCGGACCAGGGAGCTGCGCGAACGACCCGGCGGCGATCGTGCCGAACAACCCGTACGTGGCGAGCGTCGAGCTGCCCGCGCCGTACCGGCAGCCGTAGAAGACGACGGACGCGACGAGCGTCAGCCGGACCGCCCGCCGCAGGACGGCGTCACCCGGGTCACGGCGGCGAAGCCGGCCAAGGAGGCTGGTTGCGAGCACTACCGCTCCCCCGGTTCGTCGCGGCACCTCTCCCCGGCCCACCATTCTTCACCGCGCCTCGCGACCGACGGCGGGTTTGGCGACGAATCACCGCCGGGAGCCGCCGAGCAGGCCGAGCCGCAGGGCCCGGAACAGGGTGCCGGGGCGGCTCAGGGCGGCCGGGTGGTCGAGCATGGTGGTGACCCGGCCCAGCCGGGCGTTGAGCACCGGGTCGGTCAGCGACGCCCGGAAGAGCAGGTCCCCGAACCACTTGGTGACCTTGTAGCCGGGCGGGTACGGCCCGTCGACGTGCGGCAGCTCGATGTCGGCGGTGGTGGAGATCTGCCAGGCGGCGTCGACCACCACGCGGACCTGGTCGAAGTACGCCCGCGCGGGCTCGTCGTGCGGCCTCGGGCCGGAGCGCAGGTACTTCGACAGGCAGGAGGCGTGCAGCGTCGCGGAGGTCATGCCCTGGCCGTACACCGGGTTGAAGGAGGCGACCGCGTCGCCGGCGGCGACCAACCCGGCGGGCAGACGGTCGAGCTTGTGGAAGTCTCGGCGTCGGCTGTCCGCCTGGTGGTACGTGACCACCCCGCCGAGCATCTCCCCGTTTTCGGCGATGTCGCCGAACATCTGCGGGTAGTGCTCCCGGCAACGGGCGGTGAAGTCGGCGACGTCACGGCTGGGCCGGTCCCCGTCGTAGCCGGCCACCAGCATGATCCAGCGGTCCCCCTCGACCGAGTTGATCCCACCGATCCGGGCGGTACGCCCCTTGCCCGCCATGGTGTGGAAGACCGCCACCCAGGCGTCGCTGACTTCCTCGTCGCGCTTGAAGAGCGCTGTGGCGTAGTTCAGCTTGATCGGCATGCGGTGCAGCGGCGGGCGCGGCCACCCGTGCTCGGCCAGCCAGTCGCTCAACCGGCTGGACCGCCCCATCGCGTCGACCACCAGGTCCGCCGCTTCGACGACGGGCTCGGTGCCGCCCTCGGGCACGTACCGGGCGCCATTGACCCGCCGCTCGTCGAAGAGCAGACCCTCGGCCCGGCCGTACACCATGCGGATGTTGTCGGTGGCGAGGGTACGTCGGCGGACCAGCGCCTCCAGGAACGGACGCGTGGTGATCAGCGCCGGCCCGGTGCCGGTCGCCGCGGGCGGCAGACCCAACATGCCGTTCACGAAGACCTTCGCCGTGCCCGGGTCGTTCGGTGGTGGCGGGGCGCCGAGCGCGAGCGCCTCGTCGGCGATGCCGGGAAACCAGCGCTCCAACTGGACCTGACCGGCGGGCAGCAGCGCGTGGACCTGGCTGCCCTGGGGCACGCCCGGCCGTGGACCGGCGTCGACATCGGACGGATCCCGTTCGATGATCAGCACTTCCTCGGCGTGGTCGCTCAGCACCCGGGCCGCCAGCAACCCGGCCATGCTGCCACCGAGCACCACCGCCCGTCGCATGACCACTCTGGTCTCGGCGGGTGGTTCGGCCGTCGCTATCTCGGCGAAGAGCCGGGACGGAGAGGCGGGCATGCGATCACTCCTCGAACGGTCGGGAAACCTCGGCATTCACGACCGTAACCATCGCGACGCCAGCCGTCAGCGCTGAGTTGGCCCGCCACTTCGAGTTCGCGCCCCGGATGCGGTGGTCAGATGGGCGGCGAGCCCTCCCGGCCAGGACCGCGCCGGGTCCGGCGACCAGCTATGAATGTCTGATGAGTGCCCATGCCGGTGCGACCCGGCCCCCGCGTGCCCCGGCCCTTCCAGATCCCGGGGCGGGCAGCCGGAACAGGCCGATCGCCTGGTGGGGCTTCCTGAGCCTGGTGGTGGCCCTGGCCGCCTGCACGCCCGCGGGTGACTCGCGCCGGCACGCCACCCCGCCGGCCACCGGTGCGGCGCCGTCGACGGACGCCAGTGGTGGTGGGCCACCCTGCACGACATCGGTCGACACGCTGCCAGCACCGCCGGCGGGCTACCGGTTGGTGGGCGAAGACGTGGCGGTGCCCGACGCCCCCGTGATGTCGGCCGAGACTTCCGGGGAGGCCGATCCGGCGGCACGACTGTTCGCCAAGTGGGGGCTCGTCGTCCGCGCCGGCACGGTCGTCGACCTGCGGGTGGCACCGGGCTGGCAGGACAAGGCACGGCTCGGCTGGGGCGGCACCGGCACGCCCGCTGCGGCCGTCACCGTGCACGCCTGCGCGCCGGAGGGTGGGCAGGCTCAGTGGATGGCCTTCGTCGGCGGCACCTGGGTCGCGCAGGCCGCCTGCGTACCGCTCATCGTGACGTCGAACGGCCAGACCGACCGCGTCAACGTCGGCATCGGCGTCCCCTGCGAGAAACCCACCGCCCCCTAGCCCACCGCGCACGCCCACCCCACCCACCTCAGCCCCGGTTGATCAAGAGGTTTGCGTCACCCATCCCGGGGTGTCGTGACGCAAACCTCTTGATCACCGGGGGTACGGGGTCGCGGCGGCCTGCGCTGCGACCCCGGGTCCACGCCTCGACTCAGGCCGGGGCTCCGGCGGGCGTGGCCTCCTTCTCGTCGGGGCGGGACGCTGCCTCGTCGTCGTGCTCGTCGACCATGGTGGCCTCGTCGAACGGGTCGTTGCCGCTCAGCACCGCGGTCGCCCGCTCCCGGTCGAACTCGCCGGTCCAGGTTCCCACCAGTACCGTCGCCACCGCGTTGCCGGCGAAGTTGGTCAGCGCCCGAGCCTCCGACATGAACCGGTCGATGCCGACGATCAGCCCGACCCCGTCGACGAGGTCCGGGCGGTGCGACTGGAGGCCGCCGGCCAGCGTGGCCAGCCCGGCGCCGGTGACACCGGCGGCACCCTTCGACGCGATGATCATGAACAGCAGCAGCGAGATCTGCTCGCCGATGGCCAACGGCTTGCCCAGCGCGTCGGCGATGAACAGCGACGCCATGGTCAGGTAGATCGCCGTACCGTCCAGGTTGAACGAGTAGCCGGTCGGCACCGTGATGCCGACGACCGGCTTGCTCACACCGAAGTGCTCCATCTTGGCGATCAGCCGCGGCAGCGCCGACTCCGACGACGAGGTCGACAGGATCAGCAGGAACTCCCGGCCCAGGTAGCGCAGCAGCGAGAAGATCGAGATCCGGGCCACGAACCACAGCAGCGCGCCCAGGAACACCAGCACGAAGATCAGACAGGTGGCGTAGAAGCCCACCATGATCTGGGCGAGGCTCTTGAGGGCGTCCACGCCGGTCGCGCCGACCACGGCGGCCATCGCGCCGAAGGCGCCGATCGGCGCCAGCCACATGATCATGGCAAGGACCTTGAAGACGACCCGCTGGATGACGGTGATGGCACTGAGCACCGGCTCACCCCGCCGGCCCATGGCCTGCACGGCGAAGCCGACCAGCAGTGCGACCAGCAGCGTCTGGAGCACCTTGCCCTCGGTGAGCGAGGAGAGCAGCGTCGTCGGGATGATCCCGAGCAGGAAGTCGGCCGTACCGGCGGCCTCGTCACCAGCGGCGGCCTTGCCGGAGCCGACCAGGTCCGGGCCGAGGTTCAGGCCCGAACCGGGGTGGATGAGGTTGCCGACGACCAGGCCGATGGCGAGCGCGACCGTCGACATGGTCAGGAAGTAGCCGAGGGCCAGCCCGCCGACCTTGCCGACCTTCGCGGCCTGCCGTACGGAGCCGACGCCGAGCACGATGGTGCAGAAGATGACCGGGCTGATCATCATCTTGATCAGGTTGACGAAGCCGGTGCCGATCGGCTTGAGTTCCTTGCCGAAATCGGGGGCGACCAGGCCGACCACGATGCCGGCGACCACGGCCACGATGACGGCCAGATACAGGTAACGGGTACGGTCCCGGCGGACCGCCGGTGCCGGGGTGGTGGCGGATGCGGTGGTGTCCATGTCGACAATGTGAAGCGCGTCTCACCCGTTGACAGCCTTGCGGTCATTCTGTTCACCGCGTTGGCGGAAACGGTGGCGCGACTGAGGAGGGTGGTGAAGGTGGCCCGACGCCAGTGGAGCATCGCGGGGCAACTCTTCGCCCTCCAGGCGATGGTGGTGACGCTGCTCGTGCTGGCCGGCGCGGCGGGCGCCGTCTGGCTGGCCCGCAGCGACTCCCGCCAGGCCGCGCAGGAGGAGGTGCTCGCGGTGGCGCAGACAGTGGCCGGCTCCCCCGACGTCCGCGAGGCCCTCACGACCGTCGACCCCGCGAAGGTCCTCCAGCCGTACGCCGAATCGACAAGGCAGGCCACGGGCACCGACTTCGTGGTGGTGATGGCCCCCGACCGCACCCGTTTCTCGCACCCGACCAAGGACCGGATCGGCGAGCCGTTCGTCGGCGAGATCGGGCCCGCTCTGGCGGGCCGCGCGTTCACCACCACCAACGTCGGGACGCTCGGTGAGTCGGTGCGCGCGGTCGTTCCGGTGTACGACGAGCAGCGACGCCTCGTCGGTCTGGTCTCGGTGGGCATCACCACCCGCGCGATCGACAAGAAGCTGCTCGGCCAGTTGCCGGTGCTGTTCGGTGTGGTCGCGCCGGCTCTGGCCCTCGCCGCGACGGGCTCCTGGCTGCTCAGCCGCCGGCTCCGCCGCCAGACACACGGTCTGGGGCCGGCCCAGATGACCCGGATGTACGAGTACTACGACGCCGTTCTGCACTCGGTGCGGGAAGGTCTCGTCGTGCTCACCACCGATCGTCGGGTGGCGCTCGTCAACGACGAGGGCCGCCGGCTGCTGGGGCTCGACGCGGACGCGCCAGTGATCGACCAGCCGGTGGCCGGGATCGACCTGCCGCCCGCGGCGGCGGAGCTGCTCGGCTCCGGCCGCGACGCCCGCGACGAGCCGATCGTCGCCGGTGACCGGGTGCTCGTCGCCAACCAGCGGACCACCCGCTTCGAGGGCGCGGTGCTCGGCACCGTGCTGACCCTGCGCGACCAGACCGAGCTGCGCACCCTGGCCAGCGAGCTGGATTCGGTGCGCGCGTTGACCGAGGCGTTGCAGGCGCAGACCCACGAGTCGGCCAACCGGCTGCACACCGTGCTGACGCTGGTGGAGCTGGGTCGCGCCGACGAGGCCGTCCGGCTCGGCACCCGGGACCTGGCCCTCGCCCAACAGTTGACCGACCGGGTGGTCGGCGCGGTGACCGAGCCGGCGTTGGCGGCGCTGTTGCTCGGCAAGTCCGCCCAGGCCGGCGAGCGCGGAGTGGATCTGGTCATCGAGCCGGACTGCCGCCTCGACGACAGCCCGCTGCCGACCGGAGATCTCCTCACAGTTGTCGGCAACCTCGTCGACAACGCCCTGGAGGCGGTGGCCGGTACGCCGGCGCCGCGCCGGGTGCGGGTCTTCGTCGGCGCTACCGGTGACGAGCTGGTGGTTCGGGTAGCCGACAGCGGCCCCGGTCTGGCACCTGAACGGGTCGCCGACGCGTTCCGGCGCGGCTGGTCCACCAAGAGCACCGGCCGGGGGCTCGGCCTGGCGCTGGTCGGCCAGGTGGTACGCCGACACGGCGGTAGCGCCGAGGTCTGTCGCTCCGACGACGGTGGCAGCCTGTTCACCGTTCGGCTGCCGGCCAGAATCGGGCGGTCATGAGCGCCATCCGGGTACTCGTCGTCGAGGACGAGCCGCTGCTGGCCGAGGCGCACAGCGCGTACACCGAACGGGTTCCCGGTTTCGTGGTGGTCGGGGTGGCGCACACCGCGCGGGCGGCGATGGCGGCCCTGCGCGCCAACGACGGCGGCGACGTGGACCTCGTACTCCTGGATTTTCGGCTGCCCGACCTGCACGGCCTGGACGTCTGCCGGGCGCTGCGCGCGGCCGGCAGCAGCGTCGACGTGCTCGCGGTGACGTCCGCGCGGGACCTGGCGGTGGTGCGCACCGCGGTGTCCCTCGGCGTGACCCACTACCTGCTCAAGCCGTTCACGTTCGCCGCGTTCCGCGACAAGCTGGAGCGGTACGCCGACTACCGCGCCCAGGCGCTCGCCGACGGCGAGGTCGCCGCCCAGCACGAGGTGGACCAAATGTTCGCCACCCTGCGCGGCACCGCCGGGCACAGCCTGCCCAAGGGGCTCGACGCGCAGACCCTCGATCGGGTACGCGCCGCGCTCACCGACGGCACCCGCACGGAGGTCGGGCTGTCCGCGACCGAGGTGAGTGCGCTGACCGGCATCTCCCGGGTGACCGCCCGCCGCTACCTGGAGTACCTGGTGACCGTCGACCGGGCCGCCCGCACCCCGCGCTACGGCACTCCCGGCCGCCCCGAGGTCGAGTACCGACCCCGTTGAGCAATCCGTCGATCTTGCACTTTCTGTCGGGACCATTGACCGCAATAGCGGTATTCCGAGCGCTGCGCCCTATTGCGCTGGCGGACTGAAGATCCGTTGTTAGACTCGGCGGAGTTGGGCTAGTGACACGACCAGGGAGACCAGACATGGCGGGTGACGACGACATCTCCGGGTGAGACCGGATGTGTTCGGCCATCGGTTCGGCGCGCGTTCGGCGCAGCCGCCGGGGCCATGTCGTCGTTCCACCGGTTCCCGTTGTCGTCGGGCGGCTGAGGCGCGCTCACCCCACCCTTTGAGGTCACTCGCATGTCTGATGCGTTCATTGTCTGTTCGAACCTTTCCTTCTCCTGGCCGGATGACACCCCGGTCTTCTCGGAGCTGTCCTTCACCGTCCCGGGCGGTCGCACCGGCCTGGTCGCGCCCAACGGCGCTGGAAAGAGCACCCTGCTGCGGCTGATCGCCGGGGAGTTGCCGCCCAGCGGCGGCAGCGTCACCGTCGACGGTGTGCTCGGCTACCTCCCGCAGACGTTGCCGCTGGTCGGCGATCTGAGCGTGGCGCAGGTGCTGGGCGTCGCCGAGCGGATCGCGGCGTTGCACGCCATTGAGGCCGGCGACGCCGCCGAGGCGCACTTCGCCACCATCGGCGACGACTGGGACATCGAGGAGCGCACCCGCTCGGAGCTGGACCGCCTCGGCCTGGGTGAGCTGTCGCTCGACCGCCGGCTGCACACCCTCAGCGGCGGCCAGGTGGTCTCCCTCGGTCTGGCGGCGCAACTGCTGCGCCGCCCGGACGTGCTGCTGCTCGACGAGCCGACGAACAACCTGGACCTGGAGGCCCGGCACAAGCTCTACGACGTCCTCACCGAGTGGTCCGGGTGCCTGCTGCTGGTCAGCCACGACCGGGAACTGTTGGACCGGATGGACCGCATCGCCGAACTGGACCAGGGTGAGATCCGTTGGTACGGGGGCAACTTCACCGCGTACACGGAGGCGGTGCAGGCGGCGCGGGAGGTGGCCGAGAGCAACCTGCGCAACGCCGAGCAGGAGGTGAAGCGGGAGAAGCGGGAGATGCAGCAGGCCCGCGAACGGGCCGACCGGCGGGCCAGCAACGCCTCGAAGAACCTGAAGAACGCCGGCCTGGCCCGGATCGTCGCCGGTGGGCTCAAGCGCAGCGCGCAGGAGTCGGCGGGCAAGGCGCAGGAAACGCACTCGTCCCGGCTCGGTCAGGCCAAGGCCCGACTCGACGAGGCGGGCCGGGCGGTACGCGACGAGGACCGGATCGTCGTGGACCTGCCGGACACCACAGTCCCGGGCGGGCGCACCGTCTTCTCCGGCCAGGGGATGCGGGCCCACTTCGACGACCGGGAGTTGTTCGGCGGCGACGGCGCCGACCTGGTGATCCGGGGGCCGGAACGGATCGCGCTGACCGGGGCGAACGGCGTCGGCAAGTCGACCCTGCTGCGCCTGGTCAACGGTGACCTGCAACCGTCCGGCGGTGAGCTGAAGCGCGGCGAGGGACGGATCGCGTACCTGTCGCAGCGGCTGGACCTGCTGGACCTCGACCGCACGGTGGCGGATAACTTCGCCGCGTACGCGCCGAGCCTGCCGGACGCCAAGCGGATGAACCTGCTCGCCCGGTTCCTGTTCCGGGGGGCCCGGGTCAACCTGCCGGTCGGGGTGCTCTCCGGTGGTGAACGACTGCGCGCCACCCTCGCCTGTGTGCTCTGCGCCGAGCCGGCGCCGCAACTGCTGCTGCTCGACGAGCCGACAAACAACCTGGACCTGGTCAGCGTGGGTCAGCTGGAGAGCGCGCTGTCGGCGTACCAGGGGGCGTTCGTGGTGGTCAGCCACGACGAACGGTTCCTCGCCGAGATCGGCGTGCAGCGTTGGTTGCGGTTGGCCGACGGCCAACTGCGGGAGATCAGCGCCCCCGAGCGGGTCTGAGCCCGGCGGTCCGGCCGGCGCAGGCCGGCCGGACCGATGCGGCTCAGCTCACGTTGGCCGGGCCGAGGACGCTCTTCAGGTCACCCATCAGCGCGGTCGTCGCCGCCACCCGGAACGGACCCAGCCGCAGGGTGGTGGTGCGCCCGCCGTTCTGGAGTTTGACGTGCACCTCGGTGTCGCCGGGGTGCAGCACCAGGGTTTCCTTGAGTTTCTCCACCAGCGGTGGTGTGCAGCGGTGCACCGGGATGGTGAGGGTGACCGGCTTGTTCGTGGCGCTGGTGCTGACGTCCGGCATGGACATGTCCATCGCCATGATCCGTGGGGTGTCGTCGCGGCGGTCCACCCGACCCTTGACCACCACGATGGCGTCCTCGGCGATGTACTGCCCGATCACCTCGTAGGTGTTGGGGAAGAACAGCGCCTCCACCCCACCGGCCAGGTCCTCCAGGGTGGCCGATGCCCAGGCACGGCCCTGCTTGGTGACCCGGCGCTGCACCCCGGAGAGGATGCCGGCGAGGGTGACGACCGCACCGTCGGGCACCCCGCCCTCCTCGGCCAGGGAGGCGATGGTGGTGTCGGCCGCCGCGTTGAGGATGTGCTCCAGACCGAACAGCGGGTGGTCGGAGACGTACAGGCCGAGCATCTCCCGCTCGAAGGCCAGCTTGTCGCGCTTGTCCCACTCGCTGTCGCCGATGGTCGGCATCACAGTGGTGCTGCCGGTGTCGGCGTCACCGAACCCGGCGCCGAACAGGTCGTACTGGCCGACGGCCTCCTTGCGCTTGACGTCGGCGTACGCGTCGATCGCGTCGGCGTGCACAGCGAGCAGGCCCTTGCGGGGATGGTCGAGGGAGTCGAACGCACCCGCCTTGATCAGCGATTCGATCGTCTTCTTGTTGCAGACCACCGCGTCCACCTTGGACAGGAAGTCGTAGAAGTCGGCGTACTCGCCCTTCTCCTCCCGGCAGCGCATGATCGAGGCGACCACGTTCGCCCCGACGTTGCGGACGGCGGCCAGGCCGAAGCGAATGTCCTTGCCGACCGGGGTGAACGGCCCGGCCGAGGTGTTCACGTCCGGCGGCAGCACCTGGATGCGCATCCGACGACACTCGGCCAGGTAGAGCGCCATCTTGTCCTTGTCGTCGCCGACGCTGGTCAGCAACCCGGCCATGTACTCGGCCGGGTAGTGCGCCTTGAGGTACGCGGTCCAGTAGGAGACCAGGCCGTACGCGGCGGAGTGCGCCTTGTTGAAGGCGTACCCGGCGAACGGCACCAGGACGTCCCACACCGCCTGGATCGCCTCGTCGGAGTAGCCGCGCTCGCGGCAGCCGTCCCGGAACGGGATGAACTCCTTGTCGAGGATCTCCTTCTTCTTCTTACCCATGGCCCGGCGCAGCAGGTCCGCCTGACCGAGGGTGTAGCCGGCGAGGATCTGCGCGGCGCGCTGCACCTGCTCCTGGTAGACGATCAGGCCGTGGGTGGGCGCCAGGATCTCCCGCAGCGGCTCCTCCAGCTCCGGGTGGATCGGCGTGATCTCCTGGAGGCCGTTCTTGCGCAGCGCGTAGTTGGTGTGCGAGTCGACGCCCATCGGGCCGGGTCGGTACAGGGCCAGGACGGCGGAGATGTCCTCGAAGTTGTCCGGCTTCATCAACCGCAGCAGTGACCGCATCGGCCCGCCGTCGAGCTGGAACACGCCCAGGGTGTCACCCCGGGCCAGCAGCTCGTACGCGGCCTTGTCGTCCAGCGGCAGGCCCAGCAGGTCGAGCTTGCGGCCGTGGTTCAGCTCGATGTTCTTGACCGCGTCATCGATGATCGTCAGGTTGCGCAGGCCGAGGAAGTCCATCTTCAGCAGCCCGAGCGACTCGCAGGTCGGGTAGTCGAACTGCGTGATGATCGCCCCGTCGGCGTCGCGGCGCGTCAACGGGATGTGCTCGATGATCGGCTCGGCGGACATGATGACGCCGGCGGCGTGCACACCGGTCTGCCGGATCAGCCCCTCGATGCCCTTGGCCGTGTCGATCACCTTGCGGACGTCCGGGTCGGAGTCGTACAGGCCGCGGATCTCGCCCGCCTCGGCGTAGCGGGGGTGCTTGTTGTCGAAGATGCCGGTGAGCGGGATGTCCTTGCCCATCACCGCCGGTGGCATCGCCTTGGTGATCCGGTCGCCGACCGCGTACGGGAAACCGAGGACCCGAGCCGAGTCCTTGATCGCGGCCTTCGCCTTGATCGTGCCGAAGGTGGCGATCTGGGCGACCTTGTCCTCGCCCCACTTGTCGGTGACGTACTTGATGACCTCACCGCGCCGACGCTCGTCGAAGTCGATGTCGACATCCGGCATCGAGACCCGCTCGGGGTTGAGGAACCGCTCGAAGATCAGGCCGTGCTGGATCGGGTCCAGGTCGGTGATGCCCAGCGCGTACGCGACGAGCGACCCGGCGGCCGAGCCACGGCCCGGCCCCACGGCGATGCCCTGGTTCTTCGCCCACTGGATGAAGTCGGCGACCACCAGGAAGTAGGACGGAAAGCCCATCTGGTTGATGACGCCCAGCTCGTACTCCGCCTGGACGACGTGCCCCTCGGGGATGCCGTTCGGGTAGCGGCGACCCAGGCCGGCGAAGGTCTCCTTGCGGAACCAGGACTCCTCGGTCTCCCCCTCGGGCACCGGGAAGCGCGGCATCAGGTTGTGGAACTCGAACATGCCCTTCGGGTCGACCTTCTCGGCGACCAGCAGGGTGTTGCGGCAGCCCTCCTGCCACAGCTCGGACGAGTCCACAGCGCGCATCTGGTCGGCGCTCTTGATGAAGTAGCCGCCACCCTCGAACCGGAACCGGTTGGGGTCGTCGATGTTGCTGCCGGTCTGCACGCAGAGCAGCACGTCGTGGGCGGTGGCCTGCGCCTCGTGGGTGTAGTGGGAGTCGTTCGTGACCACCGGCGGGATGTCCAGCTTGCGGGCGATCTCGGTGAGCCCCTCGCGGACCCGGCTCTCGATGGAGAGGCCGTGATCCATGATCTCCAGGAAGTAGTTGTCCTTGCCGAAGATGTCCTGGTAGCTGGCGGCGACCTTGAGTGCCTCGTCGAACTGGCCCAGCCGCAGCCGGGTCTGCACCGCGCCGGACGGGCAGCCGGTGGTGGCCATGATCCCCTCGGCGTGCTCGGCGATCAGCTCCATGTCCATCCGGGGCCACTTGACGTAGTGCCCCTCCATGGAGGCGCGCGAGTTGAGGGTGAAGAGGTTCTTCAGGCCCTTCGCGTCCTTCGCCCACATGGTCTTGTGGGTGATCGCGCCGTTACCCGAGATGTCGTCGCTCTTCTGCTCCGGGCGACCCCACTTGACCCGCGCCTTGTGATAGCGCGACTCCGGCGCCACGTACGCCTCGACGCCCAGGATCGGGGTCACCCCGGCGGCCATCGCCTGGTTGTAGAAGTCGTTCGCGCCGTGCATGTTGCCGTGGTCGGTGATCGCCACGGCGGACATGCCCAGCCGCTTGGCCTCGGCGAACAGGTCCTTCAGTCGGGCCGCTCCGTCGAGCATCGAGTACTCGGTGTGCACGTGCAGATGCGCGAACGAATCAGCCATGCGTGGCGCCCCCCGGCGGTGTGGATCTTGTTGGTCGGAGCCGACCGGGACCTACCCTACCGAGGTGATCTCGGCGGCTCCACCGTCCGCGCCGAGGGTGGCCCTCGTCTCCTGATCCTCCCCGCGTGCGCCTAGTCTCGGAGGATGGCGAGGTACTACGACGTGCACCCGGAGAACCCACAGCCCCGGGTCATCGGCCAGGTCGCCGACCTGATCCGCGGTGGTGGGCTGGTCGCCTATCCGACGGACTCCTGCTACGCGCTCGGCACCCAACTGGGCAACCAGGACGGGCTGGACCGGATCCGGCAGATCCGACACCTCGACGACCGGCACCACTTCACGCTGGTCTGCCACGACTTCGCGCAGCTCGGTCAGTTCGTCCAGATCAGCAACGCGGTCTTCCGCCTGGTGAAGGCGTCCACCCCGGGCAGCTACACCTTCATCCTGCCGGCCACCCGTGAGGTGCCCCGCCGGATGCTGCACCCGAAGAAGCGGACCGTCGGCGTGCGGGTCCCCCGGCACACAGTCACCCAGGCGCTGCTGGCCGAGCTGGCCGAACCGCTGGTGTCCAGCACCCTGGTCCTGCCCGGCGACGACGAGCCGATGACCCAGGGCTGGGAGATCAAGGAACGGCTCGACCACCAGCTCGACGCGGTGCTCGACGCGGGCGACTGCGGCAGCGAGCCGACGAGCGTGATCGACCTGTCCGGGCCCGAGCCGGAGGTCCTGCGCCGGGGAGCCGGGGACGTGTCCCGCTTCGAATAGCGGTCGGGTGCCGGACCGTACGGGGGCGCTGCGGCACCGCCGGCCGTACGCTCGGGGATCGGCACCGGCGAGCATTGGACACCCGGCATGCCCGACGCGGACGACATCGACGCCCTGGCCCGCTCAGCCGCGCACGGCGACCCGGCCGCCCTGGACGCCCTGCTGCTCGCGGTACGCCCCGAGGCGCTGCGGCTGTGCGCCCGGTTCCTGCCCAACCGGGAGGACGCCGAAGAAGCCTGCCAGGACACCCTCCTGGCCCTGGCCAACGGCATCACCCGGTTCGAGGGACGCTCCTCGTTCCGTACCTGGCTGCACCGGCTCGCCGCCAACCGGGCTCGCTCGACGTACCGCACACTGCGCCGCCGCTGTCGGTTGGAGGCCGGCGGCCTACCGCTGCCCGACCGTCCCGACCCCCGACGGACGAGCGTGGTCGCCGGCACCCGCCTCGACCTGCTCGACGCCTTCGACGCCGTCCGCCCCGACCTCGCCGAGGTGGTGGCCCTGCGCGACGTTCTCGGGCTGAGCTATCCCGAGATCGCCGAACTGCTCGACGTGCCGGTGGGCACTGTGAAGTCCCGGTTGCACCTGGCCCGCCACCAGGTCCGGCAGCGGCTCGGCGCCGACGCGGGCTGAGTCAGCGAGACGGCTGTGGCATTGGAAGGGAGGTCGGGTGGTTGCGCTCCGCCGGGCCGTCGGCCGCGCCGTCACCGCGTTCGCGGCCACCGTGGCGGTCGCCGCCTGCGGCAGCGACGCGGTCTCGCCGCTGCCCGTACAGCCGCCGTCGCCGTCGCCGTCGGTGGTGGCGTCGCCGCCCACGCCATCGGTGACGCCCGGCACCAGCCGGTCGCCCTCGCGGGCGCCGTCGACCATCGGGCCGCCCCTACCGGTGCCGCCCCCGCCGGTGAGAACCCGGGGTACGCCCCAGCGGCCGACCCCGCCACCGACGACGCCGACCAGCAGTTGTCAGGGCGCGGTCCGCTACGACCTACCGCTGGCAGAGACCGAGCTGGAGCTACTGCGTTCGCTCTGTTTCGCCACCGGCGCGGTGCTGCGGATCCAGGGCATCGGGCCCGGTCTGGTCACCGTCGACCGGCCGGATCTAGTCTCGCAGCACTACGAGGCCGGGGTGGTGGACATCCGGTTCGTCCGACCCGGCACCGTCGCCGTCACGATCCCCAAGGATGACCGCTCGCACACCATCACCGTGGTGGTCCGCTAGCCGCCGTGCTCCGTGGCGAAGGGCGGCGGCCGTCATCGCACCCGCACTCCGCCGAGCAGGGTGTCCACGAAGTCGGTGGTGGTGTCCGACGGTGGCGTGATCTGTACGTACACCAGGGCGGGCCGGCCATGATGCAGGGCGGCCGACTCGATGATCCGCCGCCGACCCTGGTCGCAGCGGTACGCCACCACCGTCCACTCGATACCTGCCTGCCGGGTGGTGCGAGCCGGGGCGGGCGTGCAGTCGCCGTGCGTGCGCTCGGCCAGGAACCCGGCCGGCGTGGCGCGTGCCGCCGTGCTGGCGGAGAGGCCCACGAACGCGCCAGGCAGGCGAGGGTCGGCGGCCCAGCGGCGGGGTTGCGGCGACATCACCAGCGCCGGTTCGGGTTCGCCGTCGGCACCGTACTGACCGGCCCAGGTGGCGCCCGCGGCGGACCAGCCGGCCGGCAGCGCCACGGTCAGCGGTCCGGTCGTGTACGTGCCGCCGACCTGCCGAGCCGATCCGGTGTCGCCTGGTTCGGCGCCCACCGCGGCCACGGCGGCGACGGCCACGACCGCTGCCGCGGCCCGCCGGATCCGGTACGGGCGGCTCGGCCGAGGTGACGGCTCTCGCCGCGCCGAACCGGACGATGCGGCCGACCCCGCTGGACCGCTCGCGACGGTCGACGCGAGCGGCCGTCCCACCGGGGTGCTCGCGCGGGCCAACGCGGCGTGCATGGTCGAGGCGTCGGGGTAGCGGTCGGCCGGGTGGTGGGCGGTGGCCCGGGCGAGCACCGCCGCGACCGCCGGAGGCAGGTCCTCCCGTAGTCGGATCTCCGGGGCGCGGCCAGCCGATTCGGGTCCGGACGGGTTCGCGTTCGACGGGCCGGCGGCGAGCAGTCGGACGCCGAGCCGCCCGAGCCCGTACACGTCGGCGCGGGTGTCGACCACCCCGCCCGGATCGTCCTGCTCGGGGGCCATGTAACCCGGGGTACCGGCGCGGGCGGTCAGGCCCGAGGCGGCGGCGAGCGCCTTGGCGAGACCGAGGTCGGCGATCAGCACCTGTTCCGTGCCGCCGGGGCCGGCGGAGCGGAACAGGATGTTGCCCGGGGTGAGATCGCGGTGCACGACGCCGTGCCGGTGCAGCACGGAGACGCCGGCGCAGACCTCGCCGAGCAGGCGCAGCGCCGCTGGCGCGGGGATCTCGCCGGCAGCCAGCCGGTCCCGCAGGCTACCTCCGTCCGCCCAGGCCAGGACCGCGTACGGGCGGCCGTCGGGCAGCTCACCGACGGCGTGCACCCGGATCAGCCGCTCGTGCTCCAACCGCCGCAGCAACCGGGCCTCGTCGAGGAAGCGCTCCCGCACCCGCAGGTCATGGCTCCAGTTCTCGGCCAGCACCTTGATCGCCACGTGCGCGTCGAGCGCCCGGTCGTAGCCCAACCACACCGTCGCGAACGAACCGACGCCGAGCAGTCGCTCGATGGCGTAGGGCCCGATCCGCAGTGGAGCCGTCACCGTGTCACCTCCGGCCGGCGTCTCTCTGCACGGTAGACCGGGCCGAGCCGGAAGGTGACGAACCGTTGGCCCCGGCGCGGTGACTAACAGGGCAGGAGTCCCATCACCGAAGGAGCCACCATGAACCGTCCCGCGATCCTCCTCACCACCGCCGCGTTGGCGCTCGGCACGCTCGTTGCGGCGACCGTCGCCGGCCCGGCGGCGGCAGCGGCGCCCCTGGCCGGCGACGCCGCGTCCGCCTCGGCCCGTGGTCCGCTCGCCGTCGCCGTCGGGCACAGCCACCCGCAGGTGCTCAGCGTCGGCGGCGTCGGCGTGTACCGCATCGGCGCCAGCCTGGCCGCGCTCACCGCGAACGGGCACGTCGACTGGACCGCGCCGGGCTGCGGCTCTGTGGTGCACGCCGGCGCGACCGGTTCCTGGGCGGGCGTGATCCTGCTGGCCTTCCGTGACGGGCGGCTGGTGGAGGTCGGTACGGCCACCGCGCCGCCGCGGTCCCCCGCCGGCGCGACTGTCGGCATGTCCTTCGACGAGTTGGAGGCGATCTACGGCCGGCGGGGGTCGCTGATCCGCAACGACGCGGGGGACGCCGAGGCGTACCTGGTCCGGGTGGGGTCGCGGGTGGAGCTGTTCACCGGGCACCCGATCCGGCCGGGCGTGGGCTACTTCCAGGTCGGGCCGGCCAGCTTCGTCGAGCGGAACTTCCGGCAGGGCGTTTCCTGCTGACTTTTCCCAGGTACGGGGCGTCCGGTGTCGACCGGGCGCCCCGTCCGTCGTATCGGCCCGAGACGGAGGCTGGGCGGACACGATGATATCGGCGTAGACAACACTGTGTGCCACACAGTATGGTGTGACACATGGTTAGCGAGGACGTTCTACGGACGCACCTACAGGAGTTGCGTCGAGGCACCGTCGTGGTGGCCAGCCTGGTCGCGCTGCGCCGACCGGACTACGGCTACGCACTGCTGCAACGGCTCAGCGACCACGGCTTCCCGGTCGACGCCAACACCCTCTACCCGCTGCTGCGCCGCCTGGAGGACCAGGGGCTGCTGACCAGCGAGTGGAACACCGAAGAGAGCCGACCGCGCAAGTTCTACCGGACCAGCGACGAGGGCGAGTCGATGCTGAACCGGCTCCTCGACGACCTCGCCGCCGTGCAGACCTCCATCACCGGGCTGATCCAAGGAGTGGAACGATGAACACCCTGACCGACCGCTACCTCGCCGCCACCCTGCGATCGGTGCCCGCCCAGCGCCGCGACGAGATCGCCAACGAGCTGCGGGCCTCCATCGACGACATGATCGAGGGCCGGACCGATGGCGGGCAGGACGCCACCACCGCCGAGCGGGAGGTGCTCACCGAGCTGGGCAACCCCGACGTGCTGGCCGCCCGGTACGCCGACCGCCGGTTGCAGCTCATCGGCCCGACCTACTACCTGCTCTGGCTGCGGCTGCTGAAGCTGCTGCTCAGCTTCATCCCGGCGCTCGTCGGCACGATCGTCACGGTGGTCGAGGCGGCGGAAGGAAAGGGTTTCGGCGCCATCGGGCCCGGCATCGTCACGGCAATACAGGTGGCGGTGCAGATCGCCTTCTGGCTCACAGTGACCTTCGCCATCATCGAGCGCACCCAGACGGCCGTGGACCTACCGGAGTGGACCGTCGACCAGTTGCCCGACGCGCCGGTACGACGAGGCATCCCCCTCGCCGACACCATCGCATCCGTGATCATGTTGGTGCTGACCATCGCGTACCTGCCGCTTCAGCACTACCACTCCTGGGTGAGCGACACCGACGGCGAGAACATCGCGATCCTCGACCCGGCTCTGTGGTCGTTCTGGCTGCCGGCGCTCATCGGCGTGCTGGCACTCAGTGTGGTCTTCGAGGTCGTGAAGTACCGGATCGACCGCTGGACCTGGGCCCTGTTCGGCACGAAGGTGCTGCTCGACCTGGCGTTCGCGGTGCCGCTGGCCTGGCTCGCGCTCTCCGACCGACTGCTCAACCCGGCCCTGGCCGAGCGCCTGAGCTGGGTGGCGGACGCCGAGAACCGGGACGGCCTCGGCCTGGCCATCGCTGTGGGCGCGGCCGGGGTCGTGGTCTGGGACCTGATCGACACCGCCCGGAAGACCCGCCAGCAGACGACCACGTGATTCACACCAGAGACGGCGGCCCGGCGCGTACCCCGCGCCGGGCCGTCGCCCGTCGACGCGACCGGACCGGCACGAGCCCGCCCGGTCGACGGGCCTGGTGGACGGCGTGGCATCGTTCCCGGATGAGCGTGGCACCGAGAGAGGAATGGCGTCGTCCGGGTCCGACGGCGGAGCAGCGCCGAAACGACCTCTGGATCGGCCTGGGGATGACCGGGCTGGCGTTGGTCAGTCTGACCCTGGCCCGCAGCACCGGCGCGTTCCTCCTGGGCCCCCCGCCGTCCGGGCCGGAGCAGCTGTTCTGGACCGTCGCGGTGACCCTCCCGCTGATCTGGCGACGACGCTGGCCGACCGCGACCCTGCTGGTCGTCGCGGTGGCGTTCATCGCCGCCCAGGCCCGCTCGGCCCCGGAGACCCAGTTCTCCTCGTGGGCCCTGTTCTGCGCCCTCTACACCGTCGGCGCGTGGGGGCAGGACCGCCAACTGTCCCGCCGGCTGCGGATCGGCGTGATCGCCACGATGTTCGCCTGGCTCGGTGTCTACTACGCGGTGATGATCGACCACATCCCGGCGGATGCCTTCGCCGACGCGGTCGGACCGGTGCCACCGGTGCTCGCCGCGATGGTCACCGGCGTGCTGCTCAACGTACTGGTCTTCGGTTTCGGGTATTTCTTCGGCGAGACCGCCTGGGTGGCCGCGCGCCGCGAGCACGAGCTGCGCGCCCAGGCCGAGGACCTGCGCCGGTCACAGGCCGAGGCCCGGGAGCGGGCGGTGCTCGGCGAACGGGTCCGGATCGCCCGCGAGCTGCACGACGTGGTCGCCCACCACGTGTCGGTGATGGGCGTGCAGGCATCCGCCTGCCGCCGGGTGTTCGACCGCGACCCGGGCAAGGCCCGCACCGCGCTGACCGCCATCGAGCAGAGCGCCCGCACCGCCGTCGACGAGCTGCGTCGGATGCTCGGCGTGCTGCGGACCTCCGCCGGCACGGACGCCGCGACGCCGCCGGCCGGCGGCGTCGAACGGATCGACGAGCTGGTCGAGCGGGCTCGGGCCGCCGGGCTGACGGCCACCCTCGGGGTGTACGGCGACCCGGTCGCGTTGCCCGAATCGGTCTCCCAGACGGCTTACCGGGTGACGCAGGAGGCGGTGACCAACACGTTGAAGCACGCCGAGGCGGCCCTGCTCGACGTGCGGGTCCGGTACCTGGCCCGGGAGGTGGAGGTCGACGTGACCGACGACGGCCGGGGCGGCGGGCGGACCGACACCGACGGATTGGGCCTGATCGGCATGCGCGAACGGGTCACCGCCCACGACGGCGACCTGGAGGCCGGGCCACGGGCCGGCGGCGGCTGGCGGGTACGCGCCCGCTTCCCCCTGGCGGCGTCGCCGGACCGACCGGTGGGCCCACAGCGGGAGCCGAGCGACAGGCAGCAGGCGGCAGCCGGCGCGGAGCCGTCGGCATGAGCGCGGCAGCCCAGCAGGCGCGTGACGCCGGGCCGACGGTGCGGGTGCTGCTCGCCGACGACCAGCACCTCGTCCGTACCGGCTTCCGGGTCATCCTGGAGGTGGAGGACGACATCGAGGTGGTCGGTGAGGCCGCCGACGGCGAACGGGCCGTCACCATGACCCGAGCCACCCGCCCCGACGTCGTACTCATGGATGTGGAGATGCCCGGGATGGACGGCCTGGAGGCCACCCGGCAGATCGTCGCCGACGGCCCCGGGGCGCCGGCGGTGCTGATCCTCACCACCTTCGACCGCGACGACTACCTGTTCGCGGCGCTGCGGGCCGGGGCTAGCGGCTTCCTGCTCAAGAACGGCACGCCGGAGGAGCTGATCGAGGCGATCCGGGTGCTGGCCAGGGGCGACGGTCTGCTCGCTCCGGAGATCACCCGCCGGGTGATCTCCACCTTCGCCCGACCCGGCGACCCGGCGGGCACCGCCCACCGGGGCCCGGACGCCGAGGCCGCGCTGGCCGGCCTGACCCCGCGCGAACGGGAGGTGCTGATGCTGCTCGCCGCCGGGTCGAGCAACGCGGAGATCGCCGCGGCCATCCACCTGGGCGAGGCGACTGTGAAGACGCACGTGAGTCGGGTGCTGGCCAAGCTCGGCCTGCGCGACCGGGTGCAGGCAGTGGTGTTCGCGTACGAGAACGGGGTGGTCCGCCCGGGCGGGTGACGGCGTCCGCCGCGAGGTGGACCCGCCCGCTCACCCGCCGGGCGGACGGCACGGCGGCGTGATCGATCTAGCGTGTGTGCGTGACCAGAACGCTTCGCCTCGACGGCGTCGACCGCAGCTTCGGCGACCGTCAGGTGCTCAGGAACGTGTCCTTCGAGGTGTCCGCCGGCCGGATGACCGGTTTCGTGGGCGCCAACGGCGCCGGCAAGACCACCACCATGCGGATCATCCTGGGTGTGCTCGCCCCCGACGCGGGCGAGGTGAGCTGGGGCGGCACCACGCTGACCCCGCAGGACCGCCGGCGCTTCGGCTACATGCCGGAGGAGCGGGGCCTCTACCCGAAGATGACCACTCGCGAGCAGGTGACCTACCTGGGCCGGCTGCACGGGCTGGACGCCGCCGCGGCACGACGGTCCACCGACGCGCTGCTGGACCGGGTCGGGCTCGGCGAGCGCGGCGACGACCTGCTGGAGACGCTGTCGCTCGGCAACCAGCAGCGGGCCCAGATCGCCGCCGCGCTGGTCCACGACCCCGAGGTGCTGGTGCTCGACGAGCCGTTCTCCGGCCTCGACCCGCTGGCCGTGGAGACCGTCGTGGCCGTGCTGCGGGAACGGGCTTCGGCCGGCGCGCCGGTGCTCTTCTCCAGTCACCAGCTCGACGTGGTGGAGCGCCTCTGCGACGACCTGGTGATCATCGGGGACGGGGTGATCCGGGCCGCCGGCAGCCGGCAGCAGCTGCGTGACTCGTACACGGTGCCCCGCTTCGAGCTGGTCGTGGAACACGACGCCGGCTGGGTACGCGACCACCCCGCTGTGACAGTGGTCGAGTTGGACGGCGCGCGGGTGGTCTTCGACCTGCCGGCCGGTACCGACGAACAGCCCGTGCTGCGGGCCGCCCTCGCGCGCGGCCCGGTCCGCGCCTTCCGCCCGGTCAGCCCCTCGCTCACCGAGATCTTCCGAGAGGTCACCCAGTGAACGTCACCCAGGCCACCCGGTTGGTCGCCGAACGCGAGATCCGGGTCAAGCTGCGCGACCGCACCTTCCTGTTCGGCACGCTGTTCTTCCTGTTGATCGCCGCGGCCGGCACCATCCTGCCGCCGCTGTTCTCCGGTGGGCCGTCCACAGTGGCGGTGACCGAGAGCCTGGCCGCGCCGCTGCGCGCCGCCGGGCTGGAAGTCCGGGTCGTCTCCGATGACCGGGCCGCGGAGCAGGCCGTCCGCGACGACGACGTGGACGCTGCGGTGGTCACCGGACCGGCCGTCCTGGCCATGGACGAAGCCCCCGACGACGTGGTGAGGGCCCTGAGCACCCAACCGACCGTCCGCCTGCTCGACCCGGACGCTGTCGATCCGGTGGTGGCGTTCCTGGTGCCGTTCGTCTTCGCGTTCGTCTTCTTCATCACCTCGCAGACGTTCGGTGTGCAGATCGCGCAGAGCGTCATCGAGGAGAAGCAGACCCGGATCGTGGAGATCCTGGTCGCCGCCGTGCCGGTCCGGGCCCTGCTCGCCGGAAAGGTGGTGGCCGGGGCGATCCTGGCGTTCGCGCAGATCGCCCTGATCGCGCTGGTGGCGGTGCTCGGGCTGCAGATCGGCGACAGCGGAGGCCTGCTCAGCCTGCTCGCCCCGGCGATCGGCTGGTTCGTACCGTTCTTCCTGATCGGTTTCGTGCTGCTCGCCGCCATGTGGGCCGCGGCCGGCGCGCTGGCCAACCGGCAGGAGGACATCGCCGCCGTCTCGACGCCGGTGCAGCTCGCCGTCATGCTGCCGTTCTTCGCGGTGATCTTCCTGAACGACAACGCCACAGCGATGCGCGTGCTGTCCTACCTGCCGTTCTCGTCGCCCACGGCCATGCCGCTGCGGCTCTTCACCGGCGACGCGGCCGGCTGGGAGCCGATCGTCTCACTGCTCCTCCTGGTGCTCGCCGCCGGTGCGTTCCTCCTCGCCGGGGCCCGGGTGTACGAGGGGTCACTCCTGCGCACCAACGGCCGGACCTCGCTGCGCACCGCCTGGCGGGAGCGGGAGACGATCGGCTGAGCAAGCGGTCCGCCCCGCCCGGGCGTCGGTGTCCTCATCGGATGCCGGCGCCCGCTGCCGTACGGCACCGTGCCGAGCGCTGTTCGGTGGCCGTGAACAGCGCGAACACTCCTACGTTGAGCCGATCCTCACGGCAACGACCTGGTCGTCGCCGGTTTCCGGACCGGAAAGGCTCCCGATGTCCCCACCGATCACCGCACGACACCTCCGTCGTCTGCTCAGCGTCGTGCTCGCTGTCGCGCTCGCCAGCACCCTCACCGCCCTCGTCCGCCCCGCGCCGGCCGCCGCCGCTCCGGGCGACCTCATCCTCAACGGCACGTTCGACACCGGCAGCACTCAGCCCTGGTGGACCCGGCTCGCCTCGACCAGCACCACTGTCAACGCCGGGCAACTGCGCGTCCGCACCAGCGCCACAGTGGGCAAGCCCGTCTGGGAGGACCTGGTCGGTCACTTCGAGTTCGGGGTGACGGCCGCGCAGGCGTACCGGTTGCAGTTCGACGCCTCGGCCGACGTCAGCCGCTCCCTGCGCGTCTCGGTCTCGCGGGCGGACACGCCCTTCACCTCCGCCGTCGACCAGAACGTCACGCTGACCTCCTCGATGAGCCGCTTCACCTTCGACTTCGTGTCCCCGTTCGGCGACCCGAAGGCGGTGCTGCTGTTCCACTTCGGCGGCCAGACCGCCTCGACGGTCCGGTTGGACAACATCTCGCTCACCCCGCTGGCCGTGAACCCGGCCACCGACCCGATCCTGTACTGGAACGGTGTCCTGCTGGCCACCTACAAGGCGCTGGACCTGCCACCCACCTCCTCGTCGCGCGAGGCCGCCATCCTGCACGCGGCGATGCACGACGCCGCCGTCTCAGTCACCGGGGTCGGCAACCCCTACCGGGTACGAGTGCCGGTCAGCTACCCCGGCACCATGGACAACGTCGTCGCGCCGTCAGTGCACGCCGCCATCGACCGGGCCGCGTACGACGTGCTGACCGCCCTGTACGGCGGTCAGGGCCAGTCCTACTCCGCGGCCCTCGCCGCCGCTGTCGCGCTCCGACCGTCCGGGGTGAACGCCGCCGAGGTAGCCCGTGGTGACACCGTCGGTGCGGTGGCGGCCGCCGCCAACCTCCAGGCCCGCGCCAACGACGGGTTCGACAACTCCACCGCCTACCCGGTGCAGGAGAACGTGCCCGGCGCGTGGCGGCCGACAAACGGCAAGGCGGCGGTCAGCCCGAACTGGGGACTGGTGACCCCGTTCGCGCTCACCTCGGGCCGGCAGTTCCGGCCAGGCCTACCGGCCGGTGCCACCGGGTACGCCGACCTGCTCGGCAAGCAGGAGTACCGCACCCAGGTGCAGGAGATCCGCGACTACGGCGGTCGGACGTCGTCGCTGCGGACACCCGAGCAGACGCAGATCGCGTTCTTCTGGGCCAACGACCTGGGAGGCACCTACAAGCCACCGGGTCAACTCTTCTCGCACACCCGGATCGTGTCGGAGCAGCGTCAGCTCGGCATCCTCGCCAACGCCCGGCTCTTCGGGCTGGTGGCCCTCGCCCTCGCGGACGCCGCCATCGCCGCCTGGGACGCCAAGTACCAGACGCCCATCGACCTGTGGCGGCCGGTGACGGCGATCGAGGCGATGGAGGGCCCCGGTTGGCAACCGCTGTCGAAGACCCGCGAGGGGGTGCCGTACACCCCGGCGTTCCCTGCCTACATCTCCGGGCACGCCACCTTCGCGGGGGCCTGGTCGGCGGTGATGAAGAGGTTCTTCGGCACCGATGCGATCGCCTTCGACGCCACGACGGACGACCCGCACGCCGTGGGCGTGGTGCGGCACATGACCGGCTTCGACCACGCCGCCGAGGAGAACGCGCTGAGCCGGATCTACCTCGGCGTGCACTATCGCTTCGACGCGGACGCCGGCCTCGCCACCGGCCGCTCGGTGGGCGCGTACGTCTTCGCCAACCGCCTGCGACAGTGAACCGTCGGTCGGGATGACGGACGCTCCCCGTCCGGTTCGTGGACCGGACGGGGAGCGTCACGCGTGACAGCTACGCCGCGCAGTTCCAGTGGCCGAAGTCGCCGGTACGGGACCAGACCTCCCGTGCCGCCCTGATGTTCCATGCCGCGTCCAGCGCCGTCTGGCGGTCGACGCCGAACCGGGACACCTCCATGTCGCTGAACTGGAACAACCCCCAGCGGCGCGATCCGTCCTCGACGACCTCCACCCGGTACGGGTCCAGGCCGGACAGGCAGCGCGCCACCTGCACCGCCCCGGCCGGGTCCTCCGGGAACGTCCGCCGCAGGTGTTTGCCGATCCGGTCCTCCGACCAGGTGGCGGGCACCGTGCGATCGCCCGCCAACTCGTCGAGCAACCGCTCGTCGGCCGTGCCACTGACCGGCAGGCCGCGAAACGCCTGGAACACCATCACCCGGCTGGTGGTGTCCGGGCCGAACCAGCCGTCGACCGGGACAGTGAGTCCGTCGGCCACCAGATGTTCCTGGAGGCTCAGCACGCAGGGGCCGTACATGCCCTGACGCAGCACCTCCGGGCAGCCGACGGTCGACGAACTGTCGACTGTGGAAGGGGTGAGAGGCCGCAGCGCCCCGGTCGCCCCGACCGTCAGGACGCCGAGCGCCGCCAGCAGCGCCAGCCGAAGCCAGCGACGGGCCGGCCAGGGCGCTTCGGGTCGCGGCGGAACCGAGCCGACGCTCGGGCGGATGTCCGCCGCGACGGCGGTGGACGGGCCGGCAAGGGTCCGTTGCGCGTCGCCCTCCCCTCGGCCCTGCTCGCCGAGGCGAGCTTCGAGGTCCCGCCGTGCCTCCAGCCACCTGCCGACCTCGACCGCAGGGGTGCCGCAGGCGGCCAGCAGCGCGACGACGGTGCGTTCCCGGGGCAGCGTCGTCCGCCCCAGCATCGTCGCGAGGGTGCTCGGCGGCAGCCAGTGCCCGGCCGCCGAGGCTTGCCGGGCCAGTTCCCGATAGGTCAGACCGGAACGCCGCCGTACCTCCCTGAGCAACGCCACGTACTCCCCCGCCGTGGCCGCCTGCGGCACCGGATCCCGGACAGCGTCATCCATCGAATCTCCCCGTGTGGTTGGTGTGGTCCAGCCCGAACCCGTGCCGGCGCGAGCCGCTCGGCCGTACACCGGTCAGCGGCGCGGCCATCGACAACGACGCTAGGTAACCCGGCCGGCCAGGACAATGCCCTGGTCACCGCGCTGGGATGTCCGGGCAGCTCACAGCGGCTTGTCCGGATCCTGTCCGACCATGTCGGACAGTCACCGTGACCTGATTTGCCCTCGCGTCCGCGGTGTCTGGAGAATCGGACGATGACCACGGGGGAGCTACGCCCGGACGACGCGTCCGACCCGGCCGAATTCGTCGAGATGCTGCGCCAGCTCAAGGACCGGTCGGGACTCACCTACCGACAACTGGAACAGCGCGCCGCGTCGACAGGCGACGTGCTGGCGCGCAGCACCGCGGCGGACATCCTGCGGCGGTCCACACTGCCACGCCCCGAGGTGGTGGCCGCTTTCGTGCGGGCGTGCGGCGCGGGAGAGCAGGTCGAGACGTGGCTACGGGCCCGGCACCGCCTCGCGGCAGGTCAGTTGGCCCCGCCGTCCCCGGCGGCGGACCCGCCTCCGGTCGACCCGGTCACGACGGTGGCCCCGGAGCACTCCGGCCCGGCCCGCCCACGCTGGTTCGCGCGGCCCGCGCCGGTGGCGCTGCTCGTCGTCGCCCTACTGGCCACGCTCGGCGTGGGCTTCTGGATCGAGCGACGCGACGACGAGCAGGGGAAGTCCGCCCACACCACCGATCCGACCGCGTCGGCGGCTGACGGTGCCCGTTCGCCGAGCGCGGGGCCCAGTCAGATCAGCCCCATCCGCAGCCCGCATCTCTGCCTCACCGAGGGCCGCGATCGCAACGGCCAGTACACGAAGGAGATAGCCGTCCAGCGGCCCTGCACGGAGGCCACCCCACCGGACACCTCGCTGGTACCGGTGGCCGACGGAATGTTCTTCATCCACTGGATCCACCCGGTGCTCGGGAAGGGCTGCCTCACCATCCGCGAGGAAGATCCCGGCCGGAACTTCCTCGAACCCTGGAACGCGAAGGACTGCAACGCGAACAGGCCGACGCAGGTGTTCCACTTCGAGCCGACCGGAGTGACGCCCGACGCGTACCGGATCCGGCCCGACCGCAGCGAGTTGTGCGTCGGCCTGCGCGCCGACGACAACGACGTGGCGGACGCGGCACTGGTCGAGCCGTGCACCGGTGGCCTGGATCAGGTGTTCCTGGTCAAAGCGCTGCCCGGGAACTGACGTCGCCGCCGCTCACCGCGCGGGTGGCACCTGATCCCAGCCGGCGGGCAGCGGGGGCGCCGTCCAGGCCGGGTCCGGCTGCCAGGTGGCCCACGACCGGTCCCACCAGCGCTCACCGGCGTCGAGCAGGGCAGCGATCCGGTCACCCTCGGCCTGGATGGCGTCCGCCATGCCCGGGTAGCGCCCCTCGACGAGGCGCTGGGCGAACAGCTCCACGTCCTTCCAGACGTACCGGTCGGCGTCCGCGGCCCACCACAGGTCCAGCTCGTGGTCCAGGGTGTCCACCCCGATCGGGGTACGCCGCACCGGGTCCTGGAGGTTGAAGTACCACCCGGCGAAGTCGCGCGCCGGCCCGACCCAGAACACGTCGATCGAGTGCGCCTCACCGGGGCGTTGCAGCATCAGCTTGCCGTGCCCGGACCAGGAGCGGTGCCCGGCGGCTTCCCACGGGTGCCGCCCGCAGGGGAAGACGCCGGTGTCCGGGAAGCCGAACTCGGCCCCTGGTGGAAGGAAGAGGGCGAGTAGGTCAGGCGAATCCTCGACGCAGATCGTCGGGCAGCCGAACCAGACCTCACCCCGCAGCACCTCACGCCGTACCACGATGTCACCAGCCGCAAACCGCGCCACCACCACGGGATCCCCCCTCAACCCACATCCCGCCGCGATCTTGCACTTTCTGTTGGCGATATGCCAGGTGTTGCCCGGTGTGTCGGGTCAGAAAGTGCAAGATCGCGGCGGGGTGAAGCGCGGCGAGGTCAGGTCGGGTCAGGCGTCGACCGCTGCCATCACGTCGTCGCTGACGTCGAAGTTGGCGTAGACGTTCTGGACGTCGTCGCAGTCCTCCAGGACGTCGATCAGCTTGAAGATCTTGCGCGCGCCCTCTTCGTCCAGCGGCACGTTGACGCTGGGGATCAGGGAGGACTCGGCCGACTCGTACTCGATGCCGGCGTCCTGCAGCGCCGTGCGCACCGGGATCAGGTCGGTCGGCTCGGAGACCACCTCGTACGCCTCACCGATGTCGTTGACCTCTTCGGCGCCGGCGTCCAGGACGGCGAGCATCACGTCGTCCTCGCTGGTGCCCTCCTTGGGGACGATCACCACGCCCTTGCGGGAGAACATGTACGACACCGAGCCGGCGTCGGCGAGCGAGCCGCCGTTGCGGGTCAGCGCGGTCCGCACCTCGGTCGCCGCCCGGTTGCGGTTGTCGGTGAGGCACTCGATGAGCATGGCGACGCCGCTCGGGCCGTACCCCTCATACATGATCGTCTGCCAGTCGGCGCCGCCCGCTTCCAGGCCGGAGCCGCGCTTGACGGCGCGGTCGATGTTGTCGTTCGGCACCGAGCTCTTCTTCGCCTTCTGGATGGCGTCGAAGAGAGTCGGGTTGCCGGTGGGGTCGCCGCCGCCGATCCGCGCGGCCACCTCGACGTTCTTGATCAGCTTGGCGAACATCTTGCCGCGCTTGGCGTCGATGACGGCCTTCTTGTGCTTGGTCGTCGCCCACTTTGAGTGGCCGGACATCTTCTACCTCCGTTGCTACCCGCCGTCTGCATCGACCGCACCGCTCACGCCCCGCTCCCACCGGCGCACGCGGAGGTGCCGGTCAGCTCTGGTGGAAGCCGTGGCGGGCAGATGGCCCTGCCGAATCTCCGCAATCCTACCGACGTCCCTCGGGTCGCTGTCACGCACCGCGCGTGGCGGCCTCCCCGCGCCTGCCCAAATCGGGCAGACGCCGGGAAAGCGGATTCACCTCATCAGGATGGTCTCCAGCTCAGCTCACCAGCTCCGCCTGGTCGGCCGCCATCCGTGCCGGGTCGACCGGACGCCCTGCTCGCGACCAGGTCACGATCTCGGTGAGCATCGCCGACAACTCCGCCTCCCGGCCGTCGGCCGGCGCGAAGCGGCCGGCGGTCGGGTCACCAGGGTCGGCCCCGGCGAAGTCGAAGTCGGTGAAGATCGACAGTGCCACCTCCGTCGGCACCACCACGGTCCGCACCTCGGTCAGGATCGCCCGCAGGTGGTCGGCTGCCCGAGTGCCACCCCGCACGCCGTAGCTCAGCACCCCGGCCACCTTGTCTGTCCACTCCGCGTACAGGTAGTCGATGCCGTTCTTGAGCGCGGCCGGGATCGAGCGGTTGTAGTCCGGGGTGACGAACACGAAGGCGTCGCAGGCGTCCACCACGGCCGCCCACCGCAGGGTGTGCGGGCGCCGGTAGTCGCCGAACAGTGCCGGCACCGGCTCGTCGAGCAGTGGCAGTTCCTGCTCCGCCAGGTCCACGAGCGTGCAGACGGCATCCCCGACACGTACCGCCTCGTGCCGCTCGGCCACCTCCATTGCCCAACGGGCGATCGCCGTGCCACGTCGACCGGGACGGGTGCTGCCCACGATCAGGCCGATCCGCAGCGGACCCATGCTCTGTGCGTTTGTCATGACCACGATCCTGTGCGCGACGGCACGGGCCGGGGAGACCGCAGCGAGGATGGCCCTGTCAGGGCCACCCACCAGCCGATGCCGGCTGCCAGACTGGGTCGGTGATGGACGGAGAGCTGGGCGCGTTCCTCCGCAGTCGTCGGGAGGCGCGGCAACCGGCCGAGGTCGGCCTCGCCGAGGGGCCGCGCCGCCGCACCCCCGGGCTGCGCCGAGCCGAACTGGCGACATTGGCGCAGGTCAGCGTCGAATACCTGACCCGGCTGGAGCAGGGCCGCGACACCCGGCCGTCGCCGGAGATCCTCGCCGCGCTCGCCGACGCGCTGCGCCTGGACAGCGCCGACCGGGAACACCTGCGGCAACTCGCCTCGGCCCAGCACGCCCGACAGCTCTGTTCGGGCGACCGGCCTACGGTTTCCCGTACCGTCCGGCCAACGGTCCGCGCCATGCTCGACGCACTGCGCGACACCCCGGCGTACGTGCTCAACCGGCTCGGTGACGTGCTGACCTGGAACGACCCGTTCGAGCGGCTGGCCCGCCCGCTCGGCCTGCTGGACGGGTCGCGACCGAACCTGGTCTGGTTCGTGCTGACCGACGAGCGGGCCCGCGAGCACTACCCGCAGTGGTCGGCGGTGGCCGATCAGCAGGTTGCGGAGCTGCACCTGCTGCGGCGAGGCGACCCGGCCAGCGACGCCTTCGCCGAGCGGCTGGCCCGGACGGTGGGAGCGCCGTTCACCGACCGTTGGCGGCGGCGACCGGTGACCGCCGCACGGGCCGGCCTGCTGACGGTGCGCCATCCGGAGGTGGGGCTGCTCCGCCTCACCGTCGAGACGCTGGAGCTGGCCGAGGCAGACCCGCAGCGGCTGGTGGTGCAGTTGCCCGCCGACGCCGCCACAGCGACCGCGCTCGACGAGTTGGCGGGCCGCCGCCCGGGGCGCTTGCGTGCGGTCGCCGGCTGAGCGACGCGCACCCCGTCACCGGGCAGCGCGGACCAGGTCCACGAAGTACGCGTGCACGCGCAGGTCACCGGTGAGCTCCGGGTGGAACGAGGTGGCCAGCAGGTTGCCCTGTCGCACCGCGACGATCCGGTCGGCGGCCGGGCCGTCGGACACCACCCCGATGACCTCGACGCCGGCACCGACCCGCTCGACCCACGGCGCGCGGATGAACACCGCGTGGAACGGCTCGCCCGGCACCCCGGCGACGGTCACCGGCGCCTCGAACGAGTCGACCTGCCGGCCGAACGCGTTACGCCGGACGGTCATGTCGATGCCGGCGAAGCCCCGCTGATCGGGTCGACCGTCGAGCACCTCGGTCGCCAACATGATCATCCCGGCGCAGGAGCCGTAGACCGGCATGCCGTCGGCGATCCGCTTGTCGATCGGCTCGCGCATCTCGAAGATGTCGGCGAGCTTGCTCATTGTGGTGGACTCGCCGCCCGGGATGACCAGGCCGTCGACCGCGTCCAGCTCCGCCGGACGGCGGACCGGGCGGGCGTCCGCGCCCGCCGCGGCCAGCGCCGCCACGTGCTCGCGGACATCACCCTGGAGCGCGAGCACACCGATGGTGGGCGCGCCCATGCCTACCAACCCCGCTCGGCCAGACGGTGCGGCTGCGGGATCTCGTCGACGTTGATGCCGACCATCGCCTCGCCGAGGCCCCGGGAGACCTTGGCCAGCACGTCGGGGTCGTCATGGAAGGTGGTCGCCTTGACGATCGCGGCGGCCCGCTGGGCCGGGTTGCCCGCCTTGAAGATGCCGGAGCCGACGAAGACCCCCTCCGCGCCGAGCTGCATCATCATCGCCGCGTCGGCCGGGGTGGCGATCCCACCGGCGGTGAACAGCACCACCGGCAGCTTGCCGCTCTCGGCGACCTCCTTGACCAGCTCGTACGGGGCCTGCAACTCCTTGGCCGCGACGTACAGCTCGTCGGTCGGCAGCGAGGCCAGCCGGGCGATCTCCTGGCGGATCTTCCGCATGTGGGTGGTGGCGTTGGAGACGTCACCGGTGCCGGCCTCGCCCTTGGAGCGGATCATCGCCGCGCCCTCGGTGATCCGGCGCAACGCCTCGCCCAGGTTGGTAGCGCCACAGACGAAGGGCACTGTGAACGCCCACTTGTCGATGTGGTTGGCGTAGTCGGCCGGGGTCAGCACCTCGGACTCGTCGACGTAGTCCACGCCGAGCGACTGGAGGATCTGCGCCTCCACGAAGTGGCCGATGCGGGCCTTGGCCATCACCGGGATGGAGACCGCCTCGATGATCCCGTCGATCATGTCGGGGTCGCTCATCCGGGACACCCCACCCTGCGCGCGGATGTCGGCGGGCACCCGCTCCAGGGCCATCACGGCGACGGCGCCGGCGTCCTCGGCGATCTTGGCCTGTTCGGCGTTGACGACATCCATGATCACGCCGCCCTTGAGCATCTCGGCCATGCCACGCTTCACGCGGGCGGTGCCGACGACGGGGGCGTTACCGGTGTTCGAGGCGGTGTTTTCGGGCACGGGTCATCGCTCCTTGGACATGCTCTGGGGGTGGCGGCGGAAATGCTACGCGCGGTGCAACGCCGCACCGACAGCCAATCAGACCCCCGGTGGCCTGCGCTGTGGCACTGGTCACCGGCCTGCCGTACCCGTCCGGAAGCGGGCGGCAACCGTCGGAGGTCAGGCGGCGGGGACGTCCGCCGGCACGACGAGGGTCGGGTCGTCGATGTCGAAGTAACGCGGCCACTCCCGGCCCCGCCCCATCCGCAACAGGCGCACCAGCGGCCGGCTGCGCGCCGAACGGGCGTCCCGGACCAGATCGGTGTGCACCTGCCGGGACAACGCGAGTCGACGGCTCGCGGCGATGACCGCCACGCAGTCCGGGTCGCCCGGGTCCAACTGGACGCCGCGCAACTGCCGGGTGAGGTCGTTCTCCGCCGCCTCCCGCTCGTCCGGACCGGCGTCCAGGGCGATCCGGGCCGCCGCGTACAGCTCGACGCCGAAACGCCGCTCAGCCAGGACCGCGGCTGCCGCCGCGCGGCGCAGCAGGTGGGCGTCGAGGGCCCGGGCCGCCAGCTCCGCGCGGCCCTGTAGCCGCTCCACCCGGCCGGCGGTCCAGATGAGGTACGCCGCGACCAGCCCCACGACCACGCTCGCGGCCACCACCCACCACATGTGCGGCATCGTAGTGCTGCTCCGTTTCGTCCGATTGGGCGCGGCCGGACCGGTCCCGCCGGTCACCACCGCACCATCCGTCACACCGGCTCAGCTCAGCCCCACCCACTCCTGGTCGATGACCCGCCCGTCGGTTGCCTCGATCGCCGCTGCGTATACCTCCAGAACGCGGCGAGCAACCACCGGCCAGTCGAAATTCGCGACCACCTGATCGCCACAGGCAGTCAGCGTGGCCCGCGCGGCCGGGTCGTCCAGCAGCTCGGTCAGCACGTCACGCAGCCCCACCGAGTCTCCGGTGGGGAAGAGCCGACCGGCCCGCCCACCGTCGAGCACCCGCCGGAACGCGTCCAGATCGCTGGCGATGACCGTCGTGCCCGCCGCCAGCGCCTCGGTGAGGATCATGCCGAACGACTCACCGCCGGTGTTCGGTGCGACGTAGAGGTGCACACTGCGCAACATGCGCGCCTTGTCCGCTTCGCTGACCAGGCCGAGGAACGTGATCTGCTCGTGCAGTTCGGCCGGGAACTGGTCGTACAGGTCGTCGGGGTCACCCGGGCCGGCGACCAGCAACCGCAGACCGGGCCGGGTGGCGGCCAGCGCCACGAACGCGTCGCGCAGCACCGGGAAGCCCTTGCGCGCCTCGGTGAACCGGCCCAGGAAGCCGAGCGTGCCGCCGGTGCCGGCCGCGCACTCCCCCGGCCAACCCGGCAACGGCTCGGCGTCGGCGAACTTGGCCACCGCCACCCCGTTGGGGATCTCCACCGCCCCGCCGTCCATGTGCTCGACCTGCACCTTGCGGGCCAGCGCGCTCACCGCGATGCGGGCCGTGATCCGCTCCAACACGATCTGGAGCACACCCTGCGCGGCGGCGAGGACCCGCGAACGGGTCATCGCGGTGTGGAACGTGGCCACCACCGGGCCACGGGCACTGAGCACGGCCAGCAGCGACAAACTCAACGTGAGCGGCTCGTGCACGTGCAGCACGTCGAAATCACCGTTGGTGATCCACCGCCGAACCCGGGCGGTCGACACCGGGCCGAACGCGATCCGCGCCACCGAACCGTTGTACGGCAGCGGAACGGCCCGACCGGCCGACACCACGTACTCCGGCAGCGGCGAATCCTCGTCGGCCGGTGCGAGCACGCTGACCTCGTGACCCAGCGCGATCAGCGCCTCGGCCAAATCCATGACGTGGTTCTGCACCCCGCCGGGCACATCGAAGGAGTACGGGCACACGATGCCGATCCGCATCCGTCAGCCCACCTCCTCAGGCCGGGCCGGAGGCCGACGAGGGCAGCGCCGCGCCCTCCCCCGACCTCGCCTGGTCCAGCCACATCCGCTGCAACATGTGCCAGTCTTCCGGATGACGGGCGATACCCGCCGCCAGACCGTCGGCGATCAGCTGGGTCAGCGACCGGACCCGCTCGTCCAGCGGCCCCACCTCGGGGCCCGGCACCGGCAACGGACCAACCAGCGACGCGCAGGCGGCATCCGCTTCGTACCACAGCGAGGCCACGTAGAGCGGCGCGCCGGTGTGCAGCGCGAGCAACGCCGGCCCCGCGGGCATCCGGGTCTTCCCACCGAAGAAGTCCACCTCCACCCCCCGGGCGGAGAGGTCCCGGTCGGCCAGCAACGGCACCACCGCACCGGCCCGCAGCCGGTCCAGCAACACGTCGAACGCCGGGCGCGGCCCCCCGTGGGTCGGCAGGATCTCCATCCCGAGGACCTCTCGGAAGGCCAGGAAACGCTTGTACACGCCCTCCGGCTTGAGCCGCTCCATGACAGTGGTGATCGGCCAACCGGTGGCCGCCACCCAGGCTCCCGCGGCATCCCAGTTGCCGGCGTGCGGCAGGGCCACCACCGCGCCCCGACCGGCGGCCACGTCGGCGGCGAGCATCTCGGCGCCGTCGAGCCGGAAGCCGGACAGGATCTGCGACCGGCTCAGGCCGGGCAGCCGGAACGCCTCCATCCAGTACCTGGCGTACGAACGCAACCCACGCTTGACGAGATCGTCCAACTCGGCGTCGGGCACCTCCGGGCCGACCACCCGGCGCAGGTTCGCGCGCAGTCGGGCCGTACCCCCGCCTCCGGCGCGGTGGGCGCGGTCCGCGCCCGCCCGGAACGCCGCCGCCACCAACGGCCGGGGTAGCGCGCGGACCACCCGCCACCCGGCGATGTAGCCCAGCTCGGTGAGGTTCACGCGGCTCGGCCGCCGGTCGTCCGACGCCGGGTCGCCGGCACGCCACTCATGCCTGGCCGTCCGGCTGGAGCTGCTGGGCCTGGCGGTAGACGTGCGTCATCCGCTGCCCCACCGTGAAGATCGACACGGCGGCGAGCAGCCACAGCGCGATCTCCAGGGCCGGATCGACACCGACACCGGTGAGGATCCCGCCGACCCCGACGATGAGCAGTCGCTCGGTGCGTTCGGCGATGCCCACGTTGCAGGTCATGCCGAGCCCCTCGGCGCGGGCCTTGACGTAGGAGACGAGGCTGCCGGCGGCCAGGCAGACCAACGCGGCGGCCACACCGGAGTGGTCGCCCTCGGTGGCCAGCCAGTACGCGACCGCGCCGAAGACGGCGCTGTCGGCGACCCGGTCCATGCTTGAGTCGAGGAACGCGCCGAACCTGGTGGAGCCGCCGCTCATCCGGGCCATCGTCCCGTCGAGCAGGTCGGTGAGCGCGAACAGGGTGACAATCAACGCGCCCGCGACCAGATGGCCGCGAGCACCGAAGCCGAGCGCGCCGACGAGCACACCAACGGTGCCCGCGACGGTGACGGCATTGGGGGTGACGCCCGCGCGCAGCAGGGCGCGGGCAATCGGCTCGACGACGCGGGTCATCCCCGCGCGGGCCGACACTTGGAAGATCTTCGCCATGGCGGTCCCCACGATAACGGTCCGCCCAGCTCCGGCGATACGGACGGTACCGCCGACCCGCCCGGGGGAGGCTTGTGCCTACCCGGCAACGGGTGTGAGATCGAGCCGGGAGGTGAGCCAGCTCACCCGTCCGCCCGTCCCGTTCCCGCTGTGCAGCAGACCACCGGAGGATATCGCCGCGCACTCGCCCCGGGCCGCTTCCCGTCGCGCGGCGGTCGCCACCACCACCGGCTGAGGGAGGTGCGCCCCATGGCGCAGAAGAGTCACGAGAAGGGTTCCACCGGCGGCACGCCGGTGGTGACCGAGCCCGAGCGGGTTCGCAACGTGGTGCTCGTCGGGCACTCCGGGGCGGGCAAGACCACACTGGTCGAGGCCCTGCTCGCGGCGACCGGCACGATCGGCCGCGCCGGCACCGTGGTCGACGGCACCACCGTCGGCGACCACGACCCCGCCGCCGTACGCCAGCAGCGCTCGGTCAGCCTGTCCTGCGCGCCGCTGCTGCACAACGGCATCAAGGTCAACCTGCTGGACACCCCCGGGTACGCCGACTTCGTCGGTGAGCTGCGCGCCGGGCTGCGGGCCGCCGACGCCGCGCTCTTCGTGGTCTCCGCCGCGGGCGGCATGGACGCGGCCACCGTCGCGCTGTGGGAGGAGTGCGCCGCCGTCGACATGCCCCGCGCTGTCGCGGTGGCCCGACTGGACCAACCCCGCGCCGACGTCGACGAGACGGTGGCGCTCTGCCAGCGCCTGTTCGGTGACAACGTGATGCCGCTCTACCTGCCGATGCTCGGCGACGACGGGGTGTCCACCGAGGGGCTGCTCGGCCTGATCACCCGTCGGGTCTTCGACTACAGCGCCGGGCTGCCCGCCGACGTCCGCGACCCGGACCCGGAGCACCAGCGGGCCATCGACGAGTCCCGCGACGAGCTGATCGAGGGGATCATCGCCGAGAGCGAGGACGAGACCCTGATGGACCGCTACCTCGACGGCGAGGAGATCGGCGACGAGGTGCTCATCGACGACCTGGAGAAGGCCGTCGCCCGGGGCCACTTCTACCCGGTGGTGCCGGTCTGCGCCCACACCGGCGTCGGGCTCGACGTGCTGCTGGAGGTGCTGACCGCCGCGTTCCCGTCGCCGCTGGAGCACGAACTGCCCGCGGTGACCGGCGTGGACGGCTCGCCGCGTCCGCCGCTGAGCTGCGACCCGGCCGGGCCGCTGGTCGCCGAGGTCGTCAAGACCACCATCGACCGCCACGTCGGGCGGGTCTCGCTGGTCCGGGTCTTCTCCGGCACCCTGCGCCCCGACCAGACCGTGCACGTCTCCGGGCACGGCATGGCCGAACGCGGGCACCCCGACCACGACGCCGACGAGCGGGTCGGGCACATCTACACCCCGCTGGGCGCCACCCTGCGGGAAGTGTCGCTCTGCGTGGCCGGTGACATCTGCGCGATCACCAAGTCGGGCAGCGCCGAGACCGGCGACACCATCTCGACCACTGACAACCCGCTGCTGATCGCCCCGTGGGAGATGCCGGAGCCGCTGCTGCCGGTGGCGATCGCCGCCCGGAGCCGCGCCGACGAGGACGCCCTGGCCCGCAACCTCGCCCGCCTGGTCGCCGGCGACCCCACGCTGCGGCTGGAGCGCAACCCGGAGACCCACCAACTGGTGCTCTGGTGCATGGGCGAGGCACACGCGGACGTGGTGCTCGACCGGCTGCGCGCCGGCGGCGTCGAGCTGGACACCGAACCGGTCAAGGTGTCGCTGCGCGAGACGCTGACAGTGCCAGCGAAGGGGCACGGCCGCCACGTGAAGCAGTCCGGCGGCCACGGCCAGTACGCGGTCTGCGACATCGAGGTCGAGCCGCTACCCCGCGGCAGTGGCTTCGAGTTCGTCGACCGGGTGGTCGGCGGGGCGGTGCCGCACAACTACATCCCATCGGTGGAGAAGGGCGTCCGCGCCCAACTGGAGCGGGGGCTGGTCGCCGGGCACCCCGTGGTGGACCTACGGGTGACACTGGTCGACGGCAAGTCGCACAGCGTCGACTCCTCCGACGCGGCCTTCCAGACCGCCGGCGCGCTGGCACTACGCGACGCCGCCGAGCGTGGCCAGCCGGCCCTGCTGGAGCCGATCGACGAGGTGACCATCCGGGTTCCGGACGGCTCGGTGGGCACGGTGATGGGCGACCTGTCCGGCCGACGCGGCCGGGTGCTCGGCACCGAGCCGGACCCGGACACCGAGGGCCGCACCCTCGTCCGCGCCGAAGTGCCAGCCACCGAGCTGCTTCGGTACGCCGTCGAGCTGCGCTCCATGACGGCCGGCACCGGCACCTTCCGCCGCCACTTCGTCCGCCACGACCCCATGCCCGCCCACCTGGCCGACCAGACCCGCAAGGAACAACTTCCCTAACCTCGCCCTAACCTCGCCCTGCCCTGCCCTGCCCTGCCCTGCCCTGCCCTGCCCTGCCCTGCCCTGCCCTGCCCTGCCCTGCCCTGCCCTGCCCCCAGCGATCTTGCACTTCCGGTTGCCGATATGTCGCTACTGCGGCATAAGTACCCGCAGTAAGTGCAAGATCGGCGGAAGTTGCAGCGGCCATCGGGTCGATCATGCAGTTGTGGTGGGCGAAAGGTTGCTTAGTGCCCGGTTTGGGAGGCACCACAACTCCTTGATCGACGCGGGCAGGGCGGCGCGGGGCGGGACGGCACGGCGCAGCACGAGGCAGCACGGCGCGGCACGCCCTGCGCCGTGGGTGCGGGCTCGGGTGGGCTTCTGTGGGACCTGGTTACGGGTGGACTGTGGGGTGGGTCGGGCGTGGCCAGTGGGGGCGGTCGGCGTCGCGCAGGGCCGCGGTGCGGACGGCGGCGAGCTGACGCTCCACCTCGACGAACTGGTCCGCCGGCAGTGGGCCCCGGTGCAGCGCGGCGGCGTTCTCCTCGACCTGGGCGACCGTACGGCAGCCCGGGATCGGGATGGTGCGACCGCTGCGCGCCCAGATCCAGCCCAACGCGCCCTGGGCGAGGGTGCGTCCGTCGGCGGTGAGCGCGGCTCGGACCGCGCCGACCCGCCGCAGCCACTCCGGTGCCGGCCGGCCACCCCGGAACCACTCCAACCAGCCCGGAGCCAGTCCGCGTACGTCGTCGCGGGGCAGCGTCGACGTGGCCGTGTACTTGCCGGTGAGCAGCCCCATCCCGAGCGGGCCCCGGTTGACGCTGGCCAGGTCGTACTTGTCGCAGACGGCGAGCAGCTCGGGCGCGTCACGCAGCACCGACAGGGCGTGTTGCACAGCGGTGGCACCGGCGGCGGCGTGCCCGAACGCGGCAGCCCGGTCGGTGCGGTCGGTGCTCCACCCGTACGCCCGGATCAGGCCCTCGGCCACCAGGTCCTCGCAGGTCCCGATCAGCGCCTGCGCCCTCGGCACCGACAGATCGGCCAGGTGCAGCTGATAGAGGTCGATCCGGTCGGTGCCCAACCGGCGTAGTGAGGCGGTCACGGCCTTGCGCAGGTATCCGGGCGACGCGTCCTCCCCGGTGGCCTGCCGAGTGGCCTCGTCGAAGGTGTAACCCCACTTGGTGGCGATCACGGCGTCGTCGCGGCGACCGGCGAGCGCGCGGCCGAGCACCCGCTCACCGTGCCCGGCCCCGTACGTGTCGGCGGTGTCGAAGAGGGTGATGCCCAGATCGAGTGCCCGGCGTACCGCCCGCACCGACTCGTCGTCGTCGACAGCGCCCCAGCCCAGTGGCTGGGTGCCCTCCGCCCAGGGCCCGCCGATCGCCCAGCACCCCATGCCGAGGGCGCTGACCTCGATGCCGCTGCGCCCCAACACCCGTGTCGTGACTGCCATCGGCCGATCGTGCCACCTTCGGCGGGCCGCGGCGTAGCAGACCGGCGGGCGGACACGCGGGCGCACGGGGACGGTCACGGTGCGGCATGTTCAACGCTGTACGACGGCTCGGGGTCGACATCGGCGCAGTGGTCATCGAGCCGGCCGACGACGACGCGGACACCTCGTTCCTCGGCGCGCACCGCCTGCGTACCCCGGCCGTCGTCGGAGCGTTCGGCCCGGCGTTCGGCACCGGGTGGAGAGCTGGTCGGAACTGACCCCGCTGCTGCGCGCCGACTAGCCGGACCGGCGCAGAGGTCGCGCGACCTGCGCGGCGCGGCAGACGGCGGTCAGGACGGCCAGGCGCGGGCGAACAGGTCCCGGGTGTCGCCGAGCAGCTGCGGCAGGACCTTGGTGCGGCCGATCACCGGCATGAAGTTCGCGTCGCCGCCCCAGCGCGGCACCACGTGCTGGTGCAGGTGAGCGGCGATGCCGGCGCCGGCCACCCCGCCCTGGTTCATGCCCAGGTTGAAGCCGTGGGCGTTGCTGACCTTGCGGATCACCCGCATCGCGGTCTGGGTGTACGACGCCAGCTCGGTGGTCTCCGGCACGTCCAGGTCCGTGTAGTCGGCGACGTGGCGGTAGGGGCAGACCAGCAGGTGCCCCGGGTTGTACGGGTAGAGGTTGAGCACCACGAACACGTGCTCACCCCGGGCCACCACCAGGCTCTCCTCCGGCGGCAGCTTCGGCCCCCGACAGAAGGGACAGCCGGTGGGCTTCTCGTAGCCCTCGGCCGGGCGGTCCTCGCCAGAGATGTAGGTCATGCGGTGCGGCGTCCAGAGCCGCTCCAGACCGTCCGCCATGCCGTCACTGTCCGTGTGCCGTTCCACCCCTGTCACGAGCCGATCCTACGGAGCCCCGCGGGCATGCCGCGACACCCGCCGTCGGGAAACCCGGCATTGCAAGTTCTTGACGGATCAAGGCGAAGGCATGAAACTTCCATCCATCCACGTACTTCCATGCATTGATGGAGGGCTACATGTATCGACGGCTCGGCAGGTTCCTCGCGGCACTGGCGATGACCGCCGCCACCACAGTGGCCGGCGTCACCCTCACTGCCGGCGCCGCACAGGCGGACGGCTGCTACACCTGGGGTCGCGCCCTGTCCCAGGGGATGTCCGGCGAAGACGTCCGGCAACTCCAGATCCGGGTCGCCGGCTACCCCGGCTATGGCGCAGTGCTCACCATCGATGGCGCGTTCGGCCCGGCCACCCGGTCCGCGGTCATCCGCTTCCAGCAGGCGTACGGGTTGTCGGCGGACGGCGTCGCCGGCACGCAGACGTTCAACCGGCTCTACGCCCTCCAGGACGACGACTGCACACCGGTCAACTTCAGCTACGCCGAGCTGAACAACTGCAACAGCACCTGGGCCGGCGGCGCGGTCTCGGCGAGCACCGCGCGGTTCAACGCGCTCGTGTCGATGTGGAAGCTCCAGGCCATGCGGCACGCCCTCGGGGACGTGAACATCGCGATCAGCAGCAGCTTCCGCAGCTACACCTGCAACAGCGCGGTCGGCGGCGCGTCGAACAGTCGACACCTCTACGGTGACGGGGTGGACCTGGTCGGGTCCCCGTCGTTCTGCCGATTGGCGCAGCAGGCCCGCAACCACGGCTTCGGGCAGATCCTCGGCCCCGGCTACCCCGATCACAACGACCACACCCACGTGGCGGCGGTCGGAGGCTGGTCAGCGCCGAACTGCGGCATCTGACACCCCACGCCAGCCTCCCGGCGTCGGTCCCCACCCGCGCCAGCCTCCCGGCGCCGGTCCCACCCGCGCCGACCTCCCGTGCCGGCTTCCCGGCGAAGATCGCGCCCGAACATGGAAGTAGTGGCCTCCCACGCCGGGGAGGCCACTACTTCCTGGATCGAGCACGATCATGCGGCGGGCGGGCCGCACCACGCAGACCGCGCGGACGGACCGCACCGCGCGGACGGACCGCGCCGTGCGGTGGTCCCGTTACTCCGCCGCGGCGGACGGGCCGATGTTGGTCCGTGAGCTGACCACGTCCAGCACGTGGGTCACCGCCTCGGCGACCGGCACCCCGTTGCGCTGGGAGCCGTCGCGGTAGCGGAAGGAGACAGTGCCGGCGGCCACGTCGTCGTCACCGGCGATCACCATGAACGGGATCTTCTGCTGCTGCGCCGTCCGGATCTTCTTCTGCATCCGGTCGTCACCCGCGTCCACCTGGGCCCGGATGCCCTCGGCACGCAGCGCCGCGACAAAGCCGTGCAGGTAGTCGGTGTGATCCTCGCGGATCGGAATGCCCACCACCTGCACCGGCGCGAGCCAGGCCGGGAAAGCGCCAGCGTAGTGCTCGGTGAGCACCCCGAAGAACCGCTCGATCGACCCGAACAGCGCACGGTGGATCATCACGGGCCGCTGCCGGCTACCGTCGGCGGCCTGGTACTCCAACGCGAACCGCTCCGGCTGGTTGAAGTCGACCTGGATGGTGGACATCTGCCAGGTCCGGCCGATGGCGTCACGGGCCTGCACGGAGATCTTCGGCCCGTAGAACGCCGCGCCGCCCGGGTCGGGAACCAGGTCCAGGCCGGAGGTCGCGGCGGCGGTCCGCAGCGCCTCGGTGGCCTCGGCCCAGTCCTCGTCGGCCCCGATGAACTTGGGCGAGTCGTCCCGGGTCGACAGCTCCAGGTAGAAGTCGTCCAGGCCGTAGTCGCGTAGCAGGTCGAGCACGAAGCTGAGCAGCGTGGACAGCTCGCCGGCCATCTGCTCACGGGTGCAGTAGATGTGCGAGTCGTCCTGGGTCAGGCCGCGGACCCGGGTGAGGCCGTGCACGACACCGGACTTCTCGTACCGGTAGACGGTGCCGAACTCGAACATCCGCAACGGCAGCTCCCGGTACGACCGCCCGCGCGACCTGAAGATCAGGTTGTGCATCGGGCAGTTCATCGCCTTGAGGTAGTAGTCCGCGCCTTCCAGCTGCATGGGCGGGAACATGGTGTCCGCGTAGTACGGCAGGTGACCGGAGGTCTGGAACAGCTGCGCCTTGGTGATGTGCGGGGTGTTGACGAACTCGTACCCCGCCTCCTCGTGCCGCCGCCGCGAGTAGTGCTCCATCTCGCGACGGATGATGCCGCCCTTGGGGTGGAAGACCGCCAGGCCGGAGCCGATCTCGTCGGGGAAGCTGAACAGGTCGAGGTCCGCGCCGAGCTTGCGGTGGTCGCGCCGGGCGGCCTCCTCCAACAGCTTCAGGTACGCCTTGAGCTCGTCGCGGGTCGGCCACGCGGTGCCGTACACCCGCTGCAGTTGGGGGTTCTTCTCCGACCCCCGCCAGTACGCGGCGGCGGAGCGCATCAGCTTGAACGCGCCGATCAGTCGGGTGGTCGGCAGGTGCGGGCCCCGGCACAGGTCCGACCAGCAGACCTTGTCCTCCTTGGCGTCGAGGTTGTCGTAGATGGTCAGCTCGCCGCCGCCCACCTCCATCACCTCGTCGGTGTCCAGGCCCTCGCCCTTGACCTCGATCAACTCCAGCTTGAACGGCTCGTCGGCCAGCTCGGAGCGCGCCTCGTCCAGGCTGCCGAAGCGGCGGCGACGGAACCGCTGCCCGGACTTGATGATCTCCTGCATGCGCTTCTCGAGCTTGCTGATGTCATCGGGCTGGAACGGCTTGTCGACGTCGAAGTCGTAGTAGAAGCCGTTCTCGATGGGCGGGCCGATGCCCAGCTTGGCCTCGGGGAAGATGTCCTGCACGGCCTGGGCGAGGACGTGCGCGGTGGAGTGGCGCAGCACGTTGAGCCCGTCGGGCGAATCCAGGGTGACCGGCTCGACGACGGTTTCCTCGGCCGGCGCCCAGTCCAGGTCGCGCAGCTGGCCCTGCGGGTCGCGGACCACGACGATCGCCTTGGGACCGTTCGCGGGCAGTCCGGCCGCGGCCACCGCGTCGGCCGCCGTGGTCCCGGCGGCGACGACGACGGGGTCGGCCACGGCGGGGGTACGGGGTGCGGACACGGTGACTCCTCCAAGTGGTACGAAACGGTGCCGATCCTCGGCTCCTGCCGATGCTATCGGTCGCCCCGCCCCCGACCGGGAAGGGCACCTCCTTACCGCCGACGTTGAACCTTTCGCGCCTCGCAGCCGAACTAGAGGGTGTGGCCGGAAACCGGAACCGGCCACGCCGACACGGATGGGGGCACGACATGGCGAGCACGTACGGCGGTGGCCGTCGGCGGCGGATCGTGGCGGCGACCGCGGTGACCGCCGCTGGGCTGCTGCTCTGGCCTGGCACGGCGTACGCGGCAGACGTGACGACCACCCCGACCGAGGCCCGGCAGGGCGAGGCGGTACGGCTGGAGTTCAGCGTTCCGGAGGAGCGGGCCGGCACGAAGACCAAGCAGATCGAGGTACGGCTGCCGGCCGACGCGCCGATCGCCGAGGTCTACCCCATGTCGGTGGACGGCTGGGCGCCCCGGCTCAGCTCCCGCACCCTGGACAAGCCGCTGCCCGGCATCCACTCCTCCGGGGTGAGCACTGTGACGACCGCGGTGACCTGGGTCCGGGTCGGTGCGAGCGACCCGGGGCCGGCTCGTTTGGCGCTCTCCATGGGGCCGATGCCGCAGGCCGAGCGGCTCACCTTCGAGGTCGTCCAGACGTACGCGGATGGCACTGTGGTCCGGTGGGCGGACGCCACCGGTCCGCACCGGGCCCCGGCGCTGACCCTGCTGCCGGCGGCGCCCGGTGCGGCGGGTCCGGGCGCGCACGGCGGCGGCCACGGCGGCCCGGCGGCCGGCGTGCCGGATGCTGCCGGTGTGCCCGATGCTCCGGACAACGGTGCGGACGCGGCACCGCCGGCCCAATCGGGCGGTGCCGACGAGGGCAGTGCCGACGGATTGCTGGCCGCCGGCCTGCTCGCCGGCCTGGGCGGCGGCGCGGCGATCGGCTGGTTGCTCAGCCGGTGGCGCCGACGCGACCCGGGAGAGGCCACCGCGCTCGCCGAGGTGACCGGCGACCCGGACGAGGCCACGACGCCCAATGCGGCCGCGACCCTGGCCGAGATAACCGGCCGCGCGGACAGGACCGCAAAGACCGACCCACAGCCCGCTGTCTCCGCGGCATCGCGGTGATCGACTCGGCTTCCAGGAAACCGCGGCATCCCCGCCGCCCGGACGGCCCGATTTGCAGGAAGCCGAGTTGATCGCGGGCCGCCCAGGCCCAGTGCGGCGCCAGCGCAGGGCAGCCCGCACAGGGGCAACCCCCGGCCGGCCAGGGCAGCCCCGGGTGCTCAGGGCAGCCAGGTAGGTAACGGTTCGCGGGCGGCCAGCCACTGCGCGGGCACCCCGCCGGGGGTGCCGACGCCGGTGTGCGCCGCTACCACCGCTCCGGCGATGGCCGCCGTGGTGTCCACGTCACCACCGGCCCGTACGCACGTCTCGATGGCCGCCGGATAGTCGTCGAGGTGGGTGGCGGCCACCCAGAGGGTGAACCCGACGGTGTCCTGGGCGGTCACCCGGGAGCCGTTGCCGAGCTCCGCCACCACCCGGGGCAACGGCCGGCCGAGCAGCCCGGCCGCCCGGTGTACGCCCCGATGCACCTCGGTGCCCGGGTCGAGCGCGGCGGCGATCCCGGCGAGCAGCCGCTCCGGGGCGGGCCGGTGTCCGTCGAGGCGGGCCCGGGCGGCCAGCGCGGCGGCGACGGCGACGGCGACCGCCCCGGCGATCCCCTCCGGGTGCGCGTGCGTCACCTCGGCGGACGCGCGCGCCTGCGCCGCGGCGCGCGCTGTCGAGTCGGCGAAGTACGCGCCCAGCGGGCCGACCCGCATCGCCGCGCCGTTGCCGCAGGAGCCCTGCCCGTCGAAAGCTGAGGCGGCGGCCAGCGGCCACGGGGTGCCGGCGCGGATCAGCCCCAGGATGAGCATCGCGCCCGCGCCGTAGCCTCGTCGCTCGGTGCATCGCTGCGCGAAGGAGAGGGCAAGCCGGTCCCGGTCGATGCCGGCGGAGTCGGCCAACTGGGCGAAGACCGAGCAGGCCATCTCGGTGTCGTCGGTCCATTCCCAGGGCGGCGGCGGCAGCGCGTCGGCGGTGAGATCCACTGGCGCCGGCACCGGCAGGAAGTACTGCGCGCCGAGCGCGTCACCGGTGGAGAGACCGGCGAGGCTGTCCCGGGCGAGCGCCAGGCGGGCATCGGCGAACAGGGTGAACGACATCGTCGTACCAGCTTGCCCGGTTGCCAGGCACGCCGCAACGCGATCAACTTGCCAGGCCAAGTACGGTCTTGTCGTGGCCTCCGTGCTCCTGGTCGAAGACGATCACGTCGTACGCGGCGCGATGTTGCGGTCCCTCACCGACCGGGGGCATGCCGTGCACGCCGTGGGTACGGCGTTGGACGCCCTGCGTCGGGTGGCCGCGGAGACACCCGACCTGGTGGTGCTCGACCTCGGCCTACCCGACCTGGACGGCTCGGACGCGCTGCGGATGTTGCGCGGCATCACCGACGTTCCGATCATCATCGCCACCGCCCGCGACGACGAGCAGTCGGTGGTCAAGCTGCTGCGGGCCGGGGCCGACGACTACATGGTCAAGCCGTTCACCGGCGCACACCTGGATGCCCGGATCACCACAGTGCTGCGCCGGGCCGGCCGGGCCAGTCGGTCCGTGCAGCCCGCCGTGCACAGCGTCGGCGGGCTGCGGGTGGACGTGGGCGAGCGCAGCGCCCAGCTCGACGGGGAGCCGCTGGCGCTGACCCGCAAGGAATTCGACCTGTTGGCGTATCTCGCCGCACGACCTGGGCGGGTAGTGTCCCGCCGGGAACTCTTGGAGGAGGTATGGCGGCAGCCATCGGTCGGCGAGGATCAGACAATCGACGTTCACCTGTACTGGCTCCGCAGAAAGATGGGCGAGTCCGCGGCGAAGCCGCGCTACCTGCGCACCGTGCGGGGGGTCGGATTCCGGCTGGTGGCACCGGACTGAGGACGGCGCTGGCCCTGCTCACGGCCGGCATGTGCAGTCTCGTCGCGCTCGCGTTCCTGATCCCGCTCGGGCTCAGCCTGCGCGAGCAGAGCCGGGACGAGGCGATCGCCGACGCGGCCCGGCGCAGCGCGCTGGTGACCGGCGCGCTGGCGGTCAGCACCGACCCGGCGGTCGTCGAGCGTGCCATGGTGGCCAGCGCCGAGGGCGCACCCACCCGGCCCGTGGTGCACGGGTTGGGGTTGGACGAATCCGCTGGTCGGGCCAGCGGCAGCGACCTGGACCGGGCCCGCTCCGAACGCCAGTCGCTCGTCGTCGACGTCGACGGGGGTGTGGCCCGGCTCGACCCGGTGGTGCTCGGCGACCGGACGGCAGTGGTCGAGGTGTTCCTTCCGGAGTCGACGCTGGGCGAGGGCGCCGGCGGCACCTGGTTGCTGCTGTTCGCTGTCGGCGCGGCGATGGCCGGCGCGGCGGTGCTGGTGGTCGACCGGGTCGCTGCCCGCGCGGTGGACTCCACCCGCGGTCTGGTCAAGGCCGCGCTCTCCATCGGCGACGGCGACCTCGGCGTACGCGTCGAGCCGACCGGTCCGCGCGAGCTGGCCGAGGCCGGGTACGCCTTCAACCGGATGGCGGACCGCCTGGACGCCGCCCGCACCGACGAGCGGGAGTTGGTGGCCGACCTGTCGCATCGTCTGCGCACCCCGTTGACGGTGCTGCGGTTGGACGCGGAGGCGTTGGAGTCCGACGACACCAGCGTGGGTTCGTTCAGCCCGGCGGAGTTGGACCGGCTGCGGGGGATCCGGCGGATCCGGCAGGCGATCGTCACCCTGGAAGGTGAGATCGACGTCCTGATCAAGACCACCCGCAAGACGGTGGCGCTGGAGGCCGGGCCGGCGATGTGCGACGTCAGCGAGGTGGTCCGGGACCGGATGGTGTTCTGGGCGGCGTTGGCCGGCGACCAGAACCGGCCGCACCGGGTCAACGGCGCCCAGCTGCGGATCCCGGCGCCGGTGCCGCGGGCCGAACTGGCCGCCGCGCTGGACGCGGTCATCGGCAACGTCTTCCGCTACACCCCGCAGGGCACCGCGTTCGAGGTGGCGGTGTCCCGGCGCGACGGTTACGTGGCGATCCGGATCGACGACGCCGGCCCCGGCATCGCCAACCCGGACCGCGCGCTGCGCCGCGGCGCCAGTGACCAGGGCTCGACCGGGCTCGGGCTGGACATCGCCAAGCGGGTCGCGTTGCAGGCCAACGGCTCGGTGAGCATCGACCGCGCCCGGCTGGGCGGGGCCAGTGTGGTGATGCTGCTCGCTGACCCGGAGGCGACGCCCCGGCAGGTCAGCCGCTTCGGTCTGGTTGGTCGGATGGCCCGCGACGCCCGGGACACCAAGGCCACCGCACGTCGCTGGCCCCGCCAGCGCCCCACCGACGACTGACCCCGCCGGGCCCGGGGCTGTGCGCCGGCGCAAGTCTTCCTTAGATCGCGGTTAACGACCGCGTTGGATCGGCCGTGGGCTGACAGGATTCAGGGCACGAACCCACCAGTTCCACCGGCCGAGCGCACCACGCACCCGCGGCCGGTGGAGCCGCGCGCGCGGCGGGAGTCACAGGTCCCCCCACACCCACGCTCCCGCCGCGCGCCCTGCTCAACCAGCCGGCCCGACCGGCACCCGAGCGGCAGTCCAGCTCAGCCGGCGGTGGCGAGGTACGCGTCGATCTCGGCGAGGATCCGCTGCTGGCCGGCGGCGTCCAGGAAGGACGCGGTCACCGCGTTGCGGGCAAGCCCGGCCAGTCCCTCGGCGCCGACACCGAGCAGGCGGGCGGCCACCGCGTACTCGTCGTTGAGGGTGGTGCCGAACATCGGCGGGTCGTCGGAGTTGATGGTGACCAGCAGCCCTGCGTCGACGAGCTGACGCAGCGGGTGCTCGTCGAGGGTGGCGACCGCCCGGGTCCGCACGTTGGACGTCGGGCAGACCTCCATCCCGATCTGCCGCTCGGCCAGGTACGCGAGCAGCTGCGGGTCCTGCGCGGCGGAGATGCCGTGCCCGATCCGCTCGGCACCCAACTCGTTCAGCGCGTCCCAGACGGTCTGCGGCCCGGTGGTCTCCCCGGCGTGCGGCACCGAGCGCAGCCCGGCGGCGCGGGCCTGGTCGAAGTAGGGCCGGAACTGCGGTCGGGGTACGCCGATCTCCGGGCCGCCCAGACCGAAACTGACCAGCCCGTCCGGGCGCTCGTCCAGCGCGATGCGCAGCGTCTCCTCGGCTGCCGGCAGGCCGGCCTCCCCGGGGATGTCGAAGCACCAGCGCAGCTCGATGCCGAAGTCGGTCAGGGCGCGCCTGCGGGCGTCCTCGATGGCCTCGCAGAACGCCGGCGCGGGAATGCCCCGTCGGACGTGCGAGTACGGGGTGATGGTCAGCTCCGCGTACCGGACCTGTTGGCGGGCCAGTTCGCGGGCCACCTCGTGGGTGAGGATCCAGACGTCCTCCGGGTCGCGGATGAGATCCACGACGCTCAGGTAGACCTCGACGAAGTGCGCGAAGTCGCGGAACTCGAAGTAGCTGGCGAGCGCGTCCGGGTCGGCCGGCACGGGAGTGCGCCCCTCGTGGCGCGCCGCCAACTCGGCGACGGTCCGGGGCAGGGCGGAGCCGACGTGGTGCACGTGCAGCTCCACCTTGGGTAGGCCGGCGATGAAGGTGGACAGGTCGGTCACGGATTCTCCTGAGCATGGTCGCCGGTGCGGGCGACGACGAAGACGCGGCGGAACGGGAAGTACACCTGACCCTGCCGCACCGGGTACGCCGCGCTGAGCCGTACTCCCAGCTCGGCCCGGAAGGCGGACCAGCCGGCTGCGTCCAGTGCGGCCCGGACCGGGCGCAGCGCGGTGCCCTCCATCCAGGTCAGCACCGGGTGCTCGGCGGCGGGTCGAGCCGGCAGCAGGTGCACGTAGGTAGTCTCCCAGGCGTCTACCGCGCAGCCGACGGCGGTCAGTAGCGCCGCGTAGTCGGCCGGGTCGTCGACCGGGTCCGCGCGCAGCAGCGGGGCGACCTCGGCGCGCCAGGTCGGCCGGTCGGCGACCTCGCGCAGGGCGCGGTGCGAGTCGGCGGCGAAGTTGCCGGGGACCTGCATGGCGAGCCAGGCGCCGGCGGGCAGATCGGTGGCCCAGCGGCGCAGCAGCTCCTGGTGGCCCGGAACCCACTGCAGGGCGGCGTTGCTGACCACCACGTCGTCGTCGCCGGTCGGACGCCAGTCGCGCAGGTCGGCGACCGCGAAGTCGACAGGCGCGCCGAGGGTCTCGGCCCGCTCGATCATCTCGGCTGAGGAGTCGAGGCCGCGCACCCGGCTGGTCGGCCAGCGTTCCGCGAGGATGGCGGTGAGCTGGCCGGGGCCACAGCCGAGGTCGACCACCGCCCGGGGGCGTTCGGCCGGGATCCGGGCGATAAGGTCGTGAAACGGCCGGGATCGCTCGTCGCCGAAGCGCAGGTAGGTCGTCGGGTCCCACATGGTCGCCTCCCAAACCGTACGTCCGTACTGCTGACGGTACGGCTCGCGTGGCAGGGTGGCAACCCGATCACTAGGCTCGGGGCATGGAACAGCGCAGCTTCAACCGGCTCGGCCGGACCGTTGGCGCGGTCGGCCTGGGCGCGTGGCAACTCGGCGCCGACTGGGGCACCGTCAGCGAGGACGACGCGATGGCGGTGCTCGCCGCCGCCGTCGACGCCGGGGTCACCTTCCTCGATACCGCCGACGTGTACGGCGACGGCCGCAGCGAGCAGCTGATCGGCCGCTTCCTGCGCACCCGACCCGACGCCGGGCTGACCGTCGCCACCAAGATGGGCCGCCGCGTCGAGCAGCGGCCGGAGGCGTACACCCTGGCCAACTTCCGGCAGTGGACCGACCGCTCCCGGGCCAACCTGGGCATGGACACCCTGGACCTGGTCCAGTTGCACTGCCCGCCCACCGAGGTCTTCGCCTCCGACGAGGTCTTCGACGGTCTGGACACCCTCGTCGCCGAGAAGGCCATCGCCGGGTACGGAGTCAGCGTCGAGACCTGCGACCAGGCCCTCACCGCGATCGCCCGACCGGGGGTGGCGAGCGTCCAGATCATCCTCAACGCGGTCCGCCACAAGCCCCTGGAGCAGGTGCTGCCGGCCGCGGCGGCAGCCGGCGTCGGCATCATCGCCCGCGTACCGCTCGCCAGTGGCCTGCTCTCCGGCCGCTACGACGAGCACACCGAGTTCCCCGCCGACGACCACCGCAACTACAACCGGCACGGCGCCGCCTTCGACGTCGGCGAGACGTTCTCCGGGGTCGACTTCGATCGAGGTCTGGCCGCCGTACGCCGGCTGGCCCCGCTCGTCGGCGCGGACCGCACGATGGCGCAGTTCGCCCTGCGCTGGGTGTTGGACCAGGCGGGCGTCACAGTGGTCATCCCCGGCGCCCGCGACGCCGACCAGGCCCGACGCAACGCAGCCGCGGCGGACCTGTCCCCGCTCACCGACGAGCAGTTGGCAGCCGTCCGCGACACCTACGACGAGCTGATCCGCCCGCAGGTGCACGACCGGTGGTGACCCGCGCGCCCGGGGTGCTCGCGTCACGCCATCCGGCCGGCGATGCTGGACGGCGGCGCGCCGCCCCGGGCGGCGGAGAGGGGACGCGATGAGAGGTTGGCTTCCGCTCACCCTCGGCCTGCTGGCCGTGGTGATCGGTGTGGTGTGGACGGTCCAGGGCCTCGGCTACGTCAGCGGCAGCGTGATGACCGACGAGAAGATCTGGGCGGTGATCGGCCCGATCGTGACGCTGGCTGGGCTGGTCGTGCTCTGGCTCGGCCTGCGCTCGCGTCGACGCTGACCGCTCGCCGCAGCGGCGAGCCTGAGCAGGCGAAAGCCCCGCATCCCAACCGGGATGCGGGGCTTGCCCGTGACCCGTGAGCCGGGTCGTCCCACTGGCCGGCGGGGGCCGGCCGTCCTACTCAGATGGGACGGACCTGCTCAGCCTGCGGGCCCTTCTGACCCTGAGCAATCTCGAACTCCACCCGCTGGTTCTCCTCCAGCGAGCGGTAGCCGCTGGTCTGGATGGCCGAGAAGTGGACGAACACGTCAGCACCCCCACCATCGACGGTGATGAAGCCGAAGCCCTTGTCAGCGTTGAACCACTTCACGGTTCCCTGAGCCATGTGTATCTCCCTCGAAAAACTGGCGGCCGTGCACGCCGTCCGGCCGATTGGCCGTTTTTGAGCAGCGGTGCCTGAGGCGGCCCCACGAAGGAGACTTCTCTCAACCCACGCCATCTCGCAACAGCGGGGACCAGCAAATCACGGAGGTAAAAAGTCTGTCACGACCTCTCCGACGAATTTCTCCGACATGTGACCTGACGGATGCCTCAGGCGCGCTGGGCGGCGTGCGATGCCATGCGAAAGCCCCCTTCCCATCGATGCGGGAAGGGGGCTGAAGTCGCTGCTGGTCAGTCCGGCCAACTGCCGGTCATCCGGCGTACGCCGACCGCGCCACCCCGGTCCACGGCGGCCCGGACGACAGCGAAAATGGCGCCCTGCAACGCCGCGGCGGCCAGGATCTCGCCCCAGCCGCGATCCTCGTCGGTCGCGTTGGGCGCCTCACCGTCGCCCGCGGTGACCTTCCAGACCTGCCGGAAGATCGCCCCGGCCACCGTGCCCGCGGCGATACCCAACAACACGCCGACCGGCCGGTACGCGACCCTGCCGATTTTCTTGCTCACCGACGCCTCCCCCGCACGATCATCAGCACCACCACGGTGGCCACCGCGCCGGCCGCGATGGCCGCCCACGGCACCGGGTTGCGGCGCACCAACTCTCTCTTGTCGTACGCCTGTGCGCGTACCAACTCGCCCTTTTCGTATGCCTGCGCCCGCGCCATTCCGGCGCCGCGCGCGGCCTGCCCGCGGACCCGGGCGACGGTCTGCGCCGCCTGCTCCCGCATCCGCTCCTTGGCCTGCTCGGCGGACTCCTTGAGACGCGCCTTGACGTCGGCCTTGGCGGCCAACGCCTCCATCGTCTCGCCCAACTCGACCCGGGTGCGACGGATCTCCTCGCGGAGGGCCTCCGTGTCGCCGGTCCCGTTACCCGTCATTGCCGCCCCCTGTCCTTCACCGCGGCAGTGACGGTGTCCATGTCTGCCCGGAGGCTACGGACCGTGGCCGCCGGCACCGGCGGGACAGCACGGCTGACCTGCTTCTTGCCCACCAGGGCCAGGATGCCGGCCACCAGGAAACACGCCACCGCCACGATCAGCGCCGCCGCCCAGGCGGGCAACACCAGGTCGAGCAACAGGATCGCCGTGGCGACGAGCGCACCCAGACCGAAGAAGGCGAGCGCGCCACCGCCGCCGAACAGGCCGATCCCGATGCCCGCGTGCTTACCCTTCTGGGTCAACTCCGCTCGGGCCAGCGTCAGTTCGTCCCGTACGAGGCGGGAAATCTGCTCGGTGGCCCGCTGCACCAACTCGGCGGTGGAGGGCTCGCTCCCATTCTGGGATGTGCGGGCTTTCGCCACGTCAGCCATGCTGTCCTCCTTTCCTCATCACCGCGCTGTATGCCCGAAGTCGTCGCTCGTCAATCCTAAAGCGCGCCAGCCAGCTCACCGTCACGCTTGTCCGGACGCCGCGCCGCTGATCCGCCGCCAGTCGCCACGATCACGCCAGAGATGTCAGGCAGCACATCCCCCACCCAAGCCCAACCAAACCTCCGAAACCAACCACCCACCCCCGCTCCCACCCCACCCCGCCCCTCCCGCAGCGGTGATCATGAGGTTGCCGGGGACAAACCAGGCGTACCCACCCGTCAACGCCATGATCGTCGAGGTCTGTCGCGCAAGATCGCGCTCGATCCTGGTTGTAGTGGCCTCGACCGGGATGGAGGCCACTACAACCAGGAAGTTGCACGATCTTGCAGGGCGGGGGCCGGGCAGGGCAGGGCAGGGGCGGGGCGCGAGGTGGGGCGGGCCGGGGCGCGAGGGCGGGGTGTCAGGGGCGGGTTTCTTCGGGGCCTACGAAGGCTTCGCTTCGGGCGTCCCCGTCGTCGCTGCCACCGAAGACACGGGCGTCGTCGGGCGCCTCGGTGTCGGACAGGCGGCGGGCCGGCCGCCTCGGCTGCACCCACTGCCAGGACAGGTTGCTGTTGGCGTCGCCCAGCTCGGTGCGGAGCCGCGGCATCGCGGTCGGGCGGTTGTCCCGGATCCAGGCGACCAGGTGCTCCCGGACGAGACAGCGCAGGTCCCACAGGCTGCCGGCGTCGGCGGCGCTGACCAGCGCGCGCAACCGGACCGTCCCGCCGGTGGCGTCGGTGACCTGCAGGACGCAGACCCGTCCGTCCCACAGTTCGGTGCCCTCGACGAGGCGGCGCAGCTCCTCGCGCATGGTCTGCACGGGCACCGCCCAGTCGACGTCGAACTCGGCGGTGCCGAGCACCGCCGCCTCCGTCCGGGTCCAGTTCTGGAACGGCTTGCTGGTGAAGTACGAGGTGGGCAGGATCAACCGACGGTCGTCCCAGATCTGCACCACGACGTAGCTGAGGGTCAGCTCCTCGATGCGGCCCCACTCCCCCTCGACAACGACGACGTCGTCGAGCCGGACGGCATCGCTGAAGGCGAGCTGGACGCCGGCGAAGACGTTGCCGAGCAGGCTCTGTGCGGCGAGCGCGGCCACCACACCGACCACACCGGCCGAGGTCAGCACACCGGCGCCGATGCCCCGCACGCTGGGGAACGTCATCAGCATCACGCCGACGGCCAGGATGACGATCACCGCGATGGTCAGTCGGCGCAGCATGACCACCTGGGTCCGTACCCGTCGGGCGTGCCGGTTGTCCGGTACGTCGACCCGGAACCGGGCCAGCGCGGTGTCCTCCACGACGACCAGCAGGCAGGCGACCAGCCAGGCCAGTGCGGCGATGACGCCGAGGATGAGCAGGTGCAGCAGGAGCCGCCGCCAGCCCTCGCCGACCGCGTACCCGGTGCTGAAGCGGACGGCGAACTGCACGGCCAGGACCGTCGCGGCGACCTGGAACGGGCGGTGGGCGTGGTCGGTCAACTCGGTCAACAGCAGTGACCGGCGGCCGAACCGCCGGGTCAACCGGTGGACGACCTCGACCAGGAACAGGGCGACCGCCGCCGCGACGAGCGCGGCGACGGCCGTTTCGAGATAGTTCTGCACGGCTTCGGTGCTTCCCTTCGATCAAACGACGGGCACTCCGGGCAAAAGCCCAAGAGTGCCCGTCATCCTCAGAATCGACCAGCTCAGACCTTGCGGTACCGGGACTGGAGGAAGCAGTAGACGCCGAAGGCGGCGATGCCGAGGGCGACCAGGGTCAGCAGGAACGTGCCGTACGACTGCTCTTGCAGGGTGTGCAGCGCGGCGTCCAGACCACGGGCCTTCTCCGGGTCGTAGTTCACCGCCGCCACGATGACCAGCAGACCGGCGATGCCGTAGGCGACGCCCTTGGCGATGTATCCGGCCATGCCCAACCGGCGGGCGAGCTGGCGGGTCTTCGGGCTCATCTCGCCGGTCTTCAGGTGCTTCTCGAACTTCTTCCGGGCACCGTAGATCGCCAGGCCGATGCCGATCGCGGCGACGACCAACCCGGCGAGGCCGACCAGCCAGCGGCCACCGCTGGAGGTCATCAGCTTGCCGGTCAACGCCTCCTGCTGGTCGGCGCTGTTGGACCCCGCGTCCTTGAAGACCTTGAAGGCGGTCCAGGCGAAGTAGAGGTAGACGATGGTCCGGCCCGCCGAGGCGACCCGTTCCATGACCCGCTCCTTGCCGCGCTCGGCGCGGTGCCCGACCGCCGCCTCCAGCGCCTGCCAGATCGCCATCGCGAGCAGGCCGACCGCGACGGCGATGACCAGGAACTTGCCGAGGGGCTGTGCGGAGAGGGTACGCAGCGCGCCGGACTGGTCGCCGTCGTCGGACGACGTACCGAACGCGATCTGCAACGCCAACCAGGCGAAGAGGAGGTGGACGACGCCGTAGCCGATGAAGCCGGCCCGGGCGAGGAGTTCCAGCCACCGGCTGTCCGCCGTACGGGAGGCGGTGGCTTCGGCGCTACGGGTGAGTGACATGTCGTCACAATCTCCGAATCTGAAGATTCCCAAACGTCGGCCACCGCCACCCGCTCAGGTCAGCTGCCCGGGTTGCGCGATACGCGAATCTTGACCTGCTGGTCGGTCACGCTGTCCAGGGTGACCGCGAAGCCGCCGGCCTCTGCGGCCTGCTGGCCGGTGGTGAGGGTGAGCTGCTCACCGGCGACCTCGACGGTCACCTGGTCACCCTCGGCGCCGACCAACTTGGCCTCGACGCCGAGGATGGTTGTCCTCGCGTCGACACCCCGCTCGAAGGTGACGGTGCAGGCGTCCAGCGCGCAGTCGGTGGAGGCGCCCTGGGAGCTGCACCCGGCGAGCACGGCGAGGCCGAGCGCCAGACCGGCGAAGAGACCGGCGGCGCGGCGGACGGGGGGAATGGGCAAGGTGGCGGGTCTGTTCGTCACCTCGCCAAGAGTACGAGACAACCGCGAGATCAACGCCGAACGGTGATCACTGGCGGCCGGGGAAGGTGCGGGGAGCACCGGCTAGGGTCCGGGACATGCCGTTCGACATCGCCCGCACCCGGGCCGCGTACCCCGCCCTGACCGAGGGCTTCGTCCACTTCGACGGTGCCGGTGGCACCCAGACCGCGGCCGGTGTGATCGACGCGGTCACCGATGCCATGCGGTCGGCGGTCGGCAATCGCAGCGCCGCCAACGTCGCGGGCCGCCGGTCGTTGGAGCTGGTGGCCGAGGCCCGCTCGGCGGTGGCCGATCTGCTCGGCGCCGACCCGGCCGGGGTGGTGCTCGGCCCGAGCGCGACCGCGCTGACGTACACCCTGGCCCGCACGCTCGGCGCGACCTGGCGTCCGGGCGACGAGGTGGTGGTGTCCCGGCTCGACCACGACGCGAACGTGCGGCCGTGGGTGCAGGCCGCCGAGGCGGCCGGCGCGACGGTGCGCTGGGCCGAGGTCGACCGGCACACCGGTGAGCTGCCCGCGGCCCAGTACGCGGACCTGGTGGGTGAGCGGACCCGGTTGGTCGCGGTGACCGCCGGCAGCAACGCCATCGGCACCATGCCGGACGTGTCGGCGATCGCCAAGACCGCGCACGCGGTCGGCGCGCTGGTCCACGTCGACGGGGTGCACTCGGTGCCGCACGGGCCGACCGACCTGGCCTCGCTCGGCGCCGACGTGCTGGTCACCAGCGCGTACAAGTGGTCCGGCCCGCACCTGGCGGCGATGGTGGCGGACCCGGCCCGGTGGGAGGCGTTGCGTCCGGCGAAGCTGGTGCCGTCCTCCGACGCGGTGCCGGACCGGTTCGAGTACGGCACGCCGAGCTTCCCGCTGCTGGCCGGCGTGGCCGCGGCGGTGGATCACCTGGCGGGGCTGGACCCGGACGCGGTCGGGGACCGGCGGGACCGGCTGCGGGCCGGGCTGACCGCCGCTCAGGCGCACGAGGAGGCGCTCCTGGACCGGCTGCTCGCCGGGCTGGCGCAGCGGCCGGCGATCACCGTCTACGGCTCTCCGGCGCGGCGCTGCCCGACGGTCTCGTTCCGGGTCGCCGGGATGTCCCCGGCGGCCACCCAGGAGGCGTTGGGTGCCGCCGGGTTCTGCCTCTCCGTCGGCGACTACTACGCCTACGAGTACTTCCAGCTGATGGGTCTGCGCGACAGCGGCGGCGCGGTGCGGGCCAGCATCTACCACTACAACACCGCCGAGGAGGTGGACCGTTTGCTCGGCGAACTCGACGCGCTGGCCGAGCCGGCGGGGAGAATGGCCGGATGAGCACCCTGGTCGAGGACAACCCGGCGAAGCACCGCTTCGAGATCCTTGTCGACGACGCGCTGGCCGGCTTCACCGCGTACCTGCCGCGCGGTGAGGTGCTGGTCTTCACCCACACCGAGGTGGACCGGGGCTTTCAGGGCAAGGGGGTGGGCGGCGCGCTGATCCGCGGCACCCTGGACCAGCTCCGGGCACGCGGCACGACAGTGGTGCCGCAGTGCCCCTTCATGGCCGCGTTCATCGACAAGAACCCCGAGTACGCCGACCTGGTCGCCGACCTCCCGTAGCGCGGGCGGTCAGCGGGCGCCGGTGAGCACCTCGGCGGCGGCCCGTCCACTGGCCCGGGTGGCGCCGTGGGTGGCCAGGTGCACCGCCCCGGTGACCAGCTCGGGCACGCCCAACTCGACCACGACGGCGTCCGGCCGGGCGGCCAACGCGCGGTGCACGGCGGCCCGCATCCAGTCGTGCCGGTGCTGGTCACGGACGACCAGGACCAGGGGGCGGCTGCCTGCCCCGGCGCCCGGGTCCGCCGGCACGTCGGGTTCGGCGTAACGGACCGTGCTGGTGCCGGGCAGCAGCTCGGTCAGTGGTCCGCCGATGCCCCACGGGGTCTCGGCGCCGATGGCGATGTTGCGCGGCGGCTCGAACTCGACGACGTGTGCCGCGCGGGTCAGGGGCAGCGCGACCGTCGTACCCGGGGCGGTGGTGACCCGGACGGCCCGGCGGGCGGCGACCAGCCCGACGTCGGCGGCGGCGCGCGCTCCGGCCGAGCCGGAGTTGCGGGCGGCCACCGTCCAGGCGGCGAGTTGACCGACGCGCTTGGCGGCCTCGGCGAGACGTTCCTCGGGCAGCTCGCCGGAGACGACGGCGGCCACGATGGCGTCGCGCAGCTCGCGGGCGGCCTGCTCGTCAGCCCGTTCACCGCCGATGCAGATGGCGTCGGCCCCGGCGGCGAGGGCGCGGACCGTGGCCCCGGCGAAGCCGTACCGGTCGGCGACCGCGCGCATCTCCATCGCGTCGGTGACCACCACACCGGAGAAGCCCAGTTCGTCGCGGAGCAACCCGCCCAGGATGCGCTGACTCAACGTCGCCGGCAGGTGCGGGTCGAGGGCGGGCACCAGCAGGTGACCGGTCATCATCGCCTGCACCCCGGCGGCCACGGCGGCGCGGAACGGGGCCAGTTCGCAGGCGTCCAGCCGGTCCCGGTCGGCGGTGATCCGGGGCAGGTCGTGGTGTGAGTCGACCCGGGTGTCGCCGTGGCCGGGGAAGTGTTTGGCGCAGGCCGCGACGCCGCCGGCCTGGAGCCCGCGGACCCAGGCGGCGGTGTGCCGCGCGACGAGCACCGGGTCGGCGCCGAAGGAGCGGACGCCGATCACCGGGTTCGCCGGGTTGGAGTTGACGTCGGCGTCCGGGGCGTAGTTGAGGGTGATCCCCGCCGCGGTCAGCTCGGCGCCGAGGTCCCGGGCGACGGCCTCGGTCAGCCCCGGGTCGTCGACCGCGCCGAGGGCGAAGTTGCCGGGCCGGGAGCTGCCGTGCACCGACTCCAGCCGGGTGACGTCGCCGGCCTCCTCGTCGATCGCCACGATGACGTCCGGCCGTTCCGCGCGCAGCGTCGCGGTGAGGGCGGTCACCTGCTCGGTGTCCACGACGTTGCGGGCGAAGAGCACCACCGAGCCGAGACCCTCGCCGAGCCAGCGGCACACCCAGGGCGGTGGGGTGGTGCCGACGAAGCCGGGTTGCAGGACGGCGGCGGCGAGCGCCGAGAGGTGCCCGTTGGAAGTGGTCACGCCACTCCCTCGCAGTGATCGAGATCGATCACCGGCGACGGTGCGCCCCCGTCGATCCGCTGGTTGCGCTCGCTCATGCGGCCCCCGTACCCCATCTCTCGCGCGCCCTCGGCGCACCGCCACCGGCAGGCGGTTCTGCCATGGTCACACTGAGCGATTCAATAGTCAATAAACCTTACAGTTGCCTGGCGGCCCGCTCCCCGGGGAGAGTGCGGGGATGGATCCCGTCCTGCTGGCCGACGCGACGAGCCCGGCCGACATCCCCGGCGTACGCCTGCTCGGCCTGGTGGTCGGCGCCCTGCTGCTCCTCGCCGCGATCCGGGCGATGTTCGGGCGACGCTGACCCGCCCCGCGGCGAGAACCGGTGTGACCGGGTGCCGCCGGGGTAGGGCTCTCCCCATCAGCAGGTCCGCGTGCCGAAGGGGTAAGCCATGAAGATCGGATATTTTCTGTCCAGTGAGGAGTACACGCCCGCCGAGTTGCTGGCGCAGGCGCGCGGTGCCGAAGAGGCCGGCTTCGAGGCTCTGTGGATCTCCGACCACTACCACCCGTGGGTGGACGCCCAGGGCCAGAGCCCGTTCGTCTGGTCGATGATCGGCGCGCTCAGCCAGGTCTGCTCGCTGCCGGTGACCACGGCGGTGACCTGCCCGACCGTGCGGATCCACCCGGCGGTGATCGCGCAGGCGGCGGCGACCAGCGCGGTGCTGCACGGTGGGCGGTTCGTGCTCGGCGTCGGCACCGGCGAGGCCCTCAACGAGCACATCTTCGGCGACGCGTGGCCGCAGGCGGACGTCCGGCTGGAGATGCTGGAGGAGGCCGTCGAGGTGCTGCGCGAGCTGTGGAAGGGCGGTTTCGTCAACCACCACGGAAAGCACTACACGGTGGAGCACGCCCGGATCTACACGCTGCCCGACACTCCCCCGCCAATCTACGTCTCCGGCTTCGGACCCAAGGCCATCGACCTGGCCGCCCGGATCGGCGACGGCTACGTGAGCACCATGCCCGACGGCGAGATGGTCCGCCGCTTCCGCGAGAACGGCGGCGGCGACAAGCCGTGCCAGGCCGGATTCAAGGCGGCGTACGCGGACAGCGAGGACGAGGGGTTGCGGATCGCGTACGAGCGCTGGCCCAACGCGGGGGTGCCGGGTGAGCTGTCCCAGGTGCTCCCCTCGCCACGGCACTTCGAGCAGGCCTCCGAGCTGGTCGAGCCGGAGATGCTCAAGAAGGCGTTCGTCTGCGGCAACAGCGCCGACGCGCACCTGGAGATGATCGACAATTACGCCAAGGCCGGCTTCGACGAGGTCTACGTGGCCAACACCGGCCCGCACTACCAGGGCTTGTTCGACCTGTACCAGCGCGAGGTCCTGCCCGGGCTGCGCTGAGCGCCTGGCACCCGAGCCCATGATCTTCCGAATGCGTTTCGGTTGTCCCGGGCTCGGGTACCTCCGGCCCTCGATGAAACTGTCCACGCATTCGATGACGTTGCGCCGCGCCGCCCGCAGCCTGTTCGGCTGGAACGCGCTGCGGCCCAACCAGTTGGCCGCCATGCGCGCGGTCATGAAGCGACGCGACGCCCTGGTGGTGCTGCCCACCGGTGCCGGCAAGTCGGCGATCTACCAGATCCCGGCCAGTCTGATCCCCGGTCCCACCGTGGTGATCTCTCCGCTCCTCGCCCTCCAGCAGGACCAGATCGCCTCCCTCAACGAGCGGCAACGCCCGGAGCTGCGGGCGGTGCGGATCAGCTCGAACGAGTCCGCCAGCCAGCAGGCCGAGGCGCTCGCCGACGTCCGCGAGGGCCGGGCGGAGTTCCTCTTCATCACCCCGGAGCAGCTCAGCAACCCGGACCGGATGGCCGAGGTCGCCGCGCTGAAGCCGGCGCTGGTGGCGATCGACGAGGCGCACTGCATCTCGGCCTGGGGGCACGACTTCCGCCCTGACTACCTGGCGCTCGGACACCTCATCGAGGGCATCGGAAGGCCGCCGGTGGTGGCGCTCACCGCCACCGCCTCCCCGCCGGTACGCGACGACATCATCGCCCGGCTGCGGCTGCGCGATCCGGACGTGGTGGTCTCCGGGCTGGACCGGCCCAACCTCTTCCTCGAGGTGGCCCACTGCCCGGACGAGGACTACCGCTGGCGACGGCTGATGACGCTGCTGCGCGACGAGGGCCGGCCGGGGATCATCTACGTGCCGACCCGCCGCGCCGCCGAGGAGCTGGCCACCCGGTTGACCGACGCCGACTTCCCGGCGCAGTTCTACCACGGTGGGATGCCGATGGGTGCCCGCGCGGAGCTGCACGAGGCGTTCCTCGCCGACCAGGTCCCGATCATGGTGGCGACCTCGGCGTTCGGCATGGGCATCGACAAGCCGAACATCGCCTGGGTGGTACACATGGCGCTGCCCGACTCGCCGGACAGCTACTTCCAGGAGATCGGCCGGGCCGGGCGCGACGGGCAACCGGCCCGGGTCCTGCTGCTGTGGCGGGCTGAGGACGTGGGCCTGCAACGGTTCTTCAGCGGCGGTCTGCCCGACGAGAACGAGCTGCGCGACCTGGCCGCCCTGCTGCGCAAGAAGGCAGCCACCAAGACCGAACTGCGCGAGACCACCGGCCTGGGGCCACGCAAGCTGGGCCAGTACCTGTCCCTGCTGGAGCAGGTAGGCGCGGCCGAGCCGCGCGCCCGGCAGCGCATCGGCGCCCCGCGCTACTCCCCCGCCGCGGTGGACGCCGCCGCGGCGGCCCTCGCCGAGGCGGAACGCCAGCAGACGGTGACCCGGTCCCGGACCGACATGATGCGGGCCTTCGCCGAGACCAGGGCCTGCCGGGGGCAGACCCTGCTGGCCTACTTCGGCGAGCAGATGAGCGACGTCTGCGGGCACTGCGACAACTGCAGCAGCGGCACCAGCGTGGCCGACCAGGGTGCGGTCGGGCCGTTCCCGGTGCACAGTCAGGTGCGTCACCCGGAGTGGGGGCCGGGCATGGTGCTCTCGTACGAGGAGGACAAGATGACCGTCCTCTTCGAGGAGGTCGGGTACAAGACGTTGTCGGTGCGCGTGGTGTCCGAACAGGGCCTGCTGACCCTGGACTAGCCTGACCCGGGCGCCGGTTGCGGCCCCGGTGGATCGACAAAGCAGAGCACCGATTGACCAAGAAGAGCAGGGCGGAAGGGGCGTTGTCGTGATCGAGCAGCCGGCGTACACCGGGTTCGGTTTCTCCGACGAGGAGTGGGGGCTGCTGGTCGGCCTGCCACAGTCGGTGTTGACCGCGGCGAGCGCCGCCGAGTCCGACGGCACCCGCCGGACCATGGCGGAGAACGCGGCCGGGCTGGAGACCATCGCCGCCGGCCGGGAGTCCGCCAGCCCGCTGGTGGTCGCCGTGGCCGGCGAGATCGTCACCCGGGTCGGTGACCCGGAGGCCGGCGAGGAGCTGCCGGTCATCGCGCCCGCCGACCCGGGGGCGTACATCGACGACGTGCTGCTGCGGGCCGGCGAGGCCGGCACGTTGCTGGCCGCGCGGGTCGACGAGGGTGAGGCCGGCGCGTACAAGCACTGGCTCGTGAAGATCGCCGAGCAGGTGGTGGGCGCCGCGTCCAGCGGTGGGCTGCTGGGCATCGGCGGCGAGTCGGTCAGCGACTCCGAGCGGCGTTTCCGCGACCGGCTCGCGCACGTGCTCATCGACTGACCGACGACAACGACGTGTCGGCCGGACCGGTCGGCTCCGCGGCCAGCGCCGCGGGGTCGGCCGGCCGGACGCCACGCAGCGCGACGAGCGCGACGAGCGCGCCCAGCAGCATCACCGCCATGGCGGCGTACGCGGCCAGGTGCAGCCCGTCGGTGAACGCCACTCCGGCGGCGTGACGCACCGCGTCGGCCAGCTCCGCCGGCAACCCCTGGGCGACCGCGAGCGCACCGCCCAGGGTCTCCTGGGCCGCCGCTCCAGCGTCGGCGGGCAGCCCGGCCGGAAGGCCGTCGACGATCTCGCGGCGGTAGACCGCCGCGCCCACGCTGCCCAGGATCGCCATCCCCAGCGCACCGCCCAGCTCGCTGCTGGACTCGGTCAGCGCCGAGGCGACACCTGCCTGCTCAGGCGGCGCCGCGCCGATGACCAGCTCGGTGACGAGAGACATCACCATCACCAGGCCGGCGGCGTAGACACTGGCACCGACGAGCAGCAGCCACAGCGGCGTCTCCGGGGTGACCCGGGTCAACACCACGAAACCGACCACGGCGATTCCGAACCCCGTACCGATCAGGTACGCCCGTTCAACGCGCTGGGCGAGGGCGGCGGCGGCCGGCGCGACTCCGCCCACGGCGAGGGACGGCACGAGGCTCCACAGTGCGGCCCGCAGCGGGCTCAGGCCGAGCACCAGTTGGAGGTGCTGGGTGGTGAAGATGGCGAAGCCGACGATGGCGAACATCGCCAGCAGGTTGACAGCGAGCGATCCGGCGAAGCCGCGGCGGCGGAACAGGGCGAGGTCGACCATCGGGTACGCCTGGGTCCGCTGCCGGTGCAGGAAGAGCGCCCCCACCAGCAGACCGCCGACGATGGCGAGGACGCGCGCCGGGCTGAAGCCGTCCCGGGCCATCTCCTTGATGCCGTAGATCACCGGCAGCAGCGCCCCGAGCGACAGTGCCGCGCTGACCAGGTCGAACCGCCCGGTCGCCGGGTTGCGAAACTCGGGCACCAGGAGCGGCACGAGCAGTAGCAACATCAGCATCGCCGGAATGTTGATCAGAAAGATCGAGCCCCACCAGAAGTGCTCCAGCAGGATGCCGCTGAGCACCGGCCCGATCGCGATGCCGCCGGTGAGAGTGGCGGTCCAGACGGCGATGGCCGTGCCGCGCTGCTTGGCGTCGTGGAACATGTTGCGCACCAGCGCGAGCGTCGAGGGCATCAGGGTGGCCCCACCGACGCCGAGCACGGCACGCGCGGCGATGAGCGTCGCGGTGCTGTCGGCGTACGCGGCCAGCAGCGACGCCGCGCCGAACGCGGAGGCGCCGATCAGCAGGAGCCGGCGTCGGCCGATCCGGTCCCCCAGAGCGCCCATGGTGATGAGCAGCCCGGCCAGCACGAAACCGTAGATGTCGAAGATCCAGAGCTGTTCGGTGGCGGTGGGGCGCAACTCCGCGCTGATGAACGGGACGGCGAAGTAGAGCACCGACACGTCCATCGAGACCAGGAGCAGCGGCAGCATCAGCACGGTGAGCCCGATCCACTCCCGTCGGCCCGCCCGCGGTGCCGGTGTGGTGGTGATCGCCATGATCAGTTCTCCTTCTGCGTATGACGTACGCTGTTATGCGTAGACCATACGCAGAACTAGGATGGCAGGGCAAGGAGGAAATGTGGCGGCGAAGACAGACGACGGCGGGCCCGTACTCCCGCCGGCCATCGAGAGCGCGTGGGGGCTACGGGAGCGGCCACCCAAGGGCCCCCGGCCGGGAATGAGCGTGCCCACCATCGTGGACGCCGCCGTACGCGTCGCCGACGCCGACGGCCTGCCGGCCGTCTCGATGAGCCGGGTGGCCAAGGAGTTGGGCGCAGCGACAATGGCGCTCTACCGGTACGTCGGCTCAAAGGACGAGCTGCTCATGCTCATGGTGGACACCGGGTACGGCCCGTCCCCCGGTCCACCCGCGCCGGACGACGGCTGGCGCGCCGGCCTCACCCGCTGGGCCTGGGCCGAGCACGACGTGCTGCGGCAACGGTCCTGGCTGCTGCACGTGCCGATCAGCGGCCCACCGGTCACCCCGCAGCAGCTCGGCTGGCTGGAGGACGGGCTGCGCTGCCTCGACGGCACCACGCTCGGCGAGGCCGAGAAGATGTCGGTGCTCCTGCTGATCACCGGGTACGTCCGCAACGAGGCCACCCTCGCCTCGCAGATCGCCGAGGGCAGCCGGGCGGCCGGCGTCGAGCCCAGCGAGATGATGCCGGCGTACGGTCGACTGGTGGCCCGACTCATCGACCCGGCCCGTTTCCCCGCGCTGCACCGGGTGCTCAGCGCCGGTGTGCTCTACCAGGACGACGACCCCGACGACGAGTTCGTCTTCGGCCTGGACCGGATCCTCGACGGCGTCGAGGCCCTGATCCAGCGCCGAGCGGGATAAGGGAGCCCCATGCTGCCGAGAAACACCATCGACACCACGGTCCTGCCGCCGGGCGAACGATTCGGCATGTGGCTGGACCTGGTGGCGCGCACCTCGGCACCGCTGCGCATCCGGTCCGCGCACAGCGACGACTTCGCCGCCCGCGCCGATTTCGTCGAGCTCGGCCCGATCCAGCTGGTGCAGTACGAATACCCGTCCCTGGACGCCACCCGGACCCGGAAGCTGGTCCGTCAGTCCGACCCGGAGTTTTTCATCCTCGCCCTCACCACCGGCGGCGTCGGCACGTCCAGCCAGGACGGTCGCCGCAGCGAGATCCTGGCCGGCGAGTTCACCTTCTACGACGGGTCCCGGCCGCACGACGTCTGCCACCACGCGACCGAACCCGAACGGGCCAAGGCCACCTCGATCATCACGCTGATCCCGCACGCCGCCCTGCCGCTGCCACCGCAGCGGATGGCAGCGCTCTACGGCGGCCGGATGTCCGGCAGCGAGGGGATCGGGGCCCTGCTGGCGCAGTTCCTGATCCAGGTGACCGGGCACCCCGAGCAGTACCACGCCGCCGATGCCAGCCGGCTCGGCGCGGTGGGGCTCGACCTGGCCACCACCATGCTCGGCCGGCACCTCGTCGCCGAGGACGCCGTGCCGACCGAGGTCCGCCGCCGGGCGCTGCTCACCCAGGTGCAGTCGTACATCCACCGCCACCTCGGCGACGCGACCCTCGGCCCGCAGGTGGTCGCCGACACCCACCACATCTCGGTGCGGTCCCTGCACCGGTTGTTCGAGGCCGAGGACACCACAGTGGCGTCGTACATCCGGGAACTGCGGCTGGCCCGGTGCCGGCGCAACCTGGCCGACCCGGCGCTGCGCAACCAGCCGGTGCAGACCGTCGCGGCGCGGTGGGGCTTTTCCGACAAGGCCCACTTCAGCCGGGCTTTCCGCGCCGCGTACGGCACCACCCCGCAGGAACACCGCGACAGCTGCTCGGATCTGGCGCGGATCGTCAACCGCCGGGCGTCCACTGTCAACTCGCTGCCGGCAGACTGACACCAACGCGGCCGGCCATCGCCTGGTGGGCCGCCAACGGGGGCCGTGGCGAGGCGCCCGCCGCGCGAGCGGCGGGCGGCCGCCCGGTGGCACCCCGCTGAGGCCCGAGGCTCCGGCTCCGTCGCGCTTCCCCCCAGAATCGCCGACGGGGCCGGTCAGGCCCCCTCCAGCAGCTTCAGGACCACCTGCTCAGCCTCCTCGCGAGGCGCCTGCGGATCCACCGACGCCACCACTCCGTCGTGGTAGAGGTCGACCACCCGAGGATCCACGTAGGACGCACGCGCCACCGTCGGCGTGTTGCCCAGCAGCTCCGCCACCGCACGCATCACCGCGACCACCGCCTTGCGCCGGGCCGTCACCGAGCGGGCCGGACCGGCGGTGGCCAACTCGGTGGCCGCGAGCACAGTGGCGTGCCAGGTGCGGAAGTCCTTCGCGGTCATCTCCCCACCGCTGGCGTCGCGCAGGTAGCCGTTGACCTCGTCACTGCGCACGTCGCGCCACTCCCTGCCGTCCCAGTAGCCGAACAGCCGCTCCGCCCGTCGCCGACGACGGCGCAGATTGGACAACACCTGGCACAGCTCCGGGTCCTCGATCCGGCGTACCTGCTCGATGCCCCCCTTCGCGGGAAACACGAGCACCACGCAGCCGCCGCGGGACCGGGCATGCTCGGGGCGCAGGGTCGCGACCCCGTAGGTCGGGTCGTCGCCGGCGGCGTACTGGTCGCTGCCGACCCGGAACATCCCCATGTCCAGCAGTCGGGCCACAGTGGCCAGCACCCGGTCCCGGCCCAGTCCGGGCCCGTCCAGGTCGCGCCCCACCCGCTCACGCAGCGCCGGCAGCCGCCGGGCCACCTCCAGCACGCGGTCGAACTTCGCCTCGTCCTGCTTCTCCCGCCACCGCGGGTGGTAGACGTACTGCTTGCGTCCGGCCGCGTCGATCCCGATCGCCTGGATGTGCCCGTTCGGGTGCGGCGCGATCCACACGTCCTGCCAGGCCGGCGGGATGACCAACTCCCGCAGCCGGGCCAGGACGTCCGGATCCCGCACCGGCGCACCGGACGGGTCGACGAAGAGCCAGCCCCGACCGCGCCGACGCCGTCCGTACCCCGGTCGACCCGGGTCGCTACGCCGCAACCGCACCGGAGACCCGCACCACCTTCTCCACCTCGGCCACGGCGGCCAGCACCTCGTCGAGACGCAGAGCCGCCATCGTCGGGTGGCTTCCTACCCCATCCCACCTGGGCCAGTCTCCTTCGCCGGCCCAGAGCACCCGGTGCCGTGGCCGGTCCGGTGGCGGCCCCCAGTGCGCCGGTGGCACCGGCCCGAAGAGGACGACCGACGGGGTGCCGTACCCGGTGGCCAGGTGGGCGACGCCGGTGTCCCCGCTGACCACCAGCCGGGCGTCGGCCACCAGCGCGGCGAGCACGCCGAGGTCGGTCCGGCCGGCCAGCACGGCGTCCGAGCTCAGGCCCGCCGCCTCGGCCACCCGGGCCGCCAGCGCCCGTTCGTCGGCCGAGCCGGTGAGCAGGACCCGGTGCCCCTGGTCGGTCAGTGCCCGGGCCAGACCGGCGAACCGCTCGGCGGGCCACCGCTTGGCCGGGATCTTGCTGCCCGGGTGCAGCACCGTGACACCGCTGGGCAGCCCTGCCGCAGCGGGCCGACGCAGGCTCAGGTCGGCGCGGTCGGCCGGGATATCGTACCAGGACAGCAGCCGGCACCACCGGTCCACCTCGTGCTCGTCGGCGGCCCAGCGCGGGCCGTCGGCGAAGCCGGCGTCCGGGCTGGCGAAGGCGAACAGCCGACCGGGCCGGGTGGCCGCGAGCAGCCGGTGCGACTGCGGGCCGCGCCCGTGCAGGTTGACAGCGATCCACGGGGCCGGCCCCGCCCGGAGAGGGCGATCCAGCCCCGCCGTGTCCACCAGCCGGTCGACGCCACCGACCAGGTCGACCAGCGGGGCCAGCCAGCCGGGCGCGGCGAGCGCCAGCTCCCGCGACGGGTACGCGGCCCGCAGCGCCCGCAGCGCGGGCACCGCGGTCACCAGGTCGCCGACGCCGAGGGCGCGCAGCACGAGGATCACGGGTACGACGTCTCCTGCTCGGCGCAGACCACCATTTCTCGCACCGCGCACCCGGGCGGCTGATTGAGCGCGAACATGATCGCGGCGGCGGTGTCGGCGGGCTCGTTGAGGTTCGCGTCCGGCCCCGGCTTGTACTGCGGGTCACGTTCGTCGAAGAACGCGGTGCGCATCCCACCCGGGATGAGCAGGGTGACGCCGACCTGACCGGCCAGCTCGGCGGCGAGGGCTCGGGTGAACCCCACCACGCCGAACTTCGCCGCGCAGTACGCGGTGGCGTCGCTGACCGCCTTGACGCCCAGGGTCGAGGCGACGGTGACGATGCGGCCCCGGGAGGTGACCAGGAACGGCAGCGCGGCCCGGATCACCGCCGCGGTGGCCAGCAGGTCGACGGCGACGATCCGGTCCCAGGTCTCCCCCGGCAGGTCGGCGAGTCGGCCCGGCACGTCGGTGCCGGCGGCGGTCACCACGGCGTCCAGGCCACCGGCCTGCTCGGCGAGGTGCCGGGTGGCCACCTCGGCGGCTCGCGTGTCGGCCAGGTCGCACTCGGTCCAGGACACCCCGTCGGCCGGCGGCTGCCGGTCCAGCACGACCGGACGGCCACCGGAGGCGGCCACCGCGGCGACCACAGCGGCGCCGAGGCCGCTGGCGCCCCCGGTGATCAGGACGGTGGGCCCGGCACCGGGCCGCGTGGCGGTCATCGGGTCCGCTCCGCGAGCGTGCGGACGATCAGGTCGGTGGTGGAACGACCGTCCAGATAGGGCACCACGACTGTGTTCCCACCCCAGCGGCGCAGGACCTCCGCCTCCGGCAGTGCGGCGCTGGCGTCCCCACCGCCGGTGGCGTAGTCGCCGCCCTTGACCCAGACGTCGGGGCGTACCCAGGACAGCGCCGCCTGCGGGGTCGGCTCATCGAAGACGAGGACCGCGTCGACGCAGCTCAACGCGGCCAGCAGTCGGCTGCGGTCGTCTTCGGACTGCACCGGCCGGTCCGGCCCCTTCAACCCGGCCACGCTGGCGTCGGAGTTCAGGCAGACGATGAGACAGTCGCCGAGCTGCCGGGCCGCCTCCAGGGTGGCCACGTGCCCGGCGTGCAGCAGGTCGAAGCAACCGCCGGTCGCCACCACCGTGCCACCCGCGGCGCGTACCTCACCCAGGAGCGTGGCGACAGCGGCCACTCCCACCCGGTCGGCCATCGCACCACCCCGTGGTCCCGGCTGGAGGGCGCGCGGCTCCGGCGCACTCCGGCCCCGCACCGCCGGCGCCGACGGAGGCAGCGCCGTGGCCACTCCCCCACCGGCCACGTACGCGGACGCCTCGGCGACCGCCACCTGCACCGCCTCGGAGACCAGCGCGCCCTGGGCCAGTGCGACGCTGGCCGCCGCCGCGAACCGGTCGCCGGCACCGCAGGTGTCCCCCTCCGCGCTACCCGGCGTCGGCACCACCAGCGGCGTAGACCCGGCGTGGCAGAGCAGCGCGCCGTCGCCGCCCAGCGTCACCGCTACCGCGCCGGCCCGCCAGCGCCGCCGTAGTCCCTGGGCACCCCGCGACGCGGTGGCCAGTCGGGACGCGCCGGGCAGCGCGGGGACCAGCTCACGCACCTCGGACTCGTTCGGCGTGGCCAGGTGTACGCCGGGCACGGCCGCCGGGCCGCGCGGATGCGGGTCCCACACCACCGGCGCGCGGGTGGCGGCCAACGCGGCACGCAGCGCGGGCTCCCGCGCCACCCCCCGGCCGTAGTCGCTGACCAGCACCGCAGACGCCTCGGCGATCACCCGGAGCACCTCGTCGGAGGGCTGACCCGGCTCCCCGGACACGCCGCCCCGGTCGTGGCGCAGCAGCACCCGCCCCCGAGCCCGCAGCCGGATCTTCTCCGGCGTCGCGCCGGAAAGGGCCAGTGGGTACACCTGCACGCCGGCGGCGGCGAGCAGCGCGCTCAGTCGGGCCCCGCCTGCGTCGTCGGCGAGCGCCGTCACCAGCACCACCTCGGCGCCCTGCGCGGCGGCGAACACCGCCGCCAACCCGGCGCCCCCCGGTCGGTCGGTGGCCACCGTCTCGTCGAGCACCGGCACCGGGGAGTCCGGGCAGAGCCGGTTGACCACACCTTCCACATCCCGGTCGAGCAGGGTGTCCCCGAGCACCACCACCGGTCCCCTCACGCTTGCCTCCTCATCCTCACTCGCCGACCCGCTGTCCGGCTCACGCGTCGACCTGCCGTCCGGGCCCGCCGTCGAGCACCACCTCGACTCCGGTGCGTACCGGCGCGGCAGCCAGCCGACCGGCCGGTGCGGGCTCCCCGGGCACGGGGTGGACGACCGCCGGATCGGCGGCTGCCGCCAGCGCGGCGGGCAACTCCTGTTCGAGGTACTCGCAGAGCAGATGACTGGTCACCAGGTGCAGCTCCTGGACGACCTGGGTGTCCGGGGACGCGACGGCCAGCACGTCGTCGCAGGCCTCGGCGAGCGGATTGGGGGCGACGCCGGTGAGCGCCCAGGTGGTCACCCCGACCTCGCGGGCCGCCCGCGCGGCGGCGACCAGGTTGGGGCTGGTCCCGCTGGTGCTCAGCAACAGCAGGATGTCGCCCGGGCGCCCGTGGGCGCGCACCTGGCGGGCGTACACCTCGGTGTAGCCGTAGTCGTTGGCGATGGCGGTGAGCGCACTCGTCTCGGCGTGCAGCGCGATCGCGGACAGCGGCTGACGGTCGTCGTGCAGCTTGCCGACCAACTCGGCGGTGAGGTGCTGGGCTTCGGCGGCACTGCCGCCGTTGCCGGCCACCAGCAGACGACCCCCGGCGACCAGCCGGTGGGCCAGGTCCGCGCCCCAGCGCGCCAGCTGTCGCTCACACCGTCGGTACGGCACCAGTGCCGCGGCGAGGTTCGTCAGATGCGTGTCGAGCAGTGTGCCCGTCGGCATCAGGCCACCACCCGGGTCGGCCGGCGCACGGCGGCCACCTCGCTGTAGACCTCGACCAGCCGCTCGGCGGTGGCCGCCCACGAGTACCGCTCCCGGGCCCGCTCACGCGCCGCCGTCGCGTACGCGAAGCGCCTGATCCGGTCGTCGAGCAACCCCTGTATCGCGGCGGCCAGCGCGTGCGGGTCCCGGGCCGGCACGAGGTCACCGGTCGTCCCGTCGACGACGGTGTCCCGGATGCCGCCCACGGCCGTGCCGACGACCGGCACCCCACAGGCCATCGCCTCCAGCGGAGTCAACCCGAACGGCTCGTACCAGGGCGCGGCGACCAGCAGGTCCGCCGAGCGGTACCAGCGGCCCATCTCCTCCCGGGGCACCGCGCCGACCAGGTGCACCCGGTCGGCCACCCCGCACGACTCCGCGAGTGCCCGCAGCCGGCGGGCGTACGGGTCGGTCTCCAACAGCCCCTCGGGTGGGCCGCCGACGACCACGCACTCGGCGTCCGGCACCAGCTCCATCGCGCGGATCACGGTCTGGAAGCCCTTGCGCTCGACCAGCCGACCCACGGTGAGGATGCGGGCCCGTCCCGGTTCCCGGTCGGCGGCCGGCCCGAGTGGCGCGAAGGTGGCGAGGTTGACCCCGGAGGGCACCACCGTCATCCGGGACCGGGGCACACCCATCCGGACCAGCTCACCCACCTCGTCGCGGCACTGCGCGACGATCCGGTCCACCGAGCGGCCCAGCTCCCGCTCGTAGGAGATCCGGCGGGCCGGGCTGGTGTCCTGCACTCCCTGGTAGCGGCGCTTCACGGTGCCCAACGCGTGGTACGTCTGCACCACCGGCACCCCGGTCTGCCGGCCGGCGGTCAGCGCCGCCAGGCCACTCATCCAGAAGTGCGCGTGGATCACCTCGGGCACCCAGTCGCCGCCGCGCCACCGCTCGATCAGCCAGCGGCTGAACTCCCGCATGTGCGGCAGCAGCGCGTCCTTGGCCACCGGCTCGGCCGGGCCGGCCGGCACGTGCACCACGTCGTACCCGTCCGGGCTGCGGACGGTCACCGGCAGGTCAGGTGCGTCGCGGCGGGTGTAGACCCGCACCTCGTGCCCGGCGGCGGCGAGCGCGGCGGACAGCTCCGCGACGTGCGTGTTCTGGCCGCCGGCATCCTCCCCTCCGAGGACGGCGAGCGGGCTGGCGTGCTCCGAGATCATCGCGATCCGCATACTTCCTCCTCCAGCAGCCGGTCCCAGTCAGCGAGGAAACGGTCGAGGCCGTATCTGTCGCGCGCGGCGGTTCGCGCCGCCGCTCCGGCCTGCCGCGCGGTGTCCGGTTCGGCGATGAACCGGCGGGCGGCGTCGAGCAGGGTGTCGGTCCGGGTGGCGAGCGCCCCCGCCTCCGGGGGCACCGCCATCACCGCCTCGGTGGTGGCGAGCGCGACGACCGGCATGCCGATCGACATCGCCTCGATGAGGCTGAGCCCGAGGGAAGTCCACCGGCACAGGTGCAGGTACGCCCGCCGCCGGGCCAGTTCGGTGTGCATCCGCTCCTGGGGCACGTCGTCGTGGCTGGTCAGCCGGTCCGCGGGCAGCCCGAGGTGGTCGGCCAGGCCGGCGACGCCCATGCCGAACACGTCCAGCGGCGCGATCTCGGCGAACTGGGGCAGCAGGTCGGTGCCGGTGACCCGGCCTCGCCGCACCGGCTCGTTGATCACCACGGCGAGCCGGTCCAGCTCCCCGGTGTAGGACGCGGAGGGGGCGACGATGCCGTGGTCGACCACTGTGGTGCGGGTGTCGCCGGTGTCCCAGAAGATCTGGTTGAACCCGGTGACGTGGGCGATGAGCAGGTCGTCGCGGTCGGCCATCGGGTGACGGGTGTTCGGCACGTCGCCCTTGGGGGTGTTGTGCTCGACGTAGATCGCCGGAAGGTCGCGGCCGGGGCGGCGACGGAGCCACTGCTCGGCCCGGTCGATCTCCTCGGGGCGTTGCAGGATGACCAGGTCGACGTCAGCGCTCGGCAGCTCCTCCGGGCTGACCTCGACCGCGCTGTCCGGCCACGGGTAGGTGCGGGCCCGGCCGAGGCCGTACGGGCCGCGGTCGGGTGTGGTGGGAATCAGGTAGCGGTGGCTGCCGTGCACGAACGACGTGGTCCAGGAGCCGTGCACGTGCCAGAGCAGGATGTTCATCGGCCGCCACCACCGCTGGCGGTGAGGGTCCGGAGCGCGTCGACCACGTCGCCCGGGTCGACGCCGCTGAGGCAGGGGTGCCCGGGGACCGGGCAACTGGCCGCCCGCGTGTCCCGGCAGGGCGCGGCGGCGTCGCCGAGCCGGACGGTGGGCACCCGGTAGGGCCCCCACTGACCGAACGGGACGGTCGGCGCGAAGAGACTCACCACCGGCACACCGGCGGCCGCCGCCAGGTGCGCGGGTCCGGTGTTTCCGACCACGACCGCGCTGGCGTCCGCGACGATCGCGGCCAACCCGGCCAGGTCGGTGCGGCCGCCCAGGTCGGTCCCGCCGGCCGCGGCGACCTGGGCGGTGACCGCCCGCTCGTCCGGGCCGCCGGTGACCAGCACCCGGTGCCCGGCGTCGACCAGCGCCCCGGCGATCCGGGTGGCCACGTCGGGCGGGCAGGCCCGGCTCGACGCGGCCGATCCGGGGTGCAGCACCACGTACCCCGGATCGCCCAGGTCGGCCGGGCGTGGTGGAACGGCGTCCCGGCGCAGCCGCAGGACCGGTTCGTCGTCGTCGGGCAGCCGATGGCCGGCGGCGGCCGCCAGGGAAAGGGCACGTTCGGGTTCGGGGACGCCCACCGGCACCCGGTGCCGGATGTCCAGCAGCGAGCCCGGATAGTCGTCGCTGATCGCCGCGATCCGGTTGATCCCCGCCATTCGCAACAGCAGCGCCAGCGGCAGGGCGGACTGGTGGAACGAGGTGAACACCACCGCCTGGTCCGCGCCGACCGCGCCCAACCGCGCGGTCAGGCTCCGCATGGCCTCCGGGTCGACATGCCCCGGCGTGGGGTCGATCCACGGCAGCGGATGTTCGATGATCTCGTCGACGCCGGGCAGAAGGTTGGCGGCGGCCCGACCGCGCGGACCGCACAGCAGCACCACCCGCTGCGCTCCGGCCGCGACGGCGCGGATCGCCGGGCCGGTGACCAGCACGTCACCGGCCGAGTCCGAGCGGACCACCAGCGCCGTCCGTACCGGTTCGGTGGGCGGAGTCGCGGGCTGCACGGCCTGTTGGCGGCGCAGGATCTCCGCCACCGCAGCAGGCAGGTCGTTGGCCACCCACCCGGCGGCGGCGACCTCCTCCGGCCGGGTGACCGGGGTCGGCACCAGCACTCCCGCGGCCCCGGCGGCCATGGCGGCGCCGATGTCCCGGCCGATGTCGCCCACGAGTACGCAGCGGGACGGCGTCGTGCCCAGCTCGCGGGCGGCGGCGTACACCAGGCCCGGCGCCGGCTTTCGGCAGTCACAGCCGTCGGCGTCGTCGTGTGGGCAGACCAACCACGCGTCGAACCGGCCCAGCAGCTCCTCGACGCGGGCGTGCACCGCCCGCATCTGCTCGGCGGTGAAGTAGCTCCGGGCCAGGCCCGACTGGTTCGTGACGACCGCCAGCCGCAGCCCGGACGCGCGCAGCCGGTCCAGGGCCGCCCGCGCGCCCGGCACCGGCCGTACCTTCTCCGGGTCGCCGTTGTACGGCACGTCCTCGATCAGGGTGCCGTCGCGGTCCAGCAGCACCGCGTCGTAGAGCACCGCTCGGGGGCTTGCGACAGATCCGGAACCGGCGCGGTCAGCGGCGGCATACACCTGTGCTGACCTGCGCTGATACGGATCCCCCTGGTCCTGTCGCACAGCCGGCGGGTTCCCTGCGCCCCGAGGAGTAAACGTCGCCGTCGAGGGGGTGGGCCAGCGCCGCCGGCGATGCCCCGGGAAGGCCTTACCCGCCGCCCCGGAGAAGCTAACCCCGCCGGTCGTTAGCCCGTACGTGGCGTGGGTATGAAAGCCCAGTGGCGATTGTGGAGAAAGTGATCGACGCTCCCCCGCAGCAGGTGTTCGACGTGCTCGCCGACGGGTGGACGTACAGCGACTGGGTGGTGGGCACCGCACACATGCGGGACGTGGACGACGCCTGGCCCCGGGTGGGCAGCCAACTGCATCACCGGGCCGGGCCATGGCCGGTCTCGTTGCAGGACGCGTCGACGGTGCTGGTCTGTGAACCGCCGCACCGGCTCGTGCTCAAGGCCGGTCTCTGGCCGGCGGGCGAGGCGATCGTGGCCTTCACCCTGGAACCGGTCGGCGACGGCGCCACCCGGGTGCGTCTCGGGGAGGATTTCGCGGCCGGACCGCTCCGCTGGGTCCACAACAAGATCAACGATCTCGTCCTGCACCGGCGTAACCGGGAGACCCTGGCCCGACTCTCCGACATCGCCACCCGACAGAAGGGGTGACAGTGACACGGACCGTGGTGGTGACCGGCGCGAGCGCCGGCGTCGGCCGGGCCGTGGCCCACGCGTACGCGGCCCGCGGCGCCCGGCTGGCGCTGCTGGCTCGGGGCGAGGCGGGTCTGGTCGCCGCCGAGCGGGAGTGCCGACTGCGCGGCGCGACGGACGTGCGCGTGTACCGGGTCGACGTGGCCGACGCGGGCGCGGTGCAGCAGGCCGCCGACGACGTGGTGCACCACTGGGGCGGCATCGACGTGTGGGTCAACAACGCGATGGCGTCGGTGTTCGCGCCGGCCTGGGAGATTCCGGCGCGCGAGTTCCGTCGGGTCACCGAGGTCACCTACCTGGGCACCGTGCACGGCACCCTCGCCGCGCTGCGGCACATGCGGGCGCACGGGCGGGGCACGATCGTCCAGGTGGGATCGGCGTTGGCCTACCGGGGCATCCCGCTGCAGTCGGCGTACTGCGCCAGCAAGCACGCCGTCCAGGGGTTCAACGACTCGCTGCGCGCCGAGCTGCTGCACGACTGCCCGGGGGTGAAGTTGTCGATGGTGCAGCTACCCGCGGTCAACACGCCGCAGTTCTCCTGGGTCCGCACCCGGCTGCCCCGGCATCCGCAGCCGGTGCCGCCGATCTTCACTCCGGAGTTGGCCGCCCGCGCCATCGTCTGGGCCGCCGACCGCGGCACCAGGGAGCTGAACGTGGGTGGCCCGACCTGGCAGGTGCGGGTGGCCGACGCCCTGTTCCCCGGCCTGCTGGACCGGAAGCTGGCCCGCGACGGCTACGACAGCCAGCAGACCGGCGAGAAGATCGATCCGGCGACCTGGCGGGACAATCTGGATCACCCGGGCGATGCGGACACGGACCGGGGCACGGCGGGCGTGTTCCGTGAACAGGCGCGAGACCGCTCCGCGGCACTCTGGGTCGGCACGCACAAACCGGCGCTCTCCGGTGTGGCGCTCGCCGTCGCGGCGCTCGCACTCACCGTTGTCGCTCGCCGTCGGAGCTGACCACCACAAGCCTCTGACCAGGGGTTAGACGCCCACGCACGGTGGGCGGCGGAGGACCGCAACACCCGGAAGGGGTGCCTCCCTCCGACCGAATGCGGGAACTAGATACCCTTTCCATGACCCTTGTCCGCAAACCGAGGATGACCGACATGATCAAGCCGGTGCAGTTGCCGTCGCCGTGGCGGGACGCACGCCTGACCGTCGTCGTGCCCACCTACAACGAGGCGGGCAACCTTCCGACGCTGGTCGAGCGACTGCTCGCGCTGCCGCTGCCAGGGCTGCGCATCCTCGTCGCCGACGACAACTCCCCCGACGGCACCGGGGAGGTGGCCGACAAGTTGGCCATCGAGAACCCCGACCGGATCGAGGTCGTGCACCGCGCCGGCAAGGAGGGCCTCGGCCGGGCGTACGTGGACGGGATGACCCGCGCGATCGAGGGCGGCGCCGAGTACGTGGCGCAGATGGACGCGGACCTCTCCCACCCGCCTGAGGCGCTGCCGGGGATGCTCGGCGCGCTGCTCTCCACCCAGGCCAGCGTGGTGATCGGTTCCCGCTACGTGCCCGGCGGCGAGCTGGACGAGAACTGGCCGCTCTACCGCAGGGCGCTCAGCGGCTGGGCCAACCTCTACGTTCACACCCTGCTGCGGGTACGCATCCGGGACCTCACGGCCGGGTTCAAGATCTGGCGGGCCGAAGCCCTGCGCGACATCGACCTGGAGCGGGTGCAGTCCAACGGCTACAGCTTCCAGGTGGAGATGCACTACCTCGCCACCAAGCTGGGGCACACCATCCTGGAGGTGCCGATCCGCTTCGAGGAGCGGCGCGACGGCGTCTCCAAGATGACCACCGCGACCAAGGTGGAGAGCGCCCTGATGCCCTTCCGCCTCCGCAGCAAACACCGCAACATAACCCGCTAAAAGCCCCGCCCCGCCCCACCCCCACCCCCACCCCCACCCCCAGCCCCAGCCCCAGTCCCAGCCCCGGTCGATCATGGAGTTGTGGTGCCCGTTTAGAACCCGGGCAGGTGCTTTGTCACCCACCACAACTCCATGATCGACGGCGGCGGGCGGTTCCGGGGTCTGGTACCCCGGGGGTGACGGGTGACGGGTGGCGGTGGTTTAGGTGGGGTAGATGGCGCGGTGGGCGGTGGTGATGGCTGCGGCGTACGCGCGGCCGGTGAGCGCTCGGTCGCGGGCCAGGGCCGCCCGGGCGGCGTTCGCGCCGGGCGCGCCGTGCACACCGCCGCCGGGGTGCGCCGACGCGCTGGCCAGGAAGAGCCGGTCCACCGGGGTGTCCGCCCGGCCCAGGCCAGGGATCGGGCGCAGGAAGAGCTGCTGGTACGCGGCGGCAGTCCCGCCGCCGAGCGTGCCACCGACCAGGCTCGGATTGCCCTTCTCCAGATCGGCCGGCCCGGCCACGTGTCGGCCCACGATCAGGCTGCGGAAACCCGGGGCCGCCGCCTCCAGCACGTCCTCCATCCGCTGCACGTGCCCGGCGACCTCCTCGGCCCGCCAGTTCCGCCGGAACGGCAGGTGGGTGTACGACCACAGCGACTCGGTGCCCGGCGGGGAGTGGCTCGGGTCTGCCACCGACATCTGCCCGACCAGCAGGAACGGGTCGCGGGGCAGCTCGCCACGGGCCAACTCGCTGGCGTAGTGGGTGAGCCCGTTCAGGTCCGCGCCGAGGTGAACGGTGCCGGAGCCGGCCACCTGCCGGTTCGTCCAGGGCACCGGCGCGGAGAGCGCCCAGTCCACCTTCAGCGTGGAACCGTCCCACCGGAAGTGCGCCAGGTCCTCCACCAGCCGGGACGGCAGCGCCGCGGCGCCGACCAGGTCGAGGTAGAGCGCCGGCGCCGGCACGTCGGCGAGCACGGCCCGCCGGGCCCGCCACAGCGCGCCGCCGACGGTGCGGACCCCCATCGCCCGGCCTCGGGCGGTGAGCACCCGGTCGACCGGAGCGCCGTAGAGGATCGCCCCGCCACGCGCCTGTAGCCGATCCACCAGCGCGTTGGTGATCTGCTGCGCGCCGCCGTCGGGCACCGGCCAGCCAATCTGCTGGCCGAGCATGGCCAGCAGCCAGCCGTACACCCCGGAGCCGGCCTCCTCCGGGGACAGGTCGGTGTGCAGGGCACAGCCGGCCAGCAGGGCCGGCCCGCCGGGACCGTCGAAGAGTTCGTCGCCAAGTTTGCGGACCGGTACGACGAGCCGGCGCGCGAGTCGCAGCGCGCCGGCGACGCGCAGCCGACGCAGGAGGCCCAGCCCGCCGCGTACCGGCGGGAACGGCGAGGTGATCGCCTCCAGCATCGGCTCGGCCACGTCGAGCCAGTCGGTGTACGCGTTGAGCCAGCGCTTACCGTCCCCGGGGGCGAACTGCTCCAGCGACGCGGCGGTGACATCCGGATCCCGATTGATCACCGCGGCTCGACCGTCGGGCAGCAGGTGCGCCAGCACGTCCGGCGAGTGCCGCCAGGACAGCCCGTGTCGACCCAGGTCCAGGCCGCCCAGCACCGGCGACGCGTACCCGAGGGGGTAGAACGAGCTGTAGAGGTCGCTGAGGTAGCCGGGCGCGGTGACCTCGGCGGAGCGGACCGCGCCGCCGGGCACCGCTGTCGCCTCCAGCACCACCACGTCCCAGCCGGCGTCGGCCAGCAGGTTGGCCGCCACCAGGCCGTTGTGCCCGGCCCCGACGATGACGGCGTCCGCGCTCGGCGCGGTGGTGGTTGTCATCGGATCCGCCTACCCGGCGCGCAACCGGGCGAAACGCGTTTGCCTCGTCGAGGCCGGGGCATCCAGCGCCGCATGTACACGGTTGCGCAGCTGGTGGGCGGGGTGTGGGGTGCGGGCGGCGACGGCGGCGAACTGGTGGTGCGTGATCCGGCGGACGACACGCCGGTGAGCACGGTGCCGGTGGCCACCGCCGACGAGGTGGGCAAGGCGACCCAGGCGGCCCGCAACGCGGCGGCCCAGTGGGCGGCGACCGCCCCGGCGGAACGGGCGGCGGCGCTGCACCGGGCCGCGGACGCGGTGGAGGCGGTCATCGATGAGTTGGCGGCGGCGGTCACCGCGGAGATGGGCAAGCCGTTGGCGGACGCCCGCGGAGGCGTCGAGGCGGGGATCGGCACCCTGCGACAGTATGCGGAACTGGCGCCGCTGCGCGGCGGGCGCACGCTGAACGGCGAGACCGCCGCGCTGGACTTCCTGACCCCGCAGCCACGCGGGGTGGTCGCGGCGATCACCCCCTGGAACGACCCGGTAGCGGTCTCCTGTGGACTGCTCGGAGCGGCCCTGGTGACCGGGAACGTGGTGCTCTACAAGCCGAGCGAACGCACACCGGCGACCGGTTGGTTGCTGGCCCGAGCACTGGATGAGGCACTGCCGGCCGGCGTGTTGTCACTGCTCACCGGCGGCCCGGAGGTGGGTGCGGCGCTGGCGGCGCAGGACGTCGACGTGGTCGCCCACGTGGGTTCCACAGCGACCGGGCGGGCGATCGCCGCCGCGGCGGCCCGTACCGGGGCGAAGGTGCTCCTGGAGAACGGCGGCAGCGACCCGCTGATCGTGGACGCGGGCGTCGACCCGGAGTGGGCGGCGGAGCAGGCCGCGCTCGGCGCGTTCGCCAACGCCGGGCAGATCTGCGTGGCGGTGGAGCGCCTCTACGTGCACCGGGAGGTGGCCGACGACTTCGTGGCCGCGCTGGTACGACGCGCCGCAGCGCTGCGGGTCGGGCCGGGCCGGGACCCGGGCACCGAGCTGGGGCCGCTGGTCGACCGGCGGCACCGGGACCACGTGCACGGTCAGGTGGCTGCCGCGCTTGCGGACGGCGCACGGGTGCGGGTGGGCGGTGAGGTGCCGGACGGACCGGGGGCGTTCTACCCGGCCACCGTCGTCACCGACTGTCGCCACGACATGCCGCTGGTCCGGGAGGAGACCTTCGGGCCGGTCGCACCGGTGGTGGTGGTCGACTCGTTCGACGAGGCGCTGCGCTGCGCTGCGGACTCCCCGTACGGGCTGGCCGCCACGGTGTTGACCCCGTCGATGAGTCACGCGCAGCGGGCGTGGCGGGAGCTGCCGGTGGGCACGGTCAAGGTCAACGCGGTGTTCGGGGGTGCGCCGGGAGGTGCCGCGCATCCGCGCCGCGCCAGCGGGCAGGGCTTCGGGTACGGACCGGAGCTGCTGGACGAGTTCACCGCGACGAAGGCGGTGCACATCGAGGCGCCGGGGGGCGGGCACTGGTGAGAACAGCACGGGCGGACGCAGGGGTGGAGCGTCCGCCCGTACCGCGTCGGTTGTGCTCGGGTGCGGCGGCGATCAGTCGCCGCGGGCCTTGCGGGTGGCGCGGTCGTTGGCCTTCTCGATGGCCGTGACCAGCTCCGGTTTGGTCATGCTGGACCGCCCGGGCACGTCGAGTTTGCGGGCCACCGACATCAGGTGGTCCTTGGTGGCGTTGGCATCGACGCCACCGGCGGTGGGTGCCCGTCGTTCCGGCCCGCCACCGGCGGCCTGCTGGTCGCTGGGGCCCTTGCGGCCCTTCGGCTCCCAGTGGTCGCCCACCTTCTCGAACTGATGCTTCACCGCGGCGAAGGCGGTGCGGTGCGACCGCTCCCCCTCGCCGTAGGTCTCCACCGCCGATTCGTGCGTCTTCTCCCAGGTGCGCTGCGCCTTCTCCGGGGAGCGTCGCAGCGTGCTGGGCAGGTCTTCGCGCCCGGGCATCTCGTCCTCCTCCGTGTCGACAGGGTCACTGTGACCGTTCCCCGGTGACCGGGCGGCAAACCATAGCGGCGGCGGTCGGACACCGGGCGGGTTTGTCGATTTCACCAACCGGGTACCGGCGGGCCAGGCCAGACCGGACGACCGGTCATCCGGCGGCCGGGGCGCAGGGAGCGGGCATGACGACCACGGAGCCGGGTACGACGCTCGACGGCACACCGCACTCCCGGGTGCCCCGACGGATGCGGCAGCTGAGCTGGCGGACCTGGCGGGGAGTGCTGGTCCGCAGCGTGCAGAACTTCGTCAACGACAACTGCTCCGACTGGGCCGCCGCGCTGACCTACTACGGGGTCCTGGCGCTCTTCCCGTCCGCCATCGTGGTGGTGGCGCTGGTCGGCCTGGTCTCCGACGGCGAGCGGACCCTGGACACCGTGGTCGACCTGGCCAACCAGGTCGGTGCCGGGGCGGTGCTCAGCGACGATGAGGGCGGCGTGCTGAAGGTGATCCGTTCCGTGGTGCTGGAGCAGAGCAACCCGAAGCTTCTGCTCAGCTTCGGTCTGCTCGGCGCGCTCTGGTCCGCGTCCGGCTTCATCGGCGCGTTCACCCGCGCCTCCAACGCCGTCTACGGGGTGACCGAGGGCCGCCCGGTCTGGAAGCTCCGGCCGCTGCAGATCGGCCTGGCGGCGATCACGTTGGTGCTGCTCGCGGTGGTCGCCCTCGCCCTGATCGTCAGTGGGCCGGTCACCGATGCGGTCGGCGACCTGGTCAACGCCGGCGGCCTGGCCCGCACGACGTGGAGCGTGGCGAAGTGGCCGGTCCTCGCCATGATCATGATGGCGCTGCTGTCCCTGCTGTTCTGGATCGCGCCGAACGTGCGCCAGCCCCGGTTCCGCTGGCTCACCCCGGGCGGCGCGGTGGCCCTGATCTCCTGGGCGGCGGCCTCCTTCGGCTTCGGCCTCTACGTGGCCAACTTCGGCTCCTACAACACCACCTACGGCAGCCTCGGGGCGGCCATCGCGTTCCTGGTCTGGCTCTACCTGTCCAACTCCGCACTGATGCTGGGCGTGCAGATCAACTCCGAGGTGCAGCGCGGGCGGCAGTTGCAGGCCGGCGACCCGAACCCGGACGAGCCGGTACTGCCGCCCCGCAAGCCCGCCGACGAGTGAGCCCTCGTCCGGCCCGGTGTCCGTTTCGCCGTCGGGCCGAGGGCCGGTTCGTGGCCCGGTGCCGGTTTATCGGGTGGGGTGCCGGGTAGCGCAGAAGGCATGGAGCGTGGCAACAGCAAGCACGGACCGAGGATCGACGAACAGATGAGTCAGGAGGTCAGCGGCCTCGTACAGGGTCCGGGGACCGGTGGCTCTCGAGTCGACGAGTCGCGGGTGCCGGAACCGGCTGGCGAGGACCAGCCGGAGACGACCACCGCCCCGGCCGGCGACCTGCGCACCGGCACCCCGCAGGGCATGAGCTCTACGGACGTCGAGCAGCGCAGCCGGCTCGGCCGGTTCATCTCGATGAGCGCGCTGCCGGGCGACCGTCTGGTGCTCATTGCCAGCGCCCGCGAGAACGAGGCGCCGGACGACATCGTGGCGGCGCTGGAACGGCTGCCCGAGGGCACCACCTACCAGACGGTCTCCGAGGTGTGGGCGGCGCTGGGCAACAAGAACGAGACAACTCGCTGGTGACCAGGATCGCCCCCGATCCGGCAATCCACCGGCGACTGAAGGAGGTTCCCCGATGAGTGGCGTTACCGAACATGTGGACGTGTCCGTACCCGTACGCACCGCGTACGACCAGTGGACGCAGTTCGAGGAGTTCCCCCAGTTCATGGAGGGTGTGCAGGAGGTTCGGCAGCTCTCCGACACGATGACCCACTGGACCGTGGACATCGCCGGGGTGAAGCGCGAGTTCGACGCGGAGATCACCGAACAGCTCCCCGACGAGCGGGTCGCCTGGCGCTCGACCGACGGCACGCAGCAGGCCGGCGTGGTGACCTTCCACCGACTGGACCAGGACAAGACCAGGGTCACCCTGCAGCTCGAGTTCGAGCCGCACGGCGTGGTCGAGCAGGCCGGCGACAAGCTCGGCATCGTCGACCGACGGGCCAAGGGCGACCTGCAGCGGTTCAAGACCTACATCGAGCGGCGCGGTCAGGAGACCGGCGCGTGGCGCGGGCAGGTGGACCGTCCGCAGCCGTGACCCCGGGCAGCAGTGACCTGCGATGGCCGCCGGACTACCGGCGGCCATCGCCGTGTCCGAGCCTGCTCGGCGGGCACCGTTTGCGATCATCGTGCCCGGGTACGGCTGAAGGTATGACCGACGACAACATCAGGGTGTGGCGGGACGAGGAGCGGCTTCCGTTGGAGGAGTTGGAGCGCGCGGTGTCGGGCTCCAGCCTCGACGGGCAGGCCGACGACGTGACGGGAAACGACGCCGGCGAGGAGGCCGCGTTCGGGCACGGGCCGGCCGCGTCGGACCGCGACGGACAGGCCCAGGGCAACAGCCGCGAGGCCACCGATCCGCAGCGCGCCTACCGCCCGTCCACGACCGGCCGTACCGGGCCGGACGTCTGAGGATCGCTTCCGGGCTGGGCGGGCACCACCGGCACAAGACGTCCCGCAGCCGGCCGGCGCGCGCCCCACTCGTAGAGCGCGATCAGCGCCAACGCGAGCACCAGCAGGGCTGATCCCAGCACTTCCACCGAGGTTCTGCCGATCAGCACGCCCAGCCCGGCCGGGACGAGCGCCGCACCAATGCCAGCCGCGCCGATCTGGAGGCCGATGGCGCGGTCCGCGTGCGCCGCGCCGACCCGTTCGGCGGTGGTGAGGGTGAGCAGCGGAAACACCGGCGCGGCGGCGAAACCGACGACGACCAGGCCGAGCACCGCAAGGACCGCCGGCCCGGGAACGGCGATCAGCGCCGTGCCGACGGCCATCCCGGCCAGGCTGGCGCGCAACACCAACCCCGCCCCCAGGCGCTCGGCCACCAGACCCTGCACGACCCGGCCCACGAAGAGACTGCCCCAGTACGCGGAGACGCATCCGCCGGCCACCGCCGCGCTGAGCCCACGCCCCTCGGTCAGCAGCAGGAACGCCCACAGCCCCGCGGACACCTCGATCGCCACGTACAGCACGAAGGCGAGCGTCCCCGACCAGACCGCCGGCAGCCGCAGCGTGTCCCTCACCGGGACCTGGACGGTGGACGCCGGCCCGGAATCCGCGGCGGCGGGCACGCCCTGGGCAGCCGTACCCGTCGGGGCGCCCGCCTCGGTGCCGGCCGGCGCCTCACGCCGCCAGGCCCGCACGGTGAGCGCGAACGCGGCGGCGAGGACGAGCTGGGCGGCGGCCACGATGCCGTACCCCCAGCGCCAGGCGAGCCCGGCGCTCAGCACCGCGGTCATGATCAGTGGACCGATGGCCACGCCGAGACCGAAGAAGGCGTGCAACCAGTTCATGTGGCGGGGCCCGAAAGCCCCGGCGGCGTACGCGTTGAGCCCGGAGTCGACAGCGCCGGAGCCGAGCCCCAGCAGCAGCGCACAGCCCACCAGCGCCGCCAGCACGGGGCTCACCGAGTAGCCGGTCAACGCCAGGCTGGCCAGCAGGGTGCTACCGGCGAGCAGGGCGCCCACGCCGACCCGGGCCAGCGTGAAGCCGGCCAGCACGCTGGAGGTGAGATAGCCGACGGTACCGGCGGTGAGCACCCACCCGACGGCCTCGGTCGGCACGTCGAAGTCGCCTCGGATCGAGGGCCAGGCGACGCCGAGCAGGCCGTCGGGCAGGCCGAGACTGACGAACGCGAGGTAGGACAGCAGGAGCAGTGCGGCGCGGGGACGCGCGGGCGTGGTGGACACGAGAAACCATCCTGCCGCAGGGGCACCCTAGCGCCGCCGGCACCCGATCGCTCGCGCCGCAAAGAAGTCGTGTCCGTACGGTCGAGAAAACGGACAGCTCATCCAGAATCGGCCGATCGGAGGACGGCAAGCCGGCCGGTTCGCGTAAGAATTTCGGGATGCATCAAGGCTCCGGAATCCTCTCCACGCGTCAGCGCAAACTCGCCTGGCTCGGCTTCCTGCTTGCCGCGCTTCAGGCACCCGTTTCCGCCTGGCTCGTCGCCGACGAGTCGTGGCTGTTCAGCCTGTGCGTCGCGCTGATGGTGGCCACCGTGATCATCGCCGACGACGCGGCGCGGCGTCGCCCGGCCAACGCGACAAGCGACTAGCCTCCGCCGTCCGGCCGGGCCTCGTGGCCCGGCCGGCCCCGGCTACGGCGGTGTTCCTTCATCTCCGCCTCGTAGAGGTGGCGCCGCCCACCCACCAACTCGTCGCGGGCCTGCTTGTCCAACTCCCGGAACAGCGCGTGGTAGCCGTCGTCGAAGTCCTCAACGATCTGAAACGTCCACCGTCCGGCGATGACGTTGCGGCCGCGCAGCTCGGTGGCGATCCGGTCGGCGAGGCGCGGATGCCCGGCGGCCTGGAACTGTTCCACAGCCTCGTCGAGCATCAGGTCGGCATGACCGATCAACTGGTGCATCGAGTAGAGATGCCCCCGGGCCCGCTCCACACACTCCAGCGCCTCGCTGAGCTTCCCGAGCGCGGCGATCGTCGCGTCGCTGACACCGTCCGGCCGCCGGTGCCGCTCGTCGGGTCCGTCCGCCTGCTGTCCCATCCGTGCCTCCGTGCCGCGTGCGGTCATTGCTGGGTGTTCTCCTGCTGCCCCGTCTGTGCCGGATCAATCCCCCAGGTCAGCGGCGAGCGCCCCAGTGGTGCAGCCGACATCCGCCGAGCGGACGAGGTCGACGCGAACACTGGTCGGTTAGCCTCGGTCACCATGCGTGTGCCGTTCAACCGGGTCGCCTCCCGTACCGCCGTCGACTCGGCGCGGTCCACCCTGGCCGCCCTCACCGTCTCCGTGGGCACTGTCGGGCTCGCCGCCGCCGCCGCGCGCCCGGGGCTGCTGGCCCTCGTCGACCAGCATGCGGCGGCCGTCCGGGACAGCCTCGACGGCGACCGCACGCCGCTGACCTCCGCGGCGCTCGCCGGCTACGCCGAGGGGGTGCGCGCCGCCGCGCTGGAGCACGGGTGGACGCCGCCGAGCGGGGCGGTGGACTGGAGCGAGCCGGAGTGGCTGCTCACCCGGCTGGTCGCGGTCTGCGCGCTGGCTCGCGCACTCGACCAGCACTGACACGCGAGGGGAGGGCACCCCGCGTCGTACGCGGAACACCCTCCCACCCGTCGTGCCGTTCCGCCCGCTACGAGCGGTACTGCTGGGCTTCGTCCACCCGAGGCATGGCCTGGGTGCGGTCACCCCCGCGGTCGGCCATCTGCCGCTCCACGTCGCTACGCCCGGCCGACGCGGCCTGACGTTGCTGCTGCACCGCCCGGGCCTCCTGGGCCGCCCGGTCCAGCCAGCCGTCCCAGCGCTTCTGCATCGGCTTCACAAGACCACCACCGACGCCGACGATCAGGATGCCGGCCACCGTGGCGAGCACCGCGATCAGCACCGGAGTGGTCACCGTGGTGGCGATACCCACCTGGTTCAGGGCGGCGATCACGCCGAGCGCGATGATGAAGATCGCCGTCAGGTCGGCCAGCACCTTGCCGTACGAGAGCCCTCCCAACGCCCCGGTGACCAGATCCCGGACAGCGTTGGCGATCGCGGCCGCCACCACCACGATGACGATCGCGATGAACGCGCGCGGCAGCCAGGCCACCACGCCGCTGATCAGGTCACTGATCGCGTTGGGCCCCCAGACTCCGAAGGCGAACTGCAGCGTGAACAGCAGTACGGCGTAGTACGCCAGTCTGGCCAGGATGTCGCTGGCGTCGTACTTCGTTCTCTCCAGGGCCCGTTTGATGCCACCGCGTTCGACCGCCTGGTCGAAGCGCACCCGTTCCAGCACCGTATCCACGATCTTGAGGACGGCTCTGGCGATGAGCCAGCCGACCACGAGGATGACGATGAAGGCCACTGCCTTCGGGATGAAGAGCAGCACCGACCTCCAGGTGTCGGCGATGGCATCGCCGATGTCGGCCTGCCGGACCGCGAGGGTTTTCAGCATGATGTCCCTCCTGTCGCATGGACTGCGCCGGGCGCATACCCGGCAACCGGTCCGGCACTCCGCGCAGCGCGCGGCGTTTTTCCCGACAGACCTCCGGACAGGGGCCCTGAACTGCCCAAACGGCCAACGCGGCGGACTCGGCGACGGCCCGCCGCCGTGGTCGGATGCCTTTTCCGGTCGGCCGACTAGGCTGCGACCATGCCAGGAACGGTCGGGCGGGTCCCCACGCCAGCAACTCCGGGCCCGGGCGCACCCACCGGGTCCGGCCCGGCCGTCGGCGTGCTCGCCCACGACTGGGCCAACACCCCGCTCGGCCCGGCCGACAACTGGGACGTCGCCCTCCAGGCGGTGGTGGAGCTGGTCCTCGCCTCGCCGATGCCGATGGCCCTGGCGTACGGCGACGACCTCGTCCTGCTCTACAACGCGGGCTACGCCGAACTGCTGGGCACCAAACACCCCAGCGCCCTCGGTCGTCCGGCCGCCGAGGTGTTCGCGGAGATCTGGGCGCTGCCCGGCGTCGGTGCGGTGATCGAGCGCTGCTACCGGCAGGGCGAACCCTTCCTGGAGAAGGAGTCCACCCTCCCGCTGGTCCGTGGGCACTCCGCCACGGTGGAGCAGGCGGTCTTCACCCGGGGCTACTCACCGGTGCGCGACAGCGCCGGGCAGATCGTCGGCGTGTTGACTGTCGCGGCCGAGACCACCCACGTCACCGAGCAGTTGCAGAGCCTCAGCGAGGTGGCCGCGGCGCTCGCCGGCACCCTCACCCTCGACGACGTGGCCCGGGTGGCGCTGCGGTACGCGATCACCACGTTCGACCCCGACCAGGCGTCGTTCGCCGTCGACGAGGGCGGCGGCGGCTGGCGCATGGTGCGTCGGGTCCGTGGTGAGTTGTTGGACGAGGCCGACGAGCGGCTCCCCCCGCTCTGGAGGCGCGCGCCGGCGGACTGGTCGGCCCCGGTGGTCCAGGCGGCCCGCTCCGGCGCCCCGTCGTTCACCCGCGACGGGCAGCCGCTGCGGGACACCGCCGTGGACCGCCACGACCAGAAGATCCGCGCGATGGCGGCCCTGCCGCTGGGCACCTCGGTGGTCCGCGGCGGGCTGGCGGTCGGCTACCAGGTTCCGCACACCTGGTCCCCCGCCGAGCGGGCGCTGCTGGCCGCCTCCGCCGAGCTGATCGGCCAGGCCGCCGAGCGGGCCCGCCGTTTCGAGACCCAGCACGGCACTGCCCAACTGTTGCAGCGCAGCATGTTGCCGGAGCACCTTCCGGATCTTCCCCGGTTGCGGATCGCGGCCCGCTACGACCCGGGTGTGGACGGCAACGCGGCCGGCGGTGACTTCTACGACGCGTTCCTGCTGCCCAACGGCTCGCTCGGCGTGGTGCTGGGCGACGTCGCCGGGCACGACGTGCAGGCCGCCGCGCGGATGGGGCAGGTCCGGGCCGCGCTGCGCGCTCTGGCCCTGGCCGACCCGACGCCCGACGCGGTCCTGGCCGGCCTGGATCGGCTGGTGACCAGCCTCGGCGCGGAGGCCAGCACCAACGAGCTGTTCGTGACCGTGGCGTTCGGCGTGATCGACGCGGAGCGGCGGGAACTGACCCTGGCCAGCGCCGGTCACCCCGCGCCGTTGATCCGCCGCGGTGACGCGGATGGTCGGTTCCACGCCGAATATGTCGACGTCCCGGCCGGGCCGCCGCTGGGGTTGGGCGGCCGGCCGGGCACCACGACCGTCCCGTTCCGCCCCGGTGACACCCTGCTGCTGTTCAGCGACGGGGTGGTGGAGCGTCGCCGCCAGAGCCTGAGCGCCGGGCTGGCCACCCTGAGCGACGCCATTGCCAAGGCCGGCAGCGGCGACCCCCGCGCGCTCTGCGCGGTGGCCACCGCGGCGGTCCCGGGCGGCACGGAGGACGACGTGGCCGTGCTGGCGGTCGAGCACGCGCTCAGACCGAGTCGTTCGGCGAGCATGGAGGTGCCCGCCGAGCCGACCGCGCCCAGCCGGGTCCGGCACTGGCTGACCGGCCAGCTCACCGAGTGGCAGGTGCCCGAGTCGGTGATCGGAGCGGCGGTCCTCTGCACCAGCGAGCTGACCACCAATGCGTTGCTGCACGCCGGCACTGCCGCCCGGGTGGAGATCGACCTCAGCGCCGAGCGGCTGCTCGTCTCGGTAGCCGATTCCGGCACCCGGGGGACCGTGACCCGGGCGCGTACCGACACGTTGAGCAGTCGCGGGCGCGGCCTCGGCCTGATCGAGGAGCTCAGCGACGCCTGGGGCACCGACCCGTCGGTCCGGGGCTCCACGGTCTGGTTCGAGATCCTCACGCCGCCAGCCGCGCAGCCCTGAGCCGCCCGATGGCAGGAGGACGCCTAATGGCCACCAACCGGCCCGCCGGGGTCCTCTTCGATGTCGACGGCACCCTGGTCGACACCACCTACCTGCACACGGTGAGCTGGTGGGAGGCGTTACGCCAGACCGATCAGCCGGTGCCGATGGCGGTGGTGCACCGTTCGATCGGGATGGGGTCGGACAAACTCCTGGATCATCTCCTCGGCCCGGAGCGGGACCGCGACGCCGACTCCAAGCTGCGCGACGCGCACGACACCCTCTACGCCGAGTACTGGGAACGACTCACGCCGCTACCCCGGGCGGCCGACTTGTTGCGCGCCTGCGCCGAGCGGGGTTTGCGTGTCGTGCTGGCCACCTCCGCCTCGGAACCCGAGGTGGGCGCGCTTCGTCGGGCGCTGGGCGCCGAAGACGTGATCGACACGATCACCTCCTCCGCGGACGCCGAGCAGAGCAAGCCGGCACCGGACATCCTGGTCGCCGCGTTGGAGCAGTCCGGCTTGACCGCCGAGCGGGTGGTCTTCGTCGGCGACTCGGTGTGGGACGTCGTGGCGGCCGGCAAGTTGAACATCCCGTGTGTGGGCCTGACCTGCGGTGGCACCAGCCGCGGCGAGCTCGCCGGCGCGGGTGCCGTGGCGGTGTACGACGACCCGGCCGCGCTGTTGCACGAGTTGGCGGACTCGCCGCTCACCCGACCCCGGTGAGGATCACTCGGGTCCACCGGCACCGACGCGCATAGCCGGAGCCCTTGCGGGGCAAGGACTGTCACCACCTGCCCGCACCTCGCGGGTGCGGGCGGAAAGGTGGTGCCGGTGGAGCCGGTAGATGTGGCGTTCGCACTGGTGGGTCTGGGCGCACTGCTCGCGGGCATCCTGCCGCGGGTGCTGGAGCGCCGCCCGCTGTCCATGCCGATCGCCTTTCTCGCCCTCGGCATGCTGGTGTTCCTGCTGCCGGTCGGGCTGCCGTCGCCGGACCCCCTGGCCCACCCGGAGCTGGCCACCCACCTCACCGAGATCGGGGTGATCGTCGCGCTGATGGGCGCGGGGCTGAAAATCGACCGGCCGTTGAGTTGGCGGCGGTGGTCGTCCACATGGCGGCTCCTGGCGATCGCGATGCCCCTGTGCATCGCGGCGGTGGCCCTGCTCGGCTGGTGGTGGGCGGGGCTGGTGCCGGCCGCCGCGCTGCTGTTGGGTGCCGCGCTGGCGCCCACCGACCCGGTGCTCGCCGCCGACGTGCAGGTCGGCGAGCCGACCGACGTGGAGGATTCCGAGGACGAGGTCCGCTTCGCGTTGACCTCCGAAGCCGGCCTGAACGACGGGCTGGCGTTCCCGTTCGTCTACGCGGCCATCGCCATCGCCTCGACCAGCCTCGCCCCGAGCGACTGGTTGGCCGAGTGGTTCACAGTGGACGTGCTGTGGAAGATCAGCATCGGCGTCGGCGGTGGCCTGCTCATCGGCTGGTTGCTCGGCAAGCTGTTCTTCCGCGCACCCAGCGAGCTGCGGCTGGCCCGGCACGCCGAGGGCTTCCTGGCGCTGGCCGCCACGTTCCTGGCGTACGGGCTGGTGGAGGTGGTCGGCGGGTACGGCTTCCTGGCGGTGTTCGTGGCCGCCCGGGCCATTCGGGCCGCCGAACGGACCCACGAGTTCCACTCGGTGCTGCACGACTTCGCCGAGCAGGTCGAACGGCTGCTCACCCTGGTGCTGTTGCTGCTGCTCGGCGGCGCGATAGTGGGTGGTCTGCTGGGCCCGCTGACCTGGCCGGCAGCCGCCGTCGGGCTGGCGCTGGTGTTCCTGGTGCGGCCGCTGATCGGTTGGCTGTCGTTGCGCGGCGCTCCCGGACGCCCGGCCGAACACTGGGTCATCTCGTTGTTCGGCATCCGCGGCGTCGGCTCGTTCTACTACCTCGCGTACGCCACCACCAAGGCCGACTTCCCGCAGGCCGAACTGCTCTGGGCGACCGTCGGGCTGGTGGTGCTCGTCTCCGTCGTGGTGCACGGCATCACGGCGACCCCGGTCATGCAACTGCTGGACCGGGAGGGAGAGCGGACGTCCGACCCGGCCGAGCGGGACGCCGACGCTCGCCCCGTCGCGGCAGCCGGGCACGCCTGAGGGGGTGACTCAGGCCAGGCGGGCGGCCAGCGCACGGCCCAGGTCCCGGCCGGAGCGCCAGGCGCTCTGCACCCGGGGCTTGCCGAACGCGTCGCCGGCCAGGCCGATCCCGTCGAGGTCGAGGTGGTGGGTGGCGCCGCCGGCGTCGCTGGTCGGCTTCGCGTACGTCCAACGGTGCACGTGCACGTCGACGGCCGGCTCGGGCAGCCCGAGCAGGTCCCGGACGGCCTGTTCGATCGCCGGGCCGGCCCCGGTGGGTTGAGCCAGGTGCCCGGCCGCGAACGCCGGCACGGTGTGCGCGACCAGCACCGGCGCGCCGTCACCGCGCCGGTCGCCGTCGTCGCAGACGAGGTTGAGCACCGGGTGCTCGTTGACGAACGCGCCCCGGAAGTCCGGCCAGCGCCGCGTCGGGAAGCGCAGCACCGCGGCCAGCGACGGCGACCAGCGTTGCTCCTGTACGACCCGGGTGGCCTCGGTCAGGGCCGGGTCGAGCAGCAGGGCGGCCTGCGGACCCGGCATGGCCAGGGCGACCGCCGCGCACGGCTGCCCGTCGACGACCGGGCCGGGTTCCACTGTGAGCACCAGCCGGTCGACGGTCACCGGTACCGCGCCGGCCAGGTGCTCGACCAACGAGCGAAGCCCACGGGGAGCGGCGTAACGCATCGGCCCGGCCACCTCGTGGTTTCCACTCCGGTCGTACGCCAGGAAGGTGTCGGTCCATTCGTGGACGAGCCCGGCGGCGCGCCACTGCTCGACCAGTGCGGCGAAGTCCGGGTCGGTGGCGGTGAAGTAGGCGGCGCCGATGTCCGCGGGCCGGCCCTGGAAGCGTTTGCTGGCCATCCGGCCACCGCAGACGTGCCCCCGCTCCCGGACCTGCACCGGCACCCCGGCCCGGGTCAACTCGACCGCACAGGCCACCCCGGCTATGCCCGCCCCGACCACCACCACGCTCGACCGGTCCTTCGTCATCCGATGATCGTAGGTGGCGGGGTTCGGGCATGAACCACCAATGATCGGGGTACTGGCACACCTGTTCGAAAGAAAGGGTGATGATGATGACGGACCGCCGCACCGAGCAGGTCGACCAGAACGCCGACCAGAACGCCGCGATCAAGGACCCGGACGAGTGGGTCACCGGGGACGAGCCGCCGACCGCCGCTCAGGAGTCGTACCTGAGCACGCTGGCCCGGGAAGCCCACGCCGACCTCCCGGACGACCTGACCAAGGCCGAGGCGTCCAAGCGCATCGACGAACTCCAAGCCAAAACCGGCCGAGGCCAGTAACGACAAAAGGCACGCAAGGCGCAGAACAACGACAGCAAGTGCAAGATCGCGGGAGCAGGAAGCAGGGAGCAGGGGCGAGGAGGGGCCCCGCCTCGCCCCTGCCACCCCGCCCGCGGACTGCCCTGCCGCCGTTGGCCGTCAGGCCCAACGGCTGGCCAGGGATGAGCGCTGGAGCCACATCCGCTGATGAGCCTGATGTCTGTGAGTCATCGTGATGACTCACAGACATCACGCTCATCGGAGTGAGGCCCTCCAGGTCATGCGCAGGGAGCAGGGGCGAGGGGCGAGAGGGAGGACGACGGGGCGCAGGGCCTGGTGAGGGCAATCAGGGGCGGGGCAGGGGGTACAGCTTCACCTCGGTCAGGCTGCCCTCGTGCACCTCGGCGGTGAGGTAGGTGGCGTGGGGTTGGGAGCGGCGGTCGGTGGGTGACCCGGGGTTGATCAGGCGTAGCCCACCGGGCGCCTCGGTGTCCCAGGGAATGTGCGAATGCCCGAACACCAGCAGGTCGACGTCGGGAAAGCGAGCCGCGCACCGCTTCTCCCGGCCGGTCCGGGGGCCCGTCTCGTGCACCACAGCGATCCGCAGGCCGTCGAGTTCGACCCGGGCCACCTCCGGCAGCCGGGCGCGCAGCGCCGGCCCGTCGTTGTTGCCGTACACCCCGACCAGTCGGCGCGATCGCGCCGTCATGGCGTCGAGCAGGGCCTCGTCCACCCAGTCGCCGGCGTGCACCACCACGTCGGCCGCGTCGATGGCCGCCCAGAGGGGCCCGGGTAGGTCCCGGGCCCGCTTGGGTAGGTGGGTGTCCGCCGTGAGCACCAGCCGCATACCCGGCATTCTCCCCCGAGTCCCGGCCGCCCACCCGGGGGACGTGGGTGGACGGCCGGGCTCCGCCTCCGCAGCCCGGCCCGTGCGTCATCGACGCTCGGGTACGGGAACCGAGCCGGTCAGGGGGCGGTCAGGGCAGGGTCCAGCGTTGCGCCCCGGTGCCGTTGCAGGTCCAGATCCGCAGTTGCCGTCCGTCGGTGAGATCCGAGTTGGGGATGTCCAGGCAACGCCCGGACTGGGGGTTGCGCAGGCTGCCGTCCGACTGGGCGGCCCACTGCTGGGCCCCGGTGCCGTTGCAGTCGTAGAGCTGCACGAGGGTGCCGTCGGTGGTGCCGCTTGCCTTCACGTCCAGGCACTTGGCGAGCCCTCGCACCGTGCCGTCGCCGGGCAGGGTCCAGCGCTGGGCGGCGGTGCCGTTGCAGGTCCAGGTCTGCACCTTGGTGCCGTTCGCGGTCTGGCTGGAGGCGATGTCCGCGCATTTGCCGAGGGCCTTGACCTCACCGGTGCGCGCACCGCCGGTGCCGACGCCCGGGCCGGTGAAGGTGTAGCTGTCCACGTCCAGCAACGCCCCGCTGCCGCCGGTAACGACCAGGTACAGGTCGTGGGTGCCGTCGTCCGGTTTGGTCACCGTGGCGCTCAGCTCGGTGTAGTTGTCCCAGCCGCCGGTGTTCGGCACCGCGATCCGAGCGACCTCGGTGCCGGTCGGTGAGTCGTACCGGAAGGAGAGGGTGCCGCCGGGGCCGCCGGAGGAGACCCGGGCCCGGACGCCGGTGATCCCCTTGAGGCTCACCGCGTGGTGTCGGACGCTCTCGCCGTTCTGGACGTCACCCAGCCGCTTGCCACCCTCGGCCGCCGCCTGGTCGATCACCTTGGGGCCGTTGAGCTGGACGAAGTGCTCAGCCTGCCACTGTTTCGGGTAGAGGCTGATCTCCTGCTCACCCGTGAGTGCGACCGAACCGGTCGCGCCGCGATCGGTGTAGCTGCCCCGCAGGACGAAGAACAGCACCGAGTCGGGGCCGGCGTGCACCGGGCCGGTGTTGAAGGTCGCGCCGCAGCCGGTCCCCTCCCCCTCCTCGTGGGCGTGCTCCTGGTGGCCCAGCGCTGCCCGGACGACCACCGCCGAGCAGGCCGGCGTGCCGTCCTGCGGGTCACTGGCCGTGGCGCCCACCGTCAGGTCCTGCTCCCAGTCGAAGAGTCCGCCGGCGGGCAGTCCGGTCAACGTGACAGTAGGTCGGTTGTTGCCGACCACCACCGACACCACTGTGGTGGCGCTGCGGCCGGTGCCGTCGTTGACGGTGAGCCGGGCGCTGTAGCTGCCGTTCGCGGAGTACGTGAAGGACGGGTTCGCCGCTGTCGAGTCGGTGCTGCCGTTGTTCGTGAAGTCCCACGCGTACGTCAGCGGGTCGCCGTCCGGGTCCGAACTGCCGGCGCTGGAGAAGGTCACCGCGAGGGGTGCCAGGCCGTTGTCCCGGTTGACGGTGGCCTTGGCCACCGGCGACCGGCCGCCCTGGACGTAGTTGATTTTGTAGAGACCCGCGTCGACCGCGCCGGAGAAGTAGCCGCTGCCGTATTCCAGCAGGTAGAGCGAGCCGTCCGGGCCGAACTGCCAGTCGATGGGGTGGACGAGTTGCATGCCGGCGAGCACCGGCTCGATGACTGTCGGTGCCCCGGTGGACGGGTTGCCGTTGTCGAACTGGACCTCCTTGATCCAGTTGCGGCAGTACTCGGAGATCAGCCACTTGTTGTCGTAGTAGGCCGGCCACTTCACGTCCGAGACGAGGTTCGGGTCGTAGTGGTAGACCTCGACGTGGTTGGGCGATCCGCACCCACCCGGGTTGTCCAGCGCCGGCCAGTCCTCACTGCCGCCGTGCTGCTCCCAGACGAGTGCCGGTCTGGTCGGCGGTAGCTGCTGGACGCCCGTGTTGCGGGGTGAGTTGTTCACCGGTCCGGTCGAGCCGCCGCAGGGGAACCAACCACGCGGTGTGGCGGTGGCGAAGTCCCAGTCGTTGTAGGCGACGTTGGGGCCGCCACAGTACGGCCAGCCGTAGTTGCCGGGCCCGTTGGCCCGGTTGAACTCGTCGTAGGCCGCCGGGCCGCGGTTGGCGAGGTCGGTGCCCGCGTCGGGGCCGACCTCACCCCAGTAGAGGGTGTTGTTCGCCTTGCGGTCCACCCAGATCCGGTACGGGTTGCGCACACCCATCACGTAGATCTCCGGGCGCGTCAGGGCGGTGCCGGCGGCGAAGAGGTTGCCGGCGGGGACGGTGTAGCTGCCGTCGTTCTCCGGGTGGATCCGGTTGATCTTGCCGCGCAGGTCGTTCGTGTTGCCGGAGGTGCGCTGGGCGTCGTACTGGGCGTTGCGGTTCGTCCGCTCGTCGATCGGGGCCATCCCGGCGGAGTCGCCGCCGGAGTTGGTGTTGTCGCCGACGGCGAAGTACAGGTTGCCGGCGGTGTCCCAGCTCATCGAGCCGGCCGAGTGGCAGCACAGATCGCGTTCGGTGGGCCACTCGATCAACATGTCCTCGCTGCCCGGGTCGAGCAGCAGCGTGGACGGGTTGAAGGTGAACCGACTGATCCGGTTGACCAGTGGGGTGACCTTCGGCGAGTAGAAGAGGTAGACCCAGCGGTTGCTCGCGAAGCTCGGGTGCAGGGTGATGCCGATCAGGCCGTCCTCGAAGCGGGCGTCCAGCGCCAGGGTGAGGGCCACTGTGGTGGACCTGGTCACCGGGTTGTAGAGGCGGACCTGACCACCGGCGCTGCTGGTGCCCCGGTTGATGTAGAAGACCTTGCCGTCGGGTGCCACGGCCAGTTCGATCGGTTCGCCCATGGACAGGCCGCCATCCAGTGCGACCTTCTCGAAACCGGCGGTGGCGGGCGGGGCGAGGGCGGCGGCCTGGGCCGGGGACGCGGCGGCCGGCAGAACGCTTGCCTGCGGGACGAGACAGAGGCTGACCAGGACGGTGAGCAGTGTGGTGGCGCTGACGAGACGTCGGCGCGGTGTGCGGGACACGAGACCTCCAGCTGTCCGGGGGATCTCGGTGCCGCTCCCGCCGACTGGAGGAGCACCGCAGGGTGTCCCGGACATTAACGTCTTTCACTGGAAAGCGATAGAACTTCGCGTTGCCAGATAGAAAGTTGTCACGATCTCCACGAAAGTCCGGCTCAGCGGTCCACCGGAGAGAAGTACGCCGGGGGCATCCCGCACTGACGCAGCGTCGGGTCCCGCTCGACGTCGGTCAGCACACCGGCGGCGTTGATGAGGCCGATGTGGGAGAACGCCTGCGGGAAGTTGCCCAGCTGCTCCCCGGTCAGCGGGTCGATCTGCTCGGCGAACAGGCCGAGGTCGTTGACCCGCTCCGCCAGCCCTCGGAACAACTCGTGCGCCCGGTCCCGCTCACCGGCCAACGCCAGGCAGCACACCAGCCAGAACGAGCAGATCACAAAACCCGCCGGGTCACCGTCCCAGCGCCGCAGCAGGCCGTCGTGGGAGAGCCGCTGCTCCACCGCGCGGATCGTCGAGCGCATTCGCGGGTCGTCGGCCCGCAGGAACCCGACCAGCGGCATCACCAGCACCGAGGCGTCCAGGCCGTCAGATTCGAAACTTCCGGTGTACGACTGGAGCCGCTCGTTCCAGCCCCGCTCGAACACCTCCGCGCGCACCGCGTCGCGGGCGGCCGCCCAGCGGGCCACGTCCTGCGGCTCTCCGAGCCTGTCACCGAAGCGGACCGCCCGATCCAAGGCGACCCAGCACTGCACCTTCGAGGACACGTGGTGGTGCTGGACGCCGCGCTCCTCCCACATGCCCGCGTCGGGCAACTCCCAATCCCGCTCGGCCTGGTCGGCGAGCACCCGGAGCACGTGCTGCACCTCCGGGTCCAGCGGCTCCAGCTTGTCGCGCATCAACCAGGCGGCATCCATCGCCTCGCCGAAGATGTCGGTCTGCCGCTGCTGCCACGCGTCGTTGCCGATCACCACGGGTGGGCTGTCGCGGTAGCCGCCGAGCTGTTCCAGGCGGTGCTCGGTGAGGTCCCGCTCCCCCAGCACCCCGTACATGATGGGCACCGGCCTGTCGTCGATACGGCCCATCGCCCGGCCCAACCAGGCGAACTGCCGCTGCACCTCGTCCAGGCACGCCGTCCGCCACAGCGCCCGCAGGGTCAGGCTGAAGTCGCGCACCCAGACGTAGCGGTAGTCGTAGTTGCGGTCCCCGCCGAGTTTCTCCGGTAGCGAGGTGGTCACCGAGGCCACCACCGCTCCGCTGGGCCGGTACGTCATGCCCTGCACCACCAGCCGGCTGCGTCGCACCTGCTCCGGGTAGAGCCCGTCGTAGGGGTGTTCGGTCGACCAGGAACGCCAGCCGGCGACGGTGTCGGCAATGGTCTGGTCGGCGTCCGGCACCTCCGGCAGCGGGGCGTCGTAGGTCGGGGCGTACCCGAGGGTGAAGTTGTGTTTCGTGCCAGCGCGGACGGTGAACGTCCCGCTGGCCTCGCCGTCCAGGGCGGTCAACCGCTCGCTGCAGCGCAGGGTGAGTCGGGCGGCACCGGCGATCGCCTCCAGCATGTCCTTCCGCTCGATCAGGTACGCGATGGTGCGGCCGTACTCGAAACGCGGCCGGTAGTGCACCCGCATCGGCACCGAACCGGACAGGCCCTCCACCGAACGGACCAGCACCTGCGGCGAGTGCAGACCGATGTCGTGACCGCGTGAGCCGGGCTCGAAGGCGAGCGCGTCGGTCAGCGCGACCTCCCCGTGCGCGGTGTGGAAGACCGTCCGCAACACCAGGGTGTCCTCAAGGTAGGAGCGCTCGACCCGGTAGTCGCCCTCGGGCTGGATGGACCAGTGCCCGGCGTTGTCGTCGAGCAGCCGCCCGAACACCGACGGGGCGTCGAAGCGGCCCGGGCACCACCAGTTGACCGAGCCCGAGGCGTCCACCAGCGCCGCGCTGCGGCCGTCGGCGAGGAAACCGTAGTCGCTGATCTGTCCGCTCTCCACCTGGCTGGCTACCCGGGCAGTCGCCGCCCATTCCCCTCCTGCCCGGCGACGGACAACGCGTTACCGGTCGGCCTGGGCGGGAACCCGGGGAGCTGACGAGGGAGGATGCTCATGACGTCAGCTTCGGGGCCGACCAGCAACTGGCGGCCCGGCACACAGGGTGGCGACCTGCTTCCATCCGGACCGGCCGGCCGGCTGTCGACACCGAGCGGGAACGGCAACGGGCCCGAGGGCGGGCCGCCGACCGTGACGATCGGCTCGTACCCGGACTATCCGACCGCGCAGCGGGTCGTCGACTACCTGGCCGACAACCGCTTTCCGGTGGAGCACAGCGCCATCGTCGGCACCAACCTCACCCTGGTGGAGACGGTGCTCGGGCGAATGACCACCGGTCGAGCCGGGCTGCTCGGCGCCGGTACCGGTGCCTGGTTCGGGCTTTTCATCGGCCTGTTGTTCGGCATCTTCACGGTCGGCAACTGGCTGGCGGTGATCCTGGTCGGGCTGGTCATCGGCGCGATCTGGGGTGCCGTCTTCGGCGCGGTGGCGCACGCCATGACGGGCGGGCAGCGCGACTTCACCTCGGCCAGCTCGCTGCGCGCCGGGCAGTACGCCGTGACCGTCGACGCACAGCTCGCCGACCAGGCGCGACAGCTCCTCGGTCGGATGCAGATGCCCAACTCGGCGACGAACGCCCGCTGAGCGACGTTCGATCGGCCGTCCCGGCACACACCGGGGCGGCCGTTTCGTCGTTCAGTCGTGGTACGCCAGCTCGCCGGCCCGCAGCGGCACGTCGACCCGGTTCTCCGGCGGCGCCAGTGGGCAGGCCCAGCGGTCGTCGTACGCGCAGCTCGGGTTGTAGAGGTAGTTGGCGTCCAGCCGGACCCGGTCACCGGGCAGCACCTCGACGCCCCGGCCGAAGGTGCCCTTCACCGTGTCGGTGAGGTACCGCCCTCCCCCGTAGCTGTCCCGCCCGCAGGTGCCGTCGCGCAGCGGAACGAACAGCCCGCCCCCGTACGCCTCGATCCACCACAGGGTCAGCGGCCCCCACGGCGTCTCGGCCACCGCGACCCGCCGGTACGCGACCACCCCGTCCGGGCCCCCGGTGTCGATGCGCAGCTCACCGCTGGCCGAGCGCAGGGGCGCTTCGACAACGGCCTCGGGATTGGGCGGGAAGTAACGCACCCCGGCGAAGTCGGGTCGCTCCGCCACCGGGATCGGGCTCTGCGGGTGGTTGGCGAAGAGTTCGTCGCGGCCGGCGCGGAAGCCGGCCAGGTCGACGTCGGACAGGTACAGCCGGGCCACCCGCTCCCGCCAGTCGGCCAACTCCAGATCGCTCAGCATCCCGGCGACTCCTGGTCGAATGAGAACTCGCCGGACCGGGCGGGCCTGCCACACGCCTGGCAGCGCACGTCAGCGACGAAGACCTGGCCGCAGACGTCGTGGATGAAGTCGACCCTGGGCACGTCGTCCTCGCTGTAGGTGTCACCCCAGCGCTTGAGCACGAGGATCACCTGCCCGAGGTCCTTGCCCTTCTGGGTGAGTTCGTAGCCCGCCACCTTGCCGCTCTCGGCATCCCGGGCCCGAAGGATGCCGGTTTCAGTCAGTTTGCGCAGTCGGGCGGCGAGGACGTCTCTCGGCGCGCCGACGGCCCGAAGGATTTCGGTGTACCGGGAGGCGCCGAATGCGAGCGCCCGCACGATGTGCAGCGACCACCTGTCGTTGACTGCGTCGAGCGCCACAGCGAGAGAGTCCCGCTCTGGTTTGGTTTTCAAACCGTCGGTGCTACGGTTCGTTTGGTTGGACATTCAAACCACACTACCCGAGGAAGCGCCCATGACATCGCCATCCAAACCACGTACCGACGGGGCATCACCCGTCGTCACCCAGCGCCGGGCCTGGACAACGCTCGTGATCACCGGGCTGATCATCGGCACGGCGTTCATCGCAATCTATGTCGGACTGCAACGCAGCCCGCAGCCGAGCCACCTGCCGATCGCCGTGGTCAGCCAGCAACTGGCGAACACCGCACAGGCCGGATTCGGCGACGCCGTGGCCGTCACCGAGGTCGGGAGCGTCGCGGACGGCGAGGCCCTGGTACGACACGGCGACGCGGTCGCCGTACTCGGCGCGACCTCCCCCACCACGCTGACACTCGACTACGCCGGCGCGAGCGGGTTCAGCGAGAGCGGCGCCGCGCGTCAGCTCGCGGCCGGTCTCGCCAAGAAGGCCGGGGCGACCGTCCAGGAGAACGACATCGTGCCGCTGGCGACCTACGACAGTCGCGGGCTGTCCGCCTTCTACGTGGTGTTCGGCGTCACCCTCTCGTCGTTCGTCCTCGCGCAGGGGCTCACCGCGGCCACCGCGAAGGTTCGGCTGCGCCATCGCCTCTACGCCATGGGCGGGTTCGCCGTCCTGATCGGTGTGATCGCGGCGACCGTCGCAGGTCCGGTCTATGGATCGCTGACGGCCCCGTTCCCGCTGCTCGCGCTCTCGCTCATCCTTCTCTCCGCGGCCAGCGCCTTCACGACGAAGGCTCTGGGAGCCTGGCTCGGCCCGGCCGGAATCGCCCTCGCCGTCCTCACTCTCACCACAATCGGCAACGCGACGAGCGGAGCGACGATCGGGGTCGACCTGCTACCGGACTGGGCGCAGGCGATCTCGGCGAAGCTCCCACCGGGCGCGGCCGTCCGGGCCGTCAACAACTTCGGCTACTTCGACGGCGCCCACACCGTGGCACCCCTCGCCATCCTCGCCACCTGGTTCCTGGCCGGACTCGGGTTCGTCCTGCTCCGGCAGCGGACCGCGCAGCGCCGTCCGGTCACCCCCGACTCGGGGCGGTGACCGCCCGGGTCACGCACCCGCCCGCCCGCTCGGCCGTCAGCGCGCCGGCCAGTTGGTGAGGACGGCGTCGAGGGCGTCCAGGGTGCGCGACCAGGAGTCGTCGGTGGGGCGCGGGGTGTGCCGGAAGCCGCCGGTCTTCTCCAAACTGACGAACCCGTGGAACGTGCTGTGCATCATCCGCACCGCGTCGGTCTGATCCGGCTCGGAGAGCTGGTAGCCGCGCAGGATCGCCCGGGTCATCTCGGCGTGCCGGACGCCCGCGCTCGTGGCGGCCGTCTCCGGGTCGAGGTCGATCTGCATGGCCGCGTATCGGCCCGGGTGCTCTCGCGCGTAGTCGCGGTACGCGTTGGCGAACGCGACGAGCGCGTCCTTGCCGGCCCGGCCGGCGAGCGCGGCGGCGACCCGGTCGGCCAGCTCCGCCAGCGCCAGCAGGGCCATTCTGACCCGTAGTTCGTGCGCGTTCTTGAGGTGGAAGTACAGGCTGGCGTCCTTCACCCCGAAGTGGCGTGCGAGGGCGGCGACTGTGACGTTCTCCAGGCCAACCTCGTCGGCCAGCTCGGCCGCGGCCAGCGTCAGACGTTCGGCGGTCACCCCGGCACGTGCCATGCAGCACTCCCAACCTATCCCCAATAATCACTTGCCTAGGAGAGCTAGGCTACTACCTATGTTGGTCCTGACCGAATCCGTCATCCGCGCGTCCTTCGTCAATTGCAGTCGAGGCGAGGCGAAGCGGCTGACCGTACCTAACGATCTTGAAATGCGTCCGTGGGACGACCTCGACTTCCTCGGCTGGCGGGACCCGTCTGCGCCGCAGCGGGCCTACCTGGTCGCCGAGATTGACGGCAAGCTGGCCGGGGTGGTGCTGCGGGCCGCGACGCACCAGACGGGGCGCGTGCGGCACAGCATGTGCTCGTTCTGCCTGACCACACACCTGGGCGGAGGCGTCTCGTTGATGACCGCCCCCAAGGCCGGCCCGAGCGGGCGGCAGGGCGACTCCGTGGGCACCTACCTGTGCTCCGACCTGGCCTGCTCGCTGTACCTGCGGGGCAAGAAGCACGCCGGGCCTCCCGCGCCCGAGCCGCTGCCCCTGCCGGAGAGGATCGACCGCGTCAGGAGCGCCCTCGCGACGTTCCTCCGCAAGGTCACCGAGTGACGGGTCGAGGCGAACGGCGCGGCCGGGGCTGAAGCGTGTTCGGACCCGGCCAGCCTGCGGTTAGCGGTCGGTGGCCAGGCGGGCGTGCAGGTGCTCGTCGTAGCGGCGGCCGTCGCCGTAGCGGTACGACTCACGCAGGGTGCCCTCGGGCGGGTAGCCGGCACGCTCGGCGACCCGGCAGGACGCCGGATTGGCCGCCGCGTGACACAACTCCACCCGGTGCAGCCCGAGATCCGCGAACGCCCACTCGGTGAGCCGGACGACGGCGCGCACCGCCACCCCACGCCCCCGCGCCGCGGGCACCGTCCAGTAGCCGATGGACGCTTCGTCGTGCTGGATGTGATGAAGAGACACCGAGCCGAGCAGTTCGCCGTCGGCCGCCGCGGTGACCGCCATCGAGGCGTGGCCGCCGGTGGACCAGTCGGCCCGGCGACGCACCCAGAGCAGTGCGACCTCGTCGTCGACCGGGCCGCCAGCCTGCGGGTTCCACTGGGCGATCGCCGGGTCCCCGAGGGCGTCGCGCACCGCCGGGGCGTCCTCGTCCCGCCATGGGCGCAGCAACAGGTCGGCGGCGGAGAGTTCCACGTGTTCCACGAGGCCGGAGTCTGGCACAACCGACGGCCCGGGCGCCGCTCGTTTCACGCGGCTTTATTTCAAAGCTGCATGAACTGACGGTCAGCACCCGTGGAAGTGAGCCATGTAACGCTCAAATGATGTTATTCAAATTTGAAAGAGTGCTACCGTCATGGGCATGACCGAGAGCCTGGACAGCACCCGAGAGGCCGCCTGGCGCGCCTACATCGAGGCCAGCCAGCGTCTCTACACGCAGTTGGAAGAGGATCTGCGGGTCGCCAGCGATCTCAGCTTCGCCGACTACCACGTGCTGGTCCTGCTCTCCGAGGCACCCGGGCAGCGGCTACGGATGGGCGAGCTGGCCAGCCGGCTGATCTTCTCGCCCAGCCGCCTCACCTATCAGGTCTCCTCCATGCAGCGTCGTGGCCTGGTCAGCAAGGAGCCCTGCCCGGACGACCGGCGCGGCAGCGAGGCGGTCCTCACCGCCGCCGGGCTGCTCGCCCTGCGAGAAGCCGCACCCCACCATCTGGCGTCGGTGCGTACCCATCTCATGGACGACCTCGACGATGCCGAGGTCGCCTGCCTCACCCGGGTCTTCGACCGGCTCGGCGAGCGCCTGCGGGCATCGCGGGCCAGCTCGACCACCCCCGCCTCACGCTAGGAGCCTCGACATGCCCGCGATCACCGTCGACAACGTTCTCGTCCTTCCCCGCCTGCCCCAGCTCGACGAGGCCAGCACGATCCGCCCGGTCCGCACGGTGACCACGGCGCCCAGCGGCTTCGAGGGTGAGGGCTTCCCGGTCCGTCGCGCCTTCGCCGGGGTGTCGACCACCGACCTGGACCCGTTCATCCACCTCGACCAGATGGGCGAGGTCGACTACGCGCCGGGCGAGCCCAAGGGCACCCCGTGGCACCCGCACCGCGGCTTCGAGACCGTCACGTACATCATCGACGGCGTCTTCGACCACCAGGACTCCAACGGCGGTGGCGGCACCATCACCGACGGCGATACCCAGTGGATGACGGCGGGCAGCGGCCTGCTGCACATCGAGGCACCGCCGGAGCACCTGGTGGTGAGCGGCGGGCTCTTCCACGGCACCCAGCTGTGGGTCAACCTGCCCCGCTCGGCCAAGATGAACCCGCCCCGCTACCAGGACATCCGGGGCCGGGAGTCGGCGCTGCTCACCACGCCCGACGGCGGCGCGCTGATCCGGGTCATCGCCGGCGAGGTCGCCGGGCACCGCGGCCCGGGTTCGACCTTCACCCCGATCACCATCACGCACGTCACCGTGCAGCCGGGCGCGCAGGTCGACCTGCCCTGGCGGCCCGACTTCAACGCCCTGGTGTACGTGCTGGGCGGTCGCGGCACGGTCGGCACCGACCGGCGGCCGGTGCGTACCGGCCAGCTCGCTGTGCACGGCCCGGGTGACGCGCTGCGGTTCAGCGCCGACACCTCGCAGGACAGCAACACGCCGGCACTGGACCTCTACATCATGGGTGGTCAGCCGATCCGGGAGCCGGTGGCACAGTACGGCCCGTTCGTGATGAACACCCGGGACGAACTGCTCAAGGCGTTCGAGGACTTCCAGGCCGGCCGCCTCGGCGTCATCCCCACCGAGCGGCTCCCGCACACCGGCGGCCAGGGCACCCGGCCCTGACCACCGTCGACCGCTGAGGTCGGCGCCGACGCCTCCGGTTCAGCCCGGGGGCGTCGGCGCCACCTCAGGAGACCGCAAATATCCCGGCAACACCCAGAATCACCATCACCAACACCGCTACCAGCGCGCCCCGCTCGCTCTCCACCGCCGGCTCGCGGTTCTCGGTCACGGGATTCGTCGTGTCGCGGGGCATGGTGTGGCCTCCTCGGCTGTTGTCGCGTCGCTGTCGATGGCGTTGGTCAGGTCACCGGTCCGGGGGCCTGACGTGCGGACCCGCGTCGGGGGTCCTACGGTGAGGACGTTGCCGACCTCCAGGGGGGCTGGACGGTGCCGTTGCAGGACTGGTTCCTCACTGCTGAGGAACGCGCCAACCCGGTGTCTGGCATACCCGTGTGGACCACGGGAAACCTCGCCGAGCCGTTGATTCACGGTGCGGCGTACTTCGACCGACTGGTCGACGAGGTCGAGGCCCTGGGCGCCGGCGACCACCTGTTCTTCACTGACTGGCGGGGTGACCCGGACCAGCGGCTGCGACCGGACGGTCCGACAGTGGCCCAGCTCTTCGCGCAGGCCGCGCAGCGCGGTGTGGTGGTCAAGGGGTTGATCTGGCGCTCGCACCTCGACGTGCTGGCGTACAGCGAGGCGGAAAACCGCGACCTCAGCGAGACGATCTCGGCCGCCGGTGGCGAGGTACTGCTGGACCAACGGGTCCGGCGCGGCGGCTCGCACCACCAGAAGCTCGTGGTGCTGCGGCACCCGGACGCACCCGAGCGGGACGTCGCCTTCGCCGGCGGGATCGACCTGTGCCACAGCCGCCGCGACGACGCCGCGCACCACGGCGATCCGCAACCGGTGCAGATGTCCCCCCGGTACGGACCCAATCCGCCCTGGCACGACGTACAGCTCGCGGTGCGCGGTCCGGTGGTCGGCGCGTTGGACACCCTGTTCCGGGAACGCTGGACCGACCCGATGCCGCTGGACTCGGAGAACCCGATGGCCTACCTGCGGGACCGGCTGCGCGGCTCGGATCTGCGCCCCGACCCGCTGCCCGAGCAACCAGCCGATCCGCCGCCCTGCGGTCCGCACCAGATCCAGGTGCTGCGCACCTACCCCGCCGTCCGTCCGCGCTACTCGTTCGCACCGGACGGGGAGCGGACCGTGGCCCGGGGTTACACCAAGGCGGTACGCCGGGCCCGCCGGCTGATCTACCTGGAGGATCAGTACCTCTGGTCGGCCGAGGTCGCGGACCTGTTCGCGCACGCGCTGCGGGACAATCCGGACCTGCACCTGGTCGCCGTCGTCCCCCGCCACCCGGACGTGGACGGCAAGCTGGCGTTGCCGCCGAACATGGTGGGGCGCGAGCAGGCGCTGTCACTGTGTGAGCGGGCCGCACCGGACCGGGTGCACGTGTTCGACGTGGAGAACCACGCCGGTGACCCGGTCTACGTGCACGCCAAGGTCTGCGTGATCGACGACGTCTGGGCCAGCGTGGGCAGCGACAATTTCAACCGGCGGTCCTGGACGCACGACAGCGAGTTGTCCTGCGCGGTGCTCGACGAGACACCGGACCAGCGGGAGCCCACCGACCCGGCCGGGCGGGGTGACGGCGCGCGCAGCTTCGCCCGGGACCTGCGACTGCGGTTGTGGCGCGAGCACCTGGACCGTGACCCGGACGGCGCGGACGACGCCGACCTGCTCGACCCGGCGGACGCCGTCGCGGCCGTCACGGCCGCCGCCGACGCGCTACAAGGGTGGTACGACGACGGCCAGGTCGGCGAACGCCCACCGGGTCGGCTGCGCCCGCACCGCCCCGAGCGGCTGCCGTGGTACACGCGGGCCTGGGCGCTGCCGGTGTACCGGCTGGTCTACGACCCGGACGGCAGGCCGCTGCGGGCGAGGCTGGCCGGCACCTGGTGAAACGGTCGGGCCGGCTCCGGCGCGGCCACCGCGTGCACGTGCAGCCCGCCCGGGTAGGCGAACGACGAGCGTGGTGAGTAGTAGCCGAAGCCGATGGTCAGTGGGTTGGCCGGGCGCAGCGCGTAAATCGGGTGGCCGGGCTGGAGGAACTCCACCGACTCGATCTCGAACGGGGCGACCGGCTCGGCGACGAACGGGTAGGCCGAACTGACCAGCTGGCCGTCCCGGCGGGTGAAGTAGCGGTGGTGCCCGCTGCTGATCGCGTGCCCGGTCTCCCCCACCCGACATCGGGCCCGGATCAACGGCGTGCCGTCGATCTCCGTCTCGGAGAGCAGGTCCTCGCCGTTCACGTCGACGTGGGTGCGCCCGGCGAGCACCGGGGCGCCGCGAGCGACGGCGTACTCACGGACCCTCCGGCTGGAGGCCACGTAGTGGGTCCACCAGCCGCCGGCGTTGAGGCCGCCGGGCGCGTCGACGCCCAGCAGCGAGACGCCGAGGTAGGTCAGCGAGTAGGCGCCGAAGCCGGAGGTCTGCGTCTCGTCGTCGACGACGTACTGGTTGAGGAAGACCTGCCGGTCGGGGCGGGGGCAGAGCCCCGGAGGGACCAGCGCGGCGACCGCGTCAGGATCGGCCGGCAGCCAGCTGAAGTAGAGGGTGCGACTGTTCACGACAAGCTGGGGAGCGGCTGGATCGAGCACGGTGCCTCCGAACCGGGTGTGTACACGCGACGCTACGGCCGGTCCCACCAGCGGGACAAGGACGGATAGCCGACACTCCCGGCGACTTGTCGGGTTTCCTGTTGACCAGCCGACGCGACCCGTGGGCCGATCGGCCGGACCGATCGACCGGCCGGTCAGCGGTCGACAGCCGGAATAACGGGTAAGGATCCTCACAAGCACCCTAACTTCCGCACCGTTTGCCCGTTTTGTAACTGGACACACCTTAAGTGCATCAACCTTTCGGCTAGATTTCCGGGAGCCGATCAGGTTAAGGTGACTCCCGAACGGCCTATTGGAAGCTAAACCAAAGCGTCACACCTTTTTGTCCGCGGACGAGGTGCAGGGAGGACCACCCATGACCGCGCCAACGATCACCGAGCAGCCGAGCGCCGCCGTCAAGACCACCACCAAGCTCGACCCGCGCGCTCTCACCGACAGCGCTGCCGACCTGCTCAACGCGATGGCGGCGCTGCCCGCCAACCACCCGTCGCGCGCCGCCCTGCGGGACCGGGCGATCGAGGCCTGGCTGCCGCTCGCCAACCACCTGGCCCACCGCTACAGCGGGCGCGGCGAGCCGAACGACGACCTGGCGCAGACCGCCGCGATCGGCCTGATCAAGGCCATCGACAAGTTCGACCCCGAGCGCGGTGTCGACTTCGCCGGTTACGCGATCCCCACCATCATCGGCGAGCTCAAGCGGCACTTCCGGGACCGCACCTGGGACATCCGGGTGCCCCGCCGGCTCCAGGAGCTGCGGCTGGCCATCTCCGACGCCAACAGCTCGCTCCTGCAGACCCTCGGCCGCTCGCCGACGGTCGCCGACATCGCCGCGCACCTCAAGCTCACCGAGGAAGAGGTGCTGGAAGGCCTGGAAGGCGCCCGCGCGTACAACGCGGTGTCGCTGTCCACCCCGACCGGTGACGGCGAGCGCGCCACCGAGCTTGGCGACATGCTCGGCGGCGAGGACACCGAGTTCGAGCTGGCGGAGCTGCGGGTCGCCCTCGGCCCGGCGCTGGCCACCCTCGACGAGCGCGAGCAGAAGATCCTCACGCTGCGCTTCTACGGCAACCTGACCCAGTCGCAGATCGCCGACCAGATCGGTGTCTCGCAGATGCACGTCTCGCGGCTGCTGACCCGGGCGCTGACCAAGCTGCGCGGCCAGCTCGACGGCACGTACTGACGGGTTGACGATCGGAGGGCCGGGTCCAAGGACCCGGCCCTCCGCTCTGTCCGCGCTGTCACGTGAGCGTGACAGCGCGACCACAGGACGTGCTGGTCACGTCGACCTGACCAACTCGGTGCCCGACCGGCTCAGTGCCCGACCGGCTCCCGCCACATCGGCCAGAACGGCGTGCCGTCGGGCACCCGGAACGGCTCGCCCGCCAGATAGCCGTGCTTCGCGTACAGGTCCCGGCCGCGCGGGCTGCTCGCTTCCAGGTACGCCGGCATCCCGTTGGCGTCCAGCCAGGCGTGGTGGTGGCGCATCAGCGCGCTCCCCAACCCCTGCCCCTGCCGGTCGGGCCGGGTCGCCAGGAAGGCGAGGTGGTGGTGGTCCGGGTGTGGGTGATGCGCCGCGAACAGCTCGTCGAGGTGCTGGAACCGGTCGGTCCACTCGCCGCAGGCGGCGGCCAGTCGGGCGTCGTACTCCGCCGGCGGCGGCGCCGGCTCACCGACGGACGGAAACCAGACCGCCACCGATGCCCGGTCCTCGGTGGCGTGGACCATGCCGTGCCGCATCGCGTGCTCGACCAGAATCTCGAAGTCTCCGGCCAGCACGGCCTCCCGCTTGCTCGCGTCGGGGACCAGCCAGTACGTCACCTCCAGGACGGTGAACGCCTCGGCGATCCGAGCAGCCACGAGGGTGGTCTCCTCCGGCCCGAGTTGCTCGATGACCACGCTCATCGGGTCACCTCCACGGCCGGAGCCGCTGGCTTGACGGCGGCCGCGGCGCTCGCCGCGCCCAGGCCGATCCGGGCGTACGTGTCCGGGCGGCTGCTGCGCAGCAGCAGGGCCCAGCCGATGCCCAGCAGAGCGGCCACCGGGTACGCGGCCGGCAGCGCCCAGCGCAGCGTCGAGTCCGGCGCGACGCCGAGCAGGTTGGCGAAGTTCGACACGGCCAACCAGATGATCACGAGGAGCGCGATGGTGGCCAGGCCGGGCGCGATGGCCCGTCGCCAGAGGTTCTCGCCTCCGGCGGAGCGGGCGAAGTAGGCGATCACCGCCACCGAGGTGGTGGCGATCAGCAGCAGGACACCGAAGCCGCCGGTGGTGCCGACCCAGAAGAAGAGCTGCACCACCGGATCCCAGCCGTTGATCGCGTACAGCGCGATGACCAGCAGTCCGAGGACGCTCTGCGCCACCGAGGCGGCCCGCGGCGCCCCGGTACGGGCCGAGGTCTGCCCGAACACCGCCGGCAGCACCCGCTCCCGACCGAGCGCGAAGGTGTAGCGGGCAGTGGTGTTGTGGAACGAGATCATCGCGGCGAGCACCGAGGTCAGGAAGAGCACCTGCCCGATGGTGACCGCGGTGTCGCCGAGGTGAGCGGCGGCCAGGTTGAAGATGAGCCCGACGCTCTGCTCGCCGGCCTCGGCGACGATCTGGTCCTGCCCGACAGCGACGGTCATGGTCCAGGACGACAGCGCGTACAGCCCGGCGATGATCACCACCGAGAGGTAGGTGGCCAGCGGCACCGTCCGCTTCGGGTCCTTGCTCTCCTCGCTGAAGACCACCGCCGACTCGAAGCCGACGAAGCCGAGGACGGCGAGCACCAGCACCGCGCCGACACCCGGCACGAAGAGGTTGTCCGGTGAGAACGAGGCGAAGCTGACCCCACCGTCGGCCGGGTTGCCGAGCTGTCCCAGGTCGAAGACGAGGACCACCACGATCTCGGCGACCAGCAGCGCGGCCAGGACCTTGCCGTTGAGGTCGACCCGGAGCAGGCCCAGTACGCCGACCAACGCCCACGCCACCAGGGCCACGACGGCCCAGTGCGGGTGCCCGCCGAAGAGCCGGTCGAGCACCGGCTCGGCCGCCACGCCGATGGTGCCGTACAGCCCGACCTGGAGCGCGTTGTAGGCGATCAGCGCGACCCAGGCCGCGCCCACACCGGCCGGCCGGCCGAGCCCCCGGGAGATGTAGGCGTAGAAGGCGCCCGCGTTCTCCACCCGGCGGGACATCGCCACGTAGCCCACCGAGAAGAGGGCGAGGACCGCGGCGATCAGCAGGAAGGCCAGCGGGATTCCGGTCACCCCGATGACGCCGTAGCCGGTGGTGACGACGCCCGCCACCACTGTCAACGGCGCGGCGGCGGAGAGGACGAAGAAGATGACCGACGGGATGCCGAGGCGACCTCGGGCCAGGGCTTCGGAGACGTTGCTGGGTCGTTCGACTGTCGATGTCGGGGGCATACGACTACTCCGATCGTCGAGGGGAGGGTTGGGGGTTACCGGAGGGGGATCAGGGGATGCCGCGCAGCACGGCGGCGCCGACGGCGGCCTCGGTGTGCCCGACGAGTTCCTTGAGCGGGGCCGGCAGCGCGGGGATGAGGACGTTCAGCCGGTGGTGCGCCCGAGGGCCGGCGCTCCACAGCACCTCGCGGGTCAGCCCGGCGGCCACGACCAGGCCGAGCAGCAGGGCGTCCGGCACGCCCGGTGGTTCCGGCCGGTCCAGCAGGGCCCGGAGGCGGGTGGCCGGCCAGGCCACCGCGTTGAGGTCGATCGGCAGGTAGCTGACCGTGGTACGCAGCAGTCGGCGGCTCTCCTGGCGGCGCAGCACCCCGGCGCGGGCGAGCCGTTCTCCCACCGACGCCGTGGCGCTCTGTGCCAGGAAACTCAGCCAGGTGCGCAGCTCCCGGTGTTGGGACTCGCCGATCAACTGGTCCAGCACCGTGTGCGCCAGGGCGTCGGCCGGCGGACGCCTGTCGATGACGGTGACCTGGCCGGCCACGACCGTTATGTGTCCGTAGAGGATCAGCTCGCCGAGGAGACCGCCGGCCAGCCCGAGCCCGGTCGCCGCAGGGTGCAGTTTCGCCTTACCACGACTGTCGTTGTGGGCGATCAGGAAAAACTCGTCGGCGATGAGCAACGATCCTCCCGACAGGCGTGTCCACAGTGTTCGCAACCGGGAAAGGATGCACCGACAGCTACTGCAACGCAACTCCCAGATTTGAAAGTTGCACTCCGTGCATCTGCGACCTGCGGATCTTGTCGTGGCAGACTCGGACGGTGACCGCCACCCCGACCGTCCGACCCGCCGCCAGCCCGACCGTGCGGCGTCGCCGCATCGCCCGGGAGCTCCGCCAGCTACGGGAACGTGCGGGCATGACCCTCGATGTGGCGGCCCGTCAGCTCGACATGTCGAAGAGCAACCTCTCCCGGATCGAGACCGCGCAGATCGGCATCAAACCGCGCGACGTCCGGGCCGCTCTCGCGCTGTACCAGGTGACCGGTTCGGATGCCGAGGCGCTGATCGAGATCGCCCGGGGGGCACAGCAGCGCGGCTGGTGGCAGAACTACAGCGACGTGCTCCCCGAGTGGTTCGAGTTCTACGTCGGGCTGGAGGCCGAGGCGGCGGCGCTGCGCACGTACGAGGCCGAGTCGGTGCCCGGACTGCTGCAGACCGAGGCGTACGCCCGGGAGATCTTCCGGCGCACCGCCGGCGAGGACGGTCTGGAGCGCAAGGTCGCCGCCCGGCTGCGCCGGCAGGAGGTGCTGCGCCGCGAGGACCCGGTCGTTCTGTCGGTGATCCTCAACGAGGCGGTGCTCCTGCGCCCGGTCGGCGGCACCGCGGTGATGGCCGAGCAACTGGTCCACATGAGCCGGATAGCGCAGCTACCCAACGTGACAATCCAGGTACTGCCCTTCACCGCTGGCGGGCATCCCGCGATGAGCACCCCGTACGTGATCCTCAACTTCGCCGATGCCGCCGACGCGTCAGTGGTTTACCTGGATAACCTCACGATGGGGCTGGCTCTGGAAGAAGCCGATCATGTGCTCGGGTATAGCCTTCTGCACGAGGAGCTGTGCCGTATGGCGCTCGATCCGACGGCGTCGTTGACCCGTCTTGAGCATGCTTCTCGTAACTTTGCGTGACCGCTTCTGCGGCACGCCGACGCAGACGAGAGGTACCGCGGATGACGGCGTACGACCTGACCCGAGCGGACTGGCGCACCAGCACGCGCAGCAGCGGCAACGGCAACTGCGTGGAGGTCGCGACAGTCGCGGGTCAGGTCGCCGTCCGGGACAGCAAGGACCGCTCCGGCCCGGTGCTCGCCTTCGGCGCGACGGCCTGGCGGGCCTTCGTGCTCGGCGTCGGCGAGGTCCGTCGCTCCTGACGCACCCGTCCCGGTGCGAGACTGGGCCGTGCTCTCCGACGTAACCCTTGACCTGCCGGTCCGCCCGGTGCTGCCGGCGCTGGTCGCGGCTCTCGACGCGGCCGGCGCCGGTGTGCTCGTGGCTCCACCGGGCACCGGCAAGACCACCCTCGCGCCGCTGGCCGTGGCCGACCGGGTGACCGGTCGGGTGGTGATCGCCCAACCCCGCCGGGTGGCGGCCCGTGCCGCTGCCCGGCGCATGGCCGAGCTGCTCGGCGAGCGGGTCGGTGAGCGGGTCGGCTACGCGGTACGCGGCGAGCGCCGGGTCGGCCCGGCCACCCGGATCGAGGTGGTCACCACCGGCCTGCTGGTCCGCCGGCTGCACCACGACCCGGAGCTGCCCGGCACGGGTGCCGTGCTGCTCGACGAGTGCCACGAACGCCAACTCGACGCCGACCTCGCGCTGGCCTTCACAGTGGAGGCGCGCGCCACCCTCCGGCCGGACCTGTGGCTGCTGGCGATGTCGGCGACCCCGGACACCGACCGGTTCGCCGCGCTGCTGGGCGGGCCCACCCCGGCACCTGTGGTGCAGGCCGACTCGGCGTTGCACCCGGTAGAGCGGATCTGGGTGCCCCCGGCGCGCCCGATCGCCCCGCCCGGGGCCGGGCCGGTGGACCGGGCCCTGCTCGACCACGTGGCCGCCACCGTCCGGCGGGCGCTGCGCGAGCACGACGGCGACGTGCTCGTCTTCCTGCCCGGGGCCGGCGAGATCGCCGCGGTCACCGGCCGGCTGGCCGACCTACGGGACGCTGTCGCGCTACTGCCGCTGCACGGCCGTCAACGCGGTGCCGAGCAGGACGCCGCGCTGCGTCGCGGTGACCGACGGCGGGTCGTGCTGGCCACCGCGCTGGCCGAGACCAGCCTGACCGTCCCGGGGGTGCGGATCGTGGTGGACGCCGGGCTGTCCCGGGTGCCTCGGATCGACCTGGCCCGTGGGCTGGGCGCGCTGGTCACCGTGCCGGTCTCCCGCGCCGCCGCCACCCAGCGCGCGGGCCGGGCCGGCCGGGAGGCCCCCGGGTACGTCTACCGCTGCTGGTCGGCGGCGACCCACGAGCGGCTGCCCGCCCGCGCCGAGCCGGAGATCGCCACCGCCGACCTGACCGGCTTCGCGTTGGAGCTGGCCGCCTGGGGCCGACCGGACGGTGTCGGGCTCGCGTTGCCCGACCCGCCGCCGGCCGCCGCGATGACGGTGGCCCGGGACACCCTGGAAACCCTGGGCGCTGTCGACGTCGACGGTCGGATCACGACGCGGGGGCGGTCGATCGCCGCCGCCGGGGCGCATCCACGACTGGCCCGGGCGCTCCTCGACGGCGCCGGCCGGGTCGGCGCCGACCGGGCCGCCGAGGTGGTCGCCCTGCTCGCCGAGGAGGGCGCCGCCGGCCCCGGTGACGATCTGGTCGCCGGTTGGCGTCGGCTGCGCACCGGCGTGGACGCGGGCGCGACCGCCCGTTGGCGCACGGAGGTACGCCGGCTGCGGGCCGCGCTGCCTGCCGACGCCCCGCCGAGGGGGCGCACCGACGCCACCGGCCCGGGTGGCCCGGGTGGACTGAGCGACGATCTCGCCGCCGGGCTGCTCGTCGGTCTGGCGTACCCGGAACGGTTGGCCCGGGTGCGGCGGCCGGGCGGCTCGGCGTACCTGATGACCGGCGGGACCGCCGCGGAGCTGGCCGCCGGCTCGGGGCTGGCCGGGTCCGACTGGCTGGCGGTGGCGGTCGCGGACCGCACACCCGGCGCGCCGTCGGCCCGCATCCGCCGGGCCTCCCCGGTGGACGAGGCGACGGCCCGGGAGGCGGCCGGTCCGCTGCTGCGCACCGGCCGCGAGGTCGGCTGGTCGGACGGGGACGTGGTGGCCCGGGAGGTGACCCGGCTGGGCGCGATCGAGCTGGTCCAGCGGCGCCTGGACCGGCCGGACCGGGCCGAGGTGGCCGCCGCGCTGCTGACCGGCCTACACCAGGACGGGCTGGGGCTGTTGCCCTGGACGCCGGCGGCTCGGGCGCTGCGCGAGCGGCTCGCGTTCCTCCGGCACCACCTCGGCGAGCCGTGGCCGGAGGTTGGCGACGACTCGTTGCTCGACGCCGCGCCGACCTGGCTGGGCCCGGAGCTGGCCGCCGCGCGACGCCGGACCGACCTGGCGCGGGTGGACGTACCGTCGGCGCTGCGTCGGCTGCTGCCCTGGGCGCAGGCCGCCCGCCTCGACGAGCTGGCCCCGAAGCGGATCGAGGTGCCGAGTGGTTCTCGAATCCGGCTGGACTACGGCGACCCCGCCGCGCCGGTGCTCGCCGTTAAGCTCCAGGAGACGTTCGGCTGGCCGGCGGCCCCCCGCATCGCCGACGGTCGGGTGCCGGTGCTGCTGCACCTGCTCTCCCCCGCCGGCCGGCCGGTGGCGGTCACCGCCGACCTGGCGTCGTTCTGGCGTACCGGCTATCCGCAGGTCCGCTCAGAGCTGCGCGGGCGCTATCCCCGGCACCCGTGGCCGGAGGATCCGGGAACGGCCAAACCCACCCGGCACGCCACGCCGCGTCGGCGCTGAGCGGCGGTCTACTCCTCGACGACGTCGGCCACCACGACTGTGACGTTGTCCGGCGCGCCGGCGTGCAGGGCCAGGTCGATCAGCTTGGCGGCGCAGGCGTCCCGGTCCGGATAGCCGCTGAGCACCTCGGTGAGGGTGTCCGGGCGAACCACGTTGGAGAGGCCGTCGCTGCACAGCAGCCACCGGTCGCCGGCCCGGGGCACCATCGTCGCGTACGACGGGGACACCTCGTCACCCTGCAACGCCTGGGTGACCACGGCCCGGCGCGGGTGGCTGCTGGCCTGGTCGGGGGTTATCACGCCCTGATCCACAAGCATCTGGACGAACGTGTCGTCCCGGGTGACCTGCTTGAGCACGCCCTCGCGGAACAGGTAGGCCCGAGAGTCGCCGACGTGCGCGAGCGCCAGACAGCTGCCGGTACGGGCGAAGAGCAGGGCGGTCAGCGTGGTGCCCATGCCCTGGCGCTCGGGATCCTCGGCGACCGCCTGTCGGATCCGGGAGGTGGCGAGCGCGATGCCGCCCTCGAGCGCGGCCACCAGAGCGTCCTCGGGTGTCTCGAGGTCCAGCGGGGCGACCGCGTCGATGGTGAGGGCGCTGGCCAGGTCGCCGGCGGCCATTCCGCCCATGCCGTCGGCGACGGCGACGAGCCAGGTGCCGGCGTGCAGGGCGTCCTGGTTTCCGCTGCGGATCAGCCCACGGTCGCTCGTTCCCACGGAACGCAGCTTCAGGGTCATGGGTGGCAGCCTGCCAGGCGAAGGGCGCAGTTGTCTCTAGGAGATCAGGACGACGGCGCGTGGCGCGGCCAATCTCACGTCCGGAGGGCGGCGCGTCGGGGGTGCCGCTCGGGCTGGCCGCCCACGTCGGATGCTGAAACCCATCCAACCAGATCAATTGACAGGGCGTGCTGGCACTGGAAACATCGAGCAGACACCTGGGAGCGCTCCCAGCGTCTTCCCAGCTCCTTGCCACCACCACTGTCCCACTTCCCGTCCCGGAAGGACTCCCGTGACGCCATCCCGACGCCGCCTCCTGCTGGCTGCGGCGACCACCCTGGCCCTCACCGGCGCGGGCGCCGGCGCGGCCCACGCCGACCCACCACCGGACGCCCCCGAGCAGATCGACAACGGCGACTTCAGCGAGGGCGTGAGCCCTTGGTTCTCCTTCGGCACCGGCGCGCTGGCAGTCACCGACGGCCAGCTCTGCACCACTGTCGCGGGCGGGCTGGCCAACCCGTGGGACGCCGGCATCGGCCAGGACGGCGTGCCGCTGATCGCCGGCGCCGAATACACCCTCGGCTTCGCCGTCTCCGCCACTCCCGGCGCCGCGGTCAAGGCCGTGTTGCAGCTCGGCAGCGCCCCGTACACCACGTACGCGGCAGTGGACGCCACCGCCACCGGCACCCTCCAGCGGGTCGAGCAGACCTTCACCGTCCCGGACGACAACCCCAACGCGCAACTGATCTTCCAGGTCGGTGGCGCCGCCCAGGCGCAGACCATCTGCCTGGACGACGTCTCGCTGCGCGGCGGCGAGCCGCCCGAGCCGTACGTGCCGGACACCGGGCCACGGGTGCGCGTCAACCAGGTCGGCTACCTGCCCGGTGGCCCGAAGAACGCCACTGTCGTCACCGAGGCCACCGCGGCGCTGCCCTGGCAGCTGCGCAACGCCACCGGAACCGTCGTGGCCAGTGGCACCACCACCGCTCGTGGCGTCGACGCCGCCTCCGGGCAGAACGTGCAGACCGTCGACTTCTCCAGCTACCGCACCCCTGGCACCGGGCTCACGCTCACCGTCGACGGGGAGACCAGCCACCCGTTCGACATCTCCGGCGCCCTCTACGACCAGCTGCGCTCCGACTCGTTGCAGTTCTTCTACGCCCAGCGCAGCGGCATCGCCATCGACGGTGACCTGATCGGCGACGAGTACGCCCGGCCCGCCGGCCACCTCGGCGTCGCACCCAACCAGGGCGACACCAACGTGCCCTGCCAGCCGGGTGTCTGCGACTACTCCCTGGACGTGCGCGGCGGCTGGTACGACGCCGGCGACCACGGCAAGTACGTGGTCAACGGCGGCATCGCCACCTACCAGTTGTTGAACACCTTCGAGCGGACCAAGACGGCGGCCACCGCCAACGGCGGCGCCGAACTCGCCGACAGCACCCTGCGGGTGCCCGAGCGCGGCAACGCCGTGCCGGACATCCTCGACGAGGCCCGCTGGGAGCTGGAGTTCCTGCTGCGCATGCAGGTGCCCGCCGGCAAGCCGCTCGCCGGCATGGTCCACCACAAGATCCACGATCAGAACTGGACCGGGCTGCCGCTGTCCCCGCAGGCCGACCCGCAGCCTCGCGAGCTGCACCCGCCGTCGACAGCGGCCACCCTCAACATGGCCGCCACCGCGGCCCAGTGCGCCCGACTCTTCGCCCCCTACGACGCGGCGTTCGCGACCCGCTGCGGCACTGCCGCGAAGACCGCCTACGCCGCGGCCAAGGCCCACCCGGCGGTGTACGCCAGCCCGACCGACGGCACCGGCGGCGGCGCGTACGACGACAGCAACGTCACCGACGAGTTCTACTGGGCGGCGGCCGAGCTGTACCTGACCACCGGGGCGCAGAACTACCTGGCCGACCTGACCGCCTCACCGCACCACACCGGGAACGTGTTCGACGCCCGGGGCTTCGGCTGGCAGAGCGTGGCCGCGCTGGGCCGCCTGGACCTGGCCACCGTGCCGAACGGACTGCCCGCCGCCGATCTGGCCCGGGTCCGCGCCTCGGTCACCGCGGCCGCCGACACGTACCTCGCCGAGCTGCGCCGGCAGGCGTACGGGCTGCCGATGCCCGGAGACGCCAACAGCTACTTCTGGGGCGGCAACAGCAACGTCATCAACAACGCGGTGGTGCTGGCCACGGCCTTCGACCTGACCCGCAACGTCGCCTACCGTGACGGGGCCGTGCAGGCGATGGACTACATCCTCGGTCGCAACGCCCTGAACATCTCCTACGTCACCGGGTGGGGAGAGCACGCCGCGGAGAACCAGCACAGCCGGATCTTCGGCCACCAGCTCGACCCGAGCCTTCCCCGACCGCCCGCCGGCTCCCTCGCCGGTGGCCCGAACGCGGCCCTGCAGGACCCGTTCGTGGCACAGTTGCTGGCCGGCTGCGAGCCGATGTTCTGCTACGTCGACGACATCAACTCGTACTCGACGAACGAGGTGGCGATCAACTGGAACTCGGCGCTGACCTGGATCGCCTCGTTCCTGGCCGACCAGGGTGACGCCGGCGCGGTGCCGGCCACCACCTGCACGGCGCGCTACACCAACTACGGCGCCTGGCAGGGCGGCACCGGGTTCACCGGGCAGCTCACCATCCAGAACACGGGCACCACCGCCGTCAACGGCTGGAGCGTGCGCTTCGCGTTCACCGGTGACCAGCGGGTACGCGAGGCGTGGCTGGCGAAGGTCACTCAGTCCGGCGCGACGGTGACCGCGCGCAACGAGTCGCACAACGCCAAGATCGCACCGGGTGGCTCAGTGATGTTCGGCTTCAACGCGACGACCACCGGGGGCGCCAACCCGAGCCCCGGCCTGGTGACCGTCAACGGGGCGGCCTGCTCGCTGACCTGACCGACGTCCTGGTGGCCGCCCGGGGAAGGGCGGCCACCAGGACCGCACGCTTCGCGCGGCCGGCGGGTCAACCGCCGGCCGCGTTGTGCTCGGCCACCAGGCTCGGGAGTTCGTCGAGCGAGTCGATCCGGAACAGGCACCGCTCGGCCACCGTGGAGGCGTCGAGGATGTGCCCCCACGGACCGCGTCGGATCAGGCACGTCTTCATGCCCGCCTCCAGGGCCGGGCGCACGTCGTTGTCGGGCCGGTCGCCGACGTACAGGATCGACGACGCGACACCACCGCCCGCGGCGACGACCCGCTCGAAGAACGCCGGTGACGGCTTCGCCACACCCCACCCGTGCGACGTGCCGATCACGTCCACCGGAAGGTCGAGATCGCGCAGGGTCGCCTCCGCGTGAGCCGGCTGGTTACCGGCCAGGCCCACGAACAGGCCCTGGTCCTTCAAGGACTTCAGGCATCCCCGCGCGTCCGGGTAGAGATCCTCCTCGGCGAACGACTCCGGCTGGCCGGCCGCCGCCCGACGCTCCAGCTCGATGGCGAGATCGAAGTCGGGCCGGAAGACCCGGAACGTCTCCTGATAGTCCAGACCCCGGGCGATCACCGCACCGAAGACCGCCGAGAAGGTGTGCCGGGGCACGCCGAGCCAATCGGCCCAGGCAGCGAACTCGTGGGACTCGTCGAGAATCGTCCCACCCACATCGAAGATGACAGTGTCAATCATGTCCGTCCCCCGTCGACGCTCACATCGTCGGTGAAGCATAGGCGGGGGTACGCGCAGCGGCAGGCTTGGATGATCACTTGATGGGTGGCTGCACAGCGGTGGCGTTGTGGCGCTCCGCAGGACAGTTCGGGGCGCGCCGGCAGGGTGTCTGCGGCCGGCGCTGTCGAGCTGATGACGTGGACGAATCACCGGCACGCGGCAAAAGCGGTGGATCGGACGCGCCGAGTGGGCCATGGTGACGCCATGGATGGCAGCGGTCTGGTTGACGATGATCTGGCTGGCGGTGGATCGACTGGTGGTGATCTGGCTGGCGGTGATCTGACTGGCGCGGAGCGTCGGGTGTGGGCGGCGATGCCGGCCGGGTCCCGCAGCGCGTTGTCCGGGCTTTCCGGCGCGGACCTGCGCAGTCTGCTGTTGAGCGTGGCCCGCGACCGGGCGGCGACAGCGCGCCCGTCCGAAGTGGTACGACGGTGGCGCGAGGACCGCTTCGTCCGCCCGGCCCGCGCCGACCCGCGCGCGCTCGCGCGGGTGGAGGCCCGCATGTGGCAACTGCTGCCCGCCGACGTCGCCGGGGTGGAACTGTCGCCGGTCGTACCGGTCGGCGCCTGCTCGGCTGTCGCACCGGTCAGCCAGAACAGGATCGTCACCACGATGCGCGCCAGCGAGGTGCTGAGCGATCCCACGAACGCCCTCGCCATCGAGGCGGCCGTACGTCGCCGCCGACAGAGCGAGGTCCACCTGGCCGCCGCTCACCGGGTGTTGCGGGCGCAGGATTTCGGCAGCGCCGCGTCGGCGCACTTCCGGCTCTTCGCCCTGGTGTCCAGCGCCCGGGACACCGGCTCGGGCGACACGCAGGCCCGGCTGCTGGTCCGGCACCTCACCTACTGGCAGACCGTCCTCGCCGAGCTGGCACCGGCCGCCGCGCCTCAACTGCACGTCACCACGTTCGACAACGAGACCGTCCGGGAGCGGCTGACCGACACGGTCCGACCGGCAGTCGACGCGGGTGCGGTGCCGCTCGTGGACGAACCGGAACGGTCTCGCGGTCGCGGCTACTACACGGGCTGCGCCCTGCGGATCACCGTCCTGAACGGCAGCCTGGAGATCGGCGACGGCGGCCTCACCGACTGGACCGCCCGGCTGAGCGGTGACGCGAAGGAACGATGCCTCGTCTCCTGCCTCGCCACCGAACGTCTCGTCGACGTCATCAGCCGCTGAACCCGGCCTGACGACGACCGCCCCGCCAACCGTGCCCGACCCGGCCGACGGCCGACGGCGAACGATCAGCCGATCTCCTCGTCGACGAAGCACCAGCGCCAGGCCTCGCCCGGCTGCGCCGAGCGGATCACCGGGTGGCCGGTGGACGCGAAGTGCTTGCTCGCGTGCTGGTTCGGCGACGAGTCACAGCAGCCGACCTGCCCGCAGCTCAGGCAGGTGCGCAGGTGCACCCAGTAGGTGTCGCCGATGGCGACGCAGTCCGCGCACTCGTCGGGGGTACGCGGCTCGGCGGCACCGGCCTCGGTCAGGTGCTGACAGCTCACTTCTCAACCTCTCGCAGCAACGACTCTTCCAGGTCCAGGTCACGGTAGGCCTGCACCAACACTTCCTCAGGAATCCGACCGGAGTCGCGGGCCGCCCGGAACACGTCCCGCTCGGCGTCGATCATCTCCTGCCGCAGCCGACCGTACGCCTGCGACGGGGTCTCCCGCTCGTTGCCGCCGAGTCGTTCCCACGCCATGTTGGTGCGGTCCGCCACCGCTCGGCGTAGCCGGTCCACCACCGCATCCGGTGCGCCGTCGGCCAACTCGTCGAGGCGGTCCTGAGCGGCCTTGCTGGCCTGCTGCTGCACGGCGGCAGCGGAGAGGGCGTCCTGCACCGCGTCGTCCGGTGGCAGCTTCAACCGGCGGGCGACCAGCGGCAGGGTGGCGCCCTGGCCGACCAGGGTGAAAACGATCACGGCGAAGGCCAGCCAGATCAACAACGCCCTGGGGTACGGCTTGTCGTCGGCCAGGGTCAGCGGCAGGGCCAGCGCGGCGGCCAGGGTCACCACGCCCCGCATGCCGGCCCAGCCGATGATGATCGGGAACTTCGGTGACGGCCGGGCGTCACGGCGGCGCACCCGGGGGACCAACCGGGCCAGGTAGGTGGCCGGGAAGAGCCAGACGAACCGGGTCAGGAAGACGGTGGCGAGCACCGCGAAGGTGATCAGGGTGAGCGAGCCGATCGGCTCGTCGAGGTCGCGCAACACCTCCCGCAGTTGCAGCCCGACCAGGAGGAAGACCAGGCCCTCCAGCAGGAAACGGACCAGCCGCCAGAACGCGCCGATCTGCAACCGGGACGCCGCCGACAGCAGCTGGGGCAGCTTGTGCCCGAGCACCAGGCCGGTGACGACAACGGCGACCACACCGGAGGCGTGCAGGTGTTCGGCGGTGAACACCACAGCGAACGGGATGATCAACGACAGCGCGTTGTCCAGCAGCGGGTCGGTGATCCGCCGATGCAGGAAGCCGAACACCAGCGCCCCGAGCGCCCCGATCAGGATGCCGCCGCCGGTGGACCGCAGCACCTCGATGGCGATCTTGTCGGCGCCGACGGCCGAGCCGATGGTGGCCATCGTCGCGACCCGCAGCAGCACGAGCGCTGTCGCGTCGTTGACCAGGCTCTCGCCCTCCAGAATGGTGACGACCTGGCGGGGCAGCCCGACCCGACGGGCGACGGCCGTGGCGGCCACGGCGTCCGGTGGGGCGACCACCGCGCCGAGGGCGAGGCAGATCGCGAACGGCAGCTGCGGCAACAGCAGGTGCAGCACCAACCCGACCACGAACGCGGTGAACAACACCAGGCCGACCGCGAGCAGCAGGATCGGCCGGATGTTGTTTTTGAACGCCGGCACCGAGGTCTCCAGCGCGGCCACGTAGAGCAGCGGCGGCAGGATGCCGACCAGCACCAACTCCGGCTCGAGGTGCACCTGCGGGAAGCCCGGCACGAACGAGAGCGCCAGGCCGAGGACGACCAGCACGATCGGCGCGAGCAGGCCGAGCCGGCGGGCCAACGCGGCGCCCAGGGTGGCGATCGCCAGGAAGACGACGACCGGAAACAGGCTTTCCATGGGGTACGAGCCTAGGGGTACGCCGGCTCCGGCCTCGATCAGCCGCCCGGGCGCAACTTCGGCAGCACCTCAGCGCCAAAGGCGTCGATGAAGCCGCGCTGCTCCTGCCCGACGTGGTGCAGGGCGATCTGGTCGAAGCCGAGCTGCGCGTACTCCTCCAGCCAGCCGACGTGCCGACCCAGGTCCGCCGACACGTTGACCACCTCGGCGACCCGCTGCGCCGGCACGTCGGCGGAGACCACGTCGAAGTGTTCGACGGTCTCCAGGTCCCAGCAGACCGGCGGGGCGAAGACGTTGCTGCGCCACTGGTCGTACGCGAGCGCCTCGGCCTGGGCCTGCTCGGGCGCCCAGGAGACGTGCACCTGGAGGTGCAGCGGCCCCCGCCCACCCGCGTCCCGGTACGCGTCGATCATCTCGCGCAGGTGCTCCACCGGGGCGTTCACGGTGATCAGCCCGTCCGCCCATTCGGCGCACCAGCGGGCGGTGGCCACGCTGACGGCGGCGCCGACCAGCGCGGGCGGCTGCTCGGGGCGGGTCCACAGCTTGGCGCGGTCCACCCGGACCAGGCCGTCGTGGCTGACCTCCTCGCCGGCCAGCAGGGCCCGGATCACGTCGACGCACTCCCGCAGCCGGGCGGCGCGCACGTCCTTGCGGGGCCACGGGTCGCCGGTGATGTGCTCGTTGCTGGCCTCGCCGGTGCCCAGGGCCGCCCAGAACCGGCCCGGGTACATCGCGCCGAGGGTGCCGATGGCCTGCGCGATGATCGCCGGGTGGTACCGCTGGCCGGGCGCGTTGACCACGCCGAAGGGCATGCCGGTGGCCTGCAACGCCGAGCCCAGCCAGGACCAGGCGAAGCCGGACTCGCCCTGCCGGGAGCTCCACGGGGAGAAGTGGTCGGAGCACATGGCGGCGTCGAAGCCCGCCCGCTCGGCGTGCATCACCGCCTCCAGGAGGGCGCGCGGACCGATCTGCTCATGCGAGGCGTGAAAGCCGAACGACGTCATGGGCACACCTCCTACCCACGTCCGCGTCGCCTGATGCGTGCCCTATTCCGCGTGTGCCCCCGCGCCGGCCGAGGCGGCGCCCTCGCCCACCCAGACCGTCTTGGTGTTGCAGAACTCCCGCATGCCCAGCGCCGACAGCTCCCGCCCGTACCCGGAGTTCTTCACACCGCCGAACGGCAACTCGGGGTACGAGGTGGTCATCCCGTTGATGAAGACGTTGCCGGCGTCCAGGTCGGTGGCGAAGCGCTCCTGCTCGGCCGGGTCCCGGGTCCAGGCGTTCGAGCCGAGTCCGAAGCTGGTGCCGTTGGCGACCTCGATCGCCTCCTCGTACGAGGAGACCCGGAACAGGCCGGCGACCGGGCCGAAGACCTCCTCGGACCACATCCGCATCTGCGGGGTGAGGTCGGTGACCACTGTCGGCGGGTAGAACCAGCCGTCGCCGTTCGGCCGCTCGCCGCCGCAGAGCACCGTCGCCCCGTTGTCGACCGCGTCGCTGACCTGGGCGTGCACCTCGTCGCGGCCACGCTCGCTGGCCAGCGGCCCGACGTCGGTGTTCGGGTCCATCGGGTCGCCGACGCGCAGCGCGGCCATGTTGGCGGCGAACTTCTCGGCGAAGGCGTCGAACACGTCGGTGTGCACGATGAACCGCTTCGCGGCGATGCAGGACTGGCCGTTGTTCTGGCAGCGGGCGGTGGTGGCAACCTCGGCGGCCCGGTCCACGTCGGCCGAGGGCATCACCACGAAGGGGTCGCTGCCGCCGAGTTCGAGGACGGTCTTCTTCAGCTCCCGTCCGGCGATCTGCGCGATGGACCGGCCCGCAGGCTCGCTGCCGGTGAGCGTCGCGGCGCGTACCCGGGGGTCGCTGAGGATGTGGTCGACGGCCTCCGAGTCGACCAGCACTGTGGTGAAGGCTCCCTCGGGAAAGCCTGCTCGCCGGAACACGTCCTCCAGCAGCAGCGCGGTCTGCGGCACGTTCGAGGCGTGCTTGAGCAGGCCGGTGTTGCCGGCCATCAGCGCCGGGGCGGCGAAACGCATCACCTGCCAGAGCGGGAAGTTCCACGGCATCACCGCGAGCACCACGCCGATCGGCTGGTAGCGGATGAACGCCCGGGTGGCCTTCACGGCGTCGGCGTCGGCGGGCTCGTCGGCGAGGAACGCGGGGGCCTTGTCGGCGTAGAAGCGGGCGGCGGTGGCGCACTTGGTCACCTCGGCCTGCGCCGCGACGTACGTCTTGCCCATCTCCGTGGTCATGATCCGGGCGATCTCGTCGCGCTCGGCGTCCAGCAGGTCGGCCGCGGCGTTCATCCACTGGGCGCGCTGGTCGACTGTCGTCGCCCGCAGCTGGTGGAACGCGAGGTCGGTGCGCTCGATGGCGTCGTCGAGTTGCTCGGTGGACATCGCCTCATAGGTCTTGAGCACCTGTCCGGTGGCGGGGTTGGTGGTGGCGATGTGGGGCATTCCGTCCTCCTGTCACTCGAACAACGAGTGTCGTACGCCCGGCTCCTCGCGGCGGCGGGCGGCGCGGCGGCGCTGGATCACGACCAGGTCGACCACGGCGACCACGGCGAAGATCGCGCAGAGTACGCCGAGCCAGGCGATGCCGGCCCAGAACGCCAGCACCGCGAAGAGCACCATGATCACCAACCCGAAGCTGGCGAGCGTGAGCCGAAGGTTCAACGCGCTGTTCGCATGGCCGACCGTGCCACGGGCGCGCCGGGGCTGCGATCTCGTCATGCTTACGGAGCTACCCGCGATCGGCCGGATTAACCTGTACCGCGCGCCTGCACACCCGCGCCCGCCGGTGTGCTCCGGCACATCCGTTCGCGCCGCGGCCCCGGTCGACCGCAGGATGGGCGTATGTCAATGACCCTCGCCGTGCCGGTGACCGTCTCCATCGCCCGCCGCGTCGATCCCGGCCGGGCCAGCGAGATGGTGGCCTGGATGCGGGCCGGCACGGCGCTGGCCGAGGCGTTCCCCGGGTTTCTCGGCGCCGGCTGGGTGCAGAGCGGGCCCGGTTCGCCGGAGTGGCACATGCTCTACCGCTTCGCCGACGCCGAGACGCTGCGCCGGTGGGAGGAGTCGCCGCAGCGGCACTGGTGGCTCAGCTCGGCGCAGGGCATCGTCGAGCACACCCGGGTGGAGCGGCGTACCGGGATCGAGGGCTGGTTCGACAGGCCGCTGGAGCACTCGGTGGACCCGGTGGAGTTGGCCCCACCCCAGTCGCCGCCCCGCTGGAAGCAGGCGGTGACCATCTGGCTGGCGTTCTTCCCCCTGAGCCTGACCGCCACCCTGCTGACGAGCCGCTTCCTCGACGCGATGCCGCTGGCGGCCCGGGTGCTGCTGATGACGCTCTGCCTGACCCCGCTGATGACCTATCTGGTGCTGCCTCGGATCACCCGGGCGTTGCACTGGTGGCTGCACGGTCAACGGGCACCGTGGCGGGACGCATAGCACCTCTACGGCTTCCGCGTCGGCACTCTGCCGCATACCCGACAGCAACTTCCCGGCCAACCGCATCCTGCGCATAGAGTTACCGCGCTGTCGCGCTGTGCTGCGGGAACGGGAGACGTCATGCCTCGACGCTGGGTCGCCGCACTGGCCTGTCTCGCGGCGCTGGTCGCACTGGCCTGCGAGGGCGGCAACTCCGCGGAGCCCCGCCCCACCACGAGCGGCAGGCCGTCGACCGGGCCCGGCGGCATCGCCGCTCTCGGCGACTCGATCAGCACCGGCTTCGCCTCCTGCCTGGTGCTCACCTCCTGCGAGCGCAACTCCTGGTCGACCGGGGACGGGCTGCGGGTGCAGAGCCACTACCGGCGGCTGCTCGAACAGAATTCGGCGATCCGCGACCGGACGTACAACCATGCCCGTCCCGGCGCCCGCGCGGACGCCCTCGCCGGTCAGGCCCAGGCGGCGGTACGCGACCGCGCCGACTACGTCACAGTGCTGATCGGCGCCAACGACGTCTGTCGGGGCGGGGTGGACGCGATGACACCGGTGGCGCAGTTCCGGGCCGACGTCGACAAAGGGCTGCGGGTCCTGCGGACCGGCCGGCCCAAGGCCCGGGTGCTGGTGGTGAGCATCCCCGACCTGTACCGGCTCTGGGAGGTCGGGCACGACGACGAACGGGCCACCCGCGCGTGGCGGCGGGGCATCTGCCCGGCCCTGCTCGCCGAGGCGACCTCGACCGCGCCCGCCGACCGGGCGCGCCGGGCCGCCGTCCGGGACCGGATCGACGCCTACAACGCCGAGTTGAAGGCGGCCTGCCGGGCGTACGGATCACGGTGCCGGCACGACGGCGGCGCGTTGCACAAGGTCCGGTTCACCCTGGACCTGCTCAACCCGCTGGACTGGTTCCACCCCAACGCCACCGGCCAGGGCCGGATCGCCGAGGTGACCTGGCGCTCCTCCGGCCTGGCCAGCTGACGACCCCGGACGGGCCGTCAGGGTTGGCGCGGCTCCGGGACGCCGTTGCCGCGGGAGCCGTAGAGCGCCCGGGACCGCTGGGCGAGATCCTTTGTGGCCGACGAATTGGCCCAGGTGCCGAGCACGATTGCCGCACCGGGCACGATCTTGGCGACCATCCGTTTCGCGGCCCGGACGCCGGCCATCTGGGCCAGTCGGACGCCGAGTTGCAGCATGACCCGACCCAGCGGACGCTGGCCGCCCAGGCCGAAGAGCGCGTCGGCGCGTTCCCGCCCGGCGGCCACGCCGAGCGCCAGCCTGGCGCTCTCGGCGACCTTGTGCACCCGCTGGAGCACCAACAGGTCGGTGGCCCGGTCGCTGTGCAGGGGGTCGACGCCGTACGCGGCGGCGATGTGCAGGGCCATCCGCGCCTGGGTCCAGGCCAGCACGCCCACGTCGATCACCGCGCCGGGGAGCCCGGCCGCGCCGGAGACCGCGCCGGACAGTCGGGCCAGGTTGACGAACTTGCGGGCCGCCTGGTCGGCCAGGGCGTCGGCGGAAACGCCGGGCTGCTCGGCACGGGCCCGGGCTGCCCACTGCGCGGCTTCCGGCCCCAGGCGGCGCACCGCCTCCAGGGCAAGGTGCTCCGGCGCGTACTGCGGGTCGTCACGCATCCGGTCCCAGAGCCGTGCCGGCGGACCCTCGGGGGCGTCCACCGGCCCGGCCGGCAGGTCGACGGACGGCTGCGGAGTAGGGACGGCGGGCTGACCGCCGACGGGCGGGGTGTCGGTCACCAGGTCTCCCCAGGGGTGGAAACGGTGGACAGGGCGGCCGATGGAACGGTCAGCGGCGGCGGTTGGACAGCCGGGCCGCCAACCCCTTCAGCTTCTGCTGGTTGCCCGGCTTGGCCATCTCCCGACGACCTCGCTCGACCAACTGCTGCCCCTTCGGCGATCTCAGGAACGTGGTGATCCGCTGCATCAGTGACATGGCGTCCTCCTGTCGATGGTCCCGTAGTCATGTGTACCCCGAACCTGCAACACATGTACCCGGGATCCGACAGCCTCAACCCTGACCGTCCATAGTGGGCGGTAGGTTACCGCCCCGCCGGCACGATGGCGTCAACGACCCGGGTGGCCCGCCACTCGTGCTGCTGGTAGTGCTCGGGGTACGCGGAGACCTGCACCGCCTGGGCGGCGTCGGTGAGCCGCATCCGCTGCCAGCCGGGCACCTGCTCCAGCGCGCTGAGGAACTGCCGGGTGGCGAACTCGGGGTCCATCAGCTGCCCCACCGGGCCCCAGCCGCTGCTGGAACGCTGCTGGAACAACCCGACCGAGTCGTGGTCCCAGCCGACGCCCTGGTGCGGATAGTCCTGCGACTCGGGCAGCACGCCACTGGCCACGTTGTAGAGGTTGCTCTCCTGCATGGCGGTGGCCACCGCGATCACCAGACCCCGGCGCGGCACCCCCATCTTGCGGCCGGTACGGACGATCGCCTCGGCGTTCTCCATCTGGTCCTCGTCCAGCCCGGCGACGGGCGCCGGGTCGGTCGGGCGAACCGGGGCGACCTTGCGGGCCGGCGCGCTGGTGTCCGGATCGGCGGGGCTCGCCGCGGCGGACTGGGCGGCGGCGGAGGCGCTCGGGGCGACCGTGCGGTCGAGAGAACGGGAGGCGCGCTGCTGCTCGGCGCGCTGCGCCAGCTCGGAGCTGGAGAGCGATCCACTCCGCGTCGCCGCGTCGGCGTCCTCGTTACGAACCTGGACGACGGCGGTCAGACCGAGGCAGCACACCACACCGGTGGCGAGCGCCAACTGTGCCCGGCGTCGACCGGTCAGGTCCCGGGCGTACGCCCGAAGCCGGGTCGCGGCGGTTGTCCGTTCGGTTGAGGTGCCATCCTCCGTATCGGTAGTGGGGCTGCTCGGGGCGTACGGGTCGTCGAGGGTGCCGTCGTCACGCATCAACCGAGGCTAGGCAGGTGGAAACCCCGATCACGCACGGTGACCACGTGGCGCTCGACACAGATCGGAGCCGTACTGGTGGACGACCCGGGCGGGGTGACCCGCCCGGGGAACGGACCTCGCGTACCGGATGAAGCTGGCGCCGCACGCGGACCCGCACGGGCCAGGACGGAAGCGAACATTCCACTCCTGAGCCCGACATGATCGACAAACTCGGCCTTTGGGCCGAACCGCCCCTCGGCCGATCGGCCACGAGGCTCGACCTGGTGGCGTAAACAGACGATTAGTCCGGTCACGCCCACCACCCGGCCAACGGATCGCCCGACGAAGGAATGCGCCAGGATGGCGGGTACGTTGCCCGAACGGGTGCCCTCCGTCGCGACGGCACCCCGCAGGCACATTTCAGGGAGGTCCGCACCGGTGCTCGACCCACACGAGCTCTACCAGCTCACCGATGATCTGCCCGACCTCGGGCAGCCGGTCCTGATCCAGGCCCTCACCGGGTTCGTGGACGCCGGAAACGCCAGCCGACTGGCGCGTGAGCAGCTGCTCACCTCGCTGGAGGGTCGGCCGATCGCCACGTTCGACGTCGACCAGCTCTTCGACTACCGGTCGCGACGACCGGTGATGACCTTCGTCGAGGACCACTGGGAGAGCGTCGACGCGCCCAAGCTGGAGCTGCACCTGCTGCAGGACGACGACGAGACCCCGTTCCTGCTGCTCACCGGCCCCGAACCGGACCTCCAGTGGGAGCGTTTCGTGGCCGCCGTGGCCGGGCTCGCCGCCCGGCTGGACGTCCGGCTCACAGTGGGGCTCAACTCGATCCCGATGGCGGTCCCGCACACCCGGCCGACCGGGGTGACAGCGCACGCCACCCGCCCCGAGCTGATCGCCGGCTACGAGCCGTGGTTGCAACGCGTCCAGGTGCCCGGCAGCGTCGGTCACCTGCTGGAGTTCCGCCTCGGCGAACAGGGCCGCGACGCGCTGGGCTTCGCCGCCCACGTGCCGCACTACGTGGCGCAGACCGAATACCCGGCAGCCGCCGAGGTGCTGCTCACCTCCGTGTCGCGCAGCACCGGGCTGCTGCTGCCCGGCGACGGGCTGCGCTCGGCCGCCGAGGTGGTCCGGGTGGAGATCGACAGGCAGGTGGCGCAGACCGAGGACGCCGCGGCCCTGGTCCAGGCCCTGGAGGAGCAGTACGACGCGTTCGCCCGAGGTCGGGGCGAGAAGAGCCTGCTCGCCCCTGATGCCGGCCCACTGCCCACCGCCGACGAACTCGGCGCCGAACTGGAACGGTTCCTGGCCGAACAGACCCGTCCCGGCGACACCCCGGCCGGCTGACCCGGCGTCGCGGCGGCGAATGCGGCAGGCTGGGGGCATGCGCCTGGCGACCTGGAACGTCAACTCGGTGAAGGCCCGCCTACCCCGGCTGCTGGAGTGGCTGGCCGACACCGGGCCGGACGTCGTCTGCCTTCAGGAGACGAAGTGCCCCGACGGCGCCTTCCCGGTTGCCGAGGTCGGCGCGCTGGGCTACACCGTGGCCAGCCACAGCGACGGCCGGTGGAACGGGGTGGCCATCCTGTCCCGGGTCGGGCTGGACGACGTCCGGGTCGGGTTCGCCGACGAGCCCGGCTTCCCCGAGCCCGAGGCCCGGGCCATCTCGGCCACCTGCGACGGGGTGCGGGTCTGGTCGGTGTACGTGCCCAACGGCCGGACGCCGGAAGACCCGCACTACGCGTACAAGTTGGCCTGGTTCGCGGCGCTACGCGACGCGCTGGACGCCGAGCTGGCCGGCGGTCTGCCGCTGGCGGTCTGCGGCGACTTCAACGTCGCCCCGACCGACGCCGACGTCTGGGACCCGGCGGTCTTCACCCACTCCACGCACGTCACCCCGGCCGAGCGGGCAGCCCTCGCGGCGCTGCGCGACCTGGGCCTCAGCGACGTCGTGCCCACCCCGATGAAGGGCCCACACCCCTACACCTACTGGGACTACCGGGCCGGCATGTTCCACCAGAACAAGGGCATGAGAATCGACCTGGTGTACGCGTCCGCGCCGTTCGCCCGAGCGGTCCGCTCCGCGTACGTGGACCGGGAGGCCCGCAAGGGCAAGGGCCCCTCCGACCACGCCCCGATCGTGGTCGACGCTGATCTGGTGCCCGCGGTCGAGACGTTCTGAGTTTGGCTAGGGTGGGCAGATGGCAGTCGTGAAGATCAACGCAATCGACGTCCCGCCCGGTGGCGGCGCGGAGTTGGAGAAGCGGTTCGCCGCGCGGGCCGGCGCTGTGGAGAAATCCCCCGGCTTCCTCGGCTTCGAACTCCTCCGCCCGGTGGCCGGCGAGACCCGCTACTTCGTCTACACAAAGTGGGAGAGCGAAGAAGCGTTCCAGGCGTGGGCCGCCGGCCCGTCGCGCGCCGCACACGCCGCCGCCCCCGGCGACAAGCCCCGTCCCCCGGTCTCCACCGGTGCCAGCCTGCTGGAGTTCGAGGTGGCGCTGCACGTCCCCCAGCCCTAGCCAACCCTCGCAGCGCTTGATCCACCCCATTTCGCTGAAGCCGGGGTGTCCGAGTCAGTGGGACACCCCGACATCAAGGACCCCGCGTCGATCAAGCCCGGGAGCAATGGGCAGAGACCGACAGTCATGGCTTCTGGAACATGATCGAAACCACCTCGGCAGTCAGCTCGATCGCCCAGTCAAGCTGCGGACAGTCGGTGCGACCTCGGCACTCCAGGCACCCTCCCAATCGCCACGGTTGGTCAAGCGCCCGAGTCCAGTGGCTGTCCAAGATCCTGTTAGCGATGAACAACTCTGTCGCCTTGGAGATCGGCTCATCGATCGGCACCGTGCCCCCCGTTCGAGCGGTACGACTGAGCCTTCGTCACGAACGGCTCTCGCAGCGGGGGGTACTCAGAAGTTCTCTCGTTGGTCCAGGACGGCTGCATGGGGCCTACCCGCATCCTGACGCAGCCGATGTACGTCTCATGCCCGCAGATGCACTCAGGGTCGCGCCACAGTCGGAACCTTCGTCGTTTCGGTCCGTGCTTACTGTGGTTTGCCACGGTTCCGCCTCTCCCGGTCACTCGCTCAGAGGGCTCCGGTCGCTCTCCGTTCTTGCCTAGACACCCTAGACACCCTAGGCGCTTAAGGGAACGTTGGCGTTGAGGCTGTTTCGTGATCATGATCGAATGGGGTTGCCCGATGAGAAGGAACCCCACCATGCCCATACCGACCGGCGGATACCGCCAGATGGCGGAAGACTTGGCCTCCCGCATCCGAAGCGGTGAGTATGCGCCAGGTGACAAGTTGCCGTCTTATGCTGAGCTGTCGAAGCTTTACAGCATTGCGGTAACTACGGTTCAGAAGGGCATTAGGGTTCTAGAGTTTCAGGGCTTGGTGGTCGGCGTCCCGGGTCGGGGCGTCTACGTCAGAGAAGACATCAATCCCTAACCCCCTTGGCGGCAGAGGTAGAATCCATAGGCGAAGTGGATCAGCCGGTCAGAGGATCAGTCACTCTTTTACTATCAACCCGTCGCCACTCGCGGAATCGGCCCCTACAAGCCGATAGCCCTTCGGCCAGAAATGGGAAGTAGTAGGTTTCAAGATTGCCCGAGCATCTTGAAACCTGAACTTATCAGAGTGCGCACCAGCGAAGCGTGTTGCGCCACCGAACTTTGCCATCTCAAAGTTGGCTTCGCCGCCCAATCTCGCCCTGTCAAATCGAACGCGGTAGTCGAATTGGGCTTCACTAAAGCTTACAGACGAGCGAAAATCCGCTCCGGCGAAATAAGCAGGGCCAGAAAAATGCGCCCTCGAAAAGTTAGCTATTCCAGTAGAGTGGAGAAAACTTAGGGTCGTTGAGCCGTAGAAGGTCGCGTGGTCAACGTTGATAGAATTAACAGCGCAACGGACGAGCCTGAAATCCAGTAGAACGGCACCCGACAAGTCGATAGAGATATGCGACCAGAACGACTCATCGTTTAGATCAGGGCTCCCATGCGGATCCGATGGACCAACATCTCCGTACCTCAAGTGACCCGATAAAATCCGCTGCGCAGCTAGTCTTACTTCGCGTTCTTGTTGGCGCATTTCAACGACTGCGCTGGATTCGTTCTCATCCCCTGCGTTTGAGCGGACGTACGGAGGATTGTGCGGCGGGTTATACGGCATCCTTAGATAAGCGCATATCAGGTTGACTATCGTCTGTCTATGTTCGGGGTTGCCCTGCCCCATGCGTTCTAGCGCGTAGAGAGCAGCCATACGTACGGGCGCCTTATCGGAACCTAGCTGTTCGGCAGCCTTAGTATAAAGCTCGGTTACCCGTCTCTCGGCTGCATCATGCTTCGTATCTTCGGCGGTTCGGTTCTTGTACTCCTGGTCAGCATGGTCGACGCGCTCCTTCACATACTGTCTTCGCAGGCCGAGGAAAAGAGCGATTAGGCCGCCAGCACCGGCCCCCACAGCGAGAATGTTTCGGATCACGTCAACCCGTAGTTGAGCCGCTCGGACAGCCAGGTCCGGCGACTTAGGCACACTCGCCGGAACCTGAGCAGCATCCCACATAAACACGGCGGCAACAGCGGTGACAGCAAGAGCGACAACAGCAAGAGTCACCAAAGTTGCAAGGTGGATGGGTCTGTAGGTCCGAGGTTTTGAAGTTCGCTCGACCATCCGCGACTTTCTCTTTCTGAATCTGGACCGATATTTCCGAAAGAAATGAACAGGGTTGATCCGCTTGTACCACCGTGGACGTTCGGGCATCCCTGGATTATCTCGCACGGATGCAACATCGGTCTACCCCCGATCAGGCTTCATTCAAGTCAGCGAAACCAACTACTCCCTTAGGCTCGCTGTTGTACACATCCCGAGAATTGTGGTTACGGGGTCGGTCCCGTCTTCTGGGCAGTAGTCCTCAGAGATGCCGGCAGTCTCTAACTTGAGTCGCACCTCTTCTGGGGTGAGTACAGTTTCCGGCGCAACGCGTGCTTTGCAGGCGACGATTCGATCCCAGTGCGTCAGACCTTCGTCGCCGTTGTTGAGGCGTGGCTCATAAAGAACCATGTCTAGACCTCCTGCATGTCCGCTAGACCGTACTCAGTGTCACGAATACTGGCCGCATCTGTCGGGAGGCTATGGAGGTTGAACTTGGCAATGCCTAGGTCGTTGACAATCTCCTTCACTACTTCGATGTTGCCGTTCAGCCTGGCAGACAAGATGCTTACGATCATGGTCGGTACACCCAATAGTAATAAACCTGCTGGTGGTATTCGTGTCCCACTCGATCGTGAAACCAGAATTGGTCTGAGCCGTCATGACCCAAGTGACGATTACGCCGTCAGTGACAACGAGTGTGGCGATCGGTACCGGAGACGGAGTAAGAGTCGCACCGTAAGAAACCGTGGCAGAAGAGAAACCGCCCCTGGCCGCATACCTACCGCGTAGGCAGGCGTCCGCAGCCCCACCACCGGGGAGCCCGCTGCGCGTACCGGCTCGCGCTTGACGAACCGGACGTCGTCACCCGACTGGCCGTCATGGACGTGGTGCCCATCGGGGACGTCTACAACCGCGCCGACCGGACGTTCAGCCTCTCCTACTGGGTCTGGTCCTTCCTGGCCGCGCCGGCGCCGGTGCCCGAGCAGTTCATCGCCGCGGCGCCCACGGTGCTCGTCGACTTCATGCTCGACACCTGGCCCGAGGTGAAGGACGCCTTCCCGCCCGAGGTGCGGGCGGCGTACGTCAAGCAGTTCCGCGACCCCGCGACGGTGCACGCGATCTGCGAGGAGTTCCGCGCCGCCGCGACGCTCGACTACCAGCACGACGAGGCGGACCGGGGAAACCGGAAGATCACCTGCCCGGTGCTGTTCCTCTGGAGCCGACAGGGCCAGGTCGCGAAGCTCTACGACGACCCGCTCGCGATCTGGCGGGAGTGGGCCGACGACGTGCGCGGCGAGCCGGTCGGAGTCGGGCACTTCATCCCGGAGGAAGCCCTCGACGAGACCACCCGCCAGCTCCTGGCCTTCCTGAGCTGACGCGAGCCTGATCTGTGGGCGCCGCTGCCGCTTGATCCACTCGGGTTCAGCGAAACCGGGGTGTCCGGGCGGGTCCGACACCCCGACTTCAATGATCCCGAGTCGATCGGCCGTTTCCACGAGCAGGTGGCCGCTCAGGCGTGCGGCACGGCGGGGCGCACGGGCGTGCGGCCCTGGCCGGCCTGGCCGGGGCGTCTCAGGGCTTGCGGGAGGACTGCAGGGTGGCAAAGGCGATCACGTTGTCGGCGTAGCCGGTGCGTCCACCGATGAACTGGCCGCCGCAGGTGATCAACCGCAGCCCGGCGGGGCCGTCGTGGCCGTAGATGCGCTCGGCGGGCAACTGGTCCTTCGGGAAGTGCTCCACGGTGTCGACCTTGAAGATCACCGTCGACCGGTCCGCACGGGCGACCTCGATCAGGTCGCCCGGCTTGAGCTTGCCCAGGTCGTAGAAGACCGACGGGCCGCTCTTCGTGTCCACGTGCCCGACGATCACCGCAGGGCCAGGCTCACCGGGCGTGGGCCCCCGGTCGTACCAGCCGGTCTCGTTGTGCCGTTCCAACGGCGGTACGGCGATCGAGCCGTCCCGCGCCTGCCCGACGGGGGCCACCGGCGCGGTCACCTTGATCGCCGGCACCGAGAGCCGCACCGGGCGACTGGCCGACAGCCCGACCGACTCACTGCGGGCCGGTCGGTCACCGCCGGTCGGGGCCAGGTCGAACGGGCCGACCGAACGGCCCAGCCCCGCCCCGGTGGCGAAGACGCCGGCCAACACCAGGACCACGGCCAACGGTATGGACCAGGGGCTGCGCCCGGACGGCCGACTACGCCGGGGGGCGACGGCGGTCGGCGGACGCGCGGCCACCGACGGGCGGTCGGGGGCTGGCGGGCGCTGGGGCCGCGACGAGCGCTCGGGACCTGACGGATGGTCGGAGCCCGGCCAACCGTCGTCCAATGGCAGCCGGACGTCATCGGGTGGCGAGGCGGGGCGGCCGGCGAACGGCTGGCGGGCAGCGGCCGGCGGCGAGGCGGGACGACCAGGCGACGGCGGGCGTGAACCGGCCGGCGGCGGCGTGGGGCGGAAAATCGTCATGGCAGCCTCAGCGACGCACGGCGGCTCGGGGACGACGCAGCGCCATCACGGCGAGGACCAGCCCGGTGATGATCAGTGCCGCGCCGCCGGGCAGCAGCAGCTTGCCGGTGATCCCGCCGCTGCTTCCACCGAACCCGGTCGCCGGACCCCGACTCGGCTGGACGGGGACCTTCTTGACCACCTGGAGCATTGTCGAGGCGGTCTCGCCGTCGCGGCACTCCAGCTTGACCCGGTAGTTGCCGGGGCGGGTGCGCTCGCGGACCATTGGCGCGGCGGTGAGCACCCCACGCTGCGGCTGCACGCCTACCGCCCCGAAGGCGTCGGAGACCACGGTGGCGCCCACCGAGTTGTCCCGACAACTGGCCCGGATGCCGACCAGGTAACCGGGCTGCACCGTGCTGGGGCTCACCTCGACGAAGATGTCCACCGCCGGAGTCGGTTGGGGAGCTCCGCCGGGCGGCCCTCCGGGCTGCGGCGCTGGCGCGACGGCAACCGCCCGCTCGGGCGCGGCGAGGGAGGGCGCGGCGAGGGAGGGCGCGGCGGCGAGCAGGGGGCCGGCCAGCACGGTCACCAGCGACAGCGTCACGACGCCGCGGGTCACTGTCACGATGCCCCCTCTCGACGCCGTGCGGCCCGGCCGGGCCGCGGAGCACCCGACCTGCCGTACCAGTTGGATCCTCTCATTTCCGGTCGCACATCACATCCGATCCGCTGGCGGCGTCGCGTACGCTCGTTTCGCTGTGACCGCCATCGACCATGACCCCGCCGTCCCGCCCGCGAGCCGGACGATCCGCACGTTCCACCCCCGCCGGGGTCGGATGAGCGACCGGCAGACCGACGCGCTGAGCCGGCTCTGGCCCACGTACGGCCTGGATGTGCCGGACGGGCCTGTGCTGCCCGTCGACCTGGCCGACCTGTTCGGTCGCCGGGCGCCCGTGGTGCTGGAGATCGGCTCGGGCATGGGCGACACCACCGCTGCGATGGCTGCCGCCGACCCGGATCGAGATTATCTGGCGGTCGAGGTGCACACGCCGGGAATCGCCAACCTGCTGCACCTGGTGGAGCGCGGTGGCCTGCGCAACGTACGGGTGGCGGAGGGCGACGCGTTGTCCCTGGTCAACGGCTTGCCCGAGGGTGTGTTGGACGCCGTGCACGTCTTCTTCCCGGACCCGTGGCCGAAGTCCCGCCACCACAAGCGGCGGATCATCCAGCCGACGCACGTGGCGCTGCTGCGGTCCCGGCTGCGCCCCGGCGGGATGCTGCACTGCGCTACCGACTGGGCCGAGTACGCCGAGGCGATGCGGATGACCCTCGACGCGGACCCGGAGCTGGTCGACGCGTACGGCGGCTTCGCGCCACGGCCGGCGCACCGACCGGTGACGAAGTTCGAACGTCGGGCGATCACTGCCGGTCGGCCGGTCGCCGACCTGTTGTACCGCCGACGGTGACCGACGAAACGCCCGAACCGGAACGCGGCGGGGCGTTCGGGATGCCCGGACGGGGGTCCGGTGCGGACCGGGTTGGCGTACCGGGGCATGATCCAGGCACCATGGACAGGCTATGACGCTCACCGCCGCGCTGCCGACAAGCGCCGACCCCGACACCCTCTTCGACGCGTTCGCCGGCTGGGCGAAGGAGCGCGGCCTCGACCTCTACCCCCATCAGGAAGAGGCGGTCATCGAGATCGTCTCCGGCGCCAACCTGATCATGAACACGCCCACCGGCTCGGGTAAGAGCCTGGTGGCGATCGCCGCGCACTTCGCGGCCCTCGCCGACAGCCGGACGACCTTCTACACCGCGCCGATCAAGGCGTTGGTGTCGGAGAAGTTCTTCGCGCTCTGCGAGGTCTTCGGCGCCGAGAACGTCGGCATGCTCACCGGCGACGCCAGTGTCAACGCCGACGCCCCGATCATCTGCTGCACCGCGGAGATCCTGGCGAACCTGGCGCTGCGCGAGGGCACCAAGGCCGACGTCGGCCAGGTGATCATGGATGAGTTCCACTTCTACGCCGAGCCCGACCGAGGCTGGGCGTGGCAGGTGCCGATCATCGAGCTGCCGCAGGCCCAGTTCATCCTGATGTCCGCCACGCTCGGAGACACCACCCGCTTCGTCGACGACCTGACCCGGCGCACCGGGCGACCCACCGCCGTCGTGCGCACGGCGGAGCGGCCGGTCCCGCTCATCTTCTCGTACGCGATGACGCCGCTGCACGAGACGCTCGAGGAACTGCTGGAGACCAAGCAGGCCCCGGTGTACGTCGTGCACTTCACCCAGGCGGCCGCGCTGGAACGCGCCCAGGCGCTGACCAGCGTCAACGTCTGCACCCGCGCCGAGAAGGACATGATCGCGGAGGCGATCGGTGGTTTCCGGTTCACCGCCGGCTTCGGCAAGACGCTGTCCCGCCTGGTCCGGCACGGCATCGGCGTGCACCACGCCGGCATGCTGCCCAAGTACCGCCGCCTGGTGGAGACCCTCGCCCAGGCCGGCCTGTTGAAGGTCATCTGCGGCACCGACACCCTCGGCGTCGGCATCAACGTGCCGATCCGCACCGTGCTGTTCACCGGCCTGTCCAAGTACGACGGGGTCCGTACCCGGCTGTTGAAGAACCGGGAGTTCCACCAGATCGCCGGGCGGGCCGGCCGGGCCGGTTACGACACCATCGGCCGGGTCGTCGTGCAGGCCCCCGAGCACGTCATCGACAACGAGAAGGCCCTCGCCAAGGCCGGCGACGACCCGAAGAAGCGCCGCAAGGTCGTCCGCAAGAAGCCGCCGGAGGGCTCGATCGGCTGGGGCCAGCCCACCTTCGACCGCCTCGTGGACGCCGAGCCGGAGCCGCTGACCTCCAGCTTCCAGGTCAGCCACTCGATGCTGCTCAACGTCATCGGCCGGCCCGGGGACGCGTTCACCGCGATGCGGCACCTGCTCACCGACAACCACGAGGAGCCCGCCGCCCAGCGCCGGCACATCCGCCGCGCCATCGCCATCTACCGGGCGCTGCGGGCCGGCGGTGTCGTCGAGGAGCTGCCCGAGCCGGACGAGACCGGCCGGCGGATCCGGCTCACCGTCGACCTTCAGCTCGACTTCGCTCTCAACCAGCCGCTCTCCCCCCTCGCACTGGCCACCATCGAGCTGCTCGACGCCGAGTCCCCGTCGTACGCGCTCGACGTGCTGAGCGTCATCGAGTCGATCCTCGACGACCCGCGGCAGATCCTCTCCGCGCAGCAGTTCAAGGCACGCGGCGAGGCGGTCGCCGCCATGAAGGCCGAGGGCATCGAGTACGAGGCGCGCCTCGAACTGCTCGACGAGGTGACCCACCCCAAGCCGCTCGCCGAGCTGCTGGAGGCCGCGTACGAGATGTACCGGCAGGGGCACCCCTGGGTGGCCGACCACCAGCTCTCCCCCAAGGCCGTCGTCCGCGACATGTACGAGCGGGCCATGACCTTCACTGAGTACGTGCAGTTCTACGGGCTGACCCGCTCGGAAGGTCTCGTCCTGCGCTACCTGGCCGACGCGTACAAGACGCTGCGCCAGACAGTGCCCGAGGACGCCAAGACCGAGGAGTTGATCGACCTCATCGAGTGGTTGGGCGAGCTGGTCCGCCAGGTCGACTCCAGCCTCATCGACGAGTGGGAACGGCTGCGCAACCCGTCCGACGTTGCCGAGGTCGCTCAGGCGCACGCCGCCCTGACCGATCGGCCACCGGCGGTGACCCGCAACGCGCGGGCGTTCCGGGTGCTGGTGCGCAACGCGCTGTTCCGGCGCGTCGAGTTGGCCGCGCTACGCCGCTGGGACCTGCTCGCCGAGTTGGACGCCGAGGACGGCTGGGACTACGACGCATGGGCCGACGCCCTGGCGCCGTACTTCGAGTCGTACGACTCGATCGGGGTCGGGCCGGACGCCCGCGGTCCGGCGCTGCTCATGATCGAGCAGGGCCGGGAGCGGTGGACCGTACGGCAGATCTTCGACGACCCGGACGGCGACCACGACTGGGGCATCAGCGCCGAGATCGACCTCGTGGCCTCGGACGAGGTCGGCGCGGCGGTCGTCCGGATCACCGACGTCGGCCAGCTCTGAGGTGTCGATCGGCGCGGTGCCGACCGGCGGCGCCCGGCCGAGGGCCCAACAGCGCCGGGGTACGCCGGGCGGCCACGTCCTCGATCCAGCCGAACAGCAGTACCGCCCCGGCGGCCAGTAGGCACACCCCGGTCAGTCGCAGCGCGATCGAGGCCACCGAGTTGTACGGGAGCACCGGCGCGAGCAGCAGGAACATCCCGAGGCTGGCCGGGATGTGCCACAGGTAGATGGTGACCGCCCGGGCGTTGACCACCCGGAGCACGGCGCCCAGCGGCCGGCCGACCGGCCGGGGCTGCACTCTGAGCAGCACGGCGACGAGCGCCATCGACCACAGTGTGGTGCCACCCGCGATGTGGTTGAGGTCGACGGCCCGGCCGGTCACCATGGCGGCCACCACCCAGGTGCCGCCCATCCCGGCGAGGCCGGCCACGAGGCAGCCGTACCAGCGCCACGGGACGCGGTGCAGCAGCCGATCGTGGTGGGCGAAGCCCAGCAGCCAGCAGGACAGGTAGGCGGCGACGAAGTAGCCGGCGTGCACACCGCCGATATGCATCCCGACCGGCAGCGCGGTGGCGACGGCGATGCTGGGCCACGGCCAGCGCCGGAACAGCCACAACAGCACCGGCGAGAGCAGCACCAACCACAGATAGGTGACGACGTACCAGAGCCCGATGTGGAACACCCAGGCCCAGGACTGTCCGCCCACCGGTGGCACCCGCAGGGGTAGCACCCACCAGAGCAGTTCAGCCCAGCCGGCCACGCCATTCGGCAGCGGACGCCACCCGACGGAGAGCACCACCAGTGCGATCGCGCCGAACGCCCAGTACGGCAGCAGCAGCCGGCGCAGCCGCCGGAGTACGGCCGGCGGACCGTGCCGGTCGAGTGACGCCGCCATCAACGAACCGGCGATGCCGAACATCAGACCCATCGCCGGCACCAGCAGGCTCAACCAGATCCAACCGGTGACGTGGAAGATCACGACGCGGACCAGGGCGAGCGTCCGCAGCAGGTCCAGGTAGCGGTTTCGGCCATCTGCGGGGTCGGCGGACTGGACGGCGCGCGCCGCCGTACTCCTACCAGGGATGACGACCCTGGACGCCTCACCGATGACCACAACGCACAATAACGCCACAACTAGGACAAAGTTCGTGGCATCGCGAACGCGAGTAACGGGAGCGGCCCCCGCCGGCAGGCTGTCCCTCCGATCAGCCAGTTTCCCCCGACAGACAGCCCACCGGACGTCAGGATCCCGAGGGAATCACCATGCGTGCGGATCTTGGATTGGCCGCCGAGGACGGCGTTCTATCGAAGGACGAGAAGGTCGAGTGCGTCGATGACTGGGCCGGACTCGGTTTGAGCGGCGAGGTGGAGTCGAGCCAGACCGGCGGCGTACTCGTTGCTGGTGATCAGCTGAAGGGGCGTGTGTGCTTCCCGGCGCATGCTGGCCGCGACGTCACGAAGCGACGGTGCCGTGGTCTGCGGGACCTGTTCGAGTGAGATCGTCGTGAAGCCAGCGGCGGCGAAAGCCGCCTCGACGTCGTGCACGCTGGGGTAGGTGTTCAACACGCGGATGGCCTCGGGAAAGAAGCGGAACAGCGTGATTGCGTGGTGGCGGCCAGCGAAGGCAGAGCGGATCAGCACCGGCCCGCCGGGACGCAGCACGCGGCGCAGCTCACGTGCGGCAGCGGTCAGGTCTGGCACGTGGTGGATGACGGTGGACAGCCAGGCCGCGTCGACACTTCCGGCCGCCAGCGGGACGTTGGCAGCGTCTCCGGCCAGGACCTGAGGGTGTAGGCAGCGGGCTCGCATGGCCTCGGCCGGCTCGACGGCGACAACGTCGATGCCGTCGTACCAGTCGGTGAAGGTCTGCGCCCACGCGCCGGTGCCCGCGCCGAGGTCGAGCAGGCGGGTGCCGGGCTGAGGGTTGAGGTGGCGGGTCACCGCTTCACGCCATCCGGCGAGTGCCTGGTCGGACAAGTGACGGGTGGCCTCGAACGCTGCCGCGTCGTGGCTGTTGTAGGCGATGCGAGCCATGTCACTGACCCAACCGCTTCCGTACCGGCTGCGGCAAGGATGGATGCTGTGATTCACCTACGGCAATTCGCCTGGGCGGATCACGACGGCGTCACCGGGTCCGCCCGCCGTCCGGATGACTCGTGGCGCTCCGATCGGCTGCCATCGACTGGGCGGCGATCCCCTCAACTTCGCTGGGCAATGTCAGACCTGTCGATTAGAATATATGTACTAATCAAGATCCTGACCTGGGAGGACGCCCGTGACCGCGCCCGCCTCCACGCCCCTCACCCCCTACGCGACACTGCTCGGTTTCACCCGCTACGTCGACCGCACCGGCCCCACCAAGGCGACCTTCGTGGGCGGGCTGCGCAAGCAGCGCGCCAGCCGATCCGGCTTCAACCCGCACGGCCAGTTCGTCAAGGCACTCAAGGCCGACATCGCCTTCCACACCGGCGGCACCCACCTGGCCGGGGTGGCCGACATCGTCAAGCCACGATGGCGCCCGCTCTACCAGGCGCTCGTCCCCGGCGCCACGACCTGGCTTCGCTCCCTCGGCGAGCCGGCCGCCGTCGATCTCGCCCAGACCCGCGACGCCCTGGCCATGCTGGGTGACCTGCCCGTCAAGATCAACCCCCACTTCGGGGTACGCCACGCCGACGGCCGCGCCGAAGCGGTCCGCCTGCACTTCGACGAGGCCCCACCGAGTGAGGAATCGGTGCTCGCCACCCTGCACCTGATGGCCCGACACATGGACGCGGTGCTCCCGCACGCCGAGCCGGTCCTGGTCGACGTCCGCCGCGGCCTGGCCCACCGCATGCCCACCGACGCCAAGCCCGACCAGATCGAACGCTGGCTCTCCGGCGAAGCCGCCGCCTTCCGCGCCATCTGGTCCACCGCCGCCTGACCCACCCCCGACCTCCACGTCCCACCCCCGACCTCTACCTCCCACCCACGCACCCCACCCGCTCCCGCGACCCACGTCCGCCTGAGGCACGACGCGCGCTCCGTGCGCCAGCCCGGCAAGATCGCGCTCGATCCAGGATGTAGTGGCCTCCGCTCCTCGGGAGGCCACTACATCCATGTTCGAGCGCGATCATGGGGATAACGACGCGCATCGGCGCCGGTGTGTTGACTGTGGTTATCCACAGGGGCAGCGTGACGCGAAGAGGTTCGGCCAGTCTGAGGCCCATGCCGAAAGCTCCTCGTCGGCCGCCGCAGTTGCGGGGCCGGGTCTTCCGTGGCTCGACCGCCGTCTCGCGAGGCCTCCTGACCCGCAACGAGCTACGCAGCTCGGCGTGGCGACCGCTCTTCCGCGACGTCTACGCCGATGCCCAGATCGCAGTCACCCACACGATCAGATGCACCGCCATCGGACGTTGGCTGGTCCCGCCCGGTGCGGCCATCGCAGGGCGCGCTGCGGCCGGCCTTTACGGATGCGCGAAACCGAGCGCGAGCGAGCCGGTCGACGTCCTCGTTCCCACCGCCACCCGGATTGGCCCGACCGCCGGCATCCGGGTCCACCACGGAGAGATCGACTCCGGCGACACCGTGGACCGGGCCGGGGTCACGGTGACCAGCCCAGCGCGTACCTGCTGGGACCTGGCCCGTTGGCTCGATGTGATCGAGGCGGTGGTCGTCATCGACGCCATGCTGGCCAACCGGCTGACGACCACGCCAGCCCTGCGCGAGTACGCGCTGAGCCGGGCCGGTCGACGCGGCTGGCGAGCGCTGCTACGCGCGGTCGACCTGGCCGACGCGGGCGCGGAGTCCCCTCAGGAGTCCCGCACCCGGGTCGGGCTGGTGCTCGCCGGCCTGCCGAGGCCGGAGACGCAGTGGGTCGTGGCCGAGCAGGGCCGATTCGTGGCCCGCCTGGACCTGGCCTGGCCGCAGTTCAAGGTCGCGGTGGAGTACGACGGACTCTGGCACGACGATCCTGAGCAGTTCCACCGGGACCGCCAACGCCTCAACCGACTGCTCGGCGGCGACTGGATCGTGCTGCACCTGACCGCCAAGCGCCTCCGAGACGACTTTGACGGGTTCCTCGCCGAGGTCCGGGCCGCCCTACGGGCACGCTCGAACTCCCCCAGGTGACGATGATCGCCCTCGAACATGGATCTAGTGGCCTCCCCATCTAGGGAGGCCACTACATCCTGGATCGAGCACGATCATGAGCCAGCGCCCGCGAGCGCACGCCTCGCGCGGATGGCGCTGGGGGGTGTCAGGCGGCGGGGAGGTACTTGGTCAGGTCGTCGAGGATCTTGTTGGCGGCGCCGACGCCGATGCCGGTCATCCAGACCTCGTCGGAGACCGGGTACGCCTTGCCGGCCTTGACCGCGCCGAGGCCCTTCCACAGCGTCCCGCCGGAGACCTTGGTCTGCTCGGCGGCGGCCTTGTCGCCGTACGCGGTCACGAAGATGACGTCACCGTCGACCTCGTTGATCCGCTCGGGGCTGACCAGGTCGAAGCGCTTGTCCGTCTTGTTGGCGAGCAGTTGCCGCTCGGGGCGGCCCAGGCCGGTGTCGCCGATGACGATGCCGGAGAACGAGTCCGGCCCGTACACCCGGATGTTGCCGGGCAGGAACCGCACGATGGAGACCTTGCGCGCGGCGGCGTCGCCGAGCGTCGCGCCGAAGTCCTTGGCCCGCTTCTCGTAGGTGGCGAGCAGATCCTTTGCCTGCTGCTCGCGGCCGAGCGCCTTGCCGTCGAGGAGGAGGTTGTCCTTCCAGGTGATGCCCACCTTGTCGGTGAACACGGTCGGCGCGATGGCGGCCAGCTCGTCGTAGAACTTCTCCTGGCGGAACTTGCTGCCGAGGATGAGGTCCGGCTTCAGCGCGTTGATCGCCTCCAGGTCGGGCTCGGTGAGCACCCCGACCTCCTTGATGCCGGCGAGCTTGTCCGCGCCGAAGTACGTGGGCCAGCTCTTCGCCTCACCGGCGGTGGCCGCGCCGACGGGCGTGATGCCCAGCGAGAGCGCCGTATCGATCTTGTCGGTGTCGAGCACGACGACGCGCTTGGGCTCGGCCGGGACCTTGGTGGTGCCCATGGCGTGGGTGATCTCCCGGGTCTCCCCGGTGGTGGAGCCGGCGACCGGGTCGCTCTCACCGCAGGCGGTGAGGCCGGCGCCGAGGGCGACGGCCGCGGCGAGAGCTGCGACGAGACGACGCATCAGAGTCCTTTCGAGGGGTGCGAGCCGGCGAGCGGGTTGGCCGCGTCGCCGGTGGCGGGTCGGGCGTCCGGTACGGACGCCGTCGACGGATCGGGGTCCTTCGCGCCGGCGGACGCGTCGATCGGGTCACCCGGGACCAGAGCGTTGCCTCCGGTGTAGGCGGGCACCACCAGGGGTGCGCCCGTCACCGGGCAGGGCACGACCACGCAGGCCAGCCCGAAGACGTCGCGGACCAGGTCGGCGGTGAGGATCTCCCGGGGCGGGCCGGCGGCGACCACTGCGCCGGCGCGCATGGCGACCAGGTGGTCGGCGTAGCGGGCGGCCTGGTTCAGGTCGTGCAGCACGGCGACCACGGTGCGGCCACGCTCGGAGCGCAGCCGGTGCAGGAGATCCAGCACTTCCACCTGGTGAGCCAGGTCGAGGAATGTGGTCGGCTCGTCCAGCAGCAGGGCGTCGGTGTCCTGGGCGAGTGTCATGGCGATCCACACCCGTTGCCGCTGACCGCCGGAGAGGCTGTCCACGGGTCGGTCGGCCAGGTCGGTGACGTCGGCGAGAGCCATCGCCTGGTCCACTGCGGCGCCGTCGTCCGCCGACCACTGCCGCCACCACCGCTGGTAGGGCTGTCGGCCGCGCCCGACCAGGTCCGCCACAGTGACGCCCTCGGGCACCAGTGGGCTCTGCGGCAGGACGCCGAGGCGGCGGGCGACCTCCCGGGTCGGCAGTTCGCGGATGGCGGTGCCGTCGAGCAGCACGGTGCCTCGGCGGGGGGTGAGCAGCCGGGCCATCGTGCGCAGCAGGGTGGACTTGCCGCACGCGTTGGGGCCGACGATCACGGTGAAGGCGTCGGTGGGCAGGTCGAGGTCGAGCCCGTCGAGCACGGTCCGCTCGTCGTAGCCGGCGACCAGGTCGCGGGTGGAGAGCATCACACGACTCCTTGAGGCGTCACGACGACCGCCGCCGGCCGCGCAGCAGCAGGAAGATCAGGTACGGGCCGCCGATCGCGGCGGTCAGCACACCGGCGGGTAGCTGGGTGGGTGCGAACAGGCGTCGGCCGGCCAGGTCGGCCAGCACCAGCAGGAGTGCGCCGAGCAGCGCCGCGCAGACCAGCGGTGGTCGTTCGGCGCGTACCAGGCGACGGGCCACCTGCGGGGCGACCAGCGCCACGAAGTCGACGGCGCCGACCTGGGCGGTGACCATCGCGGCGACGAGCACGCCGGTGCCGGCGAGGCCGACCCGGCGGGCCACCGGACGCAGCCCGACTCCCCGGGCGGTGTCGTCGTCCAGGGCGGTGCTGTTCAGCGCCCAACCGGCCCAGGCCAGCACCGGCAGCAGCACCAGCAGTGTGCCGGCGATCCAGGCGGCCTCGGTCCAGCCCTTGCCGGCCAGGGTGCCGATCAGCCAGATCTGCGCGCGCAGCCCGTCGATAGGGTCGGCGGTGAGCATGACCACCTCGGTGAGCGCCCGGAAGCCGAACGCGACAGCCACCCCGGCGAGCACGAACCGCTGCGCGGCCAGCCCGTGCCGGGCGCCGAGGGCGAACAGCAGCATCGCCGCGAGCAATCCACCCACCAGCGCGGTGGGCGCCACCAGCACCGCGGCCATCCCGCTGGTCAGGGCCACCGTCGCGGCGAGACCGGCGCCCTGGGTGATGCCGATGACGTCCGGGCTGGCGAGTGGGTTGCGGGCCACGCTCTGGATCAGCGTGCCGGCCACGCCGAAGGCGGCGCCGGCCACGGCCGCCAGCACGACCCGAGGCAGCCGCAGGTCAAAGACCACGAGGTCGTACGGTGTGCCGGCTCCGGAGAGGGCACGCAGCACGTCGGCCGGGGCGACGTACGGGGTGCCCAGCGAGAGGCTGAGTACGACGGCCAGCAGGAGCAGCACGGTCAGCACGGCGGCGACCAGCACCGCGCGTCGGCGGATCAGCAGGCTGACCGGGCCGATCCGCAGCAGCGACCGCCCCGCAAGCCGGGCCTGCCCGGCCGGCTCGGCGAGCCCGATCGGGCTCGACGGGCGGGGCGTGTCGGTGGGGTCCGGGGGGCGCTGGGTGGTGGTCACGCTGTCACCACCCGGGCGCGGCGGACCAGCACGGCCAGCAGTGGCGCGCCGATCAGCGCGGTGACGATCCCGGCCGGGATTTCGCCGGGCGGAGCGACGAGTCGACCGGCGATGTCGGCGGCGAGCAGCAGCGCCGGGCCGAGCAGGGCGGAGACGGCGAGGGTCCAGCGGTGGTCGGCGCCGACCAGGGCGCGGGCCAGGTGCGGCACGGCCAGCCCGACGAACGCGACAGGTCCGGCGGCGGCCACCGCGGCGCCGGTCAGCAGCACGGCGGCGAGGCCACCACCGAGGCGGACCAGGCCGATGCGGTGGCCGAGGCCACGGGCCACGTCGTCGCCGAGGGCCAGCGCGTCCAGGCCCCGCGCCACCAGGGCGGCGAGCACCAACCCGACGAGGACGAACGGCAGCACCTGCGCGGCGACCGACAGGTCCCGTCCGGCCAGCCCGCCGACCACCCAGAAGCGGTACTCCTCGAAGGTGCGGGCGTCGATGCTGAGCAGCGCGTACACCCCGGAGGCCAGGCTGGCGTCGAGCGCCGCGCCGACCAGCGCGAGGGTGACCGGGCTGGCGCCCTCGCGGGCGCGGGTGGCGATGGCGAAGACCAGCAGCCCGGCGATCAGGGCCCCGGCGATGCCGAACCAGACGTACCCGGCGAGCGTGCCGACGCCGAAGACGGAGATCGCGAGCACCACCCCGAACGACGCGCCCGCGCTGATGCCGAGGATGCGCGGCTCGGCGAGGGGGTTGCGGGTGAGCGCCTGGAACAGCACCCCGGCCACGGCGAGCGCGAGCCCGACAGCCATACCGAGCGCGGTCCGGGGCATCCGCAGCTCCCGGACGATGGTGCTGGCATCGCTGCCGTCCGGCGCGACGAGCGCGTGCCAGACCTGGTCGACGCCGAGTTGTCGGCTGCCGAGCGCGAAGCTGGCCAGCACGGTGAGCAGCAGCACCAGCGCGGCCCCGACGGTGACTGTCACCCGACGCCCGGTGCGGGTGCTGGCCCGACTACGGGTCGGCCGGCTGGCGAGGGCGGTCACGAATCTCCTGCACGATCGGGCTTAGGTTCGCCTAACCTTAGCCGACCTGCGAAAAGGCGCCTAACCGGCGTCCGTCGATGCCGTGACCGGCACCTCCGGCACGCCCCGTGGCGACTCCGGCACGTCACGCGAGCCGCCGTCCCCGGCCGCCGCGCCGCCGCGCGGCAGGACGTTCAGTGGCCGCATCATCTCGTTGTCCTCGTGCTCCAGCAGGTGGCAGTGCCAAGCGAAGCGACCCGGCAGGTCGAAGCGCGCCTTGATGCGGGTCACCTCCCACGGGTACGCGAGCACCGTGTCCAGCCACCCCCGCTCCCCCGGGTCCGGCAGCGACCGCCCCGAGTGTCCCCGGCCGAGCAGCTCGAACTGGACCTGGTGCAGGTGGACCGGATGCACGTGCCTGGTGAAGTTGCGCACCTCCCACACCTCGGTGTCGCCGAGCAACGGCTGCTCGGTCACCGGGTCGCTCCAGCGCAACGGCAGCCCCCGGCCGCGCTCGTCGAGGACGCCGAGCAGCATGATCATCGAACCGCCGGACATCCGCTCGTTGAGCGACAGTCGGCGTACCCGCTGGGCCGGGCCGAGGCGCGGGTGTGACGGCAGCCGTAGCTGCTCCGGTGGCACGCTCGAATCCGCGCCGGCCGCGTCGGTGACCACGAAGCGCAGCACCTGCCCGGTGGTGTGCGGGTCGGCGGGGTCGAAGTCCACCCCGGGCCGACCGCCGCCATACATCCCGTCCGGCCCTTCGTTGACCAGGTACAGCTCGGTGCCGGCCGGCACGTCGGTGAAGTCGACGATCGCGTCGACCCGCTGGGCCGGGCCGAGGGTCACCCGCTCGTGCGGCACCGGCTCGGGCAGGAGACCGCCGTCGCTGCCGATCTGCCATACCGGCAGCACCGGCCGGGCCGGCCGCGCAGTGGCGTGGGCGGCCACGCTGAGCAGCAGGAACCGGCTGTTGCAGCCGTTGAGCAGCCGGAACCGGTAGCGACGGCGCTGGACCGTCAACGAGGGCCAGGTGCGGCCGTTGACGACGATCGTGGAGCCGGAGAACCCGGGCACCCAGGTCGGTGGCCCGTCGCCGCCGCCGGAGTACCTCGACGGATAGCGCAGCTCACCGTCGGCGGTGAAGCTGCGGTCCTGGATCATCAGCGGAATGTCGTGGTACGAGGCGTTCGGCGGATCGTCGCGGGTCGGCGCCGGGCCGGGCAGCACTCCCTCCGGCAGCTCGTCCCCACCACCGAGCAGGTAGAACCCGGCCGGCCCGGCGTAGACGTTCTCCCGGGTGAGCCCGAGCGCGTGATCGTGGTACCAGAGGGTGCACGACCGCTGGTCGTTCGCGTACTCGAAGGTGGCCGAGCCCGGCGCCCAGCGCAGGCCGGACCGCTCGGCGAACCGGGACCGGAACTCCCGGTACGCGCTGCCGGACACGGCGAAGTCGGACGGCAGGTCACGGGCCACCGGCAGGTACCACGCCTCGGAGTGTCCGTCGCTCTCCTGCGTGCTGTGCCCACCGTGCAGGTGCACCACCTGGGGCACCGGGCCGCGATAGCCCCGCGGGCTGCCGTCCCACTGCCCGTGGTGGTCCCGGTGCTCGATGCCACCGGCCGGGTTGGCCCAGTGCAGGGTGGGGTCCACCGGCAGCAGGTGCGGCAGGTAGTCGCCCCGGTCGTCGACGAGTTGGTTGACCCAGGTCACCCGTACCGGGCGGCCGACCCGCGCCATGATGGTGGGCGCCGGGTAGCCGAAGCTGCCGGGGTGGGCGGTGGAGCCGTAACCCCACACCGTGGTGCGCGGCCATGACGGCGGCAGGATCTGCTGGCGGAACTGTCGCACCGCGATCTCGTACGTGTCGCGCTCCGGATCGGTGACCACCGTCGGCATGGCCGGGGGGATCCGCAGCGGCGTGACGTACTTCGGGATGTCCCGGACGTCCAGCGGCGCGACCGCGGCGAGGGCCCGGCCCGAGGCCGCCCAGCCCGCTGGGATCAGCGCCGCCGCGCCGCCGGTGGCACCGGCCGCGAGCAGCCGACGTCTGGTGACCATGCCGCACCTCCCAGTCGCTTCGAACCTCGATATGAGAATGAGATTCGCGGACGACCACAGGGCGGACAGATGGCAGATGACACCCATAAGAGGGACATTCACGTCATAGGGTGTGGACATGCGATTCGACCAGCACACGGTCGTCCTGCTGACCCGACCGTCGGATCCGCCGGAGCTGCCGCAGGACGCGATCGACAGGTTGCGGGACGCCCACCTGGCCCACCAGGCGGGCCTCGTGCAGCAGGACCTCGTCCTCGCGGCCGGGCCGTTCCTGCATCCCGACGACGAACATCTGCGGGGCTTCGTGGTGATGTCCATCGCCCCGGACGAGGCACGCGCGCTGTTCGCCAACGACCCCGCCGTGCGGGCCGGTCGCCTGGTCGCGCGGGTCACATCGTGGCTGCTTCCGGAGGGCACCCTGCGGTTCGAGAGCGTGCCGGTGCCGCAGTCGATGCTGGAGGCGGCCTCCGGGGACTGACCCGGGCCCGGTCAGCCGGCCGAGCCGCTGCCGGCCTCCGCGGGCAACTCCCCGATCGGGACCACCCGCGGGGCGTCCATCGGGCCGACGACTACCCGCAGGTGCGGGAAGTGGTCCCGCAGCACCTGCCGACACCGGTCACAGGGCGCGACGACCTCACGGCCACGGTCGGCGACAGTGACCATCGTCTCCAACGCGGTGACGCCCTGCGTGGCGGCCGTGCCGATGACGACGAGTTCGGCGCAGACCCCTCCGGTGGCGTGCTGCACGTTCACGCCGGTGAAGACCCGCCCGTCCGCGGTCCGGGCCGCCGACGCGACAGTGTGGTGCCGGCTGCGACAGCGCAGCTTGGAGACCGCGGTGGCCGCCTGCACCAACGCGCGGTCGGTGTCGCGCATCTCCATCCGGCTCCCCCAGCGCTCGACGTCGGCCGCCAACTCTAGGGCCCGCCCGTGACCGTCAAGGGACCGGAGGTGGCCGTCGGAGAGCCGGCCGCTCGGTAACCCAGGGGCGCTGCGCCGCCGGGCTGCCTATCCTTGGGCACGACATGCAGAATCCAACCGCCTCCGTCGCGTCCGACCCCGTTCGCGAGCTGCACCGCCGCCTCACACCTCTGATGTTCCGCGACCAGCGCCGGCTCCAGCGGCGACTGGACGGTGCCCGCAAGCTGCGCGACCCGCAGCGTCGGGAGGCGGCGCTGACCGAGATCACCGCCGACCTGGTCCGGGCCGAGCAACGGCTCGCCGCCCGGCAGGCGGCGGTGCCCGTGATCACGTACCCGGTGGGTCTGCCGGTCAGTGAACGCAAGGACGACATCGCCGCAGCCATCCGCGATCACCAGGTGGTGATCGTGGCGGGCGAGACCGGCTCCGGCAAGACCACCCAGATTCCCAAGATCTGCCTGGAGTTGGGGCGCGGGGTGCACGGCCTGATCGGGCACACCCAGCCCCGGCGGTTGGCCGCCCGGACGGTGGCCGACCGGATCGCCGACGAGCTGGGCACCGAGTTGGGCGACGTGGTCGGCTACAAGGTGCGCTTCACCGACCAGGTCAGCGAGCGCAGCCTGGTGAAGCTGATGACAGACGGCATCCTGCTGGCCGAGTTGCAGACCGACCGGATGCTGCGCCAGTACGACACGCTGATCATCGACGAGGCACACGAGCGCAGCCTCAACATCGACTTCATCCTCGGATACCTGCGGGAGCTGTTGCCCCGACGACCCGACCTCAAGGTGATCATCACCTCGGCGACCATCGAGACCGACCGGTTCGCCCGGCACTTCGCCGGGCCACCCACTGCCGACGAGCCCGACGGCGTGCCCGCCCCGGTGGTCGAGGTCTCGGGGCGTACCTACCCGGTGGAGGTGCGCTACCGGCCCCTCGTCGAGCTCGCCGAGGGTGAGGAGGACGGCGACGGCGACGAGGAGACCGTCCGCGACCAGATTCAGGCGATCGGCGATGCCGTGGAGGAGTTGGCCGCCGAGGGCCCCGGGGACATCCTGGTCTTCCTCAGCGGTGAGCGGGAGATCCGGGACACCGCCGACGCGTTGGGCAAGCTGGTGCAGACGAAGCGCTCGCTCCTCGGCACCGAGATCCTGCCGTTGTACGCGCGGCTGTCAAGCGCCGAGCAGCACCGGGTCTTCGCCGCGCACTCCTCGCGCCGGGTGGTGCTCGCCACCAACGTCGCGGAGACCTCGCTGACAGTGCCCGGCATCAAGTACGTGGTGGACCCGGGCACCGCCCGCATCTCCCGCTACTCCAGTCGGCTCAAGGTGCAGCGGCTGCCGATCGAGCCGGTCTCCCAGGCGTCGGCCAACCAGCGCAAGGGCCGGTGCGGCCGTACCTCGGACGGCATCTGCATCCGCCTCTACGACGAGCAGGACTTCCTCTCCCGGCCCGAGTTCACCGACCCGGAGATCCTGCGGACCAATCTGGCGTCGGTCATCCTCCAGATGACCGCGATCGGGCTCGGCGACCTCGCCGCGTTCCCGTTCATCGACCCACCGGACAAGCGCAACATCACCGACGGCGTCAACCTGCTGCACGAGCTGGGCGCGTTGAACCCGACCGAGGCCGACCCGGAGAAGCGGCTCACCGCGCTCGGCCGGCGGCTGGCCCAGTTGCCTGTCGACCCGCGCCTGGCCCGGATGGTGGTCGAGGGCGAACGCAACGGCTGCGCCACCGAGGTGCTGGTGATCGCCGCGGCGCTCTCCATTCAGGACCCGCGGGAGCGGCCGGCGGAGAAGCAGGCTCAGGCTGACCAGGCGCACGCCCGGTTCGCCGACAAGGAGTCGGACTTCGTCGCCTTCCTCAACCTGTGGCGCTACCTGCGCGAGCAGCAGCGGGAGCTCTCCTCCAGCGCGTTCCGCCGGATGTGCAAGGCGGAGTACCTGAACTACCTGCGGATCCGCGAGTGGCAGGACATCGTCAGCCAGCTGCGCCAGGTGCTGCGTACCCCGTCCGACGGCGACCGGCGTGGTGGGCGGCCGGCGCGCGACACCTCGGACGACGCGGACGCCGGCCGGGGCCGCCGGGGTGGAGCGGACCTGCCGGAGGAGATCGACACCCCGAAGGTGCACCAGTCGCTGCTGCCCGGTCTGTTGTCGCACATCGGCCTGAAGGACGCCCAGAAGCACGAGTACCTGGGGGCGCGGGGAGCGAAGTTCGGGATCTTCCCCGGCTCGGCGTTGTTCAAGAAGCCGCCGCGCTGGGTGATGGCCGCCGAGTTGGTGGAGACCTCCCGGCTGTGGGGGCGCATAGCCGGGCGGGTCGAGCCGGAGTGGGTCGAGCCGCTGGCGCAGCACCTGGTCAAGCGCAGCTACAGCGAACCGCACTGGGAGAAGAAGCAGGCCGCGGTGATGGCCTACGAGAAGGTCACCCTGTACGGCGTCCCGCTGGTCAGCTCCCGAAAGGTCAACTTCGGCCGGATCGACCCGACGCTGAGCCGGGAGCTGTTCATCAGGCACGCCCTCGTCGAGGGCGACTGGCAGACCCACCACCAGTTCTGGGCGGACAACAAGCGACTGCTCGCCGAGATCGAGGAGTTGGAGAGCCGGGCCCGACGCCGGGACATCCTGGTCGACGACGAGACCATCTTCGGCTTCTACGACCAGCGGATACCGGCCGACGTGTCCTCCGGCCGGCACTTCGACATCTGGTGGAAGAAGACCCGCCGCGAGCAACCCGACCTGCTCACCTTCACCCGCGACCTGCTGATCAACGACGGCCGACCGGGGGTGGACGAGGACGACTACCCGGACGAGTGGCAGGCCGACGGGGTGAGCCTGCCACTGACCTACCGGTTCGAGCCGGGCACACCGGACGACGGCGTCACAGTGGACATCCCGCTGCCGCTGCTCAACCAGGTGCCGGCGGAGACCTTCGACTGGCAGGTGCCGGGGCTGCGCGAGGAGACGGTGATCGCGCTGATGCGGTCGTTGCCCAAGGCGATCCGCCGCAACTTCGTCCCGGTGCCGGACTACGCCCGGGCGGCCCTGGCGGCGATCACCCCCGGCGAGGAGTCGCTGCTGGACGCGCTCACCCGGCAGCTGCGCCGGATGACCGGAGTGACAGTGCCCCGCGACGCGTGGGAACCGGGCAAGCTCCCGGCACACCTGCGGGTGACGTTCCGGGTCCTCGGCGACGACGAGAAGCCGGTCGCCGAGGGCAAGGACCTGCCGGCCCTGCAACGCCAACTCCGCCAGGAGGTACGCCAGGTGGTGGCTGCCGCCGCGCCGGAGGTGGCCCGCACCGGGCTGCGCGAGTGGAGCATCGGCACACTGCCCCGGACCATCGAGCAGGTCCGCGCGGGTTACGCGGTCACCGCGTACCCGGCGCTGGTCGACGAGGGCGCCACGGTCGGGGTGAGGGTGTTCGACTCCCCCGCCGAGGCGGAGGCGGCGCACTGGGCCGGCACCCGCCGGCTGCTGCGGCTCACCGTGCCGTCCCCGGCGCGGTTCCTGCAGGGGCGGCTGGACAACGAGGCGAAGCTGGCGCTGAGCCGCAACCCGCACGGCGGCGTGCAGGAGTTGATCGAGGACGCGGCGGGCGCCGCCATCGACCGGCTGATCGGTGTGGCCGGTGGGCCGGCGTGGGACGCCGACGGTTTCGCGGCCCTGCGCGAGAAGGTCCGCACCGACCTGGTCGACACAGTGGTCGAGGTGATGGACCGGGTCCGCAAGGTCCTCGCCGCCGCGTACGCCGTCGAGCAGCGGCTCGGCGCGACCCGCAACCTCGCCGTGGTGGCGGCGCTGGCCGACATCCGCAACCAGCTCGCCGGGCTGGTGCACGCCGGTTTCATCACCGAGACCGGGTACGCACGCCTGCCCGACCTGCTGCGCTACCTCACCGCCATCGAGCGTCGGCTGGAGCGGCTGGGCGGCAACCCGCAGCGGGACCGCCAGCAGCAGGACCGGATCGCTGTGGTGCAGAAGGAGTACGCCGACCTGCTCGCCAACCTGTCGCCGGCCCGCCGCCAGGAGGCGGCCGTCCGGCAGATCCGGTGGATGATCGAGGAGTTGCGGGTGAACGTCTTCGCTCAGGCGCTGGGCACCCCGTACCCCGTCTCCGAGCAGCGGATCTACCGGGCGATGGACGACGCCGAGGGCCGCTGAGCCGGACCGCGGGGCCGCCGCCGACCTGGTCGCGGCGGCGGCCCCGTCCGGCTTCCTCGCGGCAGCTTTCTCCGGCGGGTCAGGTCAGTGGCTCGACGCCGGGGGGCAGTTCGCCGAGGTTGATCGCCGACTGGATGTAGTCGAGCAGGATGCGCCGAAGCTCCCGACCGGCGTGGGTGGGTACGACGTCGCGCCGACGGGCCACCGCGATGGTCCGCCGCACCCCGGGCGGGGCGAGCGGGGTGATCCGCACGCCCGGCCGCCGGGCCAACACGATGCCGGGCACGAGAGCGATGCCGAGTCCCGCCTCGACGAAGCTGAGCACCGCGTCCATCTCGCCGCCGTCCACCGCGAAGGTGGGCTCGAAGCCCGCCTCCCGACACGCCTGGATGGTCGCGTCGCGCAGGTCGTACCCCTCCCGGAACATCACCATCGGCTGGTCCCGCAGGTCGGTGATGCGCAGCTCCCCGGTCGTCGACGCGGTGGGCACCTCCCCCACCGAGGCCACCACCAGACTCTCGCGCAGGATCGGGTCGACCCGCAGCCCCGGGTCGGCCCCCTGCGCCGGCATGATGATGAGGGCCAGGTCGAGGTCGCCGCGGAGCAGGTCGCGGACCAGGTCCTGGGAGCCGCCCTCCTCGACCTTGAGGTCGACAGTGGGGTGGGCGTCGCGGAAGCGGCGCAGCACCGGCGGGGCGAGCGAGGTCGCCAGACTGGGGGTGGCCCCGAGCCGGACCCGGCCCCGGCGCAACCCGACCAACTCCTGGACCTCCCGGGTCGCGGTTTCCACGTCGGCGAGGATCCGGGTGGCCAACGGCAGCAGCACCTCACCCGCCGCGGTGAGGGCGATGTTGCCCCTTACCCGCTCGAACAGTGGTGCTCCGAGGTCGGCCTCCAGAGCGTGAATTTGCTTACTGAGAGAAGGCTGAGTGATGCCCACGAGGTCGGCCGCTTGGGTGAAATGTCGTACTTCGGCCACCGCGACGAAGTACCGGAGCTGATGGAGCTGCATCTAAATAGCCTACGGCTATCAACACTGCGAGTTTGATGCATTGGACGACTGATCGAAGTGCTCCTAGCGTCGGTTGCGTGGTAATGACGAAAACTCGGTCGCCCATCCGCTCGAACGTCGGCCTCAAGGCCGTCATGGCGGTGACGGGCATCCTGCTGGCGCTGTTCCTCATCGCCCACATGCTCGGCAACCTGAAGGTGTTCACGGGGGAGACCTCGTTCGACCACTACGCGCACTGGCTGCGCGACATCGGCAAGCCACTGCTGCCCGGCGTCTGGTTCCTGTGGATCCTGCGCACCGTGCTGGTCGTGGCGGTCGTCGCCCACATCGTGGCCGCCACCGTGCTGGCCCGGCGCGCCCGCGCCGCCCGCCCGGTCAAGTACGCCCACCGCAAGAAGGTCAACGGCAGCTACGCGGCCCGCACGATGCGCTGGGGTGGAGTGATCATCCTGCTCTTCGTGATCTACCACCTGCTGGACCTGACCACCGGCACGCTGAACCCGGTCGGCGACGAGAGCAAGCCGTACGGCAACGTCGTCGCCGACTTCGCGCCCGAGCGCTGGTACGTCACGCTCTTCTACACCCTCGCCATCCTCGCGGTCGGCTTCCACCTGCGCCACGGCGCGTTCAGCGCGTTCCGCAGCCTCGGCCAGCAGACGCCACGCGGTGAGCGCAGGGCGCGTGCCGCGGCTCTGGTCTTCGCCGTGCTGCTCTGCGCCGGGTACCTGGTGGTCCCGTTCGCCGTACTCACCGGATTGGTGTCCTGACATGGAACTCTTCACCGAGGGCGACCCGATCGCCGACACCAAGGCTCCCGCCGGCCCGGTCGAGAAGCGTTGGGAGACCCGGCGCTTCGAGGCCAAGCTGGTCAACCCCGCCAACCGCCGCAAGATGACGGTGATCGTGGTCGGCACCGGCCTGGCCGGCGGCTCCGCCGCCGCGACCCTGGCCGAGCAGGGCTACCACGTCAAGTCCTACTGCTACCAGGACAGCCCGCGCCGGGCGCACTCCATCGCGGCACAGGGCGGCATCAACGCGGCGAAGAACTACCGCAACGACGGCGACTCCGTCCACCGGCTCTTCTACGACACCGTCAAGGGCGGCGACTTCCGCTCCCGGGAGTCGAACGTGCACCGGCTCGCCGAGGTGTCGGTCAACATCATCGACCAGTGCGTCGCCCAGGGGGTGCCGTTCGCCCGCGAGTACGGCGGCCTGCTGGACACCCGCTCCTTCGGTGGCGCCCAGGTGCAGCGCACCTTCTACGCCCGGGGCCAGACAGGCCAGCAGCTGCTGCTCGGCGCCTACCAGGCCCTCGAACGGCAGATCGGCCTGGGCAACGTCGAGATGAACACCCGGCACGAGATGCTGGAGCTGGTCCTCGTCGACGGCAAGGCCCGCGGCATCGTCGTCCGGGACATGGTCACCGGCGAGATCAGCACCGAGATGGCGGACGCCGTGGTGCTCGGCTCCGGCGGCTACGGCAACGTCTTCTACCTCTCCACGAACGCCAAGGGCTGCAACGTCACCGCCACCTGGCGCGCGCACCGCAAGGGCGCGTACTTCGCCAACCCGTGCTACACGCAGATCCACCCGACCTGCATCCCGGTCTCCGGCGACCACCAGTCGAAGCTGACCCTGATGAGCGAGTCGCTGCGCAACGACGGCCGGGTCTGGGTGCCGAAGACCAAGGGTGACGACCGCAGCCCGAAGGACATTCCGGAGGACGAGCGGGACTACTACCTGGAGCGGATCTACCCCTCCTTCGGCAACCTGGTCCCCCGCGACATCGCCTCCCGCGCCGCGAAGAACGTGTGCGACGAGGGGCGGGGCGTCGGGCCGACCAAGCTCGGCGTCTACCTCGACTTCGCCGACGCGATCGGCCGGCTGGGCCGCAAGGCCATCGAGGCCAAGTACGGCAACCTCTTCGAGATGTACGAGCGGATCACCGGCGAGGACCCGTACGAGGTGCCGATGCGCATCTACCCCGCCGTGCACTACACGATGGGCGGCCTGTGGGTCGACTACGACCTCCAGTCGAACATCCCCGGCCTGTTCGTGATCGGCGAGGCGAACTTCTCCGACCACGGCGCGAACCGGCTCGGCGCCTCGGCGCTGATGCAGGGCCTCGCCGACGGCTACTTCGTGCTGCCCACCACCATCGCCAACTACCTGGCCTCCGGCGGGCTGGACAAGGTCGACGCCACCCATCCGGCGGCGATCGAGGCGCGCACCGACGTCGAGGACCGCATTCGGCGGCTGCTCGCTGTTGACGGCGACCGGACCGTGGACTCGTTCCACCGGGAGCTGGGCCAGATCATGTGGGAACACTGCGGCATGGAGCGCAGCGAGGCCGGGCTGCGCAAGGCGATCGACGAGATCCGTGCCCTGCGCGAGCAGTTCTGGCAGCGGGTCAAGGTGTCCGGCAACGGCGAGGAACTCAACCAGTCGCTGGAGAAGGCCGGCCGGGTGGCCGACTTCTTCGAGCTGGCCGAGCTGATGTGCATCGACGCCCTGCACCGCGAGGAGTCCTGCGGCGGCCACTTCCGGGCCGAGCACCAGACCCCCGACGGTGAGGCGCAGCGCGACGACGACCGGTTCGCGTACGTGGCGGCCTGGGAGTTCACCGCCGACGGCGAGCCCTCGGTGCTGCACAAGGAAGACCTGAAGTTCGAATACGTCCACCCCACGCAGCGGAGCTACAAGTGAACCTGACCCTGCGCATCTGGCGCCAGAAGGGCCCTGAGGACAAGGGTCGGATGGTGACCTACCCGGTCGACGACGTGTCCCCGGACATGTCGTTCCTGGAGATGCTCGACGTGCTCAACGAGCGGCTGATCCTCGCGGGCGATGACCCGGTGGCGTTCGACCACGACTGCCGCGAGGGCATCTGCGGCATGTGCGGCCTGATGATCAACGGCGACGCGCACGGGCCGCAGCGCGGCACCACCGCGTGCCAGCTGCACATGCGGCAGTTCAAGGACGGCGAGACGATCGACATCGAGCCGTGGCGGGCCAGCGCCTTCCCGGTGGTCAAGGACCTGGTCGTCAACCGGAGCGCCTTCGACACGATCATCGCGGCTGGTGGCTACGTCACCGCGCCGACCGGCAGCGCGCCCGAAGCCCACTCCACCCCGGTCGCCAAGGCCAACGCCGACGCCGCCTTCGAGTCGGCGGCCTGCATCGGCTGCGGCGCCTGCGTGGCAGCCTGCCCGAACGGCTCCGGCATGCTCTTCACCGCCGCCAAGCTCACCCAGCTCTCCCTGCTGCCGCAAGGCCAGCCCGAGCGCTACACCCGGGTGATCGGCATGGTCGACGCGCACGACGAGGCCGGCTTCGGCGGCTGCACCAACGCCGGCGAATGCACCCCGGCCTGCCCGAAGGGCATCCCGCTGAACACCATCGGCCGGCTCAACCGCGACTACCTCGCGGCCACCGCCAAGGGAGCGAACAACACCCCCGGCTCCTGAGCTGCGCCGCACGACACCAGACCGCCGTATCCCGCTTTCCTCGGGGGTACGGCGGTCTCTGCTCGCCGTGGGGCTGGAGCGCCGCATGATCCACTCGGGTTTCAGGACATCGGCCTGTTGGCGGGCCTCGGATACCGCGACTTCAAGGAACCTGAGTGGATCAACCCCGCCGGGGACAGGGCGGGACAGACAGCCGGTTCAAGTGCCCGAGCGCGGGTAGCAGTCCTTCGAGACGGCAGCGTGAAGGGGATGAGGGACATGAAGGCGCTCACCTGGCAGGGCAAGCGGGATGTACGGGTCGAGGAGGTCCCGGACCCCCGGATCGAGGAACCGACCGACGCGATCGTGAAAATCACCTCGACCGCGATCTGCGGTTCCGACCTGCACCTGTACGAGGTGCTCGGGCCGTACCTGAAGCCGGGTGACGTCCTGGGCCACGAGCCGATGGGCATCGTCGAGGAGGTCGGGTCGGAGGTGACCGGGCTCAAGCCGGGCGACCGGGTGGTGGTGCCGTTCAACATCGCCTGCGGCAGTTGCTGGATGTGCTCGCGTCAGCTCTACGCGCAGTGCGAGACCACCCAGGTCACCAGCGAGGGCAAGGGCGCGTCCCTGTTCGGCTACACCTCCCTCTACGGTTCGGTGCCGGGCGGGCAGGCCGAGTACCTGCGTGTCCCGCAGGCCCACTTCGGGCCGATCAAGATCCCGGAGACCGGCGCCGACGAGCGCTACCTCTACCTGTCCGACATCCTGCCCACCGCCTGGCAGGCGGTGAAGTACGCCGACACCCCGCCGGGCGGCACCCTGGCCGTCTTCGGTCTGGGTCCGGTCGGGCAGTTCTGCGCGCGGATCGGCCGTCACCTCGGCGCGGGCCGGGTGATCGGGCTGGACCTCGTGCCGGAGCGGCTGGAGCTGGCCCGCCGGCACGGCATCGAGGTGATCGACGTGAGCCAACTGTCCGACGTGCCGGGCGCGTTGATCGACCTGGTCGACGGCCGGGGCCCGGACGCCGTGATCGACGCGGTCGGGATGGAGGCGCACGGGTCGCCGATGGGCAAGCTTGCCCACACCGCCGTCGGCCTGCTACCGGACAAGCTGGCCCAGACGATGACCGACCGGGCCGGCGTGGACCGGCTGTCCGTCCTGCACGCCGCGCTCAAGGGGGTTCGCCGCGGCGGCACCGTGTCGCTCTCCGGGGTGTACGGCGGCGAGGCGGACCCGATGCCGCTGATGGAGATGTTCGACCGGGGCATCCAGTTGCGGATGGGGCAGTGTCACGTGCGCCGGTGGACCGACGAGATCCTGCCGCTGCTCTCCGGCGACGACGACCCACTGGGCGTGGAGGACCTGCGTACCCACCGGATGCCGCTGGCTCGGGCGCCGCAGGCGTACGAGATGTTCCAGAAGAAGGAGGACGGCTGCATCAAGGTCGTGCTCGAACCATGAGTGCGAGAGTGCCGTGAGCCGGGTGGTCGTGATCGTTGGCGCGAGCAGCGGGATCGGCCGGGCGACGGCCCGGGCGTTCGCCGAGCGCGGCGACCGCCTGGTCCTCGCCGCTCGCGCCACCACGACCCTGGCCGAGGTACGCGCTGAGTGCGCCGACGTCGACGTGCTGACAGTGCCGACCGACGTGACCGAGCCGGGCGCGCTGGACGCGCTCGCGGAGGCCGCGATCGACCGCTTCGGCCGTGTCGACGTGTGGGTACACACGGCGGCGGTGATGGCCTACGGTCGCTTCGACGAGTTGCCACAACGGGTCTTCGACCAGGTGGTACGGACCGATCTGCTCGGCGCGGCCGGCTCGGTGCGGGTGGCGCTGCGGCACTTCCGGGCTGCCGGGGCCGGCACGGTGATCCTCACCGGTTCGGTGCTCGGGCACATCACCGCGCCGTACATGAGCGCGTACGTGGCGAGCAAGTGGGGGTTGCAGGGTCTGGCCCGGACGGTGCAGCAGGAGCTGCGCGACAGCCCGGAGATCCGGCTGTGCCTGGTCAACCCGGGCAGTGTGGACACACCGGTGTACCAGCAGGCGGCCAACTACCTGGGCCGCATCGGGCGACCTCCGCCGCCGGTGGCCGGGCCGCAGCGGGTGGCCCGGGCCATCGTGCACTGTGTGGACCGACCCCGCCGGGAGGTGTCGGTGGGCAGACTCAACGTGGTGCTGCGGGCCGGGTTCACCGTGCTGCCAGGGGTCTACGACGTCCTCGTCGGCCCGTTGATGCGCGCGGCCGGCCTGAGTGGACGGTCGGTCGCCGCGCACGACGGCTCGGTCTTCACCGCGAACCCGGCCGGCGAGGCGGTACGCGGTGGCCACCTGCCCGACCTGCGGCAACTCGTGTCCGGGCCGGTGGGAGCGGTGGGCGCCGCGCTGCGCCGACGGTTCGGCTGACCTGTTCGGGACTGTTCGGGACATGTTCGGGGGCGTCGTGCATCGATCAACTCGCCTAGGGTGGTGGGCCAGCAAGCGCGCAGGCACACCACGATCGGGGAGACGATTCACCATGCGACTGAACCGCAGAACGGCACTCGGACTGGGCACTGTGGCCACCGCCGGCACCGTGCTGGGCGCCGCCGCCCCGGCGAGCGCAGCCGAGACCACCGAGGCGTCGCCGACCACCCCCGCTCGGGCCGCCCGTCGGGTCGCCTCCGCCTTCGCCAAGCACAGCGCCGAGGCCGGCGGCAACTGGCAGGCGTACGTCAGCGTCGCCGACCCGGCCGGTGCGCCGGTGGTAGCGGTCGAGGCTGACGCGGACCGGCGGATCGAGGCGTACAGCGTCAACAAGATCGCCGTCGCCACGGCGGTGCTCGACAAGGTCGACCGAGGGCTGCTCACCCTGGACCAGCAGGTCGAGGTGAGCTCGACAATCGTCGTACCGGGCGGTGACGGCATCTTCAGCCTGGACGGCGCGTACCCCAGCCTGGTCACCATCGGGCACGTGCTGGCCAACCTGCTGACCGTCTCGGACGACACGGCGGTGCGGCTGTGCGGGCTGGTCGCCCCGGCCGCCGAGATCAACTCCATCCTGGTCGCCAAGGGCTTCCCGAACACCCAGGTCCAGCCGGTGGCCAACCCGAACCGGTTCTTCCTCGGCACCAGCACCCCCCGGGAGACGCACGACCTGCTGCGCGCCCTGGTCGCCGGCACGCTGCTCTCCCCCGCCTCCACGACGTACCTGTTGGGCCTCCTGCGTTCCCCGGTGGCGTTCACCGACGGCATCCGGCGCACCATGTCCTCCGACGAGCGGGCCCGGGTCGCCACCAAGGCCGGCTGGTACGCCGACGCCCGGCACGAGGCCGGTGTGATCTTCGACCGCTCCGGCGCGGCGGTGCTCACCTACGCCCTCTTCGCCGACGGGCAGGCCAACCCGGACGACTTCGGCGCGACCCACCCGGCGGTGCAGGCCCGCGCCGCCATGGGCCCGAAGTTCCTGGCGGCGGTGGACCGGATCGCGGGCGTGGGCACGACGTTCCGGATCACCGCCCGGCGCCCCAGCAACGGCGGCTAAGGCACGCTTTGAGTTCGTCCCGGGTCGGTCGCCGCTGCCGGCGGCCGACCCGGCGTGGCGACCACCGAGGCACGGTTCGGTCCGGGTGACTACCGTGTAGGGCGGACACGTCGGAGGGACGGCAATGGCACGAGCGCAGAACACGGACGTCGAACGGTCGCTCGGGCGGCGGATGCGAGGCGTCGCCGGCCTGGCCGCGCTGGCCGGCCTGGCCTGGGTCGCCCGGGATGTGCCGGCGGCCCTGGGTGGCCGGCTCAGCGGGGCACGGGCCGAACGGGCGGCCCGCTCGCCGCAGTTCCGGGAGGGCACCTTCCACAACCGGGCCGGCACCCGCACGATGGTCGCCGAGCCGGGGCGCAACCTGGTCCGCGAGCTGATCTTCGGCAAGCAGAAGCGGCGTCCGACGGCGGCCGTCCCGCTGCTGCGACCCAGCGCCGGCGGGCCGGAGGCCGCCGACGAGCTCAACATCGTCTGGTACGGCCACGCCTCGACGCTGATCGAGATCGAGGGCCGGCGGGTGCTCCTCGACCCGGTCTGGAGCGAGCGGTGCTCCCCCTCGGGTCTGGTCGGCCCACGCCGGCTGCACAAGCCGCCGGTGGGCATCGACGAGCTGCCCCCGCTGGACGCCATCCTGATCTCGCACGACCACTACGACCACCTCGACATGGCCACCGTGCGGGCGCTGCTCGCCGGGCAGTCCGCGCCGTTCCTGGTGCCGCTCGGAGTGGGCGCGCACCTGGACCGCTGGGGCGTACCCGCCGAACGGATCATCGAGCTGGACTGGTCCGAGTCGCACCGGGTGGCCGGCCTGGAGATCACCGCCACCGCCGCCCAGCACTTCTCCGGACGCGGGCTGCGTCGCGACGGCACGCTCTGGAGTTCGTGGGTGGTGGCCGGGGCGCGCCGCAAGGTCTTCTACACCGGCGACTCCGGTTACTTCGACGGGTACGCCGAGATCGGCGCCGAGCACGGGCCGTTCGACGTGACGCTGATGCAGATCGGCGCGTACGACCGGGCCTGGCCGACGATCCACATGTTCCCGGAGGAGGCGGTCAGCGCCCACCTCGACCTGCGCGGCGGGCTGTTCGTGCCGGTGCACTGGGCGACGTTCAACCTGGCCCTGCACGACTGGTCCGAGCCGGTCGACCGGCTGTGGGCCGAGGCGAAGGCCCGCGACGTGCGACTCGCCGTGCCCCGCCCCGGCGAGCGGGTCGTCGTCGACGAGCCGCCCGCCGTCGACGGGTGGTGGCAGGCCGTCGCCTGAGGCACGCCACAGCAGGCCGTCGCCTGAGGTAGGCCCAGCAGGCCGTCGCCTGAGGTAGGCCGTCGCAGGCATCGCCTGTGGCGGCCGTCGGGTCAGAGCACGAACGCGTCGGTCCAGAGCGCGCCGGACCGGCCGGAGAGCGCGTCGAGCATGGCCACCGCCTGACCATCGGTGAGCTGCGCGACGAAATCGACGATGGCCCGGCCCCGGGCGCGACCGATCCGGTCCGGGGTACGCGGGTGCAGCTCCGCCTCGGCCAGCTCGACCAGGTCGTGCAACCGGCGGGGCAGCCGGGACTCCTCCTCCGGGTCGAGCAGCCACTCCCAGAGAGCCTCGACCAGGGTGCCCAGCAGCCGGGCCTGGCCGCGCTGGTGCAGGGCGAGGTCCGGGCGGGCCAGCACGAACCGGTGGTGGACGAACTTGAGCACCTGCACCTCGTGCCACTGGGCGCAGCCCAGCAGCACGTGCCCGGAGCGCACCGACGGCTGTTCGGTGACCGTGATCGCCTCGACGAAGCGGGTTGACCAGCGGGCGGAGAACCGGGCCACGTACTGCTCGGCCTCGATCGAGCCGTCGAACGGCATCGCGAGCAGCCCGTCCACCAACTCCTCGCGGACGTGCTCGACGGCGGCCGCGAACGCGTCGTCGTCGGCGATCCAGGCGTCCTTGCGGTGCAGTTGCCGGCGTAGCCGCTCGATCGCCGCCCCGGGTCGCCGGGCAGCCGTGGCCAGCGCCGCGTCGGTGATCGCCCGCAGCTGCCCGCTCTCGCGCTGCCAGGCCATCAACTCCGCGGAGACCGAACCCTGCTGGAGCACCCCGACCCGGTAGAAGTCCTCCACGTCGTGGATGGCGTACGCGATGTCGTCGGCGGTGTCCATCACGGACGCCTCGACGGTCTGCTGCCAGTCCGGGATGCGACCGGCGAACGGGGCCCGGGCCTGCCGCAGGTCGTCCAGCTCGGTCCGGTACGCGCCGAACTTCGACGACCCGCTCTCCGGGTCGTCCGGCGGCGGGGTGGCGCCGCGCGGCGGAGGGTCCATGGTGCGCGGGTGCGGGTCGGGATGGTCCAGGCGGGTCCACGGGTACTTCAGCATCGCCGCGCGGACCGCAGCGGTCAGGTCCAACCCGGTGGTGGCCGCGCCCCGGATCTCGGTGCTGGTGACGATGCGGTACGACTGCGCGTTGCCCTCGAAACCGTCGGAGAGGCCGAGACGCTGGCGGGCCAGCCGGTCCAGCACCCGCTCCCCCAGGTGCCCGAACGGTGGGTGGCCGAGGTCGTGGGCGAGCGCCGCCGCCTCCACCACGTCGGGGTCGCAGCCGCCGAGCTTGTCCAGCAGGTCACGCCACCGTTCGTCGGCTCCCAACCGCTCGGCGACCGCCCGGGCCACCTGGGCGACCTTGAGGCTGTGGGTGAGCCGGTTGTGCACCAGCAGCCCGGAGCCGACCGGGCTGATCACCTGGGTGACACCACCGAGGCGGGCAAAGAACGGCGAGCCGACGATCCGGTCCCGGTCGGCACGGAACGGGTTGGCCGTGAGGTCGCCGAGGGCCCGGGCGCTGCCGCCGAAGAGCCGCCGGGCGCGCGGCTCCGCAGCAGATTCCATGATCGCAACGCTAGCGCAGGCCCGACGGGACCGCCGCCGGTCACCCCGGCCGGGCGCCGCGGTTCGGTCTGCCGCCCCGGCCGGGCGCGGCGACAGCGACCGGGGCCGCCCGGCAGAATGCAACCGGTACCCACTCCCGAAGGCGGATCGAGATCGTGACCCAGTCTGTTCATCAGCGGATCGCCGACGAGCTCGGCGTGGCCGAGCGTCAGGTGCGGGCGGCCGTGGAGCTGCTCGACGGCGGCTCGACAGTGCCGTTCATCGCCCGCTACCGCAAGGAGGCCACCGGCCTGCTCGACGACACCCAGCTGCGCACCCTGGAGGAGCGGCTGCGCTACCTGCGCGAGCTGGACGAGCGGCGGGCCGCGGTGCTGGAGTCGATCCGCACCCAGGGCAAGCTCGACGAGGCCCTGGAAGCGCAGATCATGGCCGCCGACTCGAAGTCCCGGCTGGAGGACATCTACCTCCCGTACAAGCCGAAGCGGCGGACCCGGGCGCAGATCGCCCGCGAGGCCGGGTTGGCCCCGTTGGCCGAGACGCTGCTGGCCGACCCGGGTCAGGACCCGAAGGCCACCGCCGCCGGGTTCGTCGACGCGGACAAGGGCGTCGCCGACGCCGCCGCCGCGCTGGAGGGCGCCCGGGCCATCCTCATCGAGACCTTCGCGGAGGACGCCGACCTGATCGGCACGCTGCGCGAGCAGATGTGGTCGCGGGGCCGGCTGGTTTCCCGGGTACGCGAGGGTCAGGAGACGGCCGGCGCCAAATTCGCCGACTACTTCGACTTCTCCGAGCCGTACCCGAAGCTGCCCTCGCACCGGATCCTGGCGATGTTCCGGGGCGAGAAGGAGGGCGTGCTCGACCTGACCATGGAGTCGGAGGAGGCGGGCGAGGCGGACGCCGTACCGTCCGGCCCGACCCGGTACGAGGCGGCCATCGCCGGCCGGTTCGGGGTGTCCGACGCGGGCCGCCCGGCCGACCGTTGGCTGACCGACACGGTCCGCTGGGCGTGGCGTACCCGAATCCTCATCCACCTCGGCGCGGACCTGCGGATGCGGCTGTGGCAGGCGGCCGAGGAGGAGGCCGTCCGGGTCTTCGCCACCAATCTGCGGGACCTGCTGCTCGCCGCGCCGGCCGGCACCCGGCCCACGATGGGCCTGGACCCGGGCCTACGGACCGGCGTGAAGGTGGCCGTCGTGGATGCCACCGGCAAGGTGGTCGCCACCGACACGATCTACCCGCACGAGCCGCGCCGGCAGTGGGACGCGTCGGTGGAGACCCTCGCCCGCCTGGCCGGGGCGCACGGGGTGGAGCTGATCGCGATCGGCAACGGCACGGCCTCCCGCGAGACCGACAAGCTCGCCGGTGATCTGATCGCCCGACACCCGCAGCTCGGCCTGACCAAGGTGATGGTCTCCGAGGCCGGCGCGTCGGTCTACTCCGCCTCCGCGTACGCCTCCCAGGAGCTGCCCGGGATGGACGTGTCGCTGCGCGGCGCGGTCTCCATCGCCCGCCGCCTCCAGGACCCCCTCGCGGAGCTGGTCAAGATCGACCCGCGCTCGATCGGCGTCGGTCAGTACCAGCACGACCTGTCCGAGGTGAAGCTGTCCCGGTCGCTGGACGCGGTAGTGGAGGACTGCGTGAACGCGGTCGGGGTGGACGTCAACACCGCCTCCGCGCCGCTGCTGACCCGGGTCTCCGGAATCGGCGCCGGCCTGGCCGAGAACATCGTGCTACACCGGGACGCCAACGGGCCGTTCCGTACGCGTACCGAGTTGAAGAAGGTGGCGCGGCTCGGGCCGAAGGCGTTCGAACAGTGCGCCGGCTTCCTGCGCATCCCCGGTGGCGACGACCCGTTGGACTCCTCCAGCGTGCACCCCGAGGCGTACCCGGTGGTGCGCCGCATCCTCTCCACCACGGGGCAGGACCTGCGCTCGGTGATCGGCAAGAGCGGCATCCTGCGCGGGCTGCGGGCCACCGACTTCGTCGACGACCGGTTCGGCCTCCCCACCGTCACCGACATCCTCGCCGAGTTGGAAAAGCCGGGCCGGGATCCCCGCCCGGAGTTCCGCACCGCCACCTTCGTCGAGGGGGTGGAGAAGATCAGCGACCTGACGACGGGGATGGTGCTGGAGGGCGTGGTCACCAACGTGGCCGCGTTCGGCGCGTTCGTCGACGTCGGGGTTCACCAGGACGGTCTGGTGCACGTCTCGGCGATGTCCCGGACCTTCGTGAAGGACCCCCGCGAGGTGGTGAAGTCCGGCGACGTGGTCAAGGTCCGGGTGCTCGACGTGGACGTACCCCGCAAGCGGATCTCGCTGACCCTGCGCCTGGACGACGAACCCGCCGCCGGTGGTGGCGGCGGTGGTGGTCGGGCGGGCCAGGAGGGGCGTGGCGGCCCGGCGCAGCGCGCGCCGCAGGGTGGTCGCGGTGGGCAGGGCGCATCCGCCGGCCCGCAGGGTGGTCGCGGCACCGGACAGCAGGACGGTCGTGGCGGACAGGGCGGTCGTGGCGGGCAGGACGGTCGCGGCGGCTCACAGGGTGGTCGTGGCGGCTCACAGGGCGGTCGCGGCGGCGGGCAGCAGGGAGGTCGCGGCGGGCAGCGGCAGGGCGCACCCGCGCCGGCCAATGACGCGATGGCCGAGGCCCTGCGCCGCGCCGGACTGGCCTGACCCAGCGCGAGAGGTGACCGGGATGCGGCCGATCGAGCGGCCATCTCGGCCCCTCGGCCGCGGGCGATCGCCATCGCAACGCCGAGGCACAGCAGATCTTGGACAGTTTCCGTTCTGACGGAACGGAAACTGTCCAAGATCTGGAGCCATCGGGCCGTCGAGGTGAGCCGAGACCCGGCCGAGGACGGTCGCGGGCGGCGACCCGCACTGGCGGCGGGGCCGGCACTGGCGGCGGGGCACTGCCAGCGGCCGGCACTGGCGGCGGAGCCGGCTGGCTCGCGTACCGTCGGCGTCGTGAGTCAGCGAGACGCCCGGGAGTGGCGGGATCAGCAGCGGCAGGCGGTGCGGGCGCACGCCGACGCGGACGCGCGGCGGCGGGCCGCCGAGCACGCGGAGGCGGCGGAGCTGATCGCCTGGTTCGTGGCCGAGGCGACCCGGCGCGGGCTGCCTCCCACCCGCCTGGTCGCGCGCGGTTACGACGGCCGTGGGCGTTACCGAACCAGGCTGACCGGGTGGTACGTCGACCGGGCCGAGACCCGGGCGGTGGATGTGGACGGCCGGTTCCACCTGTTGAACGTGCCGGGCGGCCTGCGGGCCCGCCTGTTCGGCGTCGACCCGCAGCCCAGCCCGGCGCCGTTGGTCGTCGGAGCCGGGGGCCGCGACGGTGAGTCGATCCCGCTGCGGACGCTGCTCACCCGGCTGCTGGACGACGAGACCTGACAGGCTCCACCAACGGGTCCACCGCACTGCGCGGGTGAGTAGCTCGGTCAGGACGATCAAGCCGCCGGCGGGCGGCCACCCCTAGATCCGCCGCGCCCTGCACCAGGGCCCGGGTGGTCCTGGGACCAGGGCTGCCGAAGTGCTCCGACGGCAGTGGAGGCACTTGGCGCTGCGCGCTGCACACCGAATATGGGGAACAGTCGTTTGTCCATAGTAGTGACCTCCTATGATTGATTTATCCCTCTATGACCGGTTCAACCCGAAGGTTCGAGTGGTGAATCTCGTACACATTAAAGAGAATCCTCGGCGCGTGGCGGGCCGCACCCGAACGGGGACGGCACCCTTCAGCGCCACCCGCACCCGCCTCGACCCGGCCGGAACCGCAGCATGACGAGCCTTCCGCTCGCCGGAGGCATCCTGCTCGCACTCGTGGTCGGCAGCCTGCTGCAGCCATTGATCCTTCGCCTACTGAGAGCGGCCGCCGTTCTCGACGTACCGTCCGAGCGTTCCTCGCACAGCACACCGATCCCGCGGGGCGGTGGCGTGGGCGTCGCCGTGGCGGCAGGGCTCGCACTTGCACTGAACGACGACGCGCGATCCATCGCCGTACCGCTGCTCTTCTTCGGGGCGATCGGGCTCCTGGAAGACCTCCGGGGTGCGCCGATCCGTCTCCGTCTGCTCCTGCAGTTGCTCGCCGGCGTGGCCACGGGGCTGATCCTGGTGCCCGGCGGGCAGGCGATGCCCGTCCACGTGCTTCTCGTCCTGGCGCTCGCGACGTGGTTGGCCTCGTACGTGAACGCCTTCAACTTCATGGACGGCATCAACGGCATATCGGCGGTGCACGCGATCCTCGGCGGAGCGGTGTACGCGGTGCTCGGCGTACTCATGGACCTTCCGCTCCTCACCGCGGCCGGCACCCTGATCGCCGCCGCGTCCCTGACGTTCCTGCCCTGGAACGCCTGGGTTGCGAAGGTTTTTCTCGGTGATGTCGGGTCGTACGCCCTGGGCGGCGCGCTCAGCGCGATCGCCGCGTACGCCATCGTTCGCGGCACGCCGCCGGAGGCAGCCGTGGCGCCACTGGCCCTGTACCTCGCCGACACGGGTTGGACGCTGCTGCGCCGGATCAGCAAGGGCGAAGCCTGGTATCACCCCCACCGGAACCATGCCTATCAGCGGCTGACGGACGCCGGGTGGTCACATCAGCGGGTCACCGCGGTCACCGCCGTGACCGGGGCAGCCGTGGCCGGCTGCCTGGTAGCCGCGTCCTTCAACGGACCGCTCGCCCGCGCCGCGTTGGATGCCACGGCCCTCGCCATCCTCGCCGCCTACCTCGCTGCCCCCGCCTGGCTCGCCGATCAGCGGGCCCAGCCATCGCCGCCGGAAGGAAGAACGATCCATGCCAGAACTGTCAGCTCAACGAGCCGGTGAGCCGACCGGCACCGAGAGGCGGCCGGTCACGAAGGTCGCGGTGCTCGGTAGCAGCGGTTTCGTCGGCCGAGCGGTCGTGGCCGGGCTGGACAGCAGTGGGGTCGAGGTCCAGCCCGTCGCCGCACCGCGCCTGTCCTGGCCGCTCACCGAGGCACTTCGAAACGGCGCGGTGCCGGCGGATCGCCACCGCGACGTTGTGAACGCGCTCGCCGCACAGCTCGACGGCGCCCACGTAGTGATCAACACCGCCGGGCTGCCGGACGGGTCCGCCCCAGACAGTCCCGCTTTGTACGGCGGAAACTCGCTGCTCCCCACCCTGGTCGCCCGGGCCAGCGCGCTGGTGAACGCCAGCAGGCTGGTCCACGTCAGTTCGGCCGCCGCGCAGGGGTCGATGGCTCTCGACGAGACCTCGCAGACTATGCCCTTCTCGCCGTACTCCCGCTCGAAGGCGATCGGTGAACGCCTGCTACAGCGCGAGAATTGCATCGACACGGTCATCTATCGGTCCACCTGGGTCCACGATGTGGATCGACCGAACACCCGGTCGCTCATCCGGCTGGCACAGTCGCGCATGAGCTGCGTCGCCGGAGACGGCACCGCACCGACACCGCAGGTCCTCATCGGCGATGTCGCCGCAGCCATCGTCCACCTCGCGCTCGTCAACGGCTCGGTGCCGCCCATCGTCCTTCAGCCCTACAACGGGATGACCACAGGTCTACTGCTCCGCCTTCTGGGTGGCCGTGAGCCACTGCACCTCCCGCCTCGGGTGGCGCGGTACGCGACGCGCTGCCTCAGCACGTACGGGCGGACGAGTCTGACAGCCAACGCACACGCCCGCCGGGTGGACATGCTGCTGTTCGGCAAGCGGCAGACGCCGGGCTGGCTCGCCGACCAAGGGCTGGCGCCCAAGCTGCGCCCCGAGGCGTGGGAGCGACTGAGAACGGCCGGCACCCACCCGACATCCGCATCGACACCGAACGTCGAAGCTGTGGCGCGGCCACGGACAGGTGACTCGCGACCGGTCGAGACGAGCGGAGTGGACGCGGCCCACCGGTTCCTGACGAAGTAGCTCCGCCCCCAACAGGAAGGTTTCTCCATGACTCTCGCCTCCGTGTCAGGCTCGACTGGCCTGATCGGTTCCTTGGCTGCTCCGGCTGCGGTGACAGCGCGGTGAGAATCGGGATCATCACGCAGTGGTACGACCCGGAGGGCGGCTCCGCCGTCCTTCCGGGGATCATCAGCCGATCGCTCGTCGCTCTCGGCCACGAGGTGCACGTGCTCACCGGCTTCCCCAACTATCCCTCCGGTCAACTGTCTCCGGGTTACCGCGTGCGCCCGTACCGGTTCGAGATGATGAACGGCGTCTCAGTGCACCGGGTGCCGCTGGTGCCCAGCCACGACCGCTCGGCTGTCAGACGAGCTGCCAACTATCTCAGCTTCGCGGCCTCCGCGGCGGCCCGGCTGGACCTACTCCGCAAGGTCGACGTGTGGCTCGTCTACTCGTCTCCGGCGACGGTGACGCTGCCCGCGATGATGGCCCGCTGGTTGCACGGACGTCCGTACGTGATCCTCATGGAGGACCTCTGGCCGGACACCCTGGCGGAGAGCGACTACGTCCGTCCCGGCCATCGGACCGACCTGATCCTCCGGATGCTCCACCGGTTCTGCGACGCGGCGCACCGGGGCGCGTCATCGGTGGCCGTCATCTCCCCCGGCATGGCCGACATCCTGACCAGTCGAGGAGTTCCTCGGGACAAAATCTCGGTTGTCTACAACTGGGTCGACGAGCGTCTCTTCCGCCCGCGGACACCTGATCCGCAGTTGATGGCAACCCTCGACCTGGAGGGCTTCGTCGTCATGTACGCCGGGAGCATGGGAAACCTCCAAGGACTCGATGTCGCCGTTGACGCGCTGGAGCATCTCGCCGACATCCCGGACCTGAGGCTCGTGTTCGCCGGCAGTGGCGTTGAAGAGCGACGGCTTCGCGAATCTGCCGCCCGCTACGCACCTGGCAAGGTGGTCTTCCTCGGTCAGCAGCCAGTCGAGCGGATGGTCGAGCTGATGCCACTCGGGGACGTCCAGTTGATTTCCTTGCGGGACCAGCCCTTCCTCCGCTCGATCATGCCCAGCAAGGTGCAGAGCACCCTGGCATGCGGACGTCCCATCGTGGCTGCTCTGGCGGGCGATGCGGCCCGGCTCGTCGACGAATCCGGTGCCGGATTCGTCGCTGCTCCTGGTGACCCCTACGCACTCGCCGATGCGATCCGTCGAATGTACGAGTTGGGTGCGGAGAAGCGTGAGGAACTCGGCCGCACCGGCCGGCACTTCTACATGGAACGGCTCTCGGAGCGGGTCGGCAGCGTTGCGCTCGCCCGGCATCTGGAGAAGGCGGTCCAGGACCAGGTTCCGGCCCCCCGCTGACCACAGCCGGAGGCGGTAGCTCACGTGGTGGCAGCGGTGAACGGAGCCGGTTGGCGACGGCCCTGACCCGGACAGCAGCCAGACGCTCGGGGCGGCCGACAGGATAGCCGGACCTTCAGCTCAGATAACCCGAAAACGGCAAAAATCGCCGCTTCGACCTGTAACAAGGACAAGGAGCCCAAAAGCTCCTTCTGCCGGGCGGTGGAAGCAGTCGAAAGTCGGGACAGGGAGCCAGTACATGCCCCAGGACACGGAGCACACGGAGCGGTCCGACCAGCGGATCCGACGGGCCAGGGCTCGTCGGCGCGCCGTCGGATTTCTCGCGGCCGACACCTCTGCCTGGTTCGGCGGTCTGGTCGCGGCCGTCTGGACCCGATTCGAGTTCCAGCTCCCTCCGGGCCAGCTCGGCCGAGCCGCAGCGGTCGGAATGGCTGCGGCGATCATGCACGTGGCGGTGGCCGCGTTGCGCCGCCTCTACTCCGGACGACACCCGCTGGGCAGCCTCCAGGAGGTCCAGGGCGTCGCCGGCACGACCCTCACCACGACCGGCATCGTGCTGCTCGGCCTGCTGCCTTCCAGCGACCGGCCGGTTCCGGCGAGCACTCCGGTGGTTGGCGGCGCGCTCGCCCTGCTGCTCATGCTCGGCGCCCGGTTCGCGTACCGGCACCGACACGACCTCGCCATGCGCCCCAATGTCCAGTCGTCGACGCCGGTGCTCCTGTTCGGCATGGGTGACGCCGGCCAGGGGCTGCTGCGGGCCATGCTCAGCGACCCGCGCGGCCGGTACCTGCCGGTCGGTGCGCTCGACGACGACCCGGACAAGCGCGACCTGCGCATCGGCCGGGTCCGCGTGCTGGGCGGTCGGAACGACGTCGCCGCCTCGGTCCGACGTACCGGCGCCAGCGCCGTCATCTTCTCGGTGGCCAACGCGGACGCGGCGCTGATCCGCCAGATCCGGGGGGCCACCCTCGACGCCGGCGCGGTGTTCAAGGTGCTGCCCCCGGTACGGGACCTGGTCGACCACCGGATCACCGTCACCGACGTCCGAGACGTGCGGATCGACGACCTGCTCGGCCGCCGTCAGGTGGTGGGTGACCTGCCGTTGAGCACCAACAGCCTGACCGGGCGTCGGATCCTGGTCACCGGTGCCGGCGGGTCGATCGGCTCGGAGCTCTGCCGCCAGGTGATGAAGGCCAACCCGGGTGAGCTGATGATGCTGGACCGGGACGAGTCCGCCCTGCACAGCCTCCAAATGTCGCTCGCCGGCCGGGCCATGTTGGACGGCCCCGAGCTGATCCTCGCCGACCTGAGGGACGACGAGGGAATTCGGCGAATCATCCGGGACCGCCGACCGGAGGTCATCTTCCACGCAGCGGCGCTCAAGCACCTGACCCTGCTGCAGCGGCACCCCGGCGAGGCGGTCAAGACGAACGTCTGGGGCACCCTGTCGGTGCTGGACGTCTGCCAGGATGTCGCGAAGTTCGTCAACATCTCCACCGACAAGGCAGCCGACCCGATCAGCGTCCTCGGCTACTCGAAGCGGATCACCGAGCGACTGACCGCACACGCGGCGTCCCGGTTCCCCGGGACGTTCCTCAGCGTCCGGTTCGGTAACGTGCTGAGCAGCCGCGGCTCGGTGGTGACGGCGTTCCAGCGGCAGATCGAGGGCGGAAAGCCGCTGACGGTCACCCACCCCGACGTCAGCCGCTATTTGATGACCGTCCAAGAGGCCGTCCACCTGGTGCTCCAGGCCGCCGAGATCGGGCGGGACGGGGAGGCGCTGGTGCTCGACATGGGTGAGCCGGTCCGCATCACCGACCTGGCTCGACAGATGGCCGACCAGGCGTCGAGTTCCGTTCCGATCGTCTACACCGGCCTTCGGCCCGGTGAGAAGCTGCACGAGGATCTTCTCGGCACCGGCGAGGTGGACACCCGCCCGTTCCATCCGCTGGTGTCGCACGTGACCGTCCCGCCACTCGACCCGATGGACGTCGGCGGGCTCGATCCGTACGGCGACGCGGCAAAGATCGTCGAGCATCTCGCGCTGCTCTGCGCCCAGCCGGTCGGCCCGGTGGTGAAGGGCCCGCTGGGCGTACCCCTGCAGTCGCACTGAACCGATCGCCCCCGCCGGACGCGGCGGCGGTAAACGGGGTGACGCCGAAGGGCGTCACCCCGTTCCGTTCGCCGGGAGGGTGCCCGCAGTTACAGCACACCCCGCGCGGCTCGGCCCAGGTGCACAGACAGACATTGGGGCTGGCGACCACAGGTTCGTGGTCGCCAGCCCCAATGTCGAGCTGGTCAGTGGCGGATGCCCGCCCAGTCGTGGTGCCGTCGCACGGTGGAGAGGATGAAATCCACCACCCGTCGGGAGGTGTCGGGCACCTGGTAGTCGACCGGGCAGGGCACGCCGTCCGCAGCGACCTGCGCGACCGTCACCTCGACCGCCTCCACCACGCCCTGTGGGTCGAGCCCGGTCATGATGATGCCGCCCGCGTCGAGCGCCTCGGGGCGTTCGATCGACTCCCGCAGCGTCACCGCAGGGAAGCCGAGAATGGCCGACTCCTCGCTGATCGTGCCGCTGTCCGAGAGCGTGCAGTAGGCCCCGGTTTGCAGATGTACATAGTCGAGCAGGCCGAACGGATCGTGGAAGGCGATACCGTCGAGCGCGCTGGCATCCGGGGCCAGCGCCTCCAGCCGCTTACGAGTACGCGGGTGGGTGGAGACCAGCACCGGGAAGCCCCACCGGTCGCGCACCGCGACCAGACAGTCCAGCAACCGCTGGAGCCGCTCAGGGCGGTCCACGTTCTCCTCCCTGTGCGCGCTGACCAGGAAGTACCGATCCCGCTCGAGTTCCAGTTGACGCAGGATGGTCGAGTCGGCGATCGGTGTCCGGTAGTGCTCCAGCACCTCCCGCATGGGCGAGCCGGTGTGCAGGATCCGGCGGGGGTGCAGGCCCTCGGCGAGCAGGTTGCGCCGGGCGTGCTCGGTGTAGACGAGGTTGAAGTCGGACACGTGGTCGACCAGGCGCCGGTTGGTCTCCTCCGGCACGTTCAGATCGAAGCACCGGTTGCCGGCCTCCATGTGATAGACCGGCACCCGCATCCGGCGAGCCATCAGTGCGGCGATGCAACTGTTGGTGTCACCGAGCACCAGCAGCGCGTCGGGCTGCTCCTCGGCGATCGCCGCCTCCATACCGACGAGGACCCCGCCGAGGACCCGCCCCAGCGATGACGTGTCGACGCGGAGGAACCGATCGGGTTCCCGCATACGCAACTCTTTGAAGAACACGTCCGACAGGGCGCTGTCCCAGTTCTGGCCAGTGTGCACCAGCGTGTGTTCCACAGTGTCGTCGAGTCGAGCGATAACCCGGGAGAGCCTGATGATCTCGGGTCGGGTGCCGACCACGGTCATGATCCGGGTCATGCCCGTCCTCTCTCTGTGGCCACCAGCGGCACCGGCCGGGCCGCCTCCACCGGTTCGGCCCAGGTGTCCGGCCGGTCCGGGTCGAAGAGCTCGTTGGTCCAGAACATCGTCACCAGTTCGTCCGCACCGGTGTTCACCAACTTGTGCACCCACATGGTGGGCATGTCGATGAGAGCGGGCTCGGCGCCGCTCACCGGAAACCGCAGCACCTCTGAGTCGCCGACCCGGCGCAGGCTGATCTCGGCCGAGCCACGCAGCACCACAAACCGCTCCACCTTCGCCAGGTGGAAGTGCTCTCCCCGGGTGATCCCGGGACGGGTGGTGGAGCAGAACGTCTGCCCCGCACCACCGTGTGCTTTGACCGTCTCGACCAGTTCACCACGGGAATCGGCCCGCCGGGGCAGCGTGATCGGGTAGTGCGCCGGAAAGCAGTGCGACCGGTAGGTGTTGAACAGCCGCACGTCGTGCCGGCTCGACAGGGAGGGGATCTCCCCCGTCCGGTACGTCGCGGCCATCCCGGTGAGCCGGTCCGCCAGAGCCTGGACGCCGATGCGCAGCGCCGGCATCGCCAGATCCCACGATCCACCGTCGGATGCCCCGATGAGCCGGGCGGCGGCGTCGGTCACGTGCACCAGGCTCAATTCGCGGTCGCCGTGTACCTCAGGCCGCCCACCCTCGGCGAGCAGACGGCAGAAGGTCGCCACCGCGGAGTTGTAGTACGGCCGGCCGTGCTCGCCGTACAGGTTCGGCAACAGGACGTCGTCGAGGTCGACGCCGGTGTCCGCGAGCACCCGCGCCGCTGCGGCCTTGGCGTCGCCGTACGGTGTGCCGTTGCCGGCCTGCACAGAGTTGGCGTAGACCACCCGTGCCGGCGGGTCCGCGCAGTGCTTGAGCCCGTCGGCGAGCTGGGTGGCGAGCTGGATGTTGCCAGCGGCGACCTCGGCCGGATCGCCACGGTTGACACCGGCCAGGTGCAGCAGGCGACCGTGACCGGCGATCTTCGCCGCGATCACCCCGGGGTCGGCCAGGTCGGAGCGGCTCAGCACGGTCGGCTCCGGCCACCCCAATGCGCGCAGCAGCACCCGGACGTGCCAGCCGAGAAAACCCCCGCCACCGGTGACGGCGAGCCTCAGCACGCCAGCACCGGGTCCCGCAGGGCCAGCTCTGCCCGCACCTCAGGCAGCGTCTTCAGCAGCTCGACAATCTCGGGTACGCCGAGCTGCGGCGCGTTCGATGAGTTGAAGTCCTCGCTCAGCCCGTCGCCGAACTCGCCCTCGGAGACGTAGAGCGCGTAGTTGAGGTCGCGACCGTCCAGCGGCACCCGGAGGAACTCCCCGAAGTCCTCGGCCTGAACAAGTTCCTCGCGACTGGCCAGCGTCTCGGCCTGCTTCTCGCCGTGTCGTATGCCGATCACATCGAGCTTGGCGGGCACGTCGAAAAGCTGACACACCGCCTCGGCCAGGTCTCCGACGGTGCAGGCCGCGGCCTTGCGAATGAAGATGTCACCGGGCCGGGCGTTCTGGAACGCGTGCTCGACCAGCTCGACGGAGTCGGCCAACGACATCACGAACCGGGTCATTCCCGGATCGGTCACGGTGGGTGCCCGGCCCGCCTTGATCTGCTCGATGAAGAGCGGAATCACGGATCCACGCGAGTACATGACATTGCCGTACCGCACGCAGGAGACCGTGGTGGCGCTGTTCGGGTTGTTCCGGGCGTGCGCCTGGACGACCTTCTCCATCATCGCCTTGCTCATGCCCATCGCGTTCACCGGGTAGACGGCCTTGTCGGTGCTGAGCACCACCACCGAGCCGACGCCGTTACGCTCGGCGGCCTCGACGACATTGCTGCTGCCCAGCACGTTCGTTCGTACTGCCTCAAGTGGAAAGAACTCGCACGACGGCACCTGCTTGAGGGCGGCCGCGTGGAAGATGTAGTCGATGCCCCGGCTGGCATTGAGCACCGAGTCGTAGTCCCGGATGTCCCCGACGTAATAGCGGACCCGCTCGTCGCCGAGCAGCCGACGCATCGCGTCCTGCTTGGCCTCGTCTCGGCTGAGCACCCGGACCTCGCCGACGCCCCGGGCGAGGAGCCGGCGAACCATGGTCTGGCCGAAGGAACCAGTGCCGCCGGTGATGAGCACGCGGCGGCCGGTGGTCGCGAAAGTCATTGATCCTCCCGTGTCGTCGATTCGCCGGTCCGCTACCCGACGACACTGCGGGTGGGGCCGAGGGCACCGCCCACGCATCCCATCGGAGCAGGGTCGTCTCGGCCGGTTGCGGCATCGGGGATAACGACATGTCCCGTCCAGCAGATACGCTTGCCGCTGCTAAATCGCCGTAAAGCATGACAAGGAGGAGATGACTACGGTCGTCGGTCCGCCACGGGCCGGCAAGTGGGGACAGGTCGCGGCGACGTCCACAACGGAACGACATCCGCCGCAGTCATTTCATGAAACATGCGAATTACCGGATCAGCCGCTGCTATAACACCCTTACGCACTGGGGACACACCTCACCATCCGGCACGCCTGCCTGCGACCTGACCAGCCTTCCAGGGCACACGTCTCTCGGTCACGTGGGTGCGCCTGTCAACGGACGGCTTGGCGGCGCAGACCGGGAACGAGCGGGACGACCACTACCGGGACGCGCCCGGCGGAGCGGACACTGACGCGGGGAGCACAGCTGGATGAGCACGACAACACCAGACCTCACCACACGTCGATTCGCACCGACGCCGGCGATGCCGCAGCCGAGCCAGCACCCCGCGGCCCTGTTCCGTCGTTCCTTGCGAGCCTGGCTGCCACTGCTGTTGGCCGGCGGCTGGATGCTGGGCACGTTTGGCGTCTTCTGGACGGGGTCGTTGGCGCAGGAGGTGCCGAATCCCGGCACGCTGTGGCTGTTCGTGCTGAGCGCCACCGGCGCCTTCGGCATCGGTTATGCCGCACAGCTCTTCCGCAGCACTTCTGTGCGCAGGACCAACGTCGCCCGGTCGACAGACGTCCTGAGGGCTCGCCGGCTGGTCCTGGCCGGAGGCATCTACTACGCGGTCTTCGGCGTGGCCCTGCTACTCGAGTACGGGGCGACCGGCCCGGGCAGCATCATCGCCAGCCTCCAGGACCCGGCGGGGGCGTACCTCAACAAGTTCACTGTCTACCAGCAGCAGACGGATGCCGGGCGGACCAATCCGATCATCCAGGTACTGACCCTGCTTGGTGTCCTAGGCACCGCGCTCGTGCCACTGCTGGTCGTCTACTGGCGACGGATGTCGAGCGGCCTACGACTTGTCGGGCTCGTCGGCATCGGCGTCTACAGCATCTTCTTCCTCTATATCGGCACGCTCAAGGGCCTCGGCGACTTCGTGTTGATGATTGCCGCCGGCCTGCTCATTGCGTCGTCGCGGAACCCCGACCGCGCGGCGCAGCGGCTGAAGCGACGGCGCGCGACGGTGCTGGTGGCGATCGTCTTCGCGATCTTCTGCGCCTACATGATGAGCAATCAGGCCGACCGCGTGGACCAGTTCGGCACTCAGGACCGCGTCCGTGCGAATCCCACAGTCGAGCGCATTGCCGGCGAACAGGTGGCGACCGGTCTGGCCGCGCTGGTGATCTACCCAACTCACGGTTACCTCGGCCTCGCGTACAACCTCGAAACGCCGTTCGCGTGGTCCCACGGCCTGGGCAGCACGCCGGCGATCACCTCGTACGGCAGCCAGTACCTCAGCATCGACGCCGAAGAGTACCCGGCATACCCGGTCCGCACCGAGTACCGGACAGGATGGCCCGCGGGCATGTACTGGTCGACGATCTATCCCTGGTTGGCATCGGATCTCACCTTCCCGGGAACCGTGCTCTTCATGGCCCTCCTGGGTTGGTTCTTCGCTCGGATCTGGCGCGAGGTGAACCTCTCGGGTGGCATCCTGCCAATCTTGATCTTCGTGCAGATATGCCTGCTCGTGGCGTACATCCCGGCGAACAATCAGCTCGGGATGTCGCGCCCTTCGGTGATCGGTGTCGCCACCCTGCTGTTCCTGTACGTGTGGACGGCCCTCACCCGCAGCGAAAGCGACTCAGCGCCGCCCGAGCGACTGCTGCGGTAGGTCACGTTCCTCCAGTGCGGCGCCACGACCGGGCGCGGCTGTCACCACCTGAGCCAGGAAGGAGCGGATTCGACCGCCCTGCGCCTTCGGACCGCGCGTCTCCTGGACGAAAGCCGCCCCGGCACCGCCGAGAGCGGCCCTCTCCTCCGGAGCCATGGCGAGCACCCGGAGCAGAGCGTCGCGCAGGCCCTTGGCAGTGTCGGAATCAGCGAAGCGCAGGTACGGGTCGTAGGCGGACGGAATGCCGGGCAGCCTCGTGGTCACCACCGGAACGCCGGTCGACAGGTACTCGATGAGCTTCGACGGGAACGAGTACCGGACGAACGACTGATCCACCGGTCGCGGATTCACCAGAACCGAGGCGCGGGCGAGGCGCCGCACCAGCGCGGCACGGTCGAGCAGCTCCGGTGCGGCGATCCGGGAATCGGCCTCGGCCTGAGTCCGGCACCACTCCTCCAACTCTCCCCTACCGAACAGGAACAGGCGCAGATCGGGATCGTCCATGCCACGGAACGCCTCGACCAGACGATCGACACCGTAGGCCCGGGTGAGCCCGCCGGCGTACACGATGTCGCGGGAGACGACCGCCGGTTCGTCATGCGCCTCGGGCGGCCGAGCGACGTCGAACGACCGGAGCGCTGATCCCTCAACCGAGGGCGGGTCGCAGATCCCCTCCATGACCAGACGCGGAAGAGATGGCGCGAAGTCTTCGGCAAGCGCGGCGGTGAGCACCACGACGCCGGAACACCGCCGCAACGCCATACGGACCAGCGCGTGATCCAGCCGGCGCAGCGCCCGGACCATTCTGCCGTCCTCGGGAAGGACCACCCCTGGGGGATCGGTCAGGACCGGCACCACCCGCGCGGACCGGCGCCATGCAACCAGGGCCCCGAACCACAGGAATGGCGAGTGGACGCCGTGGATGAGCAGAACGTCGTCACCGTGCTGGCGCAGTACCCGCGAGCCCGAACGTACGGCCGCCACGAACCGCGTCAGGTGTTTCAGGCCGAGCAGATTGACGAAACTGAGCAGTTCCCCCTGCACACCGTCCTGCTCGAACCGCCCTGGCCGGAAGCGGATCTGGCGGTTCCGGGGAAATGTCGACGCGGGCGCCGCGGAGAGTAGACGGACCGGACAACCGGCGGCGCGGATGCTCTTCACCAGGGCCCAGGCGAACGTGTGGGTCTGGGTGGGCATGACGACGTCGCGCGCCACGATATGACGGAACAGGTCGTCCCCAACGGTGAAGCCCAGCAGCAGTACTCGGGGACATGGTTCGTCGGTCACACCACTCCTTCCAGGATGCGCCGATAGACGTCATCGAGAGAACGGAGCATGACCGGCAGGCTGTATCCGTCGTGTACCACCTTGCGGCCCGTCTCCCCCACATGCCGACGTTCGGCGGCGTCGACGAGCAACGGCTCCAGAGCTGCGGCGAAGGCGTCCGGGTCTCCGGCCGGCACGAGATGACCGCCGCCCTGGCGAAGCACCTCGACGTTGCCGCCAACGGCCGAGGCGACGACGGGAAGCGCGTGGGCCATTGCCTCCAGCAGTGCGTTGGACAGGTTCTCGTGCAGGGTGGGAAAGACGAAGATGTCGGCGGCCGAGAGCAGGTCCGGCACGTCGCGCCGATTGCCGAGCAGCCGCACCTCGGTGCCGTGGACATCGGCCAGGGCTTCGGCGATGCCGGCCCGGTCCGGTCCGTCACCCGCGACCAGCAGCACCCGGCGGCCAGGGCGCGGCGGCAGTCGACGCAGCGCGTCCGCCAGCACCCCGAAACCCTTGTCCCAGTTCAGCCGCGCCACCGCGATCATGACCACGTCATCCTGGGCCAGATCGAGGGCGGAACGTCGACTGCTCCTCAGCGCGCCGACATCGGCAGGCAGCGGAACCCCGTTGGGGATCACTCCGAGGAACTTGCTGGCGTGTGCCCGCACGAAGTCCCGGCCGGCGGCGTACTCGCACACAGTGGCGACGTGACTGGCCATCCGCAGAGTCGCCGGTTCCGCGCACCCTGCCAACATCGCTCTACGCCAGGTCTGACCGCCGTGCCTCAGGTCCCGCACTGTGCCGTGCACGGTGACCAGAATTTTGGGGCAGCCGGCCAACCGGGCGGCGAGCACGCCATGAAAACCCTCGTTCTGCAGGCCGCGCACGTGCACCAGGTCGGGGCGTACCTGCCGTAGAAGTTCGACCCAGTCCCGCAACAACGGCACATTGAGGCCACCATTGCCGCCGACCTGGTGCATGCGGACGAACTCGTACCGCTCGCTGAGCGCGGAACCCAGCACCCGCCCCACGGCGGTCAGTGGCCCGTTGGCACCGGGCGTACCGGCCGAGTGCTGCACGACGACTGGCCGTGCTCGCGGCGGTGAGGCGTTCAGACTCCGGTCGTCGCGGCTGACTGGCTCCACTGACTCTCCATCGTGGGCGACGGGCCATCGACGGCGCGCCCTGATCCTCGTAATCACACAGATGCGTACAGTAACACCGGCAATAGCCGCCAAGAGCTTGAGACACGTCTTATACGAATGGAAAGCATGAAAAGCTACAAGACCCTCATATCTCCGGCTCAGCCCATCGATACCTCGGGCGATCCCGCGCCCCGAGTGGTCATGGTGGCGGCGTACCGCTTCCCGCACGGTGACGCCATGTCGAACCGGCTGCTCCAGTTGGCTCGCTCTGCGACTCCCCCGGGCGCGACAACCCTGATCGTGAACGACTGGCCAGACACCGGAGGTCAGACCGAGCCGGTCGCCCTACCACCGGAGCTGCGACTGATCACGCTGTTCGCTGACGACGCGGGCGGCCGCTTCCGGCGCTGGATGCGCCGGCAGAGTCGCCCACTGCGCGTGCTCAGGGCACTGCGTCAGGCGGGGGTACCCATCGGTGAAGTCACTGGCATCTGCCTTCCACTGGGATTGTGGAACCTGACCACCTGGATCGTGTTACGGCTGACGACGCGCTGCCCCTTGACGGTGGACGTGCTCGAACGGCACGAGCCCGGGCAGTTTCGCCACGGACGGCTCACGCCGTACTTCATCCGGCACCGGTGGCACTCCTTCCTCGCGGCACGGTTGGCCGACCAGGTCATCGCGATCTCCACGACGCTGCAACGACGCCACGCCCGACCCAACCAACCCGTTCTGGTGGTTCCACCCCAGGTCGACTGCGCCGACTACCGCCAACCGGCGCCGTCGTCACTGATGGACAGCCTGCGGCTGCTGTACGCAGGAACCGCAGGGCCCAAGGACCACCTCGCCGCAGTGCTGGAGGGCATCCGTCGGCTGCCGGAGCCCGAGCGCCAGCGGGTGCGGCTCACCATCGCCGGGATGACCCGGGAGCAGGCCGCAGGCATGTCCGACCTGGACGACGGGACGGTGGCAGAGCTCGGCGACCAGATCATCTTCCTGGGGCGGGTGTCGCGCGACCGCGTCCTCGCCGAACTGCGCACTGCGCACTTCTCGGTGCTGGTCCGACCCACCGGGGGCTACGCCGAGGCGGGCTTTCCGTCGAAGGTCCCCGAGAGTCTGGCCGCTGGCTGCCCGGTTCTGCTCAACCACACCAGCGACCTTGCGACATACGTCGACGACGGCCGAGAGGGCATCGTGCTGGCCGGGCCCGGCGCGGACGATGTCCGGGACGGCCTCATGCGGGCACTCGCTCTCGGTGACGCGCAGTGGTGGCAGATGAGCCGCTGCGCCCGGGAGAGGGCTTCGGCGTTCGACTACCGCACCTGGGCATCAACGGTGAGCGCCTTCGTGGCTGGCTCGCCGGACAATCGGCCCACCTGAGCGGGACCGGCGGAGGTACGCCCACGCGGCGAGTAGCGGATCGACGGCGATCATCCCACCGGACCGGCTGGAGCCGATGGTTTGCGCGCCTTGCCGGCGCTCGACGATGCCGCCCGGGACGTCTGTTCCTTCTGGCGCCCCGGCACGGCGTAGATCTCCCGGATCACCGCGGCCTTCTCCTGAGCGGGCAGGTGGCCACAGCCGAGCGACTTGGCCCTCATCGCGGTGAGGTATTCGTCAGTGCTGCGGAGAACGCGGGCGGGTACGCCAGCGGCGACGCTGCCGTCCGGAACGTCACGGGTCACGACCGAGCCGGCCCCGATGATGCACCGATCCCCGATCCGCACCCCTGGCATGATGATCGACCGCACGCCGATGTAGACGTCGTCACCGATGCTGATCGGCGCGGTCCACTCCAGATCGGGGTGCTCTCGGCGCAGGATGAGGGTGCCGCCGTCATGAGTGAGGAACTGCACGCCGGCCGTGATGTAGACGTTGTCGCCCAATGTGATCAGCCAGGGTTCGGAGCCGAACATGCTCCGGTTGACGCCGTAGAAGCGCACCCGACCGCGCAGGTTCACCCCGATCGAACGCGCGAACGCCTCCGGGTCGCGGGCCGCCGCGCGCCGATCACGCAGGGCAGCGAGAATGCCGCGCAACGTACTCATCATCATGCTCCATTCCGATCGGAATTCGACCTTCTCGCCGGCACGCTGGCCAACGCCTTTCGATAACCGACGATGGCTGCGGGAAGCACGGTCACCCCGTACGACAGCGCCGAGGCGAGAGCAACACCCGGCAGCCCTCCCCGGCCCGCCAGGAGGATCTTCAGCGGTACGGCGACAACCAGGCAGGCCGCCCAACCGAAGAACTGCGGCCCCAGCAGCCCCACGCTGTTCTGCACCATGAAGAACGGCGCCGCGACGGCGACGAACACCGACCACACGGCGAGCGCGACGAACAACGGGGCGGGCACCCGTTCGAGGTCATCCGAGCGAACCCAGATCCGGAGGATGTCGTTGCCAGCCACCACGAGGCACAGCGCGGGCAGCACCACCGCTGCGGCAGACAGGTAGACCATCCGCCGGGTGCTGCGCCGGACCCAGCTCACGTCGCCCCGGGCGAGCGCCTCACCATTGGCCGGCCAGAGCGGCAGGTTGACCAAGGTGACGAACAGCGCCAGCACTGCGAACATCCGCAATATCACCGCGTAGTTCGCGGCCGCGTGCAGACCGAGCACCCGGCCGACAAGGAAGCCGTCGATGTTGAGGGCGATGGCACTCAGCACGGAGAGCCCGAAAAACCGCGACCCCAGCCGGAGCAGGGCCCGCACCTTCGTGGCGCGCACGTACCTGACACGCGGCCGGAGGTCGGGTTGCTGCCAGCAGTAGCAGCAGATGGAGTTGGCCAGGTTCATCAGAGGGACGGCAAGCACTGCGGCCGCGATCACCAGGACCGGGTCGGCGTCAGCGGCGACAGCGGCCACCACCAAACCCGCTGAGACAAGGCTGCCGGCCGCCTGCCAGAGGTTGCTCTGTCCGACCTGCTGGTGGGCGTACTGCACCCTCTGGATGAGGGCTAGTGGAATATTGACGAGGAAGGCACCGAAGCAGAGCAGCACGACCGCTCGGGCGTCCCGGGCCACCGCCGGGTCCGCGACGTTCAGCAGCGCCGGCCAGGACACCAGCCGGATGGTGACCGCCAGCACCAGCACCAACATGATCGCCAGCGAACCAAGCAGGGCGTACGCGCTCGCGATCTCCCGGGCGGCCGCGTGGCGATCACCGGTGGCGTACAGCCGCGAGAGCCGGGTGAGCAGGCCGTTTCCGAGGCCGAAATCGGCGAACAACGCCATCGCGGTCAGTGACGTGATCGCCATCCACATGCCGTACCGCTCGGGGCCGAGATAGCGGAAGGCGACCGGGGTGATCAGCAGTGGCGCAACCAGCCCGACGGCCTTGCCTGCGAGCGACGAGGCGATACCAGCAACCAGCGCTCGGCCACGCGAGCGACGCGCCACCGACATGTCGTCCTCGCGTGCCGCCGACTCCGCCGTCGTGGCCCTTACTGTCAGCGCCGTGTCAGCGGCCGCCTCGACCAGGACAGGCGGGGCCGCCCTGGCGCTCGGTGGCCCGTCGACCATCAGACGGGCTGCTTCAACACATGTGCCTCGAACCACTCGACGGTGGCCCGCAGTCCGTCGATCCGGGGAGTCGGCACCACGTCAGGAAAGAGTGAACGGAGCACTCTGTTGTCGGCCTCGGAATGCCGGACGTCCCCGGGGCGTGATGCCACGTGCCGCCGGATGATCGGGCGGCCGATGATCTGCTCCAACTCGGACACCACGGTGTGCAGCTCAGCCCGCGCGCCGAAGGCGAGATTGACCGGCTGAGGATGGGACACCGACCGCTCGACGGCGTCGAGCAGTACCGCGCAGACCGTCTCGACGTAGGTGAAGTCGCGTGACTGCCGACCGTCCCCGTGGAGTTCGATCGGTTCACCGCGCAGCGCCGCGTAGACGAAGCGGGGGATGACAGCCGCGTAGCCGTGATCATGCCGCTGAGCCGGGCCGTAGACGTTGAAGAACCGGAACGCGAGGGTGGGAAGACTGAAGGACGTCTGGTAGGCCAGCGCGTAGGCCTCGGTGGCCAGTTTGCTCACCGCGTACGGACTGAGCGGGCGGGTCCAGGCGAGCTCGGTCTTCGGCAGCACAGGGTTCGCGCCGTAGACCGACGAGGACGAGGCGACGACGACGTGGCCCACCTCGTGCCGGCGAGCCGCCTCGAGGACGCGCAGCGTCCCGGTGGCGTTGGCGTGGTGTGAGGCGATCGGGTCACGCAGCGAGCGCGGCACGCTCGGCAACGCTGCCAGGTGCACCACCGCGTCCCGGCCGACCATCGCCCGGTCCAGTGCTTCGTCGTCGAGCATCGAACCGGGAATTGTGTCCACGTCGAGGCCGTCGAGGTTGCTCATCCGTCCCGTGGCCAGATCGTCAAGAATCCGGATGTCGGTGATGGCGCTGCGCAGGATCGCGGCACGGGCCAGATTGGACCCGACAAATCCCGCGCCGCCGGTGATGAGTAGTCGCATGCGTTTGCCTCCGCGCCCCGTCGAGTGGTCATCCGGTCCAACGAGCTTCACCGACGACTGTCACGCTTCGTCATCGCACGGCTACGAATCGGCAGCTGGGCGGTTGAGCGCCGTCAATGGGAGGCGGCCACTGGCGAGACCGGCCGCCCCTCAGACCCGGCAAGGTCCGACAGCACCGCAAGCTCCGCCGGCGCCAGTCGGCGTTCCGGCGGGTAGAGCTGCCGCTCATGCGAAATGATCGTCTCCACCGGCCAGCGCAACCGGATCACTCGGGCCGGGTTGCCGGCGGCGACCGAGTAGGGGGGCACCGCGCGGGTCACCACGGAGCCCGCCCCGATCACCGCCCCGCGACCGATCGCGACTCCATGCAGGATGACGGCACGAGTGCCGACCCACACGTCGTCGCCAATCGTCACCCCCCGATCGAGTTGCCCATCGGCGGGATCCTTCTCCACGGCGATCATCGGCACGCCGACGCGGTCGATCCGGTGGTTGCCGCCCCGGATGGTCACCTCGGGTCCGAACATGACGTTGTCACCGATCCGGATCCGGGACCGAGCCGCCATGATGACCGGACGGTAGCCGAGATCGACGTTGCTGCCGACCTCGATCGTCTCGTAGGTGTAGACGCCGTCCGGGTCGAAGGTGAAGTTGTCCCCGTGGGTGGCGAACCGGCCGACGTTCGCCACACCCCGGACCGCCCTGCGAACCCGGGTGCCGTTGACCCAGACCAGATTCAGGAGGCGGGCGATCCGCACGATCACGCGCCCAGGGCCGCGCGACGACACCCGCATCAGGCGTCACACCACCCCGCGCCGACCGTGCACCGCTGGGCCACACCGAAGATCCGACACATCGACAACTCTCCCCATCCACCTTCGTCACCACCGCTGCGGACACGAGCGAGCGTACGTGCGAATTGCCGCTTCAACGCCGAAATGCTCAATTGCGCCGCGCGATGTCGCCAGGTGCCGGACAGGACGCGCCACCCGCTGAACGCCGCACCGGCCATCACGCGAGGACGTTGCGTCGACACGGTCAGCAACGAAACACCCATCGACTGATTGACATCGATCGCGTCACACCGAAGGCTCGCGCCTACAGGTCCTTCACCCAAGGAGGCGCGATGAGACCGAGACGACTGGCGATCGCCAGCGTGGTCACCCTGCTCGGCGCACTGGCACTGACCCCACCCGCCAGCGCGCGGCCACCATCCGAACCGGGCGCCCGCGACGGCCTGGAGGTCTACGTCGGCACTGTCGACGCGAAACAGCGGGATCAGCTACGCGCGGCGGGGGTCGACCTCGGCCACGACGCGAAGACGGACGCGACCGGCAAGACCACTGTCGAGACGGTGCTCAGCCGCCGGCAGGCGAAACGGCTGACCGACCAGGGCGTCCCGTTGGCGGTGAAGAAGGTACGCGGCAAGGACGCGTCGCAGGCGCTGCGGGAGCAGGCGGCGGCGGGTTGGACGGCGTTCCGGCCCTATGGGGAGCCGGGCGGCCTGCGGGACGAGCTGAACGCCACAGCGGCTCGATATCCCAAGCTGACCAAGGTGGAGACGATCGGCCGCACGCAGCAGGGCCAACCGATCGTCGCCGTGAAGGTCACCAAGAACGCGCGGACCGTCGAGGACGGGAAGCGGCCCGCCGTGCTCTACGCCGGCGCGCAGCACGCCCGCGAGTGGATCACGCCGGAGATGACCCGCCGGCTGATGCACCACGTCCTGGACAGCTACGGCACCGACCGGGAGATCACCAGACTCCTGGACACGACCGAGCTGTGGTTCCTGCCGGTGGCCAACCCGGACGGCTACGACCACACCTTCACCTCGGGCAACCGCCTGTGGCGCAAGAACCTGCGGGACAACAACGGCGACGGACAGATCGGCTCGGGCGACGGCGTCGACCTCAACCGCAACTTCAGCTACAAGTGGGGGTACGACAACGAGGGTTCGTCGCCGGACCCGAACAGCGAGACCTACCGGGGCTCGGGCCCCAACTCGGAGCCGGAGACCAAGGCACTGGACCGGCTCTTCAAGCGGGTCGGGTTCGAGTTCTTCGTCAACTACCACTCGGCGGCCGAACTGCTGCTCTACGGCCTCGGTTGGCAGGTGAGCACTCCCACCCCGGACGACGAGATCTACAAGGCGATGGCCGGTGACGACGCGCACCCGGCGGTGCCCGGCTACGACCCGGACATCTCCGCCGAGCTCTACACCACGAACGGTGACACCGACAGCCACGCCACCGTTCGGTACGGCACGCTGGGCTTCACCCCGGAGATGTCCACGTGCGAGGCCGCTTCGGCGGTCGACCCCGACGACGAGTGGCGCCCGGAGGACTGCGTCAGCGGCTTCATCTTCCCCGACGACGAGGAGTTGATCGCTGGGGAGGTGAGCAAGAACCTGCCCTTCGCGCTGGCCGTGGCCAAGTCGGCGGCGGACCCGGACGAGCCGGTCTCGGTCGTCGGACGGAGCACCCCGGACTTCGTGGTGGACGCCTTCGACACCTCGTACGGGCGCACCCAGCAGGTCGCCGCGATCACCCGGCGGTCGCTGAAGAACGTGAAGATGCACTACACGGTCAACGGCGGGCGACCGAAGACCGTCGCGGTCCGCGAGTGGCGCGGCGGTGAGCGGTACGGTGACACGCACGACGACTACTACGCCGAGCTTCGCGGCACTGTCGGCGGCACGAAGCCGGGCGACCGAGTGGAGGTCTGGTTCACCGGCAACAAACCCCGGTCCGGGGTGGTCGCAAGCGTTCACTTCACCTACCGGGTGCACACCGACATCGGAGGGGACGTGCTGGTCCTCGCCGCGGAGGACGTCACCGGCCTCAGCCCGGCGCAGACCGGCACCACAGCGAAGTACGCCGACGAGGTCGCGGCGTCGCTCAGCGCCGCCGGGCGTACCAGCGACGTGTACGACTTCGACGCGATGGGCCGCAAGGCCCCGCACCCGCTCGGTGTCCTGTCGCACTACAGGGCCGTGGTGTGGGAGACCGGTGACGACGTGATCATGCGCTCCCCCGGCCAGGTCGCCGGCACCGCGGCCAGGGCTGCGTTGGACACCGAACTGGCCGTTCGGGACTACCTGAACGAGGGCGGGAAGCTCCTGGTCAGCGGCCAGTACGCGTTGTTCGCCCAGGGTGCCAACGGTTCGTACGTCTACCACCCGGACGCACCGCCGGAGTGCACGAACGCCGACGATCCCGCCTGCCTGCCGCTGCTGAACGACTTCCAGCAGTACTGGTTGGGGGCGCACACCTACGTCAGCGACGGCGGCACCGCGCCGGAGGGAGAGCCGTTCCCGGTCGCCGGAAGCGACGGCGCGTTCACCGGTTTCACCGGCCAGCTCAACGGCTCCGGTTCGGCGGAGAACCAGGGACACACCGCGTCGTTCCTGACCACGTCGAGTTTCCTGCCGCCGGACGAGTTCCCGCAGTTCGCCAGCTCCGCGCCGGTGGGCTGGACCCGACCGGGTGGTGCGCCGTTCGACCCGCGTACGGGTGAGTGGTACCTGCACAGCGGGCAGGCCGACGAGTCGTACAAGCGGCTCACCCGCACCGTGGACCTCAGCGGGGCGAGCAGCGGAGAACTGCGCTTCTTCACCTCGTACGAGATCGAGCAGGACTGGGACTTCCTCTTCGTCGAGGCGCACGAGGTGGGCAGCGACGAGTGGACGACCCTGCCGGACGTCAACGGCAAGACCAGCACGGTCACCGGGGAGAGCTGCGCCTCGGGTTGGGACCAGCTGCACCCGTTCCTCGCCCACTACCAGGGCGCAGGCTGCTCCCCCACCGGCAGCACCGGAAGCTGGAACGCGGCGACCGGGACGTCGAGCGGCTGGAAGGAGTTCGTTGTCGACCTGACCGCGTACGCCGGCAAACAGGTCGAGGTGTCGATCACGTACGCCTCGGACTGGGGCACCCAGGGTCTTGGCGTCTTCCTGGACGACGCCCGGGTGGTGGTCGACGGGTCGACGGTGGCGGAGACCTCGTTCGAGTCCGCCGACCTGGGAGGCTGGACGGTGGCCGGGCCACCGGCCGGCTCCGGTGGTAACGCCAACGACTGGTCGCGCAGCCAGCAGGCGTTCGAGGAGGGTTCGGTGGTGGTCACCGGGGACACCGTGTATCTGGGCTTCGGGTTGGAGGGCCTCCCCCCGGCGGCCCGCGACGACCTGGTCGCCCGCTCGCTGACCCACCTCACCGGGCAGCCCCGCCCCTGACGGCGGCGAGGTGCGCCGACGGTCCGCGGGCCGTCGGCGCACCTTCGGTGTACGCCGGGTACGGTCGCCGCCGATGTGGTGAGCTGTACGGGTGTCGGGGCTGGGACTTGTGCTGCACCCCACCCGGGATGTCACCGAGGTGGTCGGGATCATCGAACGGTGGGCGACGCGTCACCGCAAGACGTTGTACGTGCGCGAGGAGGACCAGCACCGCGTCCCGTCCTCTGTCGAACCGGTGCCGGCGGACCAGGTGGCGGCCCGTGCCGACGCCCTCATCAGCATCGGCGGCGACGGCACCATGCTGGGTGCGCTGCGATCCGCCGTCCTCGACCCGAAACCGGTGCTCGGCGTACACCTGGGTCGGTTGGGGTTTCTCGTCGAGATCGAACCGCCGGAGCTGCCCGAGGCGCTGAGCCGGCTGCTGTCGAAGGACTTCACGATCGAGTCGCACGCCTGCCTCGCCTGTGACGTGTGCGGCGACGACGTCGTGGCGTTCAACGACATCGCGTTGGTCCGTCAGCCGGGCGCCGGTTTCGTCAGCGTCACGCTCGCCATCGACGGCCAGCAGTACGGCTACTACCGCAGCGACGCCGTTGTGGTCGCCACTCCGACCGGCTCGACGGCGTACAGCTACGCGGCCGGTGGTCCACTGATCTCCCCTGCGGCGGACTCGGTGGTGATCACGCCGGCGGCGCCGATGGCCGGCATCTCCCGGGCGGTGGTGCTCTCCCCGGACGAGAAGATCCGGTTGGAGTTGCAGCCCAACTCGTCGCCGGTCGTCGTGGAGATGGACGGGTTGGTGTTCCGCGACGCCGCGACGGACGGCACGGTGGACATCTCGTACCGGCGCGACGCCGGTCTGGTGGTCCGCTTCGACCCGCTGCGCTACCAGGAGCGCAACCAGTTGAAGATGACGCTGCTCGACCTGCCGTTCCTCCCCGAGCAGCTCCGCGAACTGCTCCCCGAAGAGCTACGCCGACGCGGCCAGGAGCTACCCCCACCCGCCGACCCCCCACCCTGCTAACCCACCCCACCCCACCCCCTGCTGACCCCACCCCCACCCCCACCTTGGACCTGGTTGATCATGAAGTTATTGCCATGACACGCCGCGCCGAGTGGCAATAACTTCATGATCAACTGCGGCGGGGTCAGGACTGGGTTAGGGCTTGGTCTACCAGGTTCTTGGCTTCTTCCTGGATCTGCTTGAGGTGGTCGGGACCCTGGAAGGACTCGGCGTAGATCTTGTAGACGTCCTCGGTGCCGGACGGACGGGCGGCGAACCAGCCGGACTCGGTGCTGACCTTGAGGCCGCCGATCGCCGCGCCGTTACCGGGGGCGGTGGTCAGCGTCGCGGTGATCGGCTCACCGGCGAGCTCGGTGGCGGTGACCTGCTCCGGGGAGAGCTTGCCGAGCACTGCCTTCTGCTCCCGGGTGGCCGGAGCATCGATCCGGGCGTACGAGGGCGCGCCGAAACGCTCGGCCAACTCCGCCCAGTGCTGGCTCGGGCTGCGGCCGGTGGTGGCCTGGATCTCGGCAGCGAGCAGGCAGAGCAGCAGGCCGTCCTTGTCGGTGGTCCAGGTCGAGCCGTCACGCCGCAGGAACGACGCCCCGGCGCTCTCCTCGCCACCGAAACCGACAGCGCCGTCGAGCAGGCCGGGCACGAACCACTTGAAGCCGACCGGCACCTCCAGCAGCGGCCGACCCAGGTCGGCGGCGACCCGGTCGATCATCGACGAGGAGACCAGGGTCTTGCCCACCGCGGCGTTCGGCCCCCACTCGGTGCGGGTGCGGAACAGGTGACCGATCGCCACCGCCAGGTAGTGGTTGGGGTTCATCAGCCCGGCGTCCGGGGTGACGATGCCGTGCCGGTCGGCGTCGGCGTCGTTGCCCGTGGAGATCTGGTAGTCGGCCCGCGCGGCGATCAGCGACGCCATCGCATTCGGCGAGGAGCAGTCCATCCGAATCTTGCCGTCGCCGTCCAGGGTCATGAACCGCCAGGTCGGGTCGACAGTCGGGTTGACCACTGTCAGGTCCAGGCGGTGCCGCTCGGCGATCTCACCCCAGTACGCCACGCTCGCCCCGCCCAACGGGTCCGCGCCGATGCGGATCCCCGCATCGCGGATCGCGTCGATGTCGATCGCCGCCGGCAGGTCGTCGACGTAGGTGGCGAGGAAGTCGTACTCCCCGGTGGTGTCGGCGGCCCGCGCCCGCGCGTAGGTGATCCGGCGGACCTCCTTGAGCCCGGCGGCCAGGATGGCGTTGGCCCGGTCCTGGATCCACCTGGTCACGTCGGTGTCGGCCGGCCCACCGTTTGTGGGGTTGTACTTGAAACCGCCGTCGTCGGGCGGGTTGTGCGACGGGGTGATGACGATGCCGTCGGCGAGCCCGCTGGTCCGCCCGCGGTTGTGCGTGAGGATCGCGTGCGACAGCGCCGGGGTCGGGGTGTAACCGTCGCGGCTGTCCACCAGCACGGTGACCCCGTTGGCGGCGAGCACCTCCAGGGCGTCCACCGCGGCCGGCGCGGAGAGCGCGTGGGTGTCCCGGGCGAGGAAGAGCGGCCCGTCCAGCCCCTGCTCGCGCCGGTAGTCGCAGAGCGCCTGGGTGACCGCCAGGATGTGGTCGGAGTTGAACGCGTTGCGCAGGCTGGAGCCGCGGTGGCCGGAGGTGCCGAAGGAGACCTGCTGGGCCGGGTCCGCGGGATCCGGATGCTCGGCGTAGTAGGCGGTCACCAGGCGCGGCACGTCGACCAGGTCGGCGGGCTCGGCGGGCTGGCCGGCACGGGGGTGGGTCACTGCGAGATCCTCCTCGGGGAGTGCCTGTCGGTCACGGCTCGACCTTCTGGCCCTTGCCGATCACCACGATGCCGTTGTCGGAAACGGTGTAACGCTGCCGGTCCTTCTCCAGGTCGACGCCGATCTCGACGCCCTCCGGGACGAACACGTTCTTGTCCAGGATGGCCCGCCGGACCACCGCGTGCCGGCCGATCTCCACACCCTCCATCAGCACCGAGCCCTCGACGTGCGCCCAGGAGTGCACCCGCACCTTCGGCGAGACGATCGAGTTCTCCACCAACGAGCCGGAGATCACCACGCCCGGGGAAACCATCGAGCCGACCGCGCGGCCGACCCGCTCACCCCACTGGTGGACAAACTTCGCCGGCGGCCACGGCAGCTGCTCGGTGTAGATCGGCCAGTCGAAGTTGTACATGTTGAAGACGGGGTGCACGTTGATCAGATCCATGTGCGCGTCGTAGAACGAGTCGAGCGTCCCCACGTCCCGCCAGTAGCCGCGATCGCGGTCGGTGCTGCCCGGCACCTCGTTGTCGCGGAAGTCGTAGACGTTCGCCTCGCCGCGCTCCACGAGCATCGGGATGATGCTGCCGCCCATGTCGTGCTTGCTGGACTTGTCTTCGGCGTCGCGCTCGACCGCCTCACAGAGCGCCCGGGTGGTGAAGACGTAGTTGCCCATCGAGGCGTAGATCTCGTCCGGCGCGTCGGGCAGGCCGACAGCGTCGGTGGGCTTCTCACGGAACGCCCGGATCCGCTTGCCGTCCTCGCCGACCTCGATGACGCCGAACTGGTCGGCCATCGACAGCGGCTGGCGGATGCCGGCGACGGTCACCGCCGCGCCGGACGCGATGTGGTCCTCCACCATCTGCCGCGGGTCCATCCGGTAGATGTGGTCGGCGCCGAAGACGATCACGTAGTCGGGCTGCTCGTCGTTGATGAGGTTGAAGCTCTGGTAGATGGCGTCGGCCGAGCCGGCGAACCACCACGGGCCACGACGCTGCTGCGCGGGCACCGGGGTGACGTAGTTGCCGAGCAGCGTGGACATCCGCCAGGTCTTGGTGATGTGTCGGTCGAGAGAGTGGGACTTGTACTGGGTCAGCACGACGATCTTGAGATAGCCGGCGTTGGCCAGGTTGGAGAGGACGAAGTCGACCATGCGGTACATCCCGCCGAACGGGACGGCCGGCTTGGCCCGATCCGTGGTGAGTGGCATCAGGCGCTTGCCCTCCCCACCCGCCAGGACGATCGCGAGCACCTTGGCAGCCATGCCACGACGCTATCCACCCGCGTCCCACTTCACCACTCGTACGGGGAGTCTTCTGCACTAGGGTGCGGGGTCATGAACGAACCCACCCCGCTGCGCGTCGATCTGCTCACCCGCGAGTACCCGCCGGAGGTCTACGGCGGCGCGGGCGTGCACGTCGAGTACCTGGCTCGGGAGTTGCGCAGCCTCGCCGACGTACGGGTGCACTGCTTCGGCCTGCCGCGTACCGAGCCGGGCGTCACCGCGTACGCCGAACCGCCGGGCCTGACCGGCGCGAACGCCGCGCTGCGCACGATGGGCGTGGACCTGGAGATGGCCGCCGGCGCGGCCGGCACCGACGTGGTGCACAGCCACACGTGGTACGCGAACCTGGCCGGCCACACCGCGAAGCTGCTGCACGGGGTGCCGCACGTGGTGACCGCGCACAGCCTGGAGCCGCTGCGGCCGTGGAAGGCTGAGCAGCTCGGCGGCGGTTACGCGCTCTCCTCCTGGATCGAGCGCACCGCGATGGAGGCCGCCGACGCGGTGATCGCGGTCAGTGGCGGGATGCGCAACGACGTGCTCACCGCGTACCCGCAGATCGACCCCGACCGGGTCCGGGTGGTCTACAACGGCATCGACACCGTTCAGTACGCCCCGGATCAGGGCACCGACGTGCTCGACCGGCTCGGTGTCGACCCGTCCCGCCCCAGCGTGGTCTACGTGGGCAGGATCACCCGGCAGAAGGGGCTGCCGTACCTGCTGCGGGCCGCCCGGGAGTTGCCGGCGGACACCCAGCTCGTCCTGCTCGCGGGCGCGCCGGACACCGCCGAGATCGCCGCCGAGGTGGAGGAGTTGGTCGCCGAGCTGCGGGCCAACCGTTCCGGCGTGGTCTGGGTGGCCGAGATGCTGCCCAAGCCCGAGGTGATCCAGGTGCTGACGCACGCCACCGTGTTCGTCTGCCCGTCGGTCTACGAACCGATGGGCATCGTCAACCTGGAGGCGATGGCCTGCGAGACGGCCGTGGTGGCGACCGCGACCGGCGGCATCCCCGAGGTCGTGGCCGACGACGAGACCGGCCTGCTGGTGCCGATCGCGCAGGCCACCGACGGGTCCGGCACCCCACTGGACCCGGAACGCTTCGTGGCCGACCTGGCGGCCGCGATCAACACGCTGCTCGCCGATCCGGCGCGCACCGAGCGGTTCGGCCTGGCCGGCCGGCGGCGCGCGGTGCAGCACTTCTCCTGGGACGCGATCGCCCGACAGACGCTCGACGTGTACCGCTCGGTTCGCGCGGCGGGCTGACCCGCCCGGTCATCCTGCCGAGGCTCGGGTGTCGTACGTCGCGCGGTTGCCGAGCACCTCGTCCATGTGCGTTTCGGCCCAGCCCTTGAGGCTGCGCATCATCTGGTGCAGCGAGAGGCCGAGGGCCGTCAGCTCGTAGGTGACAGTGACGGGCACGGTCGGTGTCGCCGTACGAGTGATCAGGCCGTCGCGTTCCAGGGCGCGCAGCGTCTGCGTGAGCATCTTCTGGCTGACGCCGGCCAGTAGGCGCGACAGCTCGGAGTAGCGCAGCGGGCGGGGTTCGCCCGCGCAGTCGGCGCCGAACCGGTGGGAGCCGTCGCTGCCCAGCGCGGCCAGGATCAACGTGACCCACTTGTCGGAGATCCGGTCGAGCAGTTTGCGGCTGGGGCACCCGGCCAGGAAGGCGTCGTACTCCGCCTTGGTCTGTGCTCTCTGCTGGGCCGCCGTCGTCGTCACCATCCGCGCCCCTCCCACCGGTTGGTCTGTTACGCACTTGAAAGTGCCTACTTCCGGTCAGGAAGTTACCTGCCCATAGTGAAGCAGGCACCTGAGGGGTGCCGAACGCTCCGCACTCCACCTGAAATCCGAGGTCTGACCATGCGCTCCACCTCCCTTCCCCACGACGCCCGCACCCTTTCCGGTGGCAACCCCCTGCCCGGGGGCACCTGGATGCTGGGCGACCTGAGCGTCACCCGCTTCGGCTACGGCGCCATGCAACTCGCCGGCCCCTGGGTCATGGGGCCGCCCGCCGACCCCGATGGCGCGCTCGCCGTCCTGCGCGAGGTCGTCGAGCTCGGCATCACCCACATCGACACCAGCGACGCCTACGGGCCACACATCACCAACAAGCTGATCCGGGAGGCTCTGCACCCGTACCCCGAATCGCTGCACATCGTCACCAAGGTCGGCGCGACCCGCGACCAGCAGGGCGGTTGGCCCCCCGCCCGGAAGCCCGACGACCTGCGTCGGGCGGTCCACGAGAACCTGGAGAACCTCGGCGTCGAGGTGCTCGACCTGGTCAACCTGCGGCTCGGCAACGCCGAGGGCCCGCAACCCGGCTCGCTCGCCGAACCGTTCGAGACGCTCGTCGACCTTCAGCGGCAGGGCCTGATTCGGCACCTGGGTGTGAGCACCGCGACGGCGCAGCAGGTCGCCGAGGCGCAGGCGATCGCGCCGATCGTGTGCGTGCAGAACATGTACAACCTGGCCTTCCGCCAGGACGACGAGCTGATCGACACGCTCGCCGAACAGGGCGTCGCCTACGTGCCCTACTTCCCGCTGGGCGGCTTCAGCCCGCTACAGTCCGCTGCCCTGTCAGCCGTGGCCGCCAGGTTGGCCACCACGCCGATGTCGGTCGCCCTGGCCTGGCTGCTGCGGCGCTCGCCGAACATCCTGCTCATTCCGGGTACGTCGTCAGTCGCGCACCTGCGCGAGAACGTCGCTGGCGCGGGCCTGTCGCTCTCCGACGAGGACCTCGTCGACCTGGACAAGATCGGGAACTGACGACTCGTCGGTGTCGTCCATCGACCGGGCGCGCTGCGGTGGTCAGGTTGGCGCGGGCACTGCTCAGATCGCCGTTCCTGGCGGCGACTTGAACAACGAGGTCGCCTCCGCAGAGTGACCACCACGTCCGTTCCGTAGCGCACTGGCCGCGATGCGGATGAGGTCGATGTTGACGCCGGCGGCACCGCTCGGATCGTGCACCTTCAGCTTCACGTCGAGGCTCACCGCTGTCGCACCCCAACCCTGCGCCTCCAGGTTGAGGTGCGCCACCTTCTGCGAGCGCAGGTGCGGCAGGTAGCCGAGCGGGGCGACCTCGACGCTGTCGGCGGCCCGGCCTTTCGGCAGGGCGTTGAGCTTGGACCGCATCTTGGTGTCGGGGTTCTCGACCAGGTTGCGGAAGTCCTCGGTGCCGCCCAGGTTGACCTGGTAGGAGCTGACCAGGGTGAGGCCGCGTTCCTCAAGCAGCCGCAGCAGCGCCTTGTGCAGCACCGAGGTGCCGAACTGGCTGGCCAGGTCGTCGCCGAGCAGCGGCAGACCGGCCGCCTCGAACCTCTCCAGCCGGCGTGGATCGCGGGCGACCGGGTCGGCGGTGGTGTTGATGAATGCGACGCCCGCCGTGTGAGCCGCCTCGGCGTACGCCTGAGCGGTCTCCGGCCGGCCGCTGGGCGCCGAGTAGAGCAGCACCTCCGCGCCGGCCAGTGCCGCCGCCACCCGCGGCACCTCGGTCGCGTCGACGAGGCCCTTCGTGACCGGGACGCCCGCTGTGGGCAGGTCGCAGTCCAGCCGGGGGAAGTTGTTGGGCGCCAGGAAGATCGCCTCGGTCAGGTCCCGACCGACCTTCTCCTCGGAGGTGGCGAAGGCCGCGACGATGTCGATGTCCCCCACCCCGAGCCCGTCGATCATCGGCCTGCGGATTCCGACCAGGCTGCCGCTCTGGCGGTAGAGAGCAAGCCCCTGCACCAGTGCCGACGTGTTGTTACCGACCCCGACAATCGCGACTCTCACCCTTTCGATCATGGCGGGAGGCTACGTCACCTCCGCGCGTTGCGGGGGTGCGGAACGGAGAGTGACCTCCGCGCGAGGAAACACCCCGGCGAGCGTGATGTCCCTGAGTCATCAATATGCCCCTGTGTCATCACGCTCACCGCAACGTCCGCCCCCAGGCCTCGACCCGCCGAGGCGAGCAACGGGTCCGGTTCGGGGAGAGTCCGACCGCCATTCCTCACCGGCCACCAGCCACTCGTGTCGGGCCGCCGCCGCGCAGGCGGTCCCGGCAGAAGTCCCGGAAGGATCGTGGCGTGCGACCCGTCACGTCCGCGACGGTCGACGTCGTCCGGTCCTCCGCGCCTGCCGCGATCGTCGTGTCCAGGCTCGCGAGGAAGCGGGCGAAGTCCGGCGGTATGCCGTTCGCGCTGTGGCGTACGGCCAGTTCCGCCGGGTCGATCGCCCGGTGCCTGACCGGCCGGCCACCGACCTCGGTGAGGACGGCGGCGATCTGGTCGTAGCTCAGCGCCGCTGGTCCCGTGATGATGTGGTCGGTGTTGTGCGGGGTGGGGTCCGTGAGAGCCCGCACCGCCACCTCGGCGATGTCGGCAGGGTCGACGAAGCCGACCCTGCCGACGCCGGTGGCGCTGACGATCTCGCCATGATCGCGGGCGCTGACGGCGTGCGGCTGCTCACTGACGAAGTTCTCCATGAACCAGGACGGCCGCAGAACCGCCCATTCCGGGAACAGCTCACCCAACCGTGCGTGCACCAGGCCCAGTCCGTGTTCGGCGGGCCCGATGGCCGAGGAGCTGAGCAGAACCACCCGGCGGACACCGGCGCTGCGTGCCCGGTCGAGGAAGGGAAGCATGATCGGTGCCGGCTCGACCTCGCCGACCGGTGGGATGGCGTAGATCGCGCGCACACCACTCAGAGCGTCCGGGTGGGTGGTCGGGTCGTACCAGTCGAAGCGGAACCCTCCCGGGGAGGGGCGTCGGCTGGCGATCCGGATGGCGTGACCACGCTCGGCGAGCGTGGCGGCGACGATGCGGCCGGTGGTTCCGGTGCCACCGATGACCAGGATCATGAGCGCACCAGGCCGCCACCGAGCAGTTCCTGTGCGGCGATCGGATCCCAGTAGTCGCGATAGTGCACGAGCCGCCCGTCGGCGCGCCCGACTACTCGGCGCGGCTGACCTGGCGGCGCGAACGGGAGTTCGAGCACCGCGTCCTCGGCGAACAGCGCGATGAAACCGGCCATGTCCTTGGCGAGCAGCAGCTCCATGCCGCGATGGAACACCGCGGCGGGATTCTTCGACATGATCGTCCTTTCGTCGTCCGGGACGGTCGCGATAGTATTCGGACCGCCGGTCCGTTTCGACTATACGGACCGCTAGTCCGTTTGGCGAGAGGGGAGCCCGGTGCGGGCCGATGCGTTACGCAACAGGGAGTCGGTGCTGGCCGCCGCCGGGCGTCTCTTCGACGCGGCAGCCGACCCCGATCAGGTGTCGATGGACGACATCGCCACCGCAGCCGGCGTCGGCAAGGGCACCCTGTTCCGACGCTTCGGCGATCGCATCGGGCTCATTCGCGCCCTCTACGAGCAACGGGGGCTGCGGTTGCAGGAGTCGCTCGCCGTGTCACCCACCCGCCCGGCGGCGGAGCAGGCCGTCGAGCTGCTGCGGGCCATGCTGCGCTTCAAGCTCGACAACCGGGTGCTCACGCTGGCGCTCGAGAGCGCCGGGGGCGGCAGTCCGTACCGCAATGAGGCGTACGACCACTGGCACGCCCTGCTCGCCGTCCTCGTCGCGGAGGCACGCGGCCCGCAGTCGGCGGACTACCTGGCCCACGCCCTGCTCGCCGCCGTCCGCAGCGACCTGGTCGAACACCTGCGCGACTGGCCCGAAGCTCGGTGGCACGCGGGACTGGACGCACTTGTCGGCTCCGTACTCGGCGACGACGGCTTGGCCGCGCGCGAACGGATCTCGCGCAGTAGGTTGGCGGGGTGACTGGACGGTTCCCGATCGAAGACGTCTCCCCCGTCGTCTCGTGCGGGCGATACCCGGCCAAGGCGGTGGTCGACGAGCCGGTTCCGGTGTCGGCGCGCGCCTACCGGGAGGGGCACGACGCGCTGGGCTGCAACGTGGTGTGGGCTGGGCCGGACGGCGCGAGCCGGCCGTTCACCCGGATGCGCCCCGGCGAGCCCGGCCAGGACCGCTGGCACGCCACCATCGCACCGGACGCCGTCGGCTCGTGGACCTTCTCCGTCGAGGCGTTCCAGGACCCGTACCTGACCTGGCAGAACGCGGTGACCAAGAAGATCGCCGCCGGGCAGGGGCCGGAGGACCTGGCCAACGACCTGGCCGAGGGCGCTCGGGTCCTCGCCGCCGCCCGGGGCCTCGTGCCGGCCGCCGACCGGCCCCGGGTCGCCGATGCGCTCACCGCGCTGGTCGACACCGACCTGCCGCTGGCCCAGCGGGTCGGCCCGGCGCTGGCCCTGGCCGACCTGCTCTGGGAGCACCCGGTGCGGGAGCTGGTCACCACCGGTGACACGTACTCGATCTGGGTTGACCGCAAGCGGGCGCTCTACTCGGCCTGGTACGAGTTCTTCCCCCGCTCCGAAGGAGCGATGGGCGGCCGGTCCGGCACCTTCGCGACCGCCACCGAGCGGCTGCCAGGGGTGGCCGCGATGGGCTTCGACGTGCTCTACCTGCCGCCGATCCACCCGATCGGCCGGGTCAACCGCAAGGGCCCGAACAACGCGCTCACCGCCGGGCCGACCGACGTGGGCTCACCGTGGGCGATCGGCGCCGCCGAGGGCGGCCACGACACGATCCACCCCGACCTGGGTACGCCGGCGGACTTCCGGGCCTTCATCCAGGCGGCGGCGGCACAGGGCCTGGAAGTGGCGGTGGACCTGGCGTTGCAGTGCGCGCCGGACCACCCGTGGGTCACCGAACACCCGGAGTGGTTCACCACCCGCGCCGACGGCAGCATCGCGTACGCGGAGAACCCGCCGAAGAAGTACCAGGACATCTACCCGGTCAACTTCGACAACGACCCGGAGGGCATCCGGGCCGAGGTGCTGCGGGTGGTGCTGCACTGGGTCGGCGAGGGCATCCGGATCTTCCGGGTGGACAACCCGCACACCAAGCCGTTCGACTTCTGGCACTGGCTGATCGCCGAGGTGAAGGCGGTCGATGAGGACGTGCTGTTCCTGGCCGAGGCGTTCACCCGGCCGGCGATCATGCACGGCCTCGGCAAGGTCGGCTTCACTCAGTCGTACACCTATTTCACCTGGCGCACGACGGCCGCCGAGATGCGGGCGTACTGCGAGGAGTTGATCGAGGCGGCCGACTACATGCGGCCGAACTTCTGGCCGAACACCCCGGACATCCTGCACGAGTCGTTGCAGCACGGCGGCCCGCCGATGTTCAAGATCCGGGCGGTGCTGGCCGCGCTGCTCTCCCCCTCCTGGGGCCTGTACGCGGGCTACGAACTGTTCGAGCACGTGGCCCGGCCGGGCGCCGAGGAGTACCTGGACAACGAGAAGTACGAGCTGCGACCCCGGGACTGGGCCGCAGCGGAGGCGCAGGGCCGTTCGCTGGCACCGTTCCTGACCACCCTCAACCGGGTACGCCGGGACAACCCGGCCCTGCACCAGCTCCGCAACCTGCGCTTCCACGAGATCGACAACCCGGCGCTGCTCTGCTGGTCGAAGCACGACCCGGAGACCGGCAACACGGTCATCGTGATCTGCTCGTTCGACCCGCGCGCCGTGCAGTGGGGCAACACGACGCTCGACATGCCCGCGCTCGGCTTCGACTGGCATGAGCGGTTCACCGTGTACGACGAGGTGACCGGCACGAGTTACGACTGGGGTCAGCGCAACGCGGTACGCCTCGACCCGTACCTGCAACCCGCGCACGTGCTGACAGTGCGCCGCCCGGTCGCACCCGCCGCGCCGGATCCCGCAGGCGTCGAACCGGCGGATCTCACCGTCGCCGACGTCCCGGCGGAGCTGTCCGGCGGCACCGCGCCGACGACCCCGGCGGCGGCTCCGCTGTCGTCCGCGGCCCGCCCGTCCGCCCCTCGCCCGTCCGACCCCCGCTCGGCTGCGACCCGCTCGTCCGCTGCCCGCTCGGCGAAGCCCCGCCCGCCCGCCTCCGCACCGACCGACGCCGCCCCGAAGGACGACCGATGGACCAGCTGATCTCCGGCGCGACGCACGACCCGCACGCGCTGCTCGGCGCGCACCCCGCCGACGGCTCGACGACGATCCGCACGATGCGCCGGGGCGCCGGCGACGTCGCGCTGCTCGTCGGAGACGAGCGGCACCCGATGAAGCGGGTGCACGACATGGGCGTCTTCGAGGCACAGGTCGACGGCACGGTGCTCGACTACCGGGTGGAGGTCGACGGGACCGCCCACGACGACCCGTACCGCTACCCGCCGACCCTCGGTGAGCTGGACCTGCACCTGATCCGCGAGGGCCGGCACGAGCGACTGTGGGAGGCGCTCGGCGCCCGGGTCTTCGACGAGGGCGTCGCGTTCAGCGTCTGGGCACCCAACGCCCAAGGCGTGCGGGTGATCGGCGACTTCACCGGCTGGGGCCCCGACGACGGCTGGCCGATGCGGTCGCTCGGCTCCAGCGGGGTGTGGGAGCTGTTCGTCCCCAACGCCCGGATCGGGGCCCGCTACAAGTACCGGGTGCTGGGCGCCGACGGGCAGTGGCGGGACAAGGCCGACCCGCTCGCGGCGTACGCCGAGGTGCCGCCGGCCACCGCCTCGGTGGTGCACCACTCGACGTACCGGTGGAACGACGCGGACTGGCTGGCCCGGCGGGCGGAACGGCAGCCGCACCAGGAACCGATGAGCGTCTACGAGGTGCACCTCGGCTCGTGGCGGCCCGGCCTTAGCTACCGCGAGTTGGCCGAGCAGCTCACCGCGTACGTCACCGAGCTGGGCTTCACGCACGTGGAGTTCCTGCCCGTGATGGAGCACCCGTTCGGCGGCTCCTGGGGCTACCAGGTGACCGGCTACTACGCGCCGACCTCCCGGTTCGGCGACCCGGACGAGTTCCGGTACCTGGTGGACCGGCTGCACGAGGCCGGCATCGGCGTACTCCTGGACTGGGTGCCCGCGCACTTCCCGAAGGACGAGTGGGCCCTCGCGCGGTTCGACGGCACCCCGCTCTACGAGCACCCCGACCCGCGGCGCGGCGAGCACCCCGACTGGGGCACGTACGTCTTCGACTTCGGCCGCAACGAGGTCCGCAACTTCCTGGTCGCCAACGCGCTCTACTGGTGCGACCAGTTCCACGTCGACGGGCTGCGGGTCGACGCGGTCGCCTCCATGCTCTACCTGGACTACTCCCGCAACCACGGCGAGTGGGCCCCCAACAAGTACGGCGGCCGGGAGAACCTGGAGGCCATCGCGTTCATGCAGGAGGTGAACGCGACGGTCTACAAGCACCACGCCGGCGTCGTCATGATCGCCGAAGAGTCCACCGCCTGGCCGGGGGTCACCCGCCCCACCGCCGAGGGCGGGCTGGGTTTCGGGTTCAAGTGGAACATGGGCTGGATGCACGACACCCTGCTCTACACCTCGAAGGACCCGATCTACCGCCAGCACCACCACCACCAGCTCACCTTCTCCCTGGCGTACGCCTGGAGCGAGAACTACGTGCTGCCGATCAGCCACGACGAGGTGGTGCACGGCAAGGGCTCACTGGCCGGCAAGATGCCCGGCGACACCTGGCAGCGGCTGGCGAACGTGCGGGCGCTGCTGGCGTACATGTGGGCGCACCCCGGCAAGCAGCTGCTCTTCATGGGCTCCGAGATGGCCGACGACCGGGAGTGGAGCGAGGAGCGCGGGCTCGACTGGTACCTGCTCCACGACCCGGCCCGCGCCGGTGTGCAACGACTCGTCGGTGACCTCAACCGGGTCTACCGGGACACTCCGGCGCTCTGGGCACAGGACACCGAGCCGGCGGGCTTCCGCTGGATCGCCGGCGACGACGTCGCCAACAACACCGTGTCGTTCGTCCGGATCGCCCCGGACGGCTCGACGCTGGTGTGCGTGGCGAACTTCTCCGCCCAGCCGCTGCACGACTACCGGGTCGGCCTGCCGGCCGGCGGGACGTGGACCGAGGTGCTCAACACCGACGCGCACCACTACGGCGGGTCGGGGGTGGGCAACCTGGGCGAGGTACGGGCCGAGGACGTGCCGTGGCACGGGATGGTCGCCTCGGCCGCCCTCCAGGTTCCCCCGCTGGGTGCCGTCTGGCTCCGCCGCGACTGACCGGTGAGCGGGACCGTTCCCCCGGGACGTCGAGACGCCTCGGGGGAACGGCGCGGGCTCAGAGCCGGGTGATCCGGACGGCGTCGGCGACGACGTACCCCGTCGTGCTGGTCCAGCGGCTGACCCCGACGACCTGGCGCGTCCCCGCGGCGAAGTCGTAGGTGCCCAACACCCGCCACTGGCCACCGCCGCTGCGCTGGTCGACGGAGGCCGTCACGGTCCCGTTCGCGGTGGCCACCAGGTGCGGCGTGGCGCTGTTGTAGCCGGGATCGGCCGGGTACCAGACCTCGACCCGGTACGAGCCGGCGGCGGGCAGCGTCGCGCTGAACCAGGCCGGGTCACTGACCGCCTGCGGCTCGGCGAACCGGTAGTTCGTGCCGTACCGCGGGGTGAGGTACGACGAGGTGCCCCAGGTGGCGGCGGCGGTGAAGCCACCAGTGGTGGTGTTGTCCACGATCACGCTGAACGTGCCGCCGGTGCCGGTGACCACCCGCGCGTTGCTGGCCGGGCTCTCGTGGTGCAGCCGGTCCAGGGCAGTCACCAGGTACCGGTAGGTCGAGCCGGCCGCGGCGGTGGCGTCGGTGAACGTCCCGGTGCTGCCTGAGGCACGCACCGTGCCCAGCAGGTTGCGGGCATCGGCCAGGTCGCAGGGGTCGACCGAGCCGTCGCCGGGCAGTCGGTACACGGCGTACGAGGCCGTACTGCCGGCGGTGCCACGCTGCCAGTTCAGCGTCACGCCGCCGGTGCCGCGTACCGCCGAGGTGAGGTTCGGCGCGGCGGGCGCGGCACCGCCCACCCCGGCCGGTGCCAGGGCGGGCCGGCGGTAGTGGTCGGTCGTCAGCCGGGAGACGGCACCGATGCGGTCGGCGCGTACGTCCTTGGCGCTGAAGTGGATGTCGCCGAGGATCCGGGGGTAGGCGCGGTTGAGGGTCAGGTGGTCGGTGAGTTCGGCCGGGTCCTGCCAGGCGGCATCCTGCCCGGAGGCCCCGGCGCGGTAGGTGGCCTGCCCGACGAGCAATTGCACTGTGGTGCCGTTGACGGTCTCCGACCACCAGCGGACCAATTCCGCGTAGTCGGCCGCGGGGTGGCCGATCTGCCAGTAGATCTGCGGGGCGATGTAGTCGATCCACCCCTGCTTCACCCACCGTCGGGTGTCGGCGTAGATCGCGTCGTACGACTGGAGGCCGGTGGTGCGCGAGCCGAGCGGGTCGGTGCCGGCGTTGCGCCAGATGCCGAACGGGCTCACGCCGAGCTTCACCCACGGCTTCGCCGCCCGGATCTTGGCACTCATCTCCTGCACCAGCAGGTTGACGTTGTTGCGCCGCCAGTCGGCGATGGTGCTGAAGCCGGCGCCGTACTGGGCGTACGTGGCCTGGTCGGGGAAGCCCCCACCGCTGCCCGGGTACGGGTAGAAGTAGTCGTCCCAGTGCACCGCGTCGATGTCGTAGCGGCTGACGGCGTCCATCATCGCGGTCTGCACGAAGGCCCGGACGGCGGGGATGCCGGGGTTGTAGTAAAGCTGGCCGTTGTAGGCGACCGCCCAGCCCGGGTTCGTGCGGGCCGGGTGGCTGGCGGCCAGCTTGGTCAGGTCGGTGTGGGTCGCGACCCGGTACGGGTTGAACCAGGCGTGGAACTCCAGGTTGCGGGCGTGCGCCTCGGCCACCATGAAGGCCATCGGGTCGTAGCCGGGATTGCCTCCCTGGGTTCCGGTGAGCCACTGCGACCACGGCTCGTACGTCGACGGCCAGAAGGCGTCGGCGGCGGGACGGACCTGCACGACGACGGCGTTCATCCGACGCTGCTTGGCCAGGTCGAGCCAACCCCGGTACTCCGCCTGTTGGGCGGCGGCGGTGAGGCCGGTGCGGCTGGGCCAGTCGATGTTGGCCACGCTGGCGATCCACATGCCCCGGAACTGCCGTTTCGGGGTGGCCGGATCTGTCACGCAGGCTGCCTGTGTGGCCACCGGCACGGTGCCCGGCGGCGTGGTTGGGGAGGGAGGTACGGCCGCGCCGAGCGTCAGCGCCGCTACCAGCGCCAGCCCGGGAAGGGATCGATGAAAGTCGACACGCACGAAAGTATGTTCAGTGCTGCAGGACTGCCACGCAAGTATTCTTCACAGCTTTCACTCTGCGAAGTCAGCCGCTGACCGTACAGGACGGGACGCCCACGGGCCGGTCCTGGCGCGAGGCGCCGTTGGGGCCGTCGGCGTCAGAGGATCAGACCAGGCCGGCGTCGCGGAGCAGTTGCCAGAGGCCGGCGCCGTCCGGGGCGGACAGCCACTTCTGCCCCACCGGCCCCGACGACGGTCGGCCGGCGGGGGCGGGCAGGGTGCCGGCCAGCACGGACTGGGTCGGGGAGAGGCGGCGGATCGCCACCCCGGCGACGTTCTCCGGGTGGGCGGCGGCGAACTCACGGTAGATCTCCTGGTCGTGCTGGCCGTCGTCGCCGACGAGCAGCCAGCGCACGTCGGGGAACTCCTTGGCCAGCCGGGCCAGGGTGGACCGCTTGTGTTCCATGCCGCTGCGGAACCAGCGGTCGGCGGTCGGGCCCCAGTCGGTGAGCAGCAGCGGCCCGGCCGGGTAGAGGTGGCGGGACAGGAAGCGGGTCAGGGTCGGGGCCACGTTCCAGGCGCCGGTGGAGAGGTAGAAGACCGGTGCGCCGGGGTGCGCGGTGACCAGCCGCTCGTAGAGCACCGCCATGCCGGGCACCGCGTTGCGGGCGTGCTCGTCGAGCACGAACGTGTTCCATGCGGCGAGCAGCGGCCGGGGCAGCGCGGTCACCATCACCGTGTCGTCGATGTCGGAGATGATGCCGAACTTGACCTCCGGGTCGAGGATGCGCACCGGGGCGTCGACCGGCTCGGCGTCCGGGACGCTGAGCCGGACCGTGCCCCAACCGGGCGGCAGGTCCGCCTCGACCAGCGTGTCGACGAAGCCGCTGCGGTCGGCCCGCGTCTCGTGTCGCACCCCGCCGGCCTCGATGGTCACCGTGACGTGCTTGTTGGGCAACGTCGTGAAGCTGCGCCAGCCGCGGACCTTGTCGAGCCGACCCCGCTGACGGGTGTCCGGACGGCCCAGCAGCACCCGACACATCACCCGCACCCAACCCGGGGCGCCATAGCCGGTGTACGCGACGATGTTGACCCGCCAGCCGGTGCGCCGCAGCCGGCGCTCGACGAGCTGGTGCACGGCGTCCTCGATCCGCGCGGCCCGGTGCAGGTTCGGAACGGCCAGTTGGCCGGCGGGAGTGGGTGGCACGCGCCAACCCTGCCACACGTCGACAGCCACGGCCACGCGAGCCAACCAGGGCCGCGCCGATCCGGCCCGGTCACCGTGTGGCCGACCCAGCCCCACCGGGCTGCGCCGATCGGCCTCGGCGGCCCGACCGAACGTGAAACACTCCGGTCGGGACGACGACGGGGGCGTTGGTCGTGTCGCATCCAGAGCAGCACCGTGGGCGATGGCGCCCGCGACTCGACCGACCGGCGCTCGCCGCGCTGCTGTTCGGGCTCGCCGGTGTCGTCTACCGGCTGGTCCTGACGCTGTTCACGGTGCCGGTGTCGAACAGCGACGAGGCGACGTTCGGTCTCGCCGCGCTTCACATCGGGCAGGGCAGGGAACGCCCGGTCTTCCTCTACGGCCAGCACTACATGGGGATGTTGGAGTCATACCTGGCCGCTCCCCTGGTGGCGGTGGCCGGGCCGAGCTGGCCGGTGCTGCGCCTGCCGATGCTCGCGCTGTACGCGGTCTTCCTCTACCTGATCCACCGGTTGACCCGCCGCCTCTGCACCCCGTGGTTCGCCGCCTTCGTGGTGGGTCTGCTCGCGCTCGGGCCGGAGCGGGTGGTGCGCGACCAGCTCACCGTCGTCGGCGGGCGGCCGGAGGTGAAGCCGGCGGTGCTGCTGATGCTGCTGATCACCGTGGGGCTGGCCGCCGGCACGGTCCACCGCCGTCGGTTGGCGGTCGGCCTGTTCGGGCTGCTCGTCGGGCTGGCCGTCTGGTCGGACTGGCTGATCCTGCCGTACCTCGCTGTCGCCGGGTTGGCCCTGGTCTGGGCGGTACGGCGGGAGCTGCTCGGCTGGTCCGGTCTGCTGCTGGTGGCGGGGGTGGTCGTCGGCGTCGCCCCGATGATCATCGACAACCTGCGGGCCGGGCCCGGTGACGACTCGCTGTCGGTGTTCCGGCAGGTCAGCACCAAGGTCGGCCCGCAGCCGCCGTGGTCCGACCGGATCCGGGGCGGCCTGCTGGAGGGCGTGCCGCTGGCGCACGGGCTCTGCCCGGTGGACGGTTGCGGACGCTGGCAGCAGTGGTTCGGTGTGTTGTACCCGGTGCTGCTGCTGGCCGCCGCGGGACTCGCTGTGCTCGCGTACCGGCGCGCCGCCGGGGCCCCGCGTGCGGAGCGGGTCGGACGCGGGGCCGGCGGGCTACGTGGGGCTCGGGTCGGGCCGGTCGTGCAGCTCGCGCTGGTCGTCGGCGCGGCGTTGACACTGCTGTCGTACGTGCGCAGTCCGCTCGCCGCGACCAGCCCGCTGGACAACGCCCGCTACCTGTCGGTGCTGCAACTGTCGTTGCCGGCGGTGCTCTGGCCGCTCTGGGTGGCGGCGTTGACCGCCTGGCGGGGCACCAGCAGCGTGCTGGGGCGATTCACCGGCGCGCTGTCCGCCGCGGTGCTGGCCGCGCTGACAGTGACCACCCTGGTGATCACCGTGCTGTTCGCGGCCACCGGCACCGCGGCGTCGCGGACCGAGGAACGCCAGGCCCGGGAGCTGGCCGCCGCGCTGCGCGCCGACGGACCCCATGAGGTGTACGGGGACTACTGGACCTGCAACCGGCTGATCTTCAACACGGACGAGTCGGTGGTCTGCGGGGTGCTCGACGGGAACCTGTCACCGGGGCAGAACCGCTACCGACCGTACTGGCGGCAGGTGGGGCGGGCTGAGCGGCCGGGCTACGTGGTGGAGATCGACTCGCCGATGGACCGGCGGTTGCGGAGGCTACTCGCCGACCGGGCCGACGCCGCGCCGGTGCGGGAGGTCGGCGGCTATCGCGTGTACCACCCCGACACCCCGGTGCGGCCCTGGCGGTAGGGGCTGGTCGTACGCTGGCCGGGCCGGCGCGTGGGGCGCCGCCGTTTCGCCCGTCGAGGAGACCCATGCTCATCCTGTTGCCGCCCTCGGAGGGGAAGGCCGACGCCGGCACCGGACGGCGTTGGACCCCGGAGCGGCTCTCGCTGCCCGAGCTGAACCCGGCCCGCGAGCGGGTGCTGGACGCCCTGGTGGCGCTGAGCGCCGGGCCGGACGAGGAGGCCGCGCGGGCGGCGCTCGGCCTCAGCGAGGGCCAGCGGGGCGAACTGCGGCGCAACGCCCGGCTGCGGGAGGCGGCCACCGCGCCGGCCGAGCGGCTCTACACCGGGGTGCTCTACGAGGCGTTGGACCTGGCCTCGTTGCCGGCCACGGCGCTGCGGGCGGCCCGCCGGTCGATCCTGATCAGCTCCGGGCTGTGGGGCGCGGTCCGGTTGGCCGACCGGATTCCGCCGTACCGCTGCCCGATCGGCGCCCGCCTGCCCGACGTCGGGGCGCTGTCGACGTACTGGCGCAGGGAGCTGACGCCGACGGTGGACGGCGCCGCCGGGCGCGGCCCGGTACTGGACCTGCGCTCCGGCGCGTACGCGGCCACCTGGACGCCGCGCGGTGAGCTGGCCGAGCGCACTGTCACCGTGCGGGTGCTGCACGAGCGGGAGGTCGACGGCGTGCCGGTCCGCTCGGTGGTCAGCCACTTCAACAAGGCGACCAAGGGGCGGCTGGTCCGGGACCTGCTCGTCGCCGGCGCCCGGCCGCGCACCGCCGCGGAGCTGATTGGCACGCTGCGGGAGCTGAAGCACACAGTGGTGGAGCAGCCCGCCGCTCCCGGACGGATGCGGCAGGTGGATCTGGTGGTCACCGACCTCTAGCGGCACCGCAGCCGCAAGATTTGCTCAAGGCTGGGCCGGAGGAGTTCCGTAACGGCGTGGCAGGGGCCAGGGTAGGGCAACCCAGACTCCGACAAGGGAGCCTTCGTTGACCCACGAACCCGCCCTGCTCGACCGGCCGCACACCCCGACCACCCCGTCCCCGTTGGGCTGGCTGACCCTGGGCGACGCGTTCGAGGCTGCCTGCCTGCTGCGCTGCACACCACCACCGACCGCCGCCCGGCCCAGCACGGTCCGGGCCGAGCACACCGCCGGGGTGGAGTTCAACCGGGAGGACGCCGCGCAGCGGATGCGGCAACTGCTCAACCGGCTGGACATCCCGGTCACCCACGAGGTGGCCGTCGGCGGCCTGCGTCGCCGCTATGAGCTGCACCGACTGTGGGTGCCCCGGGAGCACCAGGGCGCGTACACCCGGATGTTGGACGCGGGCTGGTGGCAGGGGCGACGCGAGCTGCTCGGCGGGCCGCTGCCCGGCGCCTCACCGGCCCGCCGACGGTTGGTGACCCGCCTGGCGGAGGCAGCCTGGCGCTCGGCGTTGCTGGCCGCCGGGCGGCACGTCCGGCGGCACATCCTCGGTGTCCGGCTCACCGACCGGGAGCTGGCCGCGGTGCTGATCCGGGGAGCGGCCGTGCTCGACGTACCGGCCCGGCTCCGCCCCGGCACCGGTTGCTTCCTGGTCAGCGTGGCCGACGGCCCGGACCGGCAGCGAATCCTGCGCAGCGCGGCGTTGGAGCCGGCGCGCGGCCCGATGGCGGAACCCGGGACGGCGACGGAGCGCGGGACGACCCCGGCGTCGGCACGGGGCGTGGGCGTGGCGCCGGCAGGTCGCGCGGCCTGCTGATCGGGTCCCGACCGTCCGGCGCATCGCCGACCCGGGCTTGCGCGCACCCGCCCGACGGCGCACAGTGCACCGCGTGAGTCGTACCTCGTCCCGCCGCGCCGGCCTGGCCGCCCTGTCGACGGTGCTGCTGATCGCGAACCTGGCCATCGCCAGCTGCCGGGACGCCCCGACCGAGCCGACGTCGATCCGGATCGCCACCGGCAGCCCCACCGCTGTCTACTACGCGTTCGGGCGGTCCCTGGCAGCCATCCTCAACCGGGAACTCCCCGACGTACGGGCCAGCGTGGTGATCACCGCCGCCTCGGCGGAGAACGTCCAACTCGTCGGCTCCGGCGGGGCCGAGCTGGGCTTCACCCAGGCCGATGTGCTGCCCACCAGCACGGCGGGAAGCCCCGCTGTCGACGCGGTCGCCCGGGTGTACGACGACCAACTGCACCTGGTCACCACGAGCGGCGGCCCGGTCCGCACCGTCGCCGACCTGCGCGGCCGGCGAGTCTCCGTCGGCGCGGCCGGCTCGGGCACCGAGATCACCGCGACCCGGCTGCTGGAGGTGGCCCGCCTCGGTGGTGACGAGGTGCGCCGGGAACGGCTCGGACTGGACGACTCGGTGGCGGCGCTGCGCTCCGGGCGGATCGACGCGTTCTTCTTCTCCGGCGGGTTGCCGGTCCGGGGCATCGAGGAGTTGGCCGAGGCCAGCGCCATTCGGATCGTTGACCTCAGCGAGTGGACCGAGCCGCTGCGCTCACGGTACGGCCAGGTCTACGTCTCCCGCGACATCCCCCGCTCGGTGTACGGGGTGGATGCGGTGACCACCGTGGCCGACCCGAACTACCTGATCGTCCGGGCCGACCTGCCGGAGCCGTTGGTCCGTGAGGTGACCCGGCTGCTGATGGAACGCCGGGCCGAGCTGGCCGCCGCCCATCCCGCGGCGGGACGGATGAGCCCCCGCTCGGCGATCGTCACCGCGCCGCTGTCGCTGCACCCCGGCGCCGCATCCTGGTACCGCGCCACCAAACCGTGACGGCCGAGCCTCACCGCGCCGGGGAGGGTCGCGGGTCGGCGGTCGGTTCCTCCACCGCCGACTCCACGGGAAGGGCCGGCGTCGGGAACCACAGGGCCGCGATCAGCCCCCGCGACTCCCCCGGGCGCATGGTGAGCCGCCCGTCCGAGGCGTCCACCAGCACGGCGGCGATGGTCAGACCGAGCCCCGCGCCGTCCACATTCTGCGCGTCCGGGGCCCGCCAGAACCGCTCGGTCGCCTGGCCGAGCTGACTCTCGGTCATGCCGGGGCCCGAGTCGCGGACCTCCAGCGCCACCCCGCCGTCGCGACGGGCCACCGTCACCGTCACCGCCCCGCCCGCCCCGCTGAACTTCACCGCGTTGTCGATGAGGGCGTCCAGCGCCTGGTCGACGGCGGTCGGCACGGTCTGCGCGTACGCCGGGGCGTCGGTAGTGGCCAGCCGCAACGCGACCGACCGGTGCCGGGCCAGCGGCGCCCACGCGGCCACCCGGGAGGCGGCCACCGCGGCGGCGTCCACCGTGACGCGCTCGTTCTCCTCCCGTTCGGCCCGAGCGAGGGTCAGCAACGCGTCGAGCACCAGCGCGAGCCGGTCGGTCTCCTCCAGGGCCAGCCGGTGCTCGGACCGACCGTCGGGGTCGGTGAGACTGGGTCCCAACTCCTCCACCCGCAGCCGCAGCGCGGTGAGCGGGTTGCGCAGCTGGTGGCTGGCGTGGGCGACGAAGGCACGCTGCCGGTCCATCACGTCGGAGACCACGTCGGCCATGTGGTTGAAGCTGGCCGCCAGGCGGCGCAGCTCCGGCGGGCCCAGCCGGTGCTGCACCCGGGCGCCCCGGTCGCCCTCGGCGATCTCATGGGTGACCGCGTCCAGTTCGGTGACCGGACGCAGCACCCAACCGGCCAGCCCGAACGCGGTGAGCACGCAGGCCAGCACGGCGAGCAGACCGGCCAGGGCGAGCAGCAGCCACCACGAGACGACGGCTCGGCGGATCGAGCCGGCAGGGGTCACGATCACCACTGCCCCGAGCACCTCACCGCCGTCGTTGATCGGTACGGCCACCACCACGGGGTCGGTCGTCCAGGGCCAGACCGACTCGGGGGCGCTGGTCTGCTGCCCGGACAGGGCGACATCCAGCACGGTCGCGGTCCCCGGGCTGGCCTGCCAACCCGGCGACGAGACCGGGATGTTCCGGTCCCGGTCGACGATCGCGGCGCTGATCCCGTACAGGTCGTCGTAGCTGGTCAGCTCCGACTCGATCGGGCCGGGCCCGCCATCACGCAACGCCGGTCCGGCCAGCGAGGCGAACCGGGTCGCGTCGGCGAGCCGGTCGGCGCGGACCCGTTCGGTCTCGCGGCTGGCCATGGTGGCGGCCAGTGGTGTCTCCAACGCGATGAGGACGAGGACCATCAGCAGCAGATAGCTGATCACCAGGCGACGGCGCACGTCAGCTCCTCACGAGTCGCGCAGCCGGTAGCCGACGCCGCGTACGGTCTCCACCAGGCGGGCGTCGCCGAGCTTGCCGCGCAGCGACCCGACATGCACCTCGACGGTGTGCCGGTCGGCCCAGGTGGTGCCCCAGGCGTCGAGCAGGATCCGATCGCGGGGCACCGCCACCCCGGGCTGGCGGGCCAGCGAGAGCAGCACGTCGAACTCCTTGCGCGTCAACGTGACCGCACGGCCCTCGACGGTCACCGTCCGAGCCGCCACGTCGATGCGGACCGGTCCAGCCTCGATGAGGTGCCGCTCGGGCGCGGCGTTCGCGGCGCGGCGCAACACCGCCTCGATCCGGGCCTGCAACTCCACCATCGAGAACGGCTTGACCACGTAGTCGTCGGCGCCCAGGCGCAGACCCAGCACCCGGTCACGTTCCTCACCCCGGGCGGTCACCGCGATGATGCCGAGCTGGCTGCTGCGCCGGCGCAGCTCCCGGCACAGGTCCGTGCCGTCCCCGTCGGGCAGGGTCAGGTCGAGCAGCACCAGGTCACAGGGTGCGGCGGAGAGCGCGGCGGCGACGGTCGCGGCGTGCTCGACCTCGTACCCCCGGCGGGTGAGGGCGGACGACAGCGCGGCGGCCACCCGGCGGTCGTCCTCCACCAGCAGGATCCGCACCCGTGCCCCCGTCCCTCGCAGCGCTGTTCTGCGAATGGTGGCAGAAGTGCGCGCGGACCGGGAGGCCGCCCACCCGCCCTAAAGGCCGAAGGTGTCGTCGGCGGTGGCGTCCCGGACGCCGTCGGTGAAGCCGCGGAAACCCGGATCCTCGTGGCTGGCCGGCACGCTGGTGACGCTGACCCCGCCGGCCTGGGTGACCGCGTCGACCAGGGGCGGGTAGTCGATCTCGGCGTCCTGGAAGGCGTCGTCGTCCGCCTCCGCCAGGTTGATCACGTACTGCACGTCCTCGGACGGGGTGTCCGGGTCCTCGGCCCACTCACCGCCGGCCCGGTAGCACTCGTCGTACAGCGCGCGCTGGCTGTCGGTCCAGTCGTCGTCGTAGCTCTGCATCGCCCATCCCTCCGCGGCCCTTGACCTGAGCATGCCCGGCGGGAGGCGACGGGCGCGGCGGTACCGGCGAAAACCGGGCGGGCGCGCCGACCACCGCCCCGTACGCTGCTGTGGTGATCTACAAACTGCTGTCGAGCGCCGAATGGGACGACGCCCTCGCCGCCGGCGCCTTCACCGGCTCCGCGGTGGACCGGCAGGACGGGTTCATCCATCTCTCCGGCGCCGACCAGGTGGTCGAGACGGCGCGACGGTATTTCACCGGGGCGACCGGGTTGACAATGCTCAGCGTCGAGGAGGAGCGGCTGGGCGACGCGCTGCGATGGGAGCCGTCGCGCGGCGGGCAGCTCTTCCCGCACGTGTACGGCCCGCTGCCGGTCGCGGCGGTGGTGGCGGCGCGGGCGTTGCCGGCGGACGTTCCGGTCGCCGACGCGGTGGCCGCCCTGTTGCGCTGACCCGGTGGCCCGCCCCACCGGCCGACACGGACGCGCCCGACCCGACAGTGTCGGGCCGGGCGCGATGCCGTAGCGGCGGGGTTCAGCGGCAGAGCCGCTCGATCTCCTGCTGGAACCGGTCCATGGGGTTCGCCTCGGCCGGGCCGAGCAGGTAGGTCTTCAGCTCCCGGCGGGCCTCGGTCATCGGGTCGTCACCGGCCCGGGTGACCGAGACGATCTTCTCCAGCTCGCCGCAGTCCTTGGAGAGCAGGTACGCGGCCCGCGCCGTCGGGTACTCGCGGCGGAAATCGTCCTCGGACAGGCCGGCCGGGTTGGCCACCACGTACGGCCGCTGGCTCTGCACGAAGTCGGACACCACACTGGACACGTCGCTGATCAGCAGGTCGGTCTGGTTGAAGCAGTCGAACAACGCCGGCGTGCGGCCGGTGACCACCAGGTGCTCGGTGCCGTCCAGGGAGGACGCGTCCGCGTTGCCGCCGGCCGAGCGGATCGCCGTGACGATCCGCTCGTGCACGGCCTTCGCCGCCTTGGACCGCGACCCGGTGAGCGGGTGCGGCTTGTAGATCAGGCGCAGTCGGGGATTCGTGGCGAGCAGCCCCTTGACGATCCGCTCACCCATCAGCACCAGTGAGGTGTGGTACGGATCGTCGTCGAGCCACCCCTCCCAGGTGGGCGCGTAGAGCACTGTGAACGGCCGGTCCACCGACTCGGCGCCGAAGGTGTGCACCCCGGCGAGCTGCGGCCGGCCGATCTCGACGATGTCCGAGTCGAGCACCCCCACGCCGGCCCGCGCGTAGCGCTCCCGGCCGGCCAGGCCGGCGACCCAGACCTCGTCGTACACCTTGCTGTAGGGGTTGACGCTGGCCTGCTTGTCGCTGTCGCCGTGCCCGACGAAGACGTGCTTCGTACCCGGCTCGCGGAGCATGTGGATGTTCGCGCCGACGTTCGCGGCGTAGAGCGCCGCGCGGATGCCGCCGAGGTCGAGGTTCATGAAGTCGACGCCGGCCGGTACGCAGATCACCGGCAGCCGGGTGTCGGCCAGCTCGAGGAACGCTTCCCGGCTGCGCATCAGCACCACCGCGCGCTGCTGGAGCGCCTCGGTCGGGGCGAGCCACATGTTCGCCTGGTAGACGTCCTTGGCGGGGCCGGCGAAGTAGAGCGCTACCTCTGGCTTGTAGTTGTCCATCCAGCGCTGGACCGCCGGCAGCAACGGACCCTGCCCGCTGCCCCGACCCCGCAGCCAGGTCAGCGCGATGATGGCGCCCACCAGACCCGTCGCCACGACCGCCACCGCGCCGGCCGCGAAGAACGGCGTGGGATCGTGCTGCACCGCGGCGGCCACGCCGGCCGGCACCAGCAGCAGGTTGAGCAGGGGCATCCGGTCACCGGCGACCGCCGCCGCCCAGGCGGGCGGCTGGGGGGCGCTGGACAGTGGACCCAGCTCGATGTTGCGCACCATGGCGGAGAGCGGGTTACGCCGCTCGATCATGGTGGAGAGCGCACCCGCGAAGACCGACACGACCCACACCGCGGCCGGCAGCACCAGCAGGAGGGTCAGCTCGCCGCCGCTGAGCCGCACCTCGGCGACGACCAGCAACACGGCGGCGAGGTCGCGGGTCAGCTGCCGGTACGACCAGTGCAGGCCCACCTTCTCCAACAGCAGTTGCGAGGGCGGTGACCAGCGGGCGACGGCGAACTCGCCGATGATGGCGGCCAATCCGGCGACGGCGAACAGGCCGATCCAACCGAATACGCCACCGACGAGCATGACCAGGTAGGCCAGTACCAGTAGCGCACTCTGGGCGGCCACCCCGAGGCGTGCTGTCAACGTGCCGAACAAACGAGTTCGCTCCCTACGAGATTTCGTTGCGGGCGGTGCCCGTGATGGACCGACGTCACTCCCCCGTCGCGCAGCGGCTCAGTCGCGGCCGGCTGCGTGTGACTGCGACCTTAACGCGAGGGGACAGCTCGGTGTCGCTCGGGTATCCGGCACCATTTCGGGCAAAGTTCCGCACCGGGGCGCGCCCGACCCCCTGACGGGGCCGGGCGCTCGGCGCGGGTGAAGCGCTCAGCCGATCCGCCGGAAGCAGGTCATCGCACCGGGCGCCTTGCGCTTGGCGAACTCCTGGTAGCCCAGCTGCGGCACGGTTTCGCGGGCGTACCGGTTGCCGTTGTAGACGCAGATGGTGCCCACGTCGAGGCGGTCCAGTGCCGGCGTCAACTCGGCCGGCGTCGGGCTGTCGGCGCCGTCCGCGAAGCCGGCGAGCAGCAGTCGGTCCTTCGCGAACTGGGAGTTGAGGTCGTACTCGACGAGGTAGAAGTCACGGGGCAGGACAACCCGGACCTCGCTGGTGACGATCGGCGTGGTGCGCATGATCGTCTTCGGGGCGAGCAGCAGGCCCTGCGGACGGTCCAGGCCCTTGATCCAGAATGCGATCGCCTGACGCTGCTGCGGAAGCTTCCAGGTGGGGCGGTCGTGCACGTCGACCCAACTCTTCGGCGACCACATCGGGGTGGCGAACAACGCGAACGAGGCGACCAGCAGCACCGCGATCCCCCCGGACGCCGCCCGGCGCAGCGCCGGAGTCGGTGCCGGCACGTGCACGGTACAGAGCAGACCGATCAGCGTCGGCAGCGCGAGCAGCCACGGCACGCGCCAGAGCACCACCGAGATGCCGCTCAACGCGCTCAGCAACTCCAGCACACCGGGCACGAACAACACGCTCAGCGCGAGGGCGGCGCCGGCGGCGAGCAGGGCCGGCGTACGCCGACGGGCGAGCAACGCGCCGCACCACAGCGCCAGACCGCTGATGACCCCGACCACGCCGAACAGCAGGGTTCGCCGGTAGGTGTACGCCGCGTCGAAGAAGGCGTCGTCCGCGCCGGTCGCGCTCATCCCGCCGAGCACCAGGCGGGAGACCACCAGCGAGCCGATCGGGTACGCGAGGGCGGCGACCGCCGCGACCACGGCCGCCTTCCACCGACCGACCAGCAGCATGGCGAACCCGGCGGCGCCGACCAGCATCGGCAGGATGATCGCCGCGGTGTTGGTGAGCCCGATCGCGGTGATCGAGAGCGCCACGATGAGCAGCAGGCTGCGCCGCGACCGGTTGTCGAACCACTCGGTCAGGTAGAGCCACATCAGCGGGATGACCGCCGAGACGAACATGCCCTTGCCCTCGTGCAGCCGGGGAAGGTGGAACGTGCCCAGTGCGGCGTCCCCGCCCGCGACGAGGTAGAGGTACGCGATCGCCACGGTGAAGGCGAGCACCGGACGGCGCGGGGCCCACCGGTGCGTCAGCCGCCACAGCGCCAGCACCGCGAGCACCGCCATGATCGGCAGCAGCACGAACCAGAGAGCCGAGCTGGCGTGGATGCCGATGACGTTGGCGAACGCGCCGTCGAACACCTCGATCGACGGGATGGGCGGCTGCGAGCCCATCGATGGCAGCACGTTCTCGGAGAACAGGAAGTCGTTGAGCGGGATCAGGTCACGCTCGGCGATCCACACCGACTTGCCGACGTAGTAGACGTCGTCCGGGGTGTTGCGAGCCATGAAGAACGACGAGATGCCGACCAGGACCGAGACGACCAGCGCGTACGCCGACTGCGCCGGGGTGGGTGCCGGGGCGGCAGGGGTGGGCGTCGGGCCGTTCAGCCATGCCTGGCGCACCAGCAGCAGCCCGCCGACGGCCGCGAGCAGGCCGGACACGGCCGGGATCCACCAGGAGACGTTGACGCTGGTGTTGGCCAGACCGGCGGAGACGGCGGCCACGGCGGCGGCGACCAGCACACCGACGAGCAGGCGACGGTCGGCGGCGGGCCGCGCGCTTGCGGGCTCTTCCTGTGCCGCCGGCGCGCTGTCGGCCGGCGTGCTGCCGGCCGGGGCACGGCGGCGGGCGCGCAGCACGGCCACGACCGCGAGCACCACACAGGCCACCAGCCAGATCCGGAAGGTGACCGACGGACGCAGGTCACCCAGGAAAGCCAGGTGATAGAGCACGGTGAAGAGCGCGAACGCGATCACCGCGCCGTCGGTGAGCACCGCCGGGGCGACGGCCACCAGCGCGCGTACCCGGGACAGCCCGCCTTGGGCGGCGGGCCGGGATGCCTGCCCGGGCCGCGGCGTCGGATCCGGTTCGGCGGGCGCTACGGCGATGCTGTCGACGTTGGCCACGGGCGTCCTTACTCGTCAGGCGGATGAGGGGCATCGGCACGGTGACGGCCGGGTGTCAAGGGGGCAGCGTAGCGGAATCGGGCAGGGAGACCGGTGCTGCCGGCGACCGGGTGTCGGAGGGCGGTCAACCCGCCATCGGGGCCGCCCGGGGGCGGGGCAGCACGCTGTCGGCGCCGAGCCCGGCCGCCACGGATTCGACGAGGTTGTCGAGGTAGTCGTCGGTGAGTGGGAGGCGGGCGATGGCGAGCCGCCAGTAGAGCGGCCCGACGATGAGGTCGATCGCGGCGTCCAACTCGGTGCCGGCGGGCAGCTCGCCACGCTGCACGGCACGGGTGACCAGCTGACCGCCGATCTCCTGCTGCCGGGCGTGCAGCACCTGACGCAGGGTCGCGTCGATGCTGGGGTTGCGGGCGGCCTCCGCCAGGAGATCCGGAATGATCTGCGACGCCAGTGGGTGGCGCAGCGCATGCGCCACCACCTGGAACAGCAGCGCGAGGTCACCGCGCAGCGTGCCGGTGTCGAGTGCGGGGAGCTTGCCATGCGCCGCGGCGGCGACGACCTCCAGCACCAGGTCGAGCTTCGAGCTCCACCGTCGGTAGATTGCCGTCTTGCTGACGCCGGCCCGCCGGGCCACCGCCTCGATGGAGAGCCGGCCGTAGCCGACCGCGGCGAGCTCCTGCATCAGCGCCCGCCGGATCGCCGTGGTGATCTCGTCGCGCAGCACCGCCGCGCCGGCCGGCGCCCGCCTCTTCTCGGTGGTCATCGAGGGCTCTTATCGCAGGTCACGCCGGACAGCGTAGCGCAACGACGGTACGGTTGCGTCCCGACGTGTTTCGGACTACTGTCCACGCAGCGACGAGGCGGCGCCCCGCGCACATTTCCCACTAGGATTCGATCGTCGCGAGCAACCCCCGTCTGCACGAAAGATCGGAGCGCCATTTCCATGGCCACCACCGCGCTGGTCGACCCCGACACGGGCCTGACCCAGGCGCAGCTGGCCGCTCGGCACGGGCTACGGGTCGCCGGTGAGCGTCCCAGCCTCGTCGAGTACAGCCGCCGACTCTGGGCCTACCGGCACTTCATCGCCGCGTACGCCAATGCCAAGCTCGTCGCCTCGTACAGCAACGCCAAGCTGGGTCAGCTCTGGCAGGTGCTCACCCCGCTGACCAACGCGGCGGTCTACTACCTGATCTTCGGGGTGGTGCTCGCACAAAACAGCATCCCGAACTTCATCGCCTACCTGACCACCGGGTTGTTCATCTTCAACTTCACCCAGAGCGCGGTCCTGGCCGGCACCCAGTCGATCAGCAGCAACCTGGGGCTGATCCGGGCGCTGCACTTCCCCCGGGCCAGCCTGCCGCTGTCCACCACGATCACCCAGTTCCAGCAACTGCTGGCCTCGATGGTGGTCCTGGTCGGCATCGTGCTCGCCACCGGCGAACCGCTCACCTGGGAGTGGTTGCTGCTGGTGCCGGCCCTGCTGCTGCAGGCGGTGTTCAACGCCGGCGTCGTGCTGCTGGTCGCCCGGCTGGGCTCCAAGTCGAGCGACCTGAAGCAGGTCATGCCGTTCATCATGCGGACCTGGATGTACGGCTCCGGCGTCCTCTACAGCGTCACCCTCTTCGACCGGCTGCCCGGCTGGGCGACGACCCTCGTGCAGTACAACCCGCTGCTCGTCTACATCGAGCTGGCGCGCTACGCCCTGCTCGAGGAGGCACCGCTGCTCAACGAGTCGCTGACCCAGCTCTGGCTGGTCGGCGCCGGTTGGGCGCTGGTGGCCGGCATCGGCGGTTTCATCTACTTCTGGCGCGGCGAACAGGAGTATGGCCGTGGTTGAGCACTTCGACGCCCCCATCGAGGCGAGCGCGACGATGACCCGGACCCAGGAGCGCATCCCGACAGTGGTCGTGGACGACGCGCACATCATCTACCGGGTGCACCAGGGCGCCGCCGGTGGCACCACGCCGGTTGCCGCGCTGCGCCGGCTGGTCAAGCGCACCCACGCGCCGAACGTCCGGGAGGTGCACGCGGTCAAGGGCATCTCGTTCACCGCGTACCGGGGTGAGGCGATCGGGCTGATCGGCAGCAACGGCTCCGGCAAGTCCACCATCCTGCGGGCCATCGCCGGCCTGCTGCCGGTGAACCGGGGCGCCATCCACACCCAGGGTCAGCCGTCGCTGCTGGGCGTCAACGCCGCCCTGCTCAACGACCTCTCCGGGGAGCGCAACGTCGTTCTCGGGTGCCTGGCCATGGGCATGCACCCCGACGACGTGGCCAAGCAGGCCGCGGGGATCATCGACTTCTCCGGGATCAACGAGCGGGGTGACTTCGCCAGCCTGCCGATGCGGACGTACTCGTCGGGCATGGCGGCCCGGCTGCGGTTCTCCATCGCCGCCGCCAAGAAGCACGACGTGCTGCTCATCGACGAGGCGCTCGCCACCGGCGACAAGGGCTTCCGCAAGCGCAGCGAGCAGCGGGTGCGGGAGCTGCGGGAGGGCGCGGGGACGGTGTTCCTGGTCAGCCACCAGCTCTCCTCCGTCCGGGACACCTGCGAACGGACGATCTGGCTGGAATCGGGTGTCATCCGGATGGACGGCCCCACCGACGAGGTCATCCGGGCGTACGAGGCGTACGCGAACAGCAAGTAGAGTTCCGGCGAACGTCCGGCATCGACACGGCGCCTGAGGACCGCGTCGCCCGCGTTGGGGCGACGCGGTCCGCGCGTTAAGGTTCATTCCGTCGCCGCTCGGGCGGAACCTTCCGTTAACGCATCTGAGAGTGAGGATCCGGCAATGACGCAGGACCAGACCCCTGGCCCGGACGCCGAAGCGGGAACCCCGACGCCGTGGCGGCCCTCGCGGACAGTGGCGGTGGTTCTGGCCGGCGGCACCGGGACCCGGCTGGGCCTCGGCATCCCGAAGCAGCTGCTGAAGATCGCCGGTAAGCCGATCATCGAGCACACCCTGACGGTCTTCGAGGCGGCACCGGAGATCGACGAGATCATCGTGCTGATGGCCACCGGCCACGTCGAGGACGCCCAGCAGATCGTCGAGAAGGCCGGCCTGCGCAAGGTCACCAAGGTGATCGAGGGCGGTGACACCCGCAACGCCACCACCCGGATCGCCCTGGACGCGGTCGGCCCGGAAGACTGCAACATCCTCTTCCACGACGCGGTACGCCCGCTGCTCAGCGGCCGGATCGTGCGCGAGTGCGTCAACGCGCTCTGGAGCTACGACGCCGTGGACGTGGCCATCCCCTCCGCGGACACGATCATCCAGGTCGACGAGAACGACTGCATCACCGACATCCCGGTGCGCTCCCGGCTGCGCCGTGGTCAGACTCCGCAGGCGTTCCGCTCCCCCACGATCCGGGCGGCGTACCAGATCGCCGAGGACGACCCGGACTTCGCCGCCACCGACGACTGCGGCGTGGTGCTGCGCTACCTTCCCGGCACCCCGATCAAGGTGATCGACGGTTCGGACGAGAACATCAAGGTCACCCACCCGGTCGACGTGCACCTCGCGGACAAGCTCTTCCAGCTCGCCGCCGCGCAGGCTCCCCGGCTGACCGACCACCGCAGCTACAGCGAGGAGCTGACCGGCCGGACCATCGTGGTGTTCGGCGGCAGCTACGGCATCGGCCACGAGTTGACCGAGCTGGCCCGTCGCTACGGCGCCCAGGTCTTCCCGTTCAGCCGTTCCAGCACGGGCACCCACGTGGAGCGGGCCGAGGACGTCGAGGCCGCGCTGACGACCGCCTTCCAGGCCACCGGCCGGATCGACCACGTGGTGGTCACCGCCGGCATCCTGGAGAAGGGCGCCCTCGCCGAGATGGACGAGGAGACCATGGACCGGCTGCTCCAGGTCAACTTCGTCGGCCCGGTGACCATCGCCCGCCAGGCCCTCCCGTACCTCCAGCAGACCAAGGGCCAGTTGCTGCTCTACACCTCCAGCTCCTACACCCGGGGCCGGGCCCGCTACGCGCTCTACTCGGCCACCAAGGCCGCCCTGGTCAACCTCACCCAGGCGCTCGCCGACGAGTGGGCCGACATGGGCGTCCGCGTCAACTGCATCAACCCGGAGCGCACCGCCACCCCGATGCGGACGCGGGCCTTCGGCGAGGAGCCGGAGCACACCCTGCTCGCCGCTGAGGCCGTCGCCCAGTCGTCGCTGGACGTGCTGATCTCCGACCTGACCGGTCAGGTGATCGACGTACGCCGGGCACCCGGTGACGGGCCCACGCCGACCGTGCCGGCGCAGTCCGGGCCGGGTCGGGTCGAGGCACCGGCCGGCGCGACGTCCGCCAACTGACGCCGACGGCTGCCGAACCACGAACGGAGCGACATGCGCGGCGACCTGGTCCGAAAGCTGGCCGCCCGGTGCCTGACCACCGGGTTGGCCGTGCTGGCCTTCGTCGTGCTGGCTTTGACCGGCGCCACCGGCTGGGGGCTGGCGTTGGCAGTCGCCGCGCTGGCCGCCTCGGCCGCCGAGCAGCGGATCCGGCCCGGCGCCGACCTGGTGGCGGAGACCGCGTTGATCGCCGCGGCGATCCTGGTCGGTTACTCCCGGCGGCTGGACGACGGGCTCAACCTCGCGCTGGTCGCCACCGGGCTGGTCCTGCTGGGTCTGGTGCTGCTGGTGGGGCCGCTGCGCACCGCCGGCGGTCTGGAGATCCGGACGGCCAACCTGCCGGTACGCGCCTGGACGCCGCTGATCGCCGACCGGCTCGGCACGGCCCTGCTCGGGCTGCTCGCCGCCCTGGCGCTCGCCGCCGCGCTCGCCCTGCCGGCCGGTGTGGCCCTGGCCGCCAGCCTGCTGGTCGGGGCGGGCGCCGGTGCGGTCGCGCTGGACCTGGCCCGGCGACGGTTCCGGCCACGCGCCGGTGGCGGGCCGGTGGCCGCCGCGCTGCGCCGGCACCAGCCGGAGTTCCTGCTCTACTTCTCCGCGCCTCCGGGCTCGGAATACCAGGTCACCATGTGGCTGCCGTACCTGGAACGGATCGGCCGACCGTTCCTGGTCGTGCTGCGTGAGCCGGAGTTCCTGGCCCCGATCGCGGCGGCCACCGACGCGCCGGTGGTCTACTGCCCCACCCTGGGGGCGATGGACCAGGCGTTGGTGCCGAGCCTACGGGCGGCGTTCTACGTCAACCACGGTGCGAAGAACAGCCACTGCGTCCGCTTCACCCAGCTCACCCACATCCAGCTGCACCACGGCGACAGCGACAAGGCGCCGAGCGCCAACCCGGTGTCGGGGATCTTCGACCGGATCTTCGTGGCCGGGCAGGCGGCGATCGACAGGTACGCCCGCGCCGGAGTGCAGATCCCGGCCGACAAGTTCGTGGTGGTGGGTCGTCCACAGGTCGAGTCGATCGAGGTGCGCCCGGAGCCCGCAAGAGGGTTGGCGCACCCGACGGTGCTCTACACGCCGACCTGGACCGGGCACCACGCCGACGCCGACTACTGCTCGCTACCGGTGGCCGAAAGCCTGCTGCGTCGACTGTTGGAACGCGGCGCGACGGTGATCCTGCGAGCCCACCCGTACACCACGCAGAACCCGGCATCGGCCCGGCAACTGGGCCGCCTGACCGAACTGCTCGTCGCCGACCGGGCCCGCACCGGCCGCCAGCACGTGGTCGGCGCGGCGGCTCGGGAGCTGAGCCTGACCGAGTGCGTCAACTCCGCCGACGCGCTGGTCTCCGACGTGTCCGGAGTGATCTCGGACTTCCTCTACTCCGGCAAGCCGTACGCGGTCACCGACATGGGCGACGAGGGCGACCGGTTCGTGGAGCGGTTCCCGCTGGCCGGGTCGGGTTACGTGCTGCGTCGGGACATGTCCAACCTGGACGACGTGCTGACCGCACTGCTGGACACCGACCCGCTGGCCGAGGCCCGCTGGGCCACCCGCCGCCGCTACCTGGGTGACTTCCCGGCCGAGTCGTACGCCGAGGCGTTCCTGGCCGCCGCCCGCCGGGAGCTGGCACCGGCCGAGGCGCTCACCGCGACCGCACCGGCATAGCCGCTCAGCGGTAAGGATCCAGCAGCGCCAGCACCGCCGCCGGGTCCTCCACATGCGCGTTGTGTCCGAGACCGGGCAGCGTGGCGACCGGTACGCCATACTCCTTGAGCTGTTCGTCGGTGACCATCGGGTCGTTCTCCCCGCGCGCCAGCACCACCGGCACGTCGGTCGCCGCCAGCAGCGCGGCCAGATCGGGCTCGCCGACGGCGAAGGCGGCCGGGTCCATGGCGAGGCGCCACCGGCCGTCGACCTGGCGCAGCCCGGCTTCCACCACCGGGTGGTCCGGCGGGACCAGACCGGTGAGCCCGGCGACCCGCAGGTAGCGGCGAGCCGCCTCGGTGCGGGTGGCGAACCAGCTCACCGGTCGGGCGGCGAGCTCGGCGGCGCGGCTCAGCTCGGCGGGTGACCAGAGTGCCTTGATGCCCAGCCCGACCACGGCGTCCACCGGCGTTCCGGCATCGCGGGCGGCCAGCGCCAGGCCGACCACCCCACCCAGCGAGTGCCCGAGCACGACCAGCCGGTCGTCGGGGACGAGGGCCCGCGCGATCTGCTGAGCGAAGCCCGCGAAGGAGTACGACGGCAGCGGCGACGCCCAGCCGTGGCCGGCGAGGTCCGGTGCCAGCCACCGCCCGGGCCAGTGCTGCTCAAGGTACGGGGCCCAGGGCAACCACACGTCCCCGGTCGTTCCCATGCCGTGCAGCAGCAGCAGGACCGGCCCGCGGCCGGTGTGACCACCCGTTTCATCCACCACGGCCGCAGTCTCCCACGGTTCACGGTCGGGTACGAGGGCCGTCGATGGCGGGCCGGGCGGACAAACGCCGCGGGCGCGGCCCCTTGTGGGAGACGGCGCCCGCGGCGGTCAGGGTGCCCGGGTCAGGCGGAGTAGCCCCGGCTGGTGATCCAGTTGGCCAGGTCGATCGTGGTGATCCAGTACGACGGGTCGGCCGGGTTCGCCGAGTCGGCGATCCGCACGGTGCGACCGTTGTCCTTGTAGCCCACCACGGCGATGTAGTGCCCACCGCCGTAGGAGTGCCACCCGCCGTCGGTGTCGACCGCGTCCCCGACGACGTTGGCCACCACGCCCCGGCCGTCGGTGACGGCCTTCACCACGTCGGCCTGGAGCCGGTCCATCTGGGCCGGGCTGGGCGCGCCGGGGAACATCCGGGTCCGGTACGGGGAGCCCTTCACCTCGGCGTTGAGCACCCGGGTGGTGTCCTCGGCCGAGTTGGTTCCCATCTCGGTGGTGCCCAGTTCGGCGCCGAGCTCTTCCTGGGTGCGGTCGATGCCGGCGGCGCTGAGCGCGTTCCGGGTGGCCGCCGGGCCGCAGTTGTAGTAGGTGTTCTGCGCCTCGTAGTCGTAGTCGAGCACCTTCGTCGCGGGGGGCTTCGGCGGCGTCGGCTTACGGGTGAGGTCGGGGTTGCTCTTGGCCTTGGCGGCGGGCGACGCGGCGCTGGTGGCCGGGGCGGCCGTGGTCGGCGCGGCGCTGGCCGAGGGGGACGCGTCCCGAGCCTCACTGCGGGAGGCGGCGACGTCGCTGCGCATCTCGGCGACGGTGGTCGCGGTGCGCTGGCCGGCCGGGGCGTCGTCGGCAGTGGTGAGCAGGGCGCCGGTGGTGGTGGCGATCGCGAGGGCTGCGGCGGAGGCGGCGACGATCTGGTACGGGCGCTCGGTGGCGAGGCGACGGAGCTGGCGCTGCAGGGTGTGCTTCACGGGGTCCTCCACGGATCGGGGGGAGAGCGGCACACCGGGGCCGGACCGGTATTCGGGCAGGCGCCAGCGCGCGGACAGTGGTCCGCGGGTGTGAACCGCTCAGGGGAACGCCCGGATCGGCCGGGCGGGAAAGGCGATGACCCGGGGGTCAGCTCACCGTCACGCGACGAATGAGCGGGTGCACCGCCGCGCCGTGGAGGCGAGGGAACAACCGAGGGGTGGAAAGGTGCTGCACGAGGATGGGACTCCTTCCGACACCGCCTACCGGGTTAGCTGACGGATTCGGGCGGGAAGACGCCCTACCGCGGGCCGTGGCTCGCGGATTCACCCCGGACTTACTGGTGGGTCCCCGGTTCGTTGATCACGATTAAGCGGGTCGATGCGGCGTCGCGTCTTGCGATCGGTTACCGCACCGGACGGGACGACACTACTGGCGTCCCAACGCCCTGCCAAGCCAGGTTCACCTGCGTAAACCCCAATTGGCGCCACAATTTCTGCGCGTAATGCCGATGATGTGACTCGATGGGACAACCAGTTACGGCGACGCCTACGGGCGACAACCGGACAGGCCGTAAAGAACGCGGCCACAATCGCGGGAACAATCCCGTCGATCGCGTCGGACGTCCCATTTCCCGATTGGGTGACCGGCCTCACATAACGGATTGGGCTCAACCCACCCGGGCCGGGCGCCACAGTGCCACGACGGCGGGACGCAACGCCCCGGCGACCGTGCGGCGCGCGGGGGCCACGCTCGGACGGAGCCGGGCCGCCGCCGCGTACGCCTCCTCGGCGAGGGCACGAGCCGACTCGGCGGCCAACTCCGCGTCGCGCCAGGCGACCCGCTCACGGTCGGCGGCCACCTGGTAGTCGGTCGACCGCGCATCCCGGATCACCCGGCTGATCAGCACCTCCTGCTCGACCGGGTGTCGCCGGGGATCCCAGCCGCGCCGGTGCCCGAACACGTCGCCGAGCTGCGCCATGGTCAGGTCGCCCCGCCAGTACGCCGCCATCGCCGCCCGGTGCAGATAGCGTTCCCGGGCGGCGTACTCGGCGGGGGTGTGCGGGGTCTGCGGGGTGGGCAGTGCCCCCGCGCCAGCGAAGCGACGCGCGGCGGCGTCCGCCTCGTCGTACCCGATCCAGGCCTGCTCCAGCTGTTCCTGAGCGGTCAGCCAGGCGGCACGCCGCCGCTTGGCGGTGGTGGCCGCGCGGGCCGCGGCAACGGCCACCTCCTCGGCGTAGCGGCGCCTGTCGACGGCCTCGGCGGCGGCCAACTCCTGGGCGGTGGGCCCGGCCGGGACCGGGTCGCCGGTCGGCCGAGCCCGTTCGGGGCGGGCGGCCAGCACGGTGAGCAGGCCCAGGGTCAGCAGGAACAGCGTCGACCAGATGGCGGCGGCCCGCGGCACCTCGGTCACGAACTGGTAGAAGACGACGGTCTCCATGGTCGGCACCTCGGGGAGAGAGAGCAGTGCGATGGAAAGCCGCGCCGACCAGCGGGCCACGGCGGGCACGGGGTCGGCGGGTCAGGGAGCGGGTGGGTCGACAGGGCGCGGCGGCGGGACGGTCGTCCCGGTGGCTCAGCGCCCGGGTGGGGCCCGGGAAGCCCGACCGCTCGCACTGTGGACGAGGGGCAGCCGGTCAGATTCGGCCGCGCTGGCCGGCAGCACGCCGGCCGCGCTGGTGCCCTGATCGCCGGGGAGCGCCACCGGCGAGTCGACCGACCAGGTCGGGACCGACTCCTCGGTGGCCTTCGCCGGGGCCGGACGGGCCGCGCCGTGTGCCCCCGACCCGATGGCGTCGGCACCATCGTCGCCCTGCGCACGGCCGGCGTTGATGACGGTTGACCCCGTTGGCGCGGCGTGTCGGCAGGAGGCCGCCAGCGAGCCGGCGACAGTGGTCGGCACCACGCTCGACGTGGGCCCCGTGCCGGGCGTCGACGTGGCGGCCGTGGCCGGGCCTGCGCCGAGCGCCAGGGCCGCGACGACGGCGAGGCTGGTCAGCACCCGAGTCGCCCAGCGCGCCACCCACCACAGCGGACAGGTGAACGCGACCGGAAGCACGTCCCCACGCTACGCCTCGCGCCAACCCGTGCGCATCGACCACGGGCGTGTCGGATCACGCCGCGCCGACCCCTTTGACCAGGGTGGACGCCGTCAGCGCAGGTCGACGTAGGTTGATCGACCGCCGGCCTGACCGGCCTCGCCGGCAGGTCCGTCGACCTCGCCGCGGGCGATGCTCGCGGGGTCTCGCGCGTCGTCGTCGCCGGCCGGGCGTTGACGGGGGACGGGTGCTGGACGGGCCGCGCGGCGCGGCGCGAGCCGACGCATCATCGGGGTTTCGACGAAGCGGTGCAGCAACCCGGCGAGGATCAGGTTCGCCGCCAGGAAACCGAGCACCACGGCCGGGCCACGCCAGCCTCCGAAGCCGATCCCCCAGGTTCCGCTCCACCGCAGCACGGTCGTCATCACCAGCACGTGCACCAGGTAGAAGGCGAACGAGACCTCACCGAGCCAGACCAGCGGCCGGGACCGCCACGGCGAGCGCCGACCCCGCACGTCCGCGTCCGCGGCAGCGGTGATCACCAACAGGTACGCGACCGCGAGCAGCGTGGTCCACAGCTCGGCGCGGATCCACTGCGCGGCCACCACCCAGGTGACCAGGAAGATTCCGCTGGCCACTGTCAGTTTGGGACCGCGCCAGAGCCCTCGGCGCATCAACTCGGCCGCCACCGCGCCCAACCAGAACTCCAGCGACCGCACCGGCGGGAAGATCTGGGTGAACCACCAACGGCTCACCTCCGGCACCAACTCCTGTGCCGGCCAGAGCGCGAGGATCAGCAGCGGCAGCGCGACGATCAGCGCCCAGAGCAGCTTCGGCCGGGCCCGGCGCAGCAGCGGCAGCGCCAGCGGCAGGCAGAGGTAGAAGAAGAACTCGCAGGACAGCGACCAGCTGACGGTGTTGATGCTGTAGAACCAGCCCGGCCGGGGATCCCACGCCTGCAACAGCAGCAGGTTCTCCAACGCCGCCGCCGGCAGGACCGGGTCGGCGAACCACCAGGCGACCACCAGCGTCGCCACGAACAGCACCAGGTGGTTCGGGTAGATCTTGGCGATCCGTCGCCGCCAGAACGTACGCCGCGAGTCGCCCTCGCGGGCCGACCAGACCAGCACGAAACCGCTGAGGATGAAGAAGAACTGCACCCCGGAGAGACCGAGGGTGAACAGCGCGTCGATGACGGCCTTGTAGTCCGGCTCGGCGATGATCCGCATGGTGCCGGCGTGGAAGCCGAAGACCAGCAGAGCGGCGATCCACCGCAGCCCGGTCAGCGAGGGCAGCCGGGGCGGGGCCGGTGCGGGCCGGGCGGCCGACGTCGCGGCGACGCTCGTCATGCCGGGATCCCGGCGCTCGGCAGGGTCACCAGCACTGTCGTAGCCTCCTCGGCGCGGCGTCGGACGGCGCGACGGCGACGCCCACGACGACCCGGCAGGGCCGCACCGAGGCACCCTACCGGGTCACTCCCGGGTGAACCGGACGCATCCCACCCGCCCCATGACCCCGCGCTCCCCGGGCTGGAAACCGCCCACCGGTTCGGCGTTAACCTCCCGCTGGGCGGGAGTTCAGAGAGTCCACCATCGGCGGCAACGTCAGGTTCCGGGGCCGGCCACCCGGGTCGTCGAAGGTGGCGGACGTGGTCAATGAGCCGACGCACGCACCGCTGCTGAGCATCGTCGTGCCCGTGTACGGCGTCGAGGCGTACCTGTACCAGTGCCTCGAGTCGATCCGGGCCGACATCCCGGCGAGCGAGTCGGACGCGGTCGAGCTGATCGCCGTCGACGACGCCTCCCCGGACGGCTGCGGCGACATGCTCCGCTCGTACGCGGTCAGCCGCGACGGCGTGCGCGTCGTGCACCTGAGCAGCAACGTGGGTCTGGGGCTGGCCCGCAACGCCGGGCTCGACGTGGCCGACGGCCGGTACGTCTGGTTCGTCGACAGCGACGACTGGTTGCCACCGGGCACGATCGCCGCGGTGCTGGACCGGCTGCGCCAGCACCAGCCCGACGTGCTGATGCTCGACCACCTGCGGGTGCACGAGGACGGCCGGCGGGAAATCGACGCGAGCAGCCCGCTGCTGCGCGGGATCACCGGCGTGACCCGGTTGGCCGACCAGCCGCAACTGCTGCGGGTGCAGCACACCGCCTGGAACAAGGTGGTCCGCCGGGACTTCATGGACGAGCTGGAGCTGCGGTTCTTCCCCGGCTGGTACGAGGACATCCCGTTCAGCCACCCCCTGCTGATCGGGGCCGAGAAGATCTCCGTGCTGGACCGGGTCTGCTACCTGTACCGCCAGGGCCGCCAGGGCGCGATCACCTCCACCCGCAGCGGCCGGCACTTCGACGCCTTCGCCCAGTACGAGCGACTGATGGACTGGGTCGCCCGGAAGCACCCGGACGAGCGGTTGCAGGCCGAGCTGTTCGAGCTGATGATCAGCCACTACCTGGTGGTGGTGGGCAACGATGGCCGGCTGCACCCACACCTGCGGCGCGGCTTCTTCCACCGGGCCGCCGCGCACTACCGTCGCTACCTGCCCACCGGCGGCTACCCGCTGCCCCCGGGCGTGACCGGGCTCAAGCACCGCCTCGTCGGGCGGGGTGACTGGGTGGCGTACTCGGCGCTGCGCCAGGCCCATCGGGTCGCTGGTCGCCTGCGTCGATCCGGCCCGGTGGGCGGCGCCGGGGGTGGTTCGCTCGCCGCCGACGAGGATTCGGGGCGAGGGGCGAGCGCGGGGTCGACGCGCGACGGTGGGCTCGCGCCGGAGCGGCGCGACGCGCTGGCCGGCGGCCGGCTGCCGTGATCGCCCCCACCGCTGAGCGCGCCGGGAGCCGGGGTTGCTCCCGGCGTCCTGATTTTCCAGGTCGTCCGCCCGCCGGGTGGACGACGACAGCACCACCGCACCCCGGTGCGGGCGTACCTGAGCAGAGGTCGGAATGACAGCGACAATCAAGATCGGACCGCACGCGGTCGGTGCCGGGGAGCGACCGTTCGTAGTCGCCGAGATGTCCGGCAACCACAACGGCGATCTGAACCGGGCGCTGGCCATCGTCGACGCGGTGGCAGCGAGCGGGGTGCACGCGCTCAAGCTTCAGACGTACCGGCCGGACACGATCACCATCGACGTCGACACCCCGGCCTTTCGAATCTCCAGCGGGCACGAGCTGTGGGGCGGGGAGAACCTGTACCGCCTCTACGAACGCGCGCACACCCCGTACGAGTGGCACGCCCCGATCTTCGAACGGGCCCGCGAGCGTGGCCTGACCGTCTTCTCGTCGCCGTTCGACGCGACCGCCGTGGAGCTGTTGGAGTCGCTGGACGCGCCCGCGTACAAGATCGCCTCGTCGGAGCTTGTCGACCTGCCGCTGATCCGGCTGGTGGCCAGCACCGGCAAACCGATGGTGATTTCCACCGGAATGGCGACGGTCGCCGAGATCGACGCCGCCGTGCGCACCGCCCGGGCCGGCGGCGCGGCGGGCATCGTCCTGCTGGCCTGCACCGCGTCCTACCCGGCCCCGCCGGCCGACAGCAACCTGCGCCGGTTGCCGGTGCTGGCCGGCGCGTTCGACGTGCCGGTCGGGCTCTCCGACCACACCCCCGGCATCGGAGTGGCGGTCGCCTCGGTGGCGCTCGGTGCCTGCTTCATCGAGAAGCACGTGACGCTGGACCGGGCAGACGGCGGTGTGGACTCGGACTTCTCCCTGAACCCCGCGGAGCTCGCGGCCCTGGTCGCCGAGTCCGGCCGCGCGTTCGAGGCGCTGGGTGGCACCGCGATCGGACCGACCCCCGCGGAGCGGGAAGGGCTCCGGTTCCGCCGGTCGCTCTTCGTGGTCGAGGACGTCCGGGCCGGCGATCCGGTGACCGCACACAACGTCCGCTCGATCCGGCCGGCCGGTGGGCTGGCACCCGTAGAGATCGACCGGGTCCTGGGCCGCACCTTCACCACCGACGTCCCCCGCGGCACCCCCCTGAGCTGGAACCAGATCTAACCCCCAACCCCACCCCCACCCGTACGCGGCCCGGCCCGGCCCGGCCCGGCCTGCCCGCGTCGATCATGGACTTGTGGTGGTCGTTAAGACCCCCGGTGCCTGCTTTGTGAGGCACCACAACTCCATGATCGACGGAGTGGGGTGGGGCGCGGGGTGGGGTGGGGTGGGGTGGGGTGCGTGTTAGGGGGCGGGGTGGGTTTGGCGGGGTGGGACGTTGGGGGCGGCAGCTCGGCTGTTGGCGGCGAAGCCGACGGTGACCACCAGGTCGGCCAGCCGGAGGGTCCGCCAGACCGCCGAGCCGTCGGCCGGCGCACCCAGGCCGTGACGCCGCCACCAGGCCGCCACCGGCACGTCGGCCAGCTTGCAGCAGCACTCGGCGCGGGTCCACCGGGCCCAGAAGTCACCGGCGCCGAACCGGCGGGCCAGCGCCGGCGGCACCGGGGCGTCGGTGCGCTCCGCGTCGATGGCCACCCGCCAACCGGGCGTCTGCGGGCCGTACCAGCCGACGCAACGGCCGTCGTCGAGGTGGCTACGGGTAACCGCGTCGGCCAGGTCGGCGGGGGCACCGATGCGCAGATGCTGCTCGGCGGCAGCGAGCAGCCCGGGCACCGGACGCGGCGTGGCCCCGCCGCCCGTCCCCGACGACTGGGCCGGCCCGGTACGGTCGATCCGCCGCGCCGGTTGCACAGGCAGGGGAACCGACCGCAGGTCAGATGGCGGCGGCACCGTCCACCACGATGACCTGGCCGTTGATGTTGGTGTGCTCCCGGAGCAGCATCCGCACGACCGGGGTGACCTCCACCGGCTCGGTCAGGTGACCGGTCGGGGTGCGGCGCACGATCTGGTCGAGCTGGGTCGGACCGAGCACGGCGGACATCTCCGAGGCGAAGAACCCGGGCGCGACCGAGTTGACCAGCATCCGGCCGCCGAGTTCGCGGGCGAGCGAGCGGGTGGCGGCGTCCATGCCGCCCTTGGTGGCCGAGTACGCGACGAGACCCGGGAAACCGCGCTGCCCGCAGATCGAGGTGATGTTGACGATCCGCCCGCGCAACCCCTTGGCGAGCATTCGGCGGATCACCAGTCGGGTCAGCTGCAGCGGGGCCGTCAGGTTGGTCTCGATGATCCGGGCGATGTCGTCGGTGGCGGTGTGCGCGTGCAGCGAGTCCTGCCCCATGGCGGCGTTGTTGACGATGCCGTCGATCGGGCCGAGGTGCTGCTCCACCTCGCGGACGAAGCTCTGCGCGGCGCGCAGGTCGGTGACGTCCACCGAGCCCACGTGCACCCGGTCGGGGTGCTCGGCGGCGAGCTTCTCCAACTCCGGGGTGATGGTGCGGGCGAACGCGGCCACGCGTACGCCCGCGTCGAGCAGGTCGGTGACGATGGCCAGGCCCAGGCCACGGGAACCGCCGGAGACGAGGACCACGGAGCTGGGCGGGACGAGCTGGTTGTCGGCTGGCTCAGACATCGCTCTTCAGGGTCTCCTTGACGGGAATGTCGGTCAGGACGCGGATGCGGCGCGGCACCGCGTGCTCGGGGAGCCGGTCGGCGCACCAGCGGACCAGCGCGGCCTCGTCGGTGTCCACGGAGGACGGACCGAGGACCACCTCGGCGACCACCATCCGCCCGAGCACCGGGGCGCGGCGGCCGGTCACCCGGGCCCAGGCCACCGCCGGATGACCGGCGAGCACACCGCGGACCACACCGGCGGAGACCTTGCTACCACCGACGTTGATCTCGTCGGAGTCGAGTCGGCCGGTGATCAGCACCCGGCCGTCGAGCACCTGCACCCGGTCCCCGGTGCGGATCGGGCCGGCGAGACCGGCCCCGTGGTACGGGGAGGTGACCACCAGTTCGTCGTCGTGGACGGAGAGCGTCGGCCGGCCCGGGGTGTTCCGGCCCAGCCAGTCGACCGGGAACCCGGCCCGCCCGTCGTGCACCACAATGGACGCCCCCACCTCGGAGGACGCGTAGATCCAGGAGATCCGGGCCGTAGGGAAGACCTCCCGCAGCTGGTCCAGGATCGCCTGGTCCACCGGTTCCCCGCCGAGGGTGATCTGGCGCAGCGGCACCCGGGCGAGGGCCTCCGCGTCGCGGTAGAGGGTGCGCCGCCAGAAGGTCGGGGTGCCGGAGGCCGCGTCCACCCCGTGGGTGGCCGCGACGGTGGGCCAGTCGTCCAACTCGTCGGGCTCGACCACCACCAGGTGCTGGCCGGGCTGGGTCAGCGACAGGGTGACGACCTGCCACCAGGCGTACGTGCCCGGGGCGTACGGGCAGAGCCAGGTCCGGTCGGGCTGGTCGGCCCGCACTGTGGTCAGCGTGTCGAGGGTGTGCCCGACCCGCTTCGGACGCCCGGTGGAGCCCGAGGTCAGCAGCCAGAGTCGGCCCGGCTCGGCGGCTCGCGGCCGGGCCGGTGCGCTCGGGTGCACGCCGTCGTCGTCGAGGACGCCGACGGTGAACCCGGCCTCCAGCAGCTCGGTGCGCATCACCGCGTCGACCCGACTCGCGGTGCTGAGCAGCAACTCGGTGCCGTGCACGGCGTGCTGCCGCGCCGCGGTGAGCGCGTGCACGGCCGAGCGGGCGAGCACCGCCGCCGGGTCGGGCAGTGTGGGCGTCGGCAGCGAACGCCAGGCCAGCGTGGCGCCACCGACGACGAGCCGGTTGTCGACACCGGCTGGCTCCGGGCTGGCGGGGGGCAGGTGGCGCGACGTCGCGACGGTCACTGGTGTTGAAGCTCGACGAGGAAGTCGAGGACATCCCCGACGGTGGCGATGCGACGCAGCCCGGGGGCGTCGAAGTTGAGCTCCTCCCCCGTCTCGTCCTCCACCCGCAGGGCCAGCTCGGAGAAGTCGAGCGACCGGAAGCCGATCTCCCGCAACTGCGCCGCGTCGTCAGCGGGCAGCTCCTTGTCCTGATTCTTCAGCACCTGAGCCATGAGGTCGCGGATCTGCGCGCGACTCAATTCGTTCATGCGCCGCAGTCTACAACCCAACGAATGCATATCTGATTTCCCGGTAGGCCCAGGTAAGGTGCCGGGACACGACGTGAACGGCTAGGAAAGCGAGACGCACGTGCTGCGCGAAGCGACGGCGGACGACGTTCATCTGATGTTGTCCTGGCGTAATCAGGAAACCAATCGACAGGTCAGCAAGACCAGCCACGAGATCACCGCCCCCGAGCACGCCCGCTGGTGGTCGGCGGTCCGCGACGACCCGTCCCGGCGGGTGCTGGTGTACGTCCGCGACGACCGGCCCTGCGGTGTGGTCACCTTCTCCGACCTGCGGTTGGACGGCCCGCGGACCGGCGCGTGGGGCTTCTATCTCGACGCCGACGGCCTGGACGCCAGGGGCGAGACGCTGCCGGCCTGGCTGGGGGTCATGCGGGAGGCCGTCGAGTACGCCTTCGACGGGCTGCACCTGGATCGACTCGACGGCGAGGTGCTCGGCCACAATACCGTCGTACGACAGATGAACCGACGTTTCCGATTCGTCGAGGGCACACCGCGACAGGAGCTGTCCGACGGCCGGGAAATTACCGTCGTCCCGATTTCCCTCGCTCGGGCGGACCGCCGCCAGCGCTGATGGGCGGACCATTTTCCGAAATGGACGGGAACCATTAACCGACAGTGCTCCCGGTGGACATCCGCCGTTCACGAATAGCGGTGTCCACCGGGCGCGGTGGGTCAGACGCGCCGCCAGGCGGCCCAGTGCTGCGCCGGGTTACCGCCGAGTCGCACGAAGCCGTAGGCCGCCCCGTCCCAGTCGTCGGGCTGCCCGGGTGCCCAGCGGGCGAACACGACCTGCGCCGCTGCCGGCGGCTGCTTGTCGCCGAACCACCGGACGTCGGTCCAGGTCACCTGGTGGCTGAGGTTGAACCGCAGGACGTAGTGCACGCCGGTCGAGGCCCACACCCGCTCGCCGGGGCGTACGCCGACGTCGGCCACCCGGGGCGTCGGGGCGGTGCTCTCGGCGGCCGGTCGGACGATCCGTTGGTCGATCACCTGCATCGTGACGAGGTTGACCACCACGAGGGCGCCGAGGATCGGCAGCCGCAGGCGGGGCACCCGGGCCGCGGCGACGAGCAGCACACAGCCGGCGATGCCGATCAGCGACCCGACCACCGGTCGCAACTCCCGCCAGCCAGCGGTCAACGCCACCAGGTCCGGCGCGCTGAAACCGCCGTAGCGCAGCTGGTGGCCCTGGCTGGCCACGTACGCGAGTCGGGCCGCGATCAGCGCGCCGCCACCAACCAGCAACGCCACCGCGACCGTTACCCGGCGCAGCACCACCCGCCAGCCGGCGGTGAACAGCACCCCCACGCCGACCAGCAGCCAGAACGGCGCGAGCATCTGCACGTACCGGCCGTAGATCGCGTCCAGCGGCTTGCCGGTGATGCCGGACAGGATCACCGACGCGCCGCCGGCCACCCCGACGGTCACCACCAGTGCCACGCCCATTGTCCAGCGGGCCGCGTCGCCGTGCCGCGGACGCCACAGCTCGCGCACTGCCCCGGCCCAGGCCACCCCGGCCAGTCCGAACGTGATCACCACGAGGTACCAGAGCTGGGTGGTGACCGCGGCGCTCACCCGGACCACGCCCTGGGCGGAGGCGATCGCGTCGAGCGTGCTGCCGCCGGGAGTGCTGCCGAGCAGGTAGACCTTGCCGCCGAGGTAGCGGATGGCGGCCTCGTTGACGAGCGCCATGGCGAGCACCGGCAGCAGCGCCGCGAGCACGACGGGCGGGCTGATCCGGCGGCGGACGAACAGCAGCAGGACCAGCCCGGCGTGCACGGCCACGATTACCAGGCCGCGGGAGTGCAGCAGGTGGAACCCGCCGACGAGCAGGCCCACCGTGGCGGCGGCGAAAGAGCCGGGCCGGGTGATCCAGCGGTGCACGGCGAGCAGCCAGGCGACCACGAGCGGCGCCATCACCGCGTCGATCATGGCGACGCCCGCGTAGAAGGCGGCGGCCGGCAGGGTCGCCGCCGCGACCGCGCCGAGCAGCGCGTACGAGCGGCGCAGCTGAAACAGACGACGACCGAAGAGGTACGCCAGCGGCAGCAGCGTCGAGTTCACCATCGCGTTGATCAGCTGGACGAGCCGGTAGCTGTCGGTGAAGTCCCGGTCCCCGAGGAACGCCGGCCAGATCAGCATCGGGTAGCCGACCCGGCGCAGCAGGCCGTTCTCACTGCTGAAGCCCCCCGGACCGCCGGCCAACGCGCGGGCGGTGTTCAGGTAGCTGTCCTCGTCGGTGTGCGCGATGGGCAGCACGATGTGCCGGGACCACCACATGCGCCAGGCCACGCTGAGCACCCAACCGACGACCAGCAGCAGCGGCACCAGCCACCGTCGGGCGGGCGGGCCGCTCGGCGTCCCGCCCGCCACCACCGGCCGTTCGATCACGTCACTACCGGGTGCCATGAACGCCTCCAGAATTGCCGGCCGTACCGGGCCCGCGCGGATTCGACGTGCCCACCGCCCGGCGTCGGAGACGCTCGGGGTGGCCCGCTCGCACCGAGCCGGTGTGGATGTCGGGTGAACGCCTGACCCCGGCTGCGCGCCGGGCCGCCGGGTCGTTCGCGCGGTCACTGTAACGGCCCGATCCGGCCAGGTCAGCCCACATCCGGGGCGGTCGGAAGTGTTCGCCTGCGCGGTGTTCGGCATTCACGGGAGCAGAGGTTGTGGTTCACCCGCGAGCGCCGGGAAGTTAACCCGCCATGGCTAGCGTGTCACCCCGGTCGGCCGGCCCAGGGCCGCTCGTTCATCCACGAACACGGGAGCACCACATTGAGTGAGTTGAATGGATCGTCCATTCTGATCACCGGGGGAACTGGTTCCTTCGGCAGGACGTTCCTCCGGCACATCCTCAACGAGGCCGACCCCGCCCGCGTGGTGGTGTTCTCCCGCGACGAGCTCAAGCAGTACGAGCTGCGCCAGCAGCTCGGCGACGACCCGCGGCTGCGCTGGTTCATCGGCGACATCCGGGACCGGCACCGCCTCACCCGGGCCATGCACGGCGTCGACCACGTGGTGCACGCCGCCGCGCTGAAGCAGGTGGACACCGCGGAGTACAACCCCTCGGAGTACATCGCCACCAACATCACCGGCTCGCAGCACGTCGTCGACGCGGCGATCGAGGCCGGCGTCAAGAAGGTCATCGCGCTCTCCACCGACAAGGCGTCCAGCCCGATCAACCTGTACGGCGCGACGAAGCTGGTCGGCGACAAGCTGTTCGTCTCGGCCAACCACTACGCCGCCCAGCACCCCACCCGGTTCTCGGTGGTGCGCTACGGCAACGTGGTGGGCAGCCGCGGCTCGGTGGTCCCGCTGTTCCGCCGGCTGGCCGCCGAGGGCAAGAGCCTGCCGATCACCGACAAGCGGATGACCCGCTTCTGGATCACTCTGGACCAGGCCGTGCAGTTCGTCATGGACTCGTTCGACCAGATGCAGGGCGGCGAGCTGTTCGTACCGCGCATCCCGAGCATGCGCATCCTCGACCTGGTCGAGGCCGTGGCCCCGGACGCCACCACCCACGAGATCGGGATCCGGCCGGGCGAGAAGCTGCACGAGGAGATGATCGCGCCCGACGACAGCCGGCGGACGCTGCGCGCCGACGGCCGGTTCATCGTCCAACCGACCATCGCCACGTGGGGCTACCAGGCGCCGATCGACTGCGACCCGGTGCCGGACGGCTTCGCCTACCAGTCGGACACCAACGACGAGTGGCTCAGCGTCGAGCAGTTGCGCGACATGCTCGGCATCAACGGATGACGGGGATGCTCCCGTACGGCCGGCAGTCGATCAGCGAGGACGACGTCGCAGCCGTCGCCGACGTGCTGCGCGGCGACTGGCTCACCACCGGTCCGCAGGTCGACGCCTTCGAGGCCGACCTCGCCCGGTGGACCGGCGGAGTCGGTGTCGCCGCCGTCTCCAACGGCACCGCGGCGCTGCACGTGGCGTACGCGGCGGCCGGGGTGGGGCCGGGCGACGAGGTGGTCGTCCCGCCGATGACGTTCGTGGCGACCGCCAGCAGCGCGGTCGCCCTCGGCGCGAAGATCGTGTTCGCCGACGTCGACGACGAGACGTTCTGCCTCGACCCGGCGGCGGCCGCCGCCGCGGTCACCTCGCACACGAAGGTCGTCGCCGCCGTCGACTACGCCGGCCACCCCGCCGACTACGACGCGCTACGCACGTCGATCGGGGGCAGCGACGCGCTGCTGCTCGCCGACGCGGCGCACTCCATCGGCGGGACGTACCACGGTCGGCCGGTCGGTTCGCTCGCCGACCTCACCACGTTCTCGTTCTTTCCCACGAAGAACCTGACCACCGCCGAGGGTGGCGCCGTCGCGGCGCTGGACCCGGAGATCCTGAAGCGGGCCCGCCGGTTCCGTGGCGTCGGCGTGGTCCGCGACCGCGACGACCTGCGGTTCCCGGACGAGGGCGGCTGGCACCAGGAGGTGCACGAGTTCGGGCTGAACTACCGGCTGCCGGACGTGCTCTGCGCCCTGGGCCGCAGCCAACTACGTCGGCTCGGCGAGTTCACGGCCCGCCGCAGCGCCCTGGTCGCCCGCTACGACGAGGCGCTGGCCGACCTGGACGGCGTGCTGCTGCCAAGCCGCAGGTCGTGGGCCGACCCGGCCTGGCACCTCTACCCGATCCGGGTGCTCGACGGACGTCGCCGCGAGGTGTACGACCGGATGCGCGCCGCCGGCATCGGCGTCCAGGTCAACTACATGCCGGTGCACTGGCACCCGGCCTTCGCCGACCTGGGTTACCGGCGCGGATCCTGCCCGGTGGCCGAGTCGTTCTACTCCCAGCAGCTGTCGCTGCCGCTGTACCCGGGGCTCAGCGACGCCGACCAGGACCGCGTCATCGACGCGCTGACCGCCGCGGTGCGCGGCGGCCCGGTGCGTCTCGCCGTCTGATGGGAACCTGATGCACCACGCCAACCACTTCTACGGCCACGCGCACGTGCTGGCCCGCTACGCCGGTCTCGGCGACCGGCACCCACCCCGGATCAACGGGTACGTGCAGCACGGCTGGAACATCGGTGACGGCCTGGCCCCCGGCCACCCGTACGCCGAACGCACCCCCAGCCTGCTCTGGTCGGAGCAGACCCGCCGCCGGGCCTGGTCGGTGGGGCGACGCAACGTGGTGGTCATCGGCGCGCCGTTCACTTACCTGTTGGCGATGCGACCCGAGGATCCACCGGCCGAGGAGCGGGAGGGCACGATCTGGTACCCGTTCCACGGCTGGGAGGGTCAACACGTCAAGGGCGACCACCGCAAACTGATCGCCCTCATCCAGGACACCGAGCCCGGCCCGGTCACGGTCTGCCTGTACTGGCACGAGTACCGGATGCGCAACGTACGCCGGCTCTACGAGCGCGCCGGGTTCCGGGTGATCTGCCACGGCTACCGGGGACACTGGTGGAAGGACACCGATCCGGAGTTCCTCGACCGACAGCTCACCGAACTGCGCCGTCACCGCCGGGTAGCATCCAACCGGCTGACCAGCGCGATCTTCTACGGCATCGCGGCCGGATGCGAGCCGGCGGTCTACGGCGACCCGATGATCCTGTCCAACGAGGACCCCACCTTCGGCGGCACCGCTCGGATCCGACGGCAGTGGCCGCAGCTGCACGGCACCACTGTCGACCTGCCCACCGCCGTCGAGATCGCCCGCGCCGAGCTGGGCACCGACCACCGCTGCACCCCCGCCGAGCTTCGCGAGCTGCTCGGTTGGGCGAACCTCCAGGAGGAAGAGGAAGACAGTGACGACTGAGACGGCACCCGCGGACCGGATCACCCTGCCGGGCGGCGAGATGCTGGCCTGGTCGGACCTGCCGCAGGAACGGTTGGCCAACGGTGGGCCGCTCGCCGCGCTGGCCGCACGGCTGGTGCCGCCCGGCGCCCGGGTCCTGGTGGCCGGTCCACACGACCCGGCGCTGCTCGACCAGCTCACCCACGCCGAGGTCACCTGCCTGCTGCGCAGCCACCCGGACGCGGTGGCGCTGGCGGACCGGGCCGCCCGCGTGGTGGTGGGTGGCCCGGCCGGGCTACCCGACGACGAGACGTACGACGTGGTGATCGCGGCTGCCGGGCTGGACCCGGTGGAGTCGGTGGAGGGCACCCGCCTCGGCTGGGACGCCGTGCTGGCACGACTCGTCGCCGCGGTCCGGCCGGGCGGCGCGTTGCTGCTGCGCCTGGACAACCCGCTGGGCCTGCACCGGCTCGTCGACACCAGCCCCTGGTACGCCCGCCGCGACGACTCCGCCTGGACCATCGGCGGCGTGCTGGACCGCGCCCACCCGGCCAACCGGGACCAACTGCGCGAGCGGCTCGGCGCGGCGGGGCTGCGGCCGGCCGCGTGCTGGGCCGCGTACCCCGATGTCAGCACCCCGACGGCGCTGCTGGACGCCGACCACCTCGACCGGGACGCGGGCTCCGGCCTGTTCGACGCGGTGCTGCACGGGGCCTGCGCCGGGGGTTTCACCAGCGCCACAGTGCTTCAGGACCCGGCCCGGCTCGCGGTGGACGCCCTGCACGCCGGGCGTGCCGCCGACCTCGCACCGGGCTGGCTGACCCTCGCCCACCGGCCCGCCGAACCCACGGACCCGGCCACCCCGGTCGTCGAGGCGGACCTGCCGGTGGCTCTCGTGCAGACCGGTCGCCCCGGCATCGGCGTGCTGGAGGTGCTGCACGGCCCGTCCGGTTGGCGCTGGGGGCTCATCCCTGCCACCGACGCGACGACGCCGGCCGCCGCGCCGTTCGCCAGCCGTGAGGCCGCCTACCGCGACGCCGACGCGTTGTCCGGACCGGTGCCGTCCGGCCGGCTGCTGCGTACCCTGCTGCTCGACGCCTCGCTGCGCCGCGACCTGGCCACCCTGCGCACACTGCTGCACGGGTACGCGGGCTGGCTCGCCGGCCAGGCCGATGCCGACAGCCGGATCGCCGGAGCGGCGGCGCTGGCCGGCACCGACAACGTGGTGGTCGACGGCGAGCGGTACGCGGTGCTCGACCCCAGCTGGCGGGCCACCGCCGCGTTGCCCGCCGACGTGGTGCTCGCCCGCGGGCTGTGGCGCTTCGCCGCGGGCCTGCTCACCGGCGGGTACGCCCACCCATGGTCGTCCACTCTCGACGTCGCGGGCCTGACCGTGGTGCTCGGCGGACTCGCCGGCCACGACCTCGACCGCGCGACAGTCAGCGAGGCGATCGAGGCCGAGGCGGCCATCGCCGCCGCGCTGCACGGGCTGGACGCCGACGGCACTGTCGGCCTCGCCACCGAACTGCACGCCGTCACGCCGACCGACCCGCCGGTCGGCGGGCACAGCTACCAGCAGCTACGCGAGGCGTGGCTGCGCCAGCGCGAGGAACTCACCCGGTTGGCGGCGCTGACCGTGTGGACCGAGGAACTGCTCACCTCGCGGGAACGGGCGCTGCGCCGGGCCGAGACGACGATCAGCCTGCTCAGCGGGTCGCTCAGCTACCGGGTGGGCCGGCTCGCCATCACCCCGGCCCGGCTGGCCAAACGGGGTGCCCGCGCCGCCAAACGCCGGGCCACCGCGGTGCTCGCCCCCAAGCAGGAGGAGCAGCAGTGACCGGCGTACCGGTGCCCGAGGCCTCCACGGACGACGCGGGGCTGCGGATCGTCGGCATCGTGCAGGCTCGGATGGGTTCGTCCCGGCTGCCCGGCAAGGTGCTCCGCCCACTCGCCGGACGCTCGGTGCTGGGCCGGGTCGTACGCGCCGCCCGGGACAGCGGCGTCCTGGCCGACCTGGTCGTTGCCACCAGCACCGACGCGGTCGACGACGCGGTGGCCGCCGAGTGCGCGCGGCTCGACGTGCCGTGCCACCGCGGGCCGGTCGACGACGTGCTGGGCCGGTTCGTGGGCGCCCTCGCGGCGCACCCGGGAGACGCCGTCATGCGGTTCACCGCCGACTGCCCCCTGCTCGACCCGGAGATCATCACGTTGGTCGCATCGGTGTACCGGGCGGTCCCCGGGCTGGACTACGCCAGCACGTCCATCGCCCGGACCCTGCCCCGAGGGCTCGACGTCGAGATCATCCGAGCGGAGACGCTGCGCACCCTGGGCCGGCTCGCCACCGACCACCACCGGGTACACGTCACCTCGTACGCGTACACCCATCCAGAGCTGTTCCGGGTGCTCGGGGTGACGCTCACCCCGGACCGCTCCGCGCTGCGGCTCACCCTCGACACCGAGCAGGACTGGACGCTGGTCAGCGCGATCATCGACCACTTCGGTGACGTCAGCGTGCCGCTGGCCAAGCTCGCCGACTGGCTCGACGGCCAGCCCCGGCTGCGCGCGATCAACGCCGACGTACGACAGAAGCACCTGGAGGAATCCTGAGCACCCTGAGGGTCGGGTTGCGCTGTGACGCCGGGCCACGGCGCGGCGTCGGCCACCTCGTCCGCTGCCTGGCGCTCGCCGAGGAGTTCCTCGCCCGGGGCGCCGACGTCACAGTGTTCGGCACCGTCGAACGGCTCGACTGGGCAACCGCGGAGCTGGCCGCGCGGGGCATCCCGCTACTTCCCGGCCCGGAGTCGGCGGCCGACCTGGTCGAGGCGGCCCGCCGACACCACCTGGACGTGCTGGTCCTCGACTCGTACGAACTGGACCCGGCCGGCGCCGGCGCCGTGCGCGCCGCCGGCGTCCACACCCTCGCCATCATCGACGGCGACAGCCGGGGCCAGGTCGCGGACCTCTACCTCGACCAGAACTTCGGAGCGGAGCTGCCCAGCTTGAGTTCCGGGGCGGAACTGCCCGTGCCGGGGGCCACCGGGGCGGACCTGCCCGAGCTGGGGGCCACCGCGGCACTGCCCGGCCGGCTGCTCGCCGGGAGCGGGTACGCCCTGCTGCGGGACACCGTGATCAGCGCCCGGCCGCCGGTCGCCCCGCCCGCCAGGGCGGTCAGCCGCCCCCGGGTGCTGGCCTTCTTCGGCGGCACCGACGCGGTCGGCGCAGCCCCGGTCCTGACCCGGGTGCTGGCGGCCACCGGTCACCCGATGGACCTCACGGTCATCGTCGGCCGACCCGAGATCGAGGCGGAGGTCGACGATGTCGCCCCCGGCCGGGGGCAGACCATCCGAGCGGTCCCGCCCACCACCTCGCTGCCGGCGCTGATCACCGAAGCCGACCTGGTGGTGAGCGCCGCCGGCACGTCCACCTGGGAACTCTGCTGCCTCGGCGCACCCAGCGCACTGGTCTGCGTGGTCGACAACCAACGTGAGTCGTACACCCGGGTGGTTCGTCACGGCCTGGCCGCCGGCCTCGGCGAGCTGCCGGAACTGACCGCGAGCGGCGTCGCCGGACGAGCCGCCCGCGCGACGGCGGCGCGGATTCTGCACGGGCTGCTCAGCTCGCCGCAGCGGCGCGCGACGCTCGCCGCGCGCGCCTGGTCCGCTGTCGACGGCCAGGGCCGGGCGCGGGTGGTGGACGCGGTGTTCGACGCCGTACGCGTCGACGCCAGACGCTACTAGCACGGGTGTACGAAAGTGCTGCTAGGGTGGCCGTATGACGCAGGCCGCCTACCAGCCGTCGATGCTCGACCTGGCCGACGCCGGGCCGACCCTGGGGCCACTGCCCGGCCAGATCCGCCGGCACCAGCTCAGCCGGGGTGCCTGGGTCGACCACCTCCCCGGTTGGGTGCGCGGCTCCGACACCGTCCTCGACACCCTGCTCACCGAGGTGCCCTGGCGTGCCGAGCGGCGCACCATGTATGACGCCGAGGTCGACGTGCCCCGCCTGCTCTGCTGGTACGACGGGGCGAGGCAGCTCCCCCACCGCGTCCTCACCTCCGCACGGGCGGCACTCACCGAGCACTACGCGCCCGAGCTGGGCGAGCCCTTCGTCACCGCCGGCCTGTGCCTCTACCGGTCCGGGCGCGACAGCGTGGCCTGGCACGGCGACACCATCGGTCGCTCGGCGCACACCGACACCATCGTCGCGATCGTCTCCTTCGGGTCACCCCGACCGCTGCTCCTACGCCCACGCGGCGGCGGGGAGAGCCTGCGCTTCCCGGTGGGCCACGGCGACCTGATCGTCATGGGTGGCTCCTGCCAACGCACCTGGGAACACGCCATCCCCAAGACCACCCGCCCGGTGGGCCCCCGGGTGAGCGTCCAGTTCCGCCCCCACAACGTCGCCTGACCCCACGGTGACTAGGACGGCACCAGACGTTCAAGGCGGCTGCGGATTTCCTCGGCTGCGGGGTCGCCCACGTCCTCGTAGATCCGCGCGGCCAGCCGCCAAGCGGCAGAGGCCGCGTCGCGGTCGCCCATCCCTTCCCGGGTGTCCCCGAGCCGGATGAGGGTCTCCGCCTCGTGATACCGGTCCGCGGAGTCGCGAAAGAGTTCGATCGCCTGCTCGTAGCAGTTGGCCGCGCGGTCGCGTTCACCCAGGCGGTCGTAAGCGAAGCCGAGGCTGTCAAGCGTCGCAGCCTGACCATTGCGGTCGTCGGTCCGTCGTTGCTGGTCGAGGGCCTCGGTGCAGCTGGCGATGGCCTGGACGTAATCGCCTGTGCTGGCGAGCAGCCAACCGATCGCGTTGAGCGTCCGGGCTTCGCCCGCGTGATTGCCGACCAGCCGGTAGAGCCGCAGCGCCTCGCGACCGTGTGCGAGCGCCTCGTCGAGCCGGCCGTCCAGATAGCAGAGTTCGCAGTAGTTGTGCAGCGTCTGGGCCTGGCCGATCGGATCGCCGAGACGTTCGTGCAGCTCGAGCGCACGCTTGAGCCGGGACTCGGCCGTGGTGCGGTCGCCCAGTCGGGTCAGCGCGCGGGAGACCAGCCGGTTGGCGACGGCCTGACCGCTGAGGTCGTCGATCTTTTCCGCGGCACCCAACGCGACCTCTTGGATGGCGAGCTGGTCCTGCCAGAGACCGCGCGGCGCCACGAAGGTGGTAAGCGCCCAGGCGATCTGCCAGGCGTACGTCTCGAAGCCGTTCTCGGCGGCCTGTCGGACCACCCGGACCAGCACCCGATGCTCCGCCGTGAACCAGGCGAGCGCGCCGTCGTGATCGGTCACCGGCGACCTGGCGGGTACGGACAGTGGCGGCACCGGCTCGATCGGGGGCCACTGCGGCTGGAGCAGCCGGGCGGCCGGATAGGCGGCATGAAGGTAGTGGTCGTACAGGCGCCGTCGGGCCGCGACGTGTTCGTCGCCGCGCTCCGACGACTGTGCAAGCTCGGCCGCATAGGCGCGCAGAAGATCATGGAAGGCGAACCGGCCGGGTACGTGCTCAGCCAGCAGATGGAGCCGGGTCAGTTCCCGCAGGATCGGCGTGACCGCAGCAGCCGACACACCGGCGAGCGCCGAGGCCGCGGCCGTGGTCAGGTCCGGGCCCGGATGCAGCCCCAGCAGGGTGAACAGCCGGGCCGCGTCCGCCCCCAGGGCCAGGAACGACCACGAGAAGACGCGCCGGACGTCACCGTCGGCCAACGCGTCAAGCCTCGCCTCGGCCGAGTGCAGTTCGGCGGCGATCGCACCGAGCGGGAACGTGGGATGGGTCGCGACACGCGCCGCCACTATCGACAGTGCGAGCGGAAGCCGGCCTGCGGCCTCGATGATGTCGGCCACCGCCACCGACTCGGAGACGAGCCGGCTGACCCCGAGACGTCTGGCGAGCAGGCTCCTCGACTCCTCCGCCGTGAGCACGTCCAGTGTCAGCGGAGTGGCACACTCGGCGGCGATCAGGCCGCCGAGACGATCACGGCTGGTGACCACAACCATGCAGCTGCCCGCACCGGGCAGCAGGGCGTGCACCTGGGCCGAGTCGCGAGCGTTGTCCAGCACCAGGAGCATCCGACGCGAAGCCAAAAGGCTGCGGTAGAGACCAGTCCGAGCCTCCATGTCGGAGGGTATCCGGGCGTGCGGTACGCCGAGCGCTTCGAGGAAGCCGGACAGGGCGTCGGACGGGGACACCACGCCGGCTTCGTCGTAGCCGCGAAGGTTCACATAGAGCTGACCGTCCGGAAAGCGGTCGGCAACCCGGTGCGCCCAGTGCAACGCCAGGGCCGTCTTGCCGACTCCGGCCATGCCGGACACCACGGAGATGGCCACGCTCGTCGGCCCGTCAGCCCTGCCGTGCAGAAGCCCGTCGAGGCCTGCCAACTCGACGCTGCGTCCGACGAACTCCGGCACCGCACGCGGCAGTTGCTCGGGGCGCTGAATGAGCGGCCCCCCTGTCGTCTCCGGCGCCGGCCGGTCCGGCCCCGTTGACGGTTGCGCCATCAGGCTCGGACGGTGATGCAGGATGTCGTCGTACAGCGTGACGAGCTCGGGCGCGGGATCGAGGCCGGTCTCCTCCGCGAGCCTCTGTCGGGCCTGCCGGAAAGCATCAAGTGCGCCGGCTACGTCTCCGATGCGGTACAGGCCCACCATCAGCTGGCCCCACGCCCGCTGCCGCAACGGATGCCGGTCGAGCAGGCCGCGCAACCGGTGCACGACGTCGGCCGACGCGCCGCGGGCCAGCATCGCCTCGGCGTAGTCCTCCTCGACGAGCAGCCGACGCTCCTCCAACTGCGCCACCCGCCGAGCCAGCGCCGAGCGCAGCGGCAGGTCAGACAGCGGAACACCACGCCACAGGCGCATTGCGGCGGAGAGTTCGCCCTCAGCCCGGTCCGGATCGGATGCGGCGAGCGCCTCGCGGCCCCGCGCCGCCGCGGCGTCGAACAGGTCCAGGTCCCGTTCGCCTGGGCCCACCCGCAGCAGGTAGCCGCCTGCCGCAGCGGTTATCCCATCCCAGGTCGCTCCACCACCCAGCGACCGCCGCAACCCGCGCACATAGGTGCGCAGATTCGCGGCCGCCGACGCCGGCTCGTCGTCGCCCCACAGCATCGCGGCCAACTCGTTGGCGCCGACGACCTCATTCGGGCGCAGCAGCAGGGTCGCTAGCAGGAGACGCTGCTTCACCGAGCCCAGTGGAACCGACCGGTCGTCGCGGTACACCCGGAACGGGCCAAGGAGTTCGAAACGCAACCAGGCACCTCACATGTGGGCACAGCCATGTACCGCAATGCGCACAACACCCGGACAACGCGGGCGAGTAATGATCTATGCGTTAGTTGTGCGGCGGGTGTACCGGCCCCACCGTACCTTCTCCACGGGGGGCCCCGGAGCGGTGAGGACGGTTCTACCGTCCTCACCGCCCCATCCATCCACGCCTGGCGCGAGGCGCCTCGCCTCGTCGCGCCAGGCGTGACACCGCCGGCTGGCGCGTCGGTTGCCCCCCATGATCCCCGACCGAAGGAGATGCATGTCGTCGCACCGCTCCATCCGCCGCGTCCTCAAGAGAGCTGCGGTACCCGCCATCGGCGCGGCGTTGGCCATCGGCGTCAACGTCACCATCGCCACGCCGGCCGCAGCCAGCGGCTCCTACACGGGCAGGGCGTACGTCCATGGCACCGGCGCGGTGTCTGACGACTTCGATGACGAAGGCGTCACAAACGTCACCACGCACCGCAACTCGAACGTCGCCTGTCTGTGGCAGACGATCCTCTGGGCGAATGGCTACCTGCCCTCGTCCGGGATCGACGGCGTCTTCGGCGACCAGACCGATGCCGCGACGAGGAACTTCCAGCGCGACAAGGGCCTCTCAGCGGATGGCTCCGCAGGCCGGAACAGCTGGACCAAGGCCGGCGACAAGCTGGTGCAGGACGACAGCCAGAACGGATGGGTGTACGTGGTGTACCGCGGGGCGACGGGTTCCCGGAGCCCGTACGGCTCGCACCAGTTCGTCCTACAGCGTTCGCCCGACGGAAACTACCGGTTCTACCCGCCTCAGGGCGGCGGCCCCTACTGGGCCGCCTACAACTCCCGCACCTGCTGACCTCGCCCAGCACAGGCATCGCGAGTGGCCCGACCGCCACGAGCGACCAGCGACTCGCGAGGTAGGTCCGGACGCCGCCGGTCCGGTTGTCCGGACCTACCTCACGGTTCTTGGCATCGGGCAGCCCGGTCCGTCCCGGCCACATCTCGACTGGCGGCTGCCCTAGAGGAGGCCGGCTAGTTTGTAGAGGACCAGGGAGCCGGCGACCGCGACGTTCAGGCTGTGGCCGTGGCCGACCATGGGAATCTCCACCGCCGCGTCCAGCTGGTCGAGCGCCTCGGGTGGGATGCCCGTCGCCTCGTGGCCCAACAGCACCACGGTACGGCTCCGAGCGGCGGGCAGATCACCGAGCCGGACGGCCTCGTCGGCCAACTCCACCCCGAGGACCCGGGCACCGGCGGCCCGTTCGGCGGCCAGCCAGCGCAGCGGACTGCCGACCCGGTGAACGCAGCCCGGCTGGCGCAGCGTGTTGCCCCGGGCGACGGCCTCGTCCACCCAACGGAACGGCGGCACGGCGAGGCAGGCGCCGACCGCGTCGCACGTACGCAACAGGGTGCCCAGGTTCGCGCCGTGCAGCGGCCAGAGCGGCGCGGCGATCAGGTGACCCCAACAGCGGTGTGGCCGGGGACGGCGGGCGGCACGTAACTCACGCCTCGGCCGGACCCGGATGGCGGCGCTCACGCCGCGCCGGCGACTCCGCCGGACAAAGAAGAAATCATGTTGAGGGGTGCTTCGCGGTGCACCCGGACCCTCACCGACAACAGAGGGCACCACCATACCGCGCCGGCGGACGCCCACCTCCGCATGATCGTGCTGGATCCAGGATCGAGTGGCATCACCGCGTCGGTGAAACCACTACTTCCTGGATCGAGCACGATCTTCGGCGGCTCGACCGTCAAGATCCGCGCAGCTTCAGGAAAACTGCTGCCTGCGGCATCCCGGAAGCAGCAACCTCCCCCCCCCCCCCCCCGTTACCTTTTTGATCGTCCCCAGCCGGGGACCCTCGGTCGCTCGGCCCGGTATGACTTCCTGTCCCTGTCGTTC